>JBDUEK010000012.1:0-93167 GCA_040002495.1 Ferruginibacter sp.
CCCTCAAATATAAGCTATCAGTACATCAAGGAGTTTCTGAGCAAACCCTAAATAAATTTTAAGCATCTATCCCCAAAAAAAAGATATCATCTTTGTTAGCATTCAATTGCTGTTGTTTACATTATTTCTGTTTCGTATACATTCTATTGATTGCTACATTTATACATGGTTACAATACGCAGGACTAATGGCAGCAATTGTTGGGTTAATCATAATCATTACAGCACTGCTTTCATTAAATAAAAATATTTCACCTTTTCCTTCTCCGCGGCAGCAAGCTGTTTTAATAACCAGCGGTCCGTTTAAATTGATACGCCACCCAATTTATACCGGTATATTAATGTTTACATGCGGTGTTGGATTGTACACAGAAAATATCACCCGGCTAATTATTTTTTTGTTATTGTTACTGCTGTTTAATTTAAAGGCACGGTATGAGGAAATATTGCTCGTTAAAAAATTCCCCGCCTATACTGATTATAAAAAACACACAGGTATGTTCCTGCCAAAATTTTATAAGTGATCGCATCGGTCTTATGTTGGAATTATTTGATGGGTTAACCGGGTAGTGAAAATTAAAGGGAAGTAAAAATAAAATTTATCGTAGATTCAGGAAAAAAAATGCCACAATCTAAAACAAGGCATCATCGCCATCCTCAGCAGCATCACGGTATTAATCAAAGCAATAATAAAAAGTCAAACAAGGTAATGGTAGTAGCCATAGCGTTTTGTGCGTTTGTGGGACTGGGTATGAGTTATTTTGTTACTTCAGGTAGTATGTTTTCGTTGACAGCAGGCACCATTGTAGGCGGAATTGCGGGATACTTTTTTGGTCACCAGATTAAGAAAGCATTTTCCAAAAAGTGATTAATAGTCTTATCTCTTTCTAAACCTAATTGTATTTTTTACAACTTATTTCTCTTAATGTTCGTACGTTGCAAGGAGTGTTTTTGGGAAATATAGTCATGGTAAAAGTGCCCAATACCGGAAGTTCTCCAGCTACAAGTAACCCTGTATTTTCTATATGCAAAAAGCGATTGTTCCCTTCGTTGAACTGAACTGGCATTTTATACGCTCCAATCAATGGGTTCAATAAATGAACCGTATCAATCTTATTTGAAAAAACAGCTTCCATATACACTTCACTTTCTACACATATATTTTGCTTCAGTAAATTAAAATTGATAACTGCATTAAAACAAACGCCCGATTCATGATCGGATAATTTAAAATCATCAATGAACGCGGCAAATTGAGTGGCACATGTTTTCATTATCTGTGGTTTATTAATTTGTTGATAAGCTCTAAAAAGCTCCTTGAATAATAGTTTCAGGTGGCTAATGCAAATATTTGTCCAATCTTAATTTTTAGTATTTCCTTCCGCTAAATGTGGATATTTTATTGAATAATTTTTCAGTACTAACAAGCACAAATAATTTTTTAAAAGAGCCAGGTTATAATTAAAGGATATTTTAAATAATGTTAAGTCAAAACAGCTATTCAATTTTATAGGTATCACTGAAAGCGTTTGTGTTAACTTATATTATTCTAAAATATGATTACTTTATTCCTCTAAATGGGCATTTTGGGAAATGCGGATGAAAATGCGCAAGGTTGGTGATGGTTTTAAATCCACCAAATAATAGCTAAGCCATTTGCATTTTTAGTTGCTATTATGTGTTTAGTAGTCGTTCAACTATCTTACGTATTTATAGTTTGCATCGTTTATTGTTTTCAATCATGGAAAAATAATTGTACGGATGGTAGCCGTAAGGTGAGAAGGAAATCGAATCAATTCCTAAGCCATTGATTTTAGATTTTTCTTTTTTAGATGTGTTTATAAAACTAAATTCGCTGCATAAGGTTAACCAATAAATTGTTAAAAGATACTTTAAGCCAATATATACCTGCAAATTGAGATATAAAGTATGCAGCTTTATTTAATTTTAACAAGAAGAAAAAGTCCAATGGTATATTTTTATAAAGGCAACTTGGCTGCCAATTAATACTTTAAGCAAGTTCTCAAAAAGGGAACATCTAATATGGGCAAAGTGTTTACAATCACACAGGGATTAGAGAATATGGGCGCCTTAAAAACCGGCGGACAGGGTTCGGTATATAAGGCAAAAAGGATGGGAGAAATTATAACCGCTGTCAAATTATTACCCACACCCATTCATTCTGAAAGTATAGATGACAAAAATTTCATGGACTTTCAAAATGAGGTTGAAAAACTCAAGAAAGTTAACCTGCAACCCAATCCTCATGTTGTAAAAATTCTTAATTCGGGTCTCACCGAATCTGGCAACCTGCCATTTATAGAAATGGAATTTATTGAGGGACCGGATATGGAAGACCTGCTAAAAGCGCCCAATGAATCTATTTTTTCAATAAAAGAAATTATAAAAGTAGCCGACCAGCTTTCTTTTGCATTGGCGCATTGCCATCATGTAAACGTAAAACATGGTGATATTAAAAGTAACAACGTAAAATTTAATGTAAATACCGGTAATTATATTTTACTGGATTTTGGGTTGGCCATCATGTCGGAAGAGCAGCGTCGAAGCAGTATGAGGCAAGTAGGTGCCATTGAGTTTATGGCCCCGGAACAAAATGAAGGGCTGATGTTTTTTCAAACAGATGTCTACAGTTTTGGTATCATTCTTTTTGAATTGCTGGCTGGTACCGTGCCCTTTCCTTTAAAAGATAAGTCTGAAACTGCCCGTAACCAGGTAATGCTGGCGCATATGGAACGGACCGTCCCCGATGTGTTAGAGGGCCGTAGAAAAATGCTACCTGAAAAGTGGAGCGATGAAAAGAGAGAAAGGGAAATGCAGGTGCCGCAGTGGTTGCTTGACACCATTCATAAATGTTTGCAGAAATCACCCAGGGATCGTTTTGTAAGTGGCATGGAATTACACCAATATATCATTCACCATAGTACCATGGTGAGTGGTAACAAGGATATAAATTTATTGAATGCAGAAATTCTGCTAAAAGAAAATGAACGCCTGCGAACAGTGGTTTTAAAATACCAGGAAGAAGCGAAACACAGGGATCCGTCGGGCGTTATTTCTCATAAAATATTGTCGGTTAACGAAGCCTTATCTCAAAAACCAGTGGTAGATGCAGCTTATGTTTCAGCAGTAGAAATTGCCGCTGCAAAACGAAGGAAAAAGCCGCTGGTTGGGGCTTTGCTGTTTTTTTTAATTCTTGCATGTACGGCGGGTGTTATTTATAAATACAAAGATAAGTTACCTGCTGTTAAGCGTCATTTAGTTAACTGGATATCTAAAAGTGATCCGCCGCAAAAGAAACCTAAGGCCATTCCCGACACTGTCAGTATTGGCTATCATGTTGCAATTCCCAAAGCCTATTTTCACACCCGGCCCTTGGAATCTTCCAGGCGTGAAGCCTACATGATTCAGTCAGACGAAATATTGAAACCATTGGCTGAAACAACAGATTTTGTTTATATTGAATTTACGAATCACAATAATAAACTATCAAAAGGCTGGTTGAAAAAGAAAGACCTGGTGTCGGTGAACGAAGCCTCAAATAGTACAAATAATTCCCCATCAAATGCAATAAATAAAAATGTAAAGGATGGTGAAGATTTGAATAAAATTGCCAGCTATTGATGCCGTTATGAATGGAATGATTGTTGGGTATACGCATAAAACTATTAATGAAATTCAACCTCTTATTTATTTTTTCTGTATTGGCCTTGCTGGCTGCCACCGGATTTTCCTGTAAGCAAAACATGCTCAGCAAGGAAGACGGGTTTTACTATTTTCCTCAAAAAAATATTTACTACGATGGTAAAAAAGCTACTTATTATTTTTCTTTAAATGGTGGAAGAACCTGGGATAGTTCAAAACAGGCTGGCGATGATGCCATGACTGTACTCGGAACAAAAATTTCTTTAACAAGGCCTGTGCAACAACCCTGGGCAAATAATGATTCAGACTTAACTATCTATCACGGTATTCTATTGAATGTAGTAAATGCCCGTACAAATTTATTGGTAACAGAAGATAGCCTAAGCAGGATAAAGCCGGAAATAATACCTGAACCGCAGCAGGATCCGGTTTCGGCACAGGACCAGCAAGAAGAAAGCCCACCAAAGAAAGGATTGAGAAAATTAATAGATAAAATTTTCGGCAAAAAGAAGCCTAAAACAGAAGAATAGAATCAATGCATAGGTGCCTTTTGTTCCAATACTAAAAATAAAAATGTTGTTTTAACTATGAGTAATAAACCTTCCTTTTGGCAACGCATGGGATTGCATGATTGGTTTTTGAAAAGTGAAGCCACACCTGCAACCGTTAGTGCCAGGAGCCTTACACCTGATATTGTTTTTAAATACCTGGTCGACAAATTTGACGAATCCATCACTCATTTGTCGTTTGGGCAACGTGTAGTTTTTTATCATGAATATATCATCTCTTTAAATACCGAAGATTACAATAGTTTCATGCATGATAAAAAAGGCATTTTCGGTTTAATCATCCAGGAATCGGTAAAGCAGTTTTATGCTAAGTTGAAAGAGTATCGCACAAATGAAAAAACGGTGGAACCATCTTCCAACAAATGGGTGTTTCGTTTTGCATCACATCCCGATTATAAGCCCGGCGATTTGGGTTTTATTGGTAAACTAATGCCGGGCGGCAGCAATACAAATATTAAGGAAGAAGAAAACCTGCGGGTCACCTACATTCCACGTCAAACCGGTATTGCACAAACGCTCGATGTAAATCATGATATTTTAAAAGGCTTTAATTTTTATAGTGAAGGTTATTATGAAGTGCCTTACCGGGAAGATCTTGTTGCAGATGTACTCACTATTTCCAAAGAACCTTCAAACTCATTTGGCCGCTTTGAAACAACCGTTCCGGATAAAGCATTTGCCGGAAAAAAACTGGAGTACTTTATGAAGGATGAAGACATTACAGTTTGTGGGATTGAAGAACAACGGAACGCAACCAATATTTTCAGGATACCATCCGAATGGGTAAGTACACCTCATTTGCGAATACGGTATGATAAAAATGGTGATCGCTTTTACCTGGCATCTTTTGGAGAAAAGACGATCGTTAATGAAAATGAAATTACCAAAAGCGAATCTTCCAATCCGGTGTGGACCGATCTGCCAGTCAACTCCAGGATTGTGTTGAATGGCATTGTTGGTATCAATCTTTTTAAAGCCTGATTTAACATGAATAATATATTATCTGTCGTGTTGCTGGTAATTTGTTTGCTTTTATTAGTGATGAATTTCCGCGACATAAAAAAATCACATAAGCGCAATGGGTGAAAACTATTTTGGAATAACAGACGCCGGCAAACAACGTGACAATAATGAAGACAGTTTTATTGCACAAACTGCTTTCAAAAATAAGCGCATATTGGCCTGCGTTATTGATGGTGTAGGAGGTTATGACGGTGGCGAAATAGCTGCACAATTAACCCGCGATACCATTATTCAATCGCTGGAAAAAAAGACTGCAGGAGAAGTGATTCCGGAAATGGTAGCCTCTCTGGAACTGGCCAATAAGCGAATATTTGCGGAAAAAGAAACAAGCCGTCAAAATGAAAAAATGGCCTGCGTCGTCACATTGGTAATTGTTGATCTCGAAAAAAATGAATTGTCATATGTACATGTGGGCGATACCCGCTTATATCTTTTCAGAGATAGTAGTTTGGTAAAAATAACCCGGGATCATTCAGCCGTAGGATTTCTTGAAGAAAGTGGCAGAATCTCAGAAGCCGCAGCCATGCAACATCCTAAAAGAAATGAAGTAAACAAAGCATTAGGCTACGAGTCGGATTTGCCAATATCCGCAGATTTTTTTGATACAGGCGAATCGCCTTTTTTACCAGGCGATACGATCCTGCTATGTAGTGATGGGCTTACAGATATGGTTGCTTCTTCCACCATTATAGAAATATTAAAAAGCGGTAACAATTTAAAAACCTGTGCACAGCAATTGATAGATGCAGCCAATGCAGCTGGTGGTAAAGATAATATTACAGTGGTACTCGTAAAAAATGATAAGCCACCCGCAAAACATGAAGCAACGAAACCAGTTTTACCAGTAAAAAACAACGGCGCCACCCAATCCGAAGATGCTTCCGATTTTGTAACACTGGCTAACATAGACAGTGACGACAAACAGGATAAAGCTGATAATAAAAAAAGCAATGGCCTGCGTAATTTTTTGATCTTGTTATGTATCATATTCTTTAGCGGGTTTGCCTGGTATTTCTATAAAAGCCTTGACATACCTGAAACGCCAAAAGTAGTAATGCCGCCGCCAATAAAAGTGGCTGCGACCGGTGGATTTAATTTAAATGATAGTATAGCTGGCGAAGTTTCAAATAATACATTTTCGTTAAAGGCCGGCCAGGTTATAACGGTAACGGATTCAATTTTTATCAATAAAGATTCATTGCATATTGAGGGTAACGGAGCGATACTTTCTGCCGACTCCTTATTCAAAGGGCCAGCATTCATACTATCCTCAACCTGTAAATATGTTCTGTTGGATAGCCTTACCTTATCCGGTTTTAATGTCGCTATCACTGTACAAAACAAAGGCCTGCATTTGAAAAATGTACGTTTTCAAAACTGCCTGGTGCCCGTGCAGTTTCAATACCAGCTACCACAGAATACTTTTATAACAGGTACGCAATCCGGGATCATTTTTAATCAACAGGATAGCCTGCATAAATAATTACTGAATAAAAATATGAGTGCCACCCCCAATAAATTTTCAACAAGAAATATAGAAAGATTTTTCTTACTGGTAATTGCCGTGGTGCTGGGTATGTTGTTTAACGGGTTGTTTAATGTACTTAAAAAAGATTTTAAAGAAGTACCTGTTCGCATTGCAGAAGGCACGATGATGAATATAAATGGAGGCAAGCCCGGTGAAACTATTCACGACCTGCTTTCGAAAGGATTTTATTTCAGGGATAAAGCAGATATTGACCTGGTCAGCAGCGTTGTAACGCAACAAGGATCAACCGGAACGGGTAATATCGACAATGTAGGCGAACTGAATAAAAGTAAGTATTACATAAATGCAGATGTGGCTTTTGAAAAGGGGGGTGTGTCTTTTAAAAGGCGGGTGCAATTGTCACGTGCTTTACTAGGCTTTTCTGAAAATGACTCTTCGCTTTTTGAGCAGGAAAGAAATACTCCCATGCAATTGCCTGCTGTATGTTCAGCCGGGTTAGGTCCGTATAAAATAGAAGGAAGCATCAGGAATCACGAGCTGGGAGTGCCCGGGGTATTGATTCGGTTAAGGATGGTAAAGCCACAGGACAGTATTAATTCCACTATTACCGATGCTGAAAAGTCAGTAGAATTTAAGACAGGCATTCGTAAAGGCTTTGTAAAAGACACTGCCGGCATAAGACAACTGGAATCCTGGGTTGCATATACAAGAACCAATAGCCAGGGCAATTATATTTTTGAAGGGTTGCCGACAAAACAAGCTTTTGAAATATTGCCGTTACAGCCAGGCTACCAGTTTGGGCGCAGCAAGGGAACCGCTGAATTAACAAAAGACGCAAGTTTTAATTTTATACAAACCCCGCATACTATTCGGTTATTTTCCACACAGGATTTTAATACATTTAAAAAGGAAAAAACATTTATCGTTCGAACACCGGAGGAAGCAACCAGGTGGATAATGATGATTGCGGTAATATTTTTAAGTGGCTTTCTGTTGCTCCATTTATTATTAAGTTTTAAATTTCCGGACGCTGATCAACTGATTTTACCGATCCTGATGTTGTTGATAGGATTTTCGTTACTTACTTTATTAAGTCTGCAGGATCCGCTACGGGACCGGTTTTTAGCAAAGAGCACCGTATTTTATTTTGTTGGAGGATTTGTAGCAGTCGCTATTTTAATGCTCTTCAATCTGCGAAAATTCAACCCCGATTCCGGCCTGTTTAGAATGTTTATTTTTAAACAAAATCAATATGCAAAAAATGGTTGGCCCTGGGCCGTAATGGCCAGCGGGTTATTGGCACTAACCATTTTATTTGGAACCGGTCCTGAGGGAAGTGGTGTAAAAGTAAACCTGCTGGGTTTTCAGCCAAGTGAAGTCGTAAAGTTTTTACTGGTCATTTTTCTCGCCGGATTTTTTGCAGCGAATGAAAAATTTATTGCTGAGTACACAACCTGGACAAAAAGATTTTCATTTTTCTTTTTTGCAGTTGCTGCCATTGTGGTAACTATTTTATTGTTTTTAATCCTCGGCGATCTTGGGCCTGCAATGGTTTGTTGTTTTACATTCATTATTCTTTTTTCTTTCTCAAGAGGCGATTTCAAAGAGATGGCCGCTGCCGTTATTCTTTACATTCTATCCATCTGGATTGTTAAAAGTGTTTGGATGGGAACGGCGATTACGGTAGGGATTTTGGCCTTATACATGCTGGTTCGCAAAAAGCGCCTGAGTGAATCCGTGATAATGTCGATGGTTATTTTAAGCGGCTTTATGTTGCTGGATAAAGTGCCGGTATTAGAAGAAATTTTTCCGGGTCCCATCAATCGTTTAATTGAAAGAAAAGCCATTTGGCAGGATGCCTGGAATAATGAAGTTTTTGGTGGCGACCAGGTGGCAAATGGCATTTGGGCAATGAGTAGTGGCGGACTAACGGGGCAGGGTGCAGGCCAGGGTTTTGCAAAGACTATTCCGGAGGCACATACCGATATGATACTACCGGCTTTTGGCGAAGAGTTTGGCTGGGCGGGCATTGTGTGCATATTTATTTTATTCCTTTTGTACCTGCATCGCTCTATTGTGATAGGTCGGCAAACAGGAGCTCCCTTTCTTTTTTATTTGTGCGCCGGTATTGGCATTTCGAGTTTTGTTCAGTTTTTATTAATTGCCGGTGGTTCTACCGGGGCACTACCGCTTTCAGGTGTTGCACTGCCATTTCTAAGTTATGGCGGATCATCCTTGTTTTGTAATATGCTGGCCGCAGGCTTCCTGTTATCTGCTTCGCATTTAAAAGGCAGTCCGGCCCAAATGAAGTTTATAACCAGCAGGCAGGATAGTAATCTTGTTCCTGCTTTATTAACTGCTTGTGTGGGAATTATTTTGTTGACAGTCAACTTTTCAAAATACATTGCCAACAATAAAAAATGGGTAGTGGAACCTGCATTGGTTGCAGACAGAAGTGGTGCCCGTATGTTTAGTTATAATCCACGCATTAGCATTTTAATGAACCGGCTACAGGCAGGTAATTTATTAGATCGTAAAGGCAAAATACTTGCCACCAGCAATCGTAATTTCTTGGCGGCAGAGCAGGATTCGTTATTGGCCCTGGGTATAAATAAGGATCGGCTGGCAGCGTTTGCATACAAACGTGCTGATCGGTATTATCCTTATGGTGATCAAATGTTTTTCTGGACAGGTGATGAGAATACAGGTGTTTTTAATGGCGGCACAAACGGATTTTTTGCGGAGTATGCTTATGGTGCAGAGTTACGTGGTTTCCCTACGCCATCTGCTAAATTTATGGTGAGTGCCAGCAACTATAAAGAGCATCGTTTTTTACCGGAAGTGGCTACAGAAATGACCGTTAGCAAAAGAGACTATGGCGCACTGGCATCGCTGTTGTTAAAAGGTATCAACAGCCCGGAGGTGAAAACCTTTAAGAAGCGCAACAGGGATGTGCAATTAACCATGGATGCAGCTTTGCAAACAAGTATCCAGCAGTCGATACAATCGGATGACAGCGTTAACACGAAACGGATTTCGGTTGTGATAATGGAAGATAATACGGGTGATGTACTGGCATCAGCGATGTATCCGTTGCCTCCTGTTGATAACTGGGACCTGTTAACATTACCAGAAAATGAAATGAACAAACTGCCTGGTTTTAATGTGAATTCAGATATTGGTTTTACGCATGCCACTCAACCCGGTTCTACTGCAAAGCTGGTAACGGCCATGGCTGCATTTAATAAATTAGGCGAAGCTGAAGCAACTAAACCGATACTGGTACACCCCTGGGATTTGATTCGTATTAAAAGTGATGAACCAGATGAAGCCGGTTACATCGGCATTGAAAGAGCCATCGTAAAATCAAACAATTCATTCTTTATACGCCTTGCCAATGAAAAACATTTGCAGGAAGATATGGCCAGCCTGTACATAAAAACGGGTATGTTTCTACATGGAGTTGGAGGATATTATTACGAAGCTGATCATAATAATGAGGAACAAAAAAATAAATGGATGGAGTTCTGGCGGTCAACAGAATTTAAAAGCGCTAAAAGATATGATGTAAATAATATACGCCGCACAAGGGCTATTGGTATTTCAGGCATGGCATGGGGACAAGGCGAGTTGGTTGCCACGCCAGCCTCTGTTACCAGGCTCGCTTCAGGTATAGCCAATAATGGTACCATGATGCAAAACAGGTATGTCTTAAAAATAGGTGCCACGGAAACGGAAACAAAAAAAGGGGAAGACCTGGCCAATCAACCAAGGTTTGCCGAATTGATAAGCGGGTATATGCGTAAGCAAAGTGCCAATAAAATCAACAGGCTTGGGATATTGGTGGCAGGTAAATCGGGTACGCCTGAACGCATATTCAGGGGCGAATCCATTAACGATGGCTGGTATGTTTTTTTTGCACCCAAAGTGAATGATACGGGCCATATTGTGGTATGCGTACGGGTAGAAAAAGCCAAGGGATCCAGTGAGGCAATAAAACTTGCAGGTAAACATGTTATTCCAAGCTTGATTCAACGCGGTTACATAAAGGGATTTGATAAGCCTGAAATTAAAAAGTTGCAAACACAAAAGCCATTGATTTCAGCAGGAGAAATTCCTGTCAATTAAATGAGGCGGGGTGTAACAGGCAAATTTGGTTTGTTTATTGTATGAATTGTTGTGTAATTTTTATTGCTGATTAAATGTGTTTCAATAAATGAAAGGCTTTCAAAAGATAAATAACGTATACTTTGAAAGGTATAAATTAGTGATATTGTATGTCGCACAGTAAAGAAAAAATGTACAAGAGTGCGACGCCACTGAAGCTTAATTGAAAAACTTCTGCCTGGTTCATAAAAAAAAATGGTCACTAATTTATCCCTTGTTCACTATAACTAAAATAATATGTTCGACCTATTTAAAAATCGTCCCGGCGACGTAAAGGGAATTCGCAATGCAATCCTGCAATTTATTAAGGAGCAGTTGCAAAAAGCAGAAGGTGGGGAAGGTGGTAATATCAGAACCATTTTTTTGTTTATTAATTGTACGGATGCAGACAGGTATTTGTATGAATCAGCCTTGTATTTTGATTCGCCAGACCGGTTTAAAAATGATGAGATACAAAAGATTGCAGATGACTATGCAATTGCATTGCCCGCCGATTGGGCACTGAAAATTTCTTTTGATGAGGAAGCGCCTGTTGAAGCAACACCTGCAAAAAATATGGAACTGTCGCTGTTAATTACTACGCAAAAAAGCAAGGCAGTATTTAAACAAACAACTGCTTTTATCAATGTGTTGAATGGCGATGCGGAAAAGAAGCAATACACGATTAGTTCTGGCACGGCGAAAATAAATATTGGCAGAGCAGCGGGTGTTCAAACGGCCGATGGTTTTTTTAGAAAAAACAATATTGCATTTATTGATTCGGAGCACGCCATAAACCGGGCTGTCAGCAGGCAACATGCACATATTGAATGGGACGATGAAACAGGATCATTTTTTTTATATGCAGACCAGGGTGGTATTCCACCTGCAAATAAAGTAAAAGTAAGATCGGTTGAAGGAGAGCCCATCAAATTACTTTCAATTGAAATCGGGCACCGGCTTAAAGAAGGTGACCAGGTGATATTAGGTGATTCAGCATTGCTGGAATTTACTTTTTTACAAGCATAATATCTGAAGAATATATGGCCAGAATTTTTACAATTACAGAAGGAGTTGAAAATATGGGTGCCCTTAAAACAGGTGGCCAGGGATCAGTGTATAAGGGCAGGCGTATTGGAGAAATTATTACGGCCATTAAGATTTTGCCAACACCTATTTATAGCGAAACGGGCGATGATAAAAATTTCACTTCCTTTCAAAACGAAGTGCAAAAATTAAAAAAAGTAAATGAGGATGCCAACCCGAATGTAGTAACGATTCTTAGTTCGGGTATTACAGAATCAGGTAATTTTCCGTTCATTGAAATGGAGTATATTGATGGTCCCGACCTCGGTGAATTGTTGACGCCACCACATGAAATGATCTTCACAATTAAAGAGGCTTTAAAGGTAGCAGATCAGTTATCCAACGCATTGGCACATTGCCACAACGCAGATGTAAAGCACGGTGATATTAAAAGCAACAATGTAAAATTCAATACACAAAACGGCAATTATATTTTGTTGGATTTTGGTTTATCTGTAATGTCAGATGAGCAACGGCGTACCAGTTTGCGCCAGGCTGGTGCAGTAGAATTTATGGCACCAGAGCAACATGAGGGACAACTATTATTTGAAACAGAAGTGTATAGTTTTGGCATAATCATGTTCGAACTCTTGTCGGGCACGGTGCCTTTTCCGGTACAGGGTAATGGTGAAACTGCACGCAATGCAGTAATGATAGCGCATCTTGAAACAGCACCTCCAAATTTGTTGTCGTTAAGAAAACAAAACCTACCTGCTGCATGGAGTGAAGCAAAAAAGGAAACAGAAATGCAAGTGCCGGAATGGCTACTGAGCATGATTTATAAATGCCTGGAAAAAAATCCGGTCAACCGTTTTAATAATGGAGAAGTGTTGCATGAATACATTGTTCGCAACAGTATACTTGCTTCGGGGCATACACAATGGGGGGCCGACAGGATCATTAAACTGGAGCAGGAAAATGAAAACCTGGTTAAACAAAACAAAGCCCTACAGCAGCAACTTTCCGGCATTGGAGATATGAAACCAGGGTTGCAGCAAAACTCTTTTGGAAATACAGATAACAACAACTTTAAACCCGTTAAAAAGGTGGTAAGGATGCGGATTATGTTGATAGTTTTATGTTTGCTGTCCATTATTGCAGTGATAGGATTTTTTATAAACAGCAGCAATAAAAAAAGGATGTTGGAAAATCAACAGCAAACATTGGCCAATGCGGGCATCCATACAATTCCGTTGACAGAAGATCAAAGTTTTCAATTAAAAAAGGCCGGTAATTTGTTAGCGGCCGGCCGTATTGAAGCGTCAAAGGTCTTGTACAAATCATTAGCAGCAGAAAATATCCCCGAAGCAATGTATGAATACGGTAATCTTACATTACTCAATAATTCCGGTAATATTAATTGCGAAGAAGCCATCAATTATTTAATAAAGGCCGCAAGTAAAGGGCATGTATTGGCTAAAAGAACGGTAGGGCTTTTGTATTCATTTGCGGCCGATAAAGTTGCATTAAAACAGAAAGGTTACCAGGGGTGCGATTTTGTTTTTGATATAAAAAAAGGAGCCAAATTTTTAATGGAAGCAACGTTGGCGGGTGATAATGAAGCCAGTTTATTGTTGGATGAAATAAATGCTAAATACGGCACTCAATAATTTGTCAGTGCTGAATGAATTACTTTCTTTTTAAACCTTAGTAGTATTGTTGATTAAATATAGTGGACCTTATTACCTTATTTTAACTGCTTTTTTATTTCCGTTTTATTTGAATAAGGTAATAAGGTCTATTCATTAAAGTGATTAGGATTCTACTAAGGTTTTCCTCAAAAGTTGCAGAAGATCTAATCCGATATCTTACCACTGTTTTATCCCTTGCGTAGTACCTTATTTTTTTTCAGTTAAAGAAATGCGCAAGTTTCGGGTTGTTTCACAGGTTGAAGACAGATAATTTTGTACCTTAAATTGAACATCATGATAGATAATATTTCCGTTAATTATAGCCGTATAGAAGAGGCGATTGATTTTATTAAATTAAATTTTAAGTCGCAGCCCGATTTGGATGAAGTGGCATCAAAGGTTCACTTAAGCCCCTTTCATTTTCAGCGAATGTTTATCGATTGGGCGGGCGTAAGCCCTAAAAAATTTGTGCAGTATTTGAGTGTGGAATATGCCAAAAGTATTTTGCGGGATGCAAAGCAAAACAACCTGTTTCACGTTGCCATGGAAACTGGTTTATCCGGCACGGGCAGGTTACACGATCTGTTTATAAACATCGAGGGAATGACACCGGGTGAATATAAAAACGGTGGTCAGCAACTTGCCATCAATTACAGTTTTGCTGAAACAGCTTTTGGAAAAATATTGGTTGCATCCACCAACAAAGGAGTCTGTTATATGGCTTTTGCTGATGAGAATGATGTCGCATTCCAGGCATTGCAACAAAAATTTCCCAGGGCTGTTTACAACCAGGTTGTTGACAGGATGCAGCAAAATGCGTTGTTTATTTTTACACAAGACTGGACTAAACTTCACCAAATAAAACTGCATTTAAAAGGTACTAGTTTTCAGTTAAAAGTTTGGGAAGCGCTGTTAAAAATCCCCATGGGAAATTTATCTACCTATGGTGATATTGCTTCGGCAATTGATAAGCCCACAGCATCACGGGCAGTCGGCACCGCTATTGGCGACAACCCGGTTGCATTTCTAATTCCATGTCACCGTGTAATCAGGTCTTCAGGTATTTCAGGCGAATATCATTGGGGCAGTAATCGTAAAAGTGCACTCATTGGTTGGGAGGCTGCTAAAACAAATAAGTTAGGTGAGATGCCAGGTGATGATAATTAGCACAAACTTGATAATTTTTGAAATGAATACAAAACGACAGATAGACATTAAAATTGATAAACTGACCCGGTCAATTGAAAACGCAATTACCGGAGAAAGTTTAAGGACTGAGATACTACCCGTGTCCGCCAATGATATAAATCATCTTAAGAAAAGTGAATGGCTTTTTAATTGGGCTCAAGAGATAGAAGACAAAAACAAATTAATTTACAAACTTATAATTCCAGGCAAAACAAATGTAATAGAAGGACTTGTAAGTTTGCAAGATAAAAATGATCACATTTTTATGCATTTGATTGAAAGTAACAAGTTCAATCGTGGTGCAAAAAAAGTTTATTTGGGAATTCCTGGCAATCTGGTAGCTTTTGCCTGCAAGTTATCCTGGGACAAAGGATATGATGGATATCTTTCTTTCGAGAGTAAGACAAAACTTATTGAACATTACCGGACAACATTGGGTGCCGAACTTTTATTTGGTAGTATTATGGCCATTGATAAAAAGGCGGCGGCCAAACTTATTGAACAATATTTTCCAAAAAAATAGTAAATTTGATACATGGTTAAAGAAGCAAAAAATATAGATTTTTACA
The DNA here is from genome assembly GCA_040002495.1 of Ferruginibacter sp. Classification (GTDB taxonomy): domain Bacteria; phylum Bacteroidota; class Bacteroidia; order Chitinophagales; family Chitinophagaceae; genus Ferruginibacter. The sequence goes on from JBDUEK010000012.1 coordinate 15,364, forward strand.
CTACAGGAAGGCAACCTTCTAACCAGGATTTTGAACGTATTAGCGAGTGGATTCGAAAAAATAGAAAAAGAACGACGACAAAAAAAACAACCCAAAAACAAATTGATTTGCCCAATAATGCGTTACCCAAAGGTTGAGCATCTACTACAATCATCATCAATTGCCGTTCAGTTCTGGCTTTAATAGTCTGGTTTTGATTTTTACCTTATTTTTCTATCTATACTTCACGCCTGATAAATTTGTGTATTGTTGAATAATGAAAAAATTGTACAAGTGTGCGACGCAACGATGTTTCATAGCAGCAACCTTGCCGGGCTCAAAAAAAATCATAACACATTTTGATGCGGCGTGGAGTATAGTATTGGTTCCATGCTGGCCAATATCAAACTTCCCAACTCCTGGCAAAATATAAATCTATCAGATGCAGCAAATAATTCAGCCATTGTATGATATTCCATGATACCATTACGCCTGAAAAAACAAGATCACTTATCAAAAGCAACACAATCACATTGGCGGGTAACCGTAAACTAAAAATTTATGGAACCCTGCATTGCAAATCAGGAAAGCGTATGAAGAAAGCCAACAGAGTTTTCTTTGAGGATGAAAAAGCAGCCATCATTGCAGGTTACCGGCCCTGCGGCCATTGTATGAAAAAACAATATTTGATTTGGATGAATTCTAAGTAAAACCAATGCAGCAATCGTTATTTGAAACCAGTCAAAATATTATACCAGTTGACGGTGAAGCATATTTTTATCCCGACCTTTTTCCAATTGATGAGTCAGATAACTGCCTAAAAGAATTAACTGAAAATGTAAACTGGAAACAAGAGCCCATTAAAATTTTTGGAAAAGAAATGATGCAACCGAGATTAACGGCTTTGTATGGCGAAGCTGGTAAAACCTATAGCTATTCCGGTATCTCCATGCAACCTCATGCATGGAATGACACTTTGTTAATGATAAAAGAAAAAATAGAAAAAATTGCAGGTTTGCAATTTAATGCTGCCTTATTAAATCAATATCGAAACGGACAAGATAGCATGGGCTGGCACAGGGACAACGAGAAGGAGCTGGGAATAAATCCCGTAATTGGTTCTGTAAGTTTTGGCGCAATCCGAAAATTTCAATTGCGTAACTATTCCAATAAAAAGCTAATACGGACAATCGAACTTTCTAATGGAAGTTTTTTATTGATGAAGGGTATTACACAACATTTTTGGGAACACCAGGTGCCGAAAACAACCCGTGACGTAGGACCACGTATCAACATAACTTTCAGAATTATTGTATGAAAAAACTTGTATTTTTTATACCGTAAAACATCTTCGACAAGGCGCCTGTTTACTTTAAATTAACAGTATTGGCCAAACATTATTTGCGTAAATAATATATCATAGATACATTTGCATCTATCAATTTATTTTTGAATGGATATTAAACAATTGGAGAAACTCTCTAAAGCGTTAGGTGACGTACATCGGTTAAAAATACTACAGGACATGGCAGTCCATGGTGGGTCTTTACAATGTGCGCAAATAGTGAACGTGACGGCATTAGCACAACCTTCTGTAAGCCACCATATAAAAATATTAATTGAAGCTGGTTTAATTGCCCCCGAAAAAGAAGGGCGCCATTACACTTATACACTGAATGAAGATGTTTTGACTGAATATGTCAAACAAATTGCAGCGTTTGGGTCAGTATCAATTAATGTACTCTAACGATATTTGCTTACTGGAAATAAGATGGAATTATTTTAATTATGTATCGCTATTTATATCAATTGGTGTAAATATTGCATAGTTGTTTATTATTTTATACCATGTAAAAGAGGCAAATGCACATGACATTTCTCAATTAGAATTATTACTATACCATATTTAATTATGCATCAGCTTATACTTGTATTCCTGCGAAAGCTAAAATTCTCAACAATTGTTTTAGGTCTGTTATCTCCTTTAATGATTTTTTCCCAGGCAAATCTTACAGATAGTTTACTGCCCGAAGTAACCCTTAAAAATGCCATTGAATATGCAATTGTAAGGCAGCCTGTTATTCAACAATCGCTCATCGACGAGCAAATATTGGAAACTACCATTAGGAGCAAACTGGCAGATTGGTATCCCCAGATTAATTTCAATTACAACCTGCAACATAATTTTATTGTACAAACAGCAGTTATTGGAGGCAACTCGGTAAAGTTGGGAGTAAACAATACCTCAGCGGGGCAGTTTACATTTAGCCAGGCCATTTTTAATAAAGATGTAATGTTGGCAAATAAAACACAAAAGGATGTGCGCCTTCAGGCAAAAGAACTTACCGCCAGCGATAAAATTGATGTTGCTGCAAATGTTTCAAAAGCATTTTATGATGTGCTTGCAACCATGGAACAGATTAAAGTATCAGCCACTAATATTGAACGCATCGAACGAAGTTTGAAGGATGCATTTAATCAATACAATGCAGGCGTTGCTGATAAAATTGATTACAAACGTGCTACCATTGCGTTAAATAATTCCAAGGCATCAAAAAATAGCAATGAAGCTTTATTGAAAGCAAAGTTGGAATACCTGAAATCGTTGATGGGTTATCCAACAGGAGGCACTTTAAATATTGTATACGATAGCCTTCAGATGGAAAATGAAATTGCATTGGATACGCTTCAGTCTCCACTCTACACTTCAAGAATCGAATATCAATTATTGGAAACAAGAAAGCGGCTATTGGAGTACAATGTAAAATATAATAAGTGGAGCTACCTGCCTACAGTTTCAGCTAACGGAGCTTACAATCTTAATTTTCAGAATAATAATTTCAGTAAATTATATAGCAACAATTATCCCAATTCATTTGCTGCCCTTACATTAGGCTTTCCCATTTTCCAGGGAGGAAAACGAAAGTCGGAATTACGTGCTGCTGAACTCGAGCTTGTAAGGAATGACCTGGATATTGTGAACCTAAAAAATAACATCAATACACAATACGCACAAGCAATGGCGGCTTACAGAAGCAATTTGGAGAACTACCTGGCACTGAAGGAAAACCTGGCACTTGCACAGGAAGTGTACGATGTTGTCCAACTACAATATCGCTCCGGTATTAAAACTTACCTGGAAGTGGTGACTTCAGAAACTGATTTAAGAACGACCGAAATAAATTATTTCGCCGCAATGTACCAGTTGCTCACCAGTAAAATTGATATGCAAAAATCGCTTGGGCAAATCAACTATTAAACTTTTCGGCGAAAGCCAATGATAAATTAAAAAATATGTTTTGTATGGTTTCTACACAATTTAATAAATGCCTGGTAGCAGCTACCATCATAGTGCTCGCCGCATGTAATGATAATAAATCCGGGCCGCCTCCACCACCTCCACCAGCACAGGTGACGGTACAGGATGTTACTTTATCAGATGCAGTTTACTACGATGAATATCCGGCAACAGTTACAGCGCTAAACCAGGTGGAATTAAGACCACAGGTGAGTGGCTTCATAAACGGTGTATATTTTAAAGATGGTCAAAAAGTAAAAAAAGGACAGTTGTTATATTCCATCGATGCTCAGTTACAGGCGGCCAATTATCAGCAGGCAGTTGCCAGCCTCAACATACAGGAAGCCAACCTGGTGAAAGTGCAGAAAGATGCCAACCGCTATCATGAATTGGATAAAAATGACGCCGTTGCAAAGCAGTTGGTAGACAATGCAGATGCAGCATTGGAAGTTGCCAAAAGGCAGGTGGAAGCATCAAAGGCCAATATACAGGGTGTGCAAACAAGTGTACGTTATACAAAGGTATACGCACCCTTTGACGGAGTAATTGGAATTTCTGCGGCAAAGCCCGGAGCGGCAGTTACAGCGGGACAAACTATGTTGAATACTGTTTCGTCTGATAAAGAGTTAGCAGTTGATTTTAATGTAGATCAGAAAGATATTTTTCGTTTTACCAAATTGATGAGCGACAAACCTGCAGCAGTCGACTCAACTTTTATTCTTGCATTTGGTGGTGATGTGTATCCTTATCCCGGTAAACTTTACCTGCTCGACAGGGCCGTTGATCCGCAAACCGGAACCATCAAAACAAGACTTACATTTCCTAATCCGAAAGGCTTGTTAATATCCGGAATGAACGGAACTGTTCGGGTAAAAAACAATGCATCCACACAAGCCGTACTTATTCCCTACAAAGCAATTACGGAACAGTTGGGAGAATTTTTTGTGTATGTGCCCAACGACAGCAACATGGTTTCGCAAAGAAAAGTTGTTCCCGGAAAACAAATTGGTACCGATGTAATTATTAAAGACGGATTGAAGCAAGGTGAAAAAGTGGTAGTGCAGGGTGTACAGAATTTAAGAGAAGGTGCTATGATAAGTACTACTCCTCCTGCGCCGCCTGCAGCAACAAAAAAGTAAAGCAAGTAATCAACCGGTTGATTCGGAAGATTACTATCAGCACAAAGGAATTGTAGCCAGGATTGTAAGAAAGAAATACCCAGGCTATTTAAAATGGAACTGGTTGCTGAAGAGAATAATAATCAATCATTTTTTCAATAACTAACCGGAATAAGTAGTTTTTAAAGAAATAATATGATAGCAGATACTTTTATTAAAAGACCGGTTACGGCCATTGTTATATCCATCGTAATTGTGTTGGTTGGTATAATTGCAATGACGACTTTACCGGTTGCACAATACCCGAATATTACGCCGCCAACCGTTACTATATCTGGAAATTTTACCGGGGCCGATGCACAAACAGTTGAGCAAACCACTACCACAGCCATTGAAACCCAGGTGAACGGTGTACCGGGCATGACTTATATTTCCAGTAACAGCACTGCCAGCGGACAGAGCAGTATTAATGTGAATTTTGAAATTGGCACCGATGTAAACATTGCAGCACTGGATGTTCAAAACAGGGTAAGTGTGGCCGAGCCATCTTTGCCCGATGCTGTAAAGCGTTTAGGGCTTACTGTTCGTAAACGTAATCCAAGTATAATGGTGGCGCTTGCATTGTATTCACCCAACGGAACACATGATGCAAGCTTTTTGGGGAACTATGCCAACATCTATTTAAAAGATGCTTTGCAACGTGTAAAGGGTGTTGGTGATATTGTATCAAGAGCAGATGATTTTGGTATGCGTATTTGGCTAAATCCGGAGAAACTGGCCAGTCTTCAAATGACGACTACCGATATTACCGGTGCGCTTACGGAGCAAAATTTGCAGGTTGCTGCAGGTACAGTTGGTGGCAATCCGCAACCAACAACACAGGCATTTGAATATAGTGTGCTTACCAATAGCCGTATCAATACAAAAGAACAGTTTGAAAATATCATTGTAAGAACTGTGCCATCAACAGGTACGGTGGTTTATCTAAAAGACGTGGCAAGGGTAGAGCTCGGAAAATTTGATTATGGGAGTAATGCTTATGTTGATGGAAAACCTGCAGCGTTTGTATTAATATACCAGGCACCGGGTGCGAACGCATTGGAAACCTACGATGGTATTAATAAAGCATTGGCCGAAATCAAAAAAACTTTTCCAAAAGATATTGATTTTTCAGTTCCGCTTGAAACTGTTACGGTAGTAAAAGTGTCCATCAATGAAGTTATTCATACATTGGTTGAAGCGTTATTGCTGGTTATTTTGGTAGTGTTTCTATTCCTTCAAAACTGGCGTGCAACATTGATTCCGGTGTTGGCAATTCCGGTTTCATTAATCGGAACTTTTATCTTTTTTATTCCTTTTGGATTTACTATCAACACGCTTACACTGTTTGCCTTTGTACTGGCGATTGGGATAGTGGTGGATGATGCCATTGTGGTAGTGGAAGCGGTTCAGCACTACATGGACCATGAAAGAATTTCGGCAAAAGAGGCAACAAAAAAAGCAATGAAGGACATCTCAGGGCCTGTAATTGCCATTGCTTTGATCCTTGCTGCGGTGTTTATTCCGGTAGGATTTATTCCGGGAATTGTTGGCCGTTTGTACCAACAGTTTGCCATAACCATTGCGGTATCTGTAATTATTTCAGCATTTGTAGCGCTATCGCTTACACCTGCATTATGTACCCTTTTATTAAAACCTTCAAAGGCAGCAGATGCCAGGAAAAACTGGTTAGAACAATTCTTTGCATGGTTCAATAAAGGATTCGGCAAAATAAATACTGGCTATACCAAAAGCGTGGGCAAGTGGATCAGGGCTACGCCAATGGTTTTAATCATGCTGATTTGTTTATTCGTAGGTTTGTTCTTTTTGTTCCAAAGTAAACCGTCTGGTTTTATACCATCCGAAGATGAAGGCCGTTTGTTTGTTACGTATGAAATGCCGGAAGCTACTTCTACCGAAAGAAGTAAAACCATGTTGCTGGATATTATGAATCGGGTTCGAAAAATTCCGGGCATAAGAACGGTAGGTGGATTGGCAGGATTAAACATCATCAGCTTCTCCAATAAATCAAATGTGGGAACCATGTTTGTAAACCTTAAGCCATGGGATGAAAGGACGACTCCTGAATTACAATTAAAAAGTATCATCAGTGAAATTCAAAAGCGGACTGCTGATATAAAAGAAGCAAGGGTAATGGCCATTGCGCCTCCTGCAATTCCTGGGCTTGGTGCCACTGCTGGTTTTACTTTTGAGTTACAACAAACCACAAGCACCGACGATATACAGCAATTTGAAACCGTAGCCCGCAAATTCCTGGGCGTGTTAAATCAACGGCCCGAAATTGGTGGTGCATACACTTTCTTTACTACACATACACCCAGTTACCAGGTAGATGTTGATAAAGAAAAGGCAAAGAAGCTGGGCGTAAATGTTGCAAGTGTTTTCAGTACAATGTCTACCATGTTGGGAAGTAGTTATGTAAATGACTTTAACCTTTATGGAAGAAACTTCCGGGTAGTGGCCCAGGCAGATAGTAACTTTCGTTCTTCTATAAATGAGCTGGGAAAATATTATGTACGCAATAGTGAAGGCAATATGATTCCCATGTCATCTTTGGTAACCGTAACCGTTACTGAAAGTCCGTCATTGATTTCGCACTACAATATTTATCGGTCTATTGAAATAAACGGTTCTCCAAAACCAGGATTTAGTAGCGGCCAGGCAATTGATGCATTAAAAGAAGTGGCTGCGGAAACATTGCCTGCAGGATATGGCTACGAATTTTCCGGTTTAAGCAGGGAGGAAATTAAAGCTGGCAGTAGCACCGTCACCATATTTGCCATTTCCTTAATATTCGTATTTCTTTTCCTGGCAGCCTTGTACGAAAGTTGGTCAGTTCCTTTCTCGGTATTATTTGCCGTACCGATTGGTGCATTTGGTTCTATTCTTACGTTAACATTGTTACCCAATCTTACTAACAACGTATATGCACAAATTGGTTTAATTACTTTGATTGGATTGGCTGCCAAGAACGCCATCCTGATTGTGGAATTTGCCAAGGAAAGGGTAGATCGTGGAGTGGACATTGTAGCTGCAACTTTGCAGGCGGTACATTTGCGTTTACGCCCGATTATCATGACTTCGCTGGCATTTATATTAGGCGTACTGCCACTGGCTTTTGCAAGCGGCGCTGCAGCAGAGTCACGCAAAACAATTGGGTGGACAGTATTTGGAGGTATGCTTGCTGCAACTACCTTAGCCATATTTGTAGTGCCCGTACTTTTCGTATTAATTACAAAGATGTCGTACGGCAAAAAAATGAAGCGGTTGAAAGCGGAAAAAGAAGAAGAAGCTAAAGTGGATCGTTCAATTATTGAAGGAAATATTTGTTAAGAAATTTGAAGAAATTAAAACGGCCGCTGATTTAGCGGCCGTTTTTTATGCTTCGATAAATCAGGGACTTTACCGTTACTTTTTCCTGTTTGATCTTTCGTGTTTTTTAGTTAACCAGCCGATGTTTTTCATGGCGACATCGTTGCGTCGCCCTCTTGTACTAATGTATTTTCATGGCAACTTTTCTCATTATCCTCTTTGTTTTATACAATAAATATTAGAGAGTAATTTATCCTGCCATTTCCTTTACAACGGCTACCGTAACCATCAACTGGCCAATATGTCGCATCGTATGTTCGGCTGCATGTACCAGCAAACCAATTACGGTACTTGGAAGTTTGGCCCGGCCAATACCCCGGTATTCGGTAAGGATTTCTTCCGGCGTTGTTTTTATTTGTTCCAGCGCTTTATCAACCTGTTGATAAAATCGTTCGGTTAAATCAATTACTGAAAGTTTTTCTGCTGTATCCTTTCCTTCCTGTGCAAGGTCTTCAAACTGCTGCGGATTTAGCCCTTCATTACGGGCATAAGTAAATACCCGGTCGAGCACACCACTTAAATGTTGCAAATGAAACCCGCTGGAAGCCATACCTGCCGGACGTTTCCAAAGTAATTCAACAGGGAAATTTTCCATTACCTGTTCTATTTCTTCCCTTGCCTGTAACAACGCATGGGCCACAGGTTGTAATAACGGAATGATGCCCGGCAAGGGGCCTCTTTGCCAAACTTCAGTTGTTGGTTTTGACATATTATTTAAGTTGATTTTGCTGATATATTGTAATAATGTTGCTGTAGGATAATAAAATGTTACCGGCAAAATTATGCAGTCGTTTTCCCGTTCTATTGATATTTCCCGCAAAAATTCCGTGAGGAGTTTGGAGGACATACTCCTTACTGACCCGGCTGGGCATTCGTATGTTTTACCGAAGATGAATAATTAATAAGAACTTACAAGTTGCTTTTTATTAGGTATTCTAAATTTCCTTCAAATGTTTCGTCAAAGCCAGCATTGGCATATAATATCTTTCCATTCCTATCGATCAGATAAATAGTAGGAGCAACTGAAATTTTATAGTCATTGGCCACATCTTTATCAGCTAACAAAATTTTATAATCAATTCCACGTCTTGATAAAAAGGTCTCAAGTTCATTATTATTCCTGTCAACAATGTCTATACCTAAAACTGCCAGTCCCTTGCTTTTATATTTTTGATGTAATGATTGTAATATTGGAAGTGCTTTCAGGCAAGGGTAACAAGATTTGTAAAAGAAATCGATCAGTACAATTTGTCCCTTATAGTTTGACAAAGAAATCTTTTTATTGTCCAGGGAATGTAAAGTCCAATCAGGAGCAAGTTCATCCTTACCCAATAAGGCTATTTTTTCAGTTTCTATGTAGTCTTGCAAATTACAATATGCAGGAATTGATGACAATTGCAATTGCATTAAGTTTTCGCCTTGCAGGTTGTTTAAAGTATATTCCTTTAAGCTATAAGAAAGATATTCATTTAAAGTATCTACACTATTTAAAATTTTTGATGATGCAGTATATTTTATTGGTAACTGATCCTGAATATTTATCCAATAATCATATTCTGTTTGTAGAATATTCATCATTTCAGAACTGTCATATTTTGGATATTCAATCATTTGTATATGATAACAAAGGATATTGTTTTGTAGCTCTTTGGCTATGAACTTGAAAACATGTTTGCCATCAGTATAGTCGGATTTCTTTGGAAGTGGCATGCAATCTTCATTTGTAAATGGAAGATAAAAATTAAAAATATCGTTATGCCGTCTATCCATTATTGTTTTAGCCCATTTAGCATTCGAAATTATTTGAGCGCTACTATCCTTTTTTGAAAAAGTAACATATTCATTGCCGGTGTACATTACATTTCTAATATAGTCACCTTTAAAAATTAGTTCAGAATTGAAAGCTATTGAATACAAAGAGTCATCTTTCAATTTTTTAAAATAAAATTTGTAGCGTCCATAATCAACAGTATCTTTTTCATCCATCCACTTCATGCTTTTTTCCATGTCGTAGTAGCCGTTCTTAATGGTAAGGCATTTAGAATATGATTGTTGTAGCAATTGCTTTGCATTTTGTCCTTTGGATTTAAAAGCGAGTGAAAGAATGATTATTGGAAGGATAAGTTTTATCATTTTAGATGTCACTTTTTTAGGAGTTCTGGCAAAATATTATTTTAAGGAATTTTATTCAGGTTCTGAAATTGGATCAAATGAGTGATCAAATTGTTTATTCCGCTGCAATATTTCAACCAATTCTTTATTGGCACATTTGTTTTTTGTGGTTGTATCCTTTGTCGTCTTTTTTGCTAACTCAACGGGGCTAATTTTTAGAACTTTATTCGAAATACTTATTGAGTCTTTACTGTTTAATTTTTGGGTTGTTTGGCTTATCACTGAAGTGCAAACAATTGTAAATGGAATGAGTAGTAATGTTTTCATCTGCCTAAATTATCTTATTACTAATGTATAAAATGTTAAATTACTTTAAGGTTGTTTGAAAAATGAATTGAATGTTAGTTATTAAAATCTTACTGATGTTGTGACTTCGGATCTAATACGAAAGCCGACAAGAGAGGAGGGCGTTAGCTTTATAGATAGGTAAACTGAAAGGAATGAACAAATCAAATTGGAGTAAAATGTATTTACATTTATAACACCTGAAAAGCCGTTGGAAGGCTGTTTGAATTTTTATGGAGATACGTTTTTGTGAGGAGCAAGGGTGTAATCCGCCTTGATTAACCGACTATCAACTGCACTTATTTTTCGTAGCGTATTATGTCAAGTCCTGAAACTGAGCTTAGCTGTTTGTCTGAAGTAACCAACGGGATTTTGAGAGACATGGAAGTTGCAGCGATAATGCAATCTGGCAATTTAAGATTCGTTGATTTTCGAATTTGAATTGTGTACTGTTTTATTTCTTCAGAAATATTTTCAATTTTAAGTTCACCCAAAAAAGATAGTATTGCCTTGTTTTCTTTCGGGGTTAACTTTTTATAGGATAAAAGTTCCAGTTCGGAAATTATTGATAGAAAAAGGTCTTTTCCGTTTAAAAACGAAGCTAATGTTTCATCACCGCCTAAAACATATAATACAGCGTTTGTATCTAATAACAAACTATTGCCATTCATTTCTTAAGTTCTTTTGAATCGTTAATGCATCTTCTTTCAATTTAATTAAGCCGCAATACTTTATTACTTCCACGCCACTTTTATTTTTCAGCTTTTTTTCTATCAACTCAATTTCTTTTTTTGAGGCACCTTTTTTCAGTACTAAAACCATAAATTATTATTTCTATAAAAATAATACTATTTCCTATAAACTTTTTATCATTGTGCAAGCTTAGTCAGCAATTGTTTGTCTTCTTCTAAAATTCTATCCAATAGGCTCATTGAGGAAATATTCGAATTGCTCTTTGAATCCAATTCTTTTAAAAAATTCAATAGCTCACTTAAAGCTTTGTCTGAAAAGCGATCCAAAACCTTGCTTATCTCATCCTTGATTTCATTCTTTGACATCACCAATAAATTTATCCTCAATTTATGAATTTTTGAGCGAAAATACCCCTGTTATTTGTTTACAAAGCTGGCATTTAAAATAAATAACTCAAACAGCTTCTATGTTTCCATCCGTAATTCTTAATTGGATTTTGCATTCTTTTTCATTAATATTGATTTGCCTTTATAACCCCCGGAAAAAGAAAATTATCCCACCACAAGTTTTATGGAAATACATTGAATGAAGATTCGATGTATGCTTATCTGATTGCCTTTAAATTTTTATCAACATAAAACAAGTATCATGACTTTATCCGAACATCTTTCAAACAAAACATCTCCAAAAAGAATTCTTGCGCTTGATGGGGGAGGTATTCGTGGAGCACTTACGCTAGGGTACCTGCAACGCATAGAAGATATTTTGCGAAAGCAACATGGCAATAATAAAGATTTTCGCCTCTGCGATTATTTTGACCTGATAGGCGGAACCAGTACTGGATCTATTATTTCCGCTGCACTTGCCATTGGGCTAAAAGTGTCGGAGATAAAAGATATGTACATGGTGCTGGGGGAAAGAATATTTGCAAAAAAATATAAGTGGTGGAAGATTTTTGAGATAGACAACTTATTAAAAGCCGGCTACGATGAAAGGCCACTTGAAGAAGAATTACAGAAGCTTTTTGGGGATATAACGTTGGAAAGCGACAAGATAAAAACCGGCTTGTGCATTGTGGCAAAACGTGCAGATACCAATAGCATCTGGCCACTCATCAATCACCCGGATGGCAAATATTTTAATACTGCGGAAGGTATGAACAAGGATATACTATTATGGAAAGCCGTAAGGGCAAGTTCTGCGGCACCCACTTATTTTTTACCACAGGTAATTGATGTGGGTGGTGGTATGAGAGAAGCTGCGTTTGTTGATGGCGGCGTAAGTTTGGCCAACAATCCGGCGCTACAATTATTGATGGTAGCTACTTTGCAGGGATTTCCCTTCCGTTGGAAATGGGGCGCTGATAATATTATGATTGTATCTGTCGGCACGGGCATGGGTAAATTCAAAAGAATTCCTGCTGATGTAAAAAAGAATAATATTCTAAAGTGGGCTCAGCAAATACCTGACATGTTTATGCAGGATGCCACCTGGCAAAACCAGTTATTATTACAATGGTTTTCCAACTCACCCAATGCCTGGGAAATTGATGGTGAAACCGGTACGCTCGAAAATGATTTAATCGGTGGTATTAAAAAGGACAAAGGCCTTATTTCTTATGTGCGTTACAATACCTGGCTGGATGCGGAAAGCCTGAACCCATTGATGAAGAAAGAATACACGCAAAAGGAAATAGATGGATTGGTTGAAATGAGCAATGCCGCCAGCAGGTTTGAGTTGTATGATATCGGTACAAAGGATGCAGCAAAATCTATTACTGAAGCCCATTTTCCTGATTCATTTAAGATTACAAATTAAAAATTATGCAACCACTTTGTTTTGTCCTGATGCCATTTGGCACCAAAAAAGATGCAAGCGAAAAGGAAATTAATTTTGATACAGTTTACCAATCGTTTATTAAACCTGCTATAATACTGGCCGGTCTGGATCCCATACGTGCAGATGAAGAGCAAGCTGGTGGATTTATTCATAAACCCATGTATGAACGCTTAATGTTTTGCGATTTTTCAGTGGCCGATCTGAGTTTTGCCAATGCCAATGTATTTTATGAATTGGGTATCCGGCATGCTTTAAAGCCTTGCACTACCGTTAGCATATTTGAAACGGGCACCAAACTCCCTTTTGATACGGCACCGTTAAGAACATTTAACTACGATTATAAAGATGGTGCAATACTTAACCTGCAGGATAAAATTACCAGCCTGGCTAATTTGATTAAAGTGAATCTCAATGCAACAAAGTTGTTGCAGGATAGTCCGATTGCGCAATTAATAACGGGGTATAAATTTCCCGATCTTAATTATCTGCAGGAAGATGCGGATGCATTTAAAGATTGGGTAACGAGCAATCATGCTACCAAAGATTCTTTGGAAGACCTGGCTAAACAATGGAAGCAAGCTGGTAAAGCAAAAGATAAATCAGTTGATGATGACAAGAAAAAGGAAGCAGCAGATGCACAAATTGCCGCACTGGAAAAAATAAAGGAGGTAGAACAAAATTCTAAAAGTGTATTGGGTTACAGTTATGAATTATTATATGCCTTACTCAATGCCTATAAAGCGGTGGGTGCATTTACAGAAATAACAGTAATGCTGAAGCCGCTGGTTGCATCAACCTTTAAAGATAATATTTATATTAAGCAGCAACTGGCCATGGCCTACAACAAAATTAAGGAGCGGCAGGATGCAGAAGAGATTTTGAAAACCATCACAGAACAGTATGGTGCCGACCCTGAAACAAATGGTTTACTAGGTGCAGTTTATAAAGGCTTGATGGATGATTACAAAGGCGAAATTCAGGAAAGTGGTTTCCGGACAAAAGCCATCAAAGCTTACCTGGAAGGTTTCGATGCCGACCCCAGGGATTATTACCCCGGCATAAATGCACTTTCGCTGATGTTTTATGGTAATGTTAATAAGGATGTTTTTAGTAAATATCTGCCGCTGGTGCAGTTTGCAGTTGAACGGCAGTTGAAGAAAAAATCGGATGATTACTGGTTACAGGCAACGAGATTGGAGATTGCTATTTTAAATGATCAAAGCGATGAAGCTGTTGAAGCATTGTCGGATGCACTTGCCTGTGATCCGGATGATTGGGCCAAAAGCAGTACGAAATCAAACATTCAAAAACTCTACGACAAAAAGTTGACAATGGCTGCTGAAGCTGATTTAAACTGGTTGAAAAAAATTATTGAAAATATGTAGATTATTCGCTGAATTATTACCGCTTGGTGAGTAAATTTTTAATCAGTATGTCTATTAGAAATTACTGTTCAGTTGCTTATATTTCTTCTATCATAATTAGTTCTACTTTGACATGTTTAAAAAAATGTAGCTCACGGTTACGATAGTTTAATTATGGAACGAAAAAGATGCCATGAAAAAATACAGTACAAGTGAGTGACACAACGATGCCGCCATAAAAAACTTCTGCTGGTCAACAAAAAAACACAAAGGTTTGACTTGTCAAAGTAGAATTAGTCATCTAAAAAATATTTTGTATGAAACTTCTTTCACAATTAACTATATCCCGTTCAGGTGAGGCGGATGCTTTGATTCAGTTGTTACAAGGCGATTTGGCTGAAATGCCTGCAGAACATAAAACCGATATACTGGTGGTTTCTGCTTTTCCGGGAAGTTACCAACCAATTGAAGGAACATTGATAGGTGCACTTGATAAGCGGGGGTTAAGTGTAGAAACCCTGTCAAAAGACAAAGACGCCGATTTGAGGGAGCAATTAAGTTGCTGGCTTTCGAAGCCATTGAGCAAAGAAGCACAGGCAAAATTTAATTTCAGGCGAATCATTTGTTTTGAACCCGGCGTTAAAATAAAGGAATCGAATGATGTGGTTTGTAACATCTTCAGGTGTATCAATACATTTGCATTTGATGAAAAGAATAATGTGATTGCAATGCCGATGGTGGCTTCCGGTAACCAGCGTGCAAGCCCGCAGGACATGCTGCCGGCGTTGATGGAAGCTGCTCAGTTCTGGCTTCAGAACGGACTTCCGTTGCAATGTATCAAACTGGTAATTTATAGAGAAGAGGAAATACAGATGTCTGTTGACATTTTTGAAAATTTTAAACAGTCTCCGGATCGGTCTTTTTATGATAACCTTGATATTTCGTCCAAAGGCGCAAGGGAAGAGTTGGTTGGCGATGCACCTGAATCAATTGAGTCAATTGAAGACTTGAATCCACCTGCTGCTTTTTCACCACCGGTATCTCCACCTTCAAGTGGGGCAGTGCCTCCGCCACCTGCGCCGGTTTCAACCGAAGTTGCAT
Source organism: Ferruginibacter sp. (assembly GCA_040002495.1). GTDB lineage: Bacteria > Bacteroidota > Bacteroidia > Chitinophagales > Chitinophagaceae > Ferruginibacter. The sequence goes on from JBDUEK010000012.1 coordinate 30,645, forward strand.
CAGATCAGTATGATTATTTTATCAGCTATGCACATACGCATGCGGCACTGGTAAACGAATTTGTAGACCAGTTAAAACAAAAGAATAATGATGTCAGAATCTTTTATGACAGGGACAGCATTCCACCGGGCGGCTTGTGGATTAAACAACTATCGGCAGCTATTCAAAAAGCTAAGAAAGTATTGGTGTTTTTATCACCCGATTATGATAATTCAATGGTATGCTGGGATGAATTTCAATGCGCCAAACTAATGGAATACAATCGGAAAAAGCAGATCATACAAACCATTTATTTATACAATTACAAGGATGTTGAATTGCCACCTATCATGGGAATATACAGTTATATCGATTGCAGGGAAGGGGACCCGGTGAAATTAAATTCATGTGTTGACAGACTGCTTCAATCGCTTATTTAGGTGGCCGATTAAATTTAATTGGCGCTGCTGGTACTAATAAAAAAGCCCGGTAAAATACCAGGGCTTCTTTATTAGTAGTATTAAATGAATCATTAAGGAGTAGTGGAAACATATGCGGCTCTTGCAGCGTCGATGGTAGCATCCATTCTAACTTTTTGCCCTGCCGAAAACATGTACATACAACGATCGTCTGTATAATCCATGTAATTCATCCATTGCTCATAAGGTTTGCCGGAACATTTACTTCTGGTGGTGTTGCTTGGGCAACCATAGTTGGCTCCATCGTGTAGTGGTGTATCGTCAACAAAGTCGTTGCCGCAACGCTTGTCACCCCAAATGTGGCGCAGGTTAAACCAGTGTCCAATTTCATGTGTTGCAGATCTTCCCAGGTTGTATGCAGCATAAAGTGAATAACCGGTTGATGTAGTGCCAAAACCCTGGTAGTCTAAAACCACACCATCTGTTGCTGAATTACCGCCCGGAAACTGTGCATACCCTAACAGGCCGGAACCTAAATCGCATACCCATATATTTAACTGGGTAGTTGGATTTATAGGATCGCTGCCGCCTAGTGAAGTTTTCTTTACCGCATCGTTTGTGCCAAAAGAAGTAGTACTGGTTTGTACTCTGATTGTTTGCTTTAATACAAACTGAATTTTGCAATTGGCAACATTGGCAAGGCTGTACCCGGCCAGGTAAATATTTTGGTTTGATAGCTCTGTATTTGTTTTTCCATAATCTTTATTAAGTACAGCAATTTGAGATGCTATCTGTGCATCGGTAACGATATCACGATTGGTATGTACCACATGCACAACCACACCAACGTATAATGTTACATTAGATCTGTTGGCAATGTTTTTATCTTTGAAATTCTGGATCTTTAGTTCCAGGTCATCCAGATATTTACCCCGGGCAGGGTCAGCTGCAATTTGTTTTTCCAATACTTCATTAGCAGCACATTGACGGCCTCCTGTAATTTCCGGGGCTTCTCCGTCATCTGTCCTTACTACATCAATTTCCTGTTTAGTACAGGAGCTCAGTAGAATTAATATTGTAGTAATGAAACCAAAAATTTTTCTCATAAAAATTAAATTGAGTGTGAATACGTAAATTAACAATTAGTTAGCATTTTTTTTTAAAATTCGGTAACTTTTTATTTCTACACATTTTTTAAAAATCTTAATATAAGATATTATAGAAAATTTGATTATTGCTTTTTGAAATTAAGAAAGACAAGCCGAAGGGGATAAACTATCAAAAATGAAGATTGTATGAGTATTGAATTAAAAAAAGGATCAAATGGCAAATTCCATTGCCGAAAAATTCATATCCAGTATTTTATCAAGCTTGGAACATAGAATACTGAAATTAGTAGGCTTTGTAAAAAAAAGGTGGGCACCCATTTGGCGAACACGGTCAACGTCTTGCGGTTCTTTTGAAGTTGTAAAAATTACGACCGGAATATTTTTGTAAGCCTCTTCTTTTTTTATATAATCCAAAAATTCATAGCCATTCATCAATGGCATATTAAGATCCAGAAAAATTATATCGGGCGGGGGAGGGTTGCCAATTTGCGCCTGTGCTTCTCTACCATTGTTGGCTATTTCACATTCCACCATTTTGCACAATTCATTAATGGCATCACGAAAATAAAGCTGGTCATCAGCATCGTCATCTACCAATAAAATCCTTTTTGCACTATTCATTTTTCGTGGAGGGTTAGCATGCTTTTTGGGAAGCGTATTTAAGCGCAATAATAAATCTATTTTATAAATCAGGAAAATAAATATTGAATATGGACCCTGTTCCGGGTTTTCCGATAGCTGAAATAAAGCCTTGATGGTTGTGCATGATTTTTTTACAAATTGCTAAACCTATACCTGTTCCTATATAATCGGCGGAACCATGCAATCGTTGAAATAATTCAAATATTTTGTTGCCGTACTGTTGTTCAAATCCTATTCCATTATCGGCCACGGTTATTTTCCAATAATTAACTTTCGGATCAGCGCTTTCTTCTTCGGTATACTTGCCGGCAGTTAAAGTAGCAGTTATTATTACTTCAGGCGCAACGTTTGACTTACTGTACTTAATAGCATTGCTGATTAAATTGGTGAAAAGCTGGTGTATTTGAACAGAAATCAATTCAAGTTCGGGCAGGTTTTCATATTTTATTACGGCATTTTTTTCGGTAATTTCTTCCTGTAATTCATATATAACATTTTCAATTACTGCATTAAGATTTGTTTTGTCAAAGTTGGCATCAATCGCAATTGTTTTAGAGTAACTGAGCAAGGCATGTATAAGATTTTGCATCCTTGCTGCTGCAGATTGAATTCTGCCAAAATAGTCTAAACTTACGGAAGAAAAGTTTTCACCTTCTTTACTAAGTATGCGCTGAGAAAACGCCTGTATTTTTCGGAGTGGCTCCTGTAAGTCGTGACTGGCAATGTAGTTGAACGACTCCAGTTCAGCGTTTGTTCGTTCCAGTTCAATATTCTTATTGTGTAATATTTCAGTATGTTCCTGGTCACGGGAAATATCCTGCACAGTGCCAATCATCAATACATTTTCATCATCACCTATCAATTTTCCTGTTGATCGAAAATGCTTTACGGTACCGTCTTTAGTAATTAAGCGGTACGTATGTGCTGTTGTTAACCTGGTTACAATATCATGCGATTCACTAAACATTTCAAGCCCTCTGTCTTCCGGATGTACGAGAGTGAGAAATTTTTCATGGGTGGGAATAAATTCTCCGGGCTCAAACCCAAACAGCCGGAAAAGATTGTCCGAATATTCCAGTCCCTCTTCCTGAAGATTCCAGGAATAGCTGCCAATAAGAGCATTCTCTTCTCCCTGTGCAAATATTTTATTTTGAATTAACAAGTGTTCGTTTAGCACTGCCAATTGCTGCGTACGTTCTCCTACCTGCATTTCAAGTTTTTCTGAAATGTCTTTATGGTCCTGGATATCTGTACTTGTACCAACCCATCTTTGCAATACACCGCTGGAACTTTTTTGAGGTATAGCCTGGCTTAAAAACCACCTGTATTCGCCCATCTTATTTTTAAAACGATGTTCAAGTGAAAATGCTTCACCGTTCTGAACGGCAGTTATCCATTTTTTTACATTTCCATCCCAGTCTTCAGGATGGAAAATATTTGCCCATTCGGAGTTGATTGCAGCAATTGATGTAAAGCCAGTATAATCGAAGATTGCTTTATTTAAGTAAGTTACTGTTCCATCGCTATTGGCCGTCCAAACTATCTGGGGCATCGATTCTGAAAGTAGCCTGAACTGTGCCTCACTTTTAGTTAATTCTTCCAGAATTACTTTTTGTTCTGTAACGTCAAGCACCGTACCATACATCCGCAAGGTTTCTTTATCGAAACCATGAATTATTTTGCCATACACATTTATCCATTTTATTGATCTGTCTTTTTGGATAATGCGGGCTTCATAGGCCAGTGATTCATTTAAATAAGAATCTTCAACAGCCTTATCTCTTGCAGGTTTATCGTCGGGATGAAAAGTGTTTATTAAATCCTGGTGGGTAACATGTTCATTTTCTGAAAATCCAAAAATTTCCAATAGCCTGGCAGAGCTGTTAAAAATTTTGTTTTCCATATCCCAATCAAAGGTGCCGATGTTGGCAGCTTCAATTGCAAGTCTTGAATGCTGTTCGGCCAGTGCAAGTTTATTACGGGCCGCTATCAATTCTGTTATCTCATAGGCAAATACAAGTATGCCTTCTGAGCTGCCTTTTTTATCAAGTATAGGTTGATAGATTAAATTATAATATCGCTTTGCTGCAGGTTCGTTTTCAGTGCTAATTTCAATAGGCATTTCCTTTCCAATAAACGCCTCACCGCTTTTATATACCTTGTCCAGTTTGTCAAAGAGTCCCTGTGCTGCTAATTCCGGTAAAACTTCTTTGATAGATTTACCCATTACATTCCGGTGGCCAGTTACCTCCCCGTATGCAAGGTTGGTCATTTCATGAATATGATCAGGCCCTTTTAGTATCGAAAAGGCTGCCGGCAGATCCTTAAAATATTCATTCAGTTTTTTAATACTATCCTGTGCATGAAAGCGCAATTTTGTTTCACTTCTAAGAAAAAAATATGCAAGGGCAACTGCTAAAATTGAAAACACTGATAGTACCAAAGAATAAAATGGTGTAATGGTAGCAGCGTAATTTTTTTCATCGGTTCGTGTTTTTAATAATTCATCTTCTCTTGAAAGCATTAGGTTAACCAGAATTTTAACGTCATCTGTTAGTTGCTTTTCTTCGGTCATAACCACTTTCATGTCGGCCCCGTCTTTTACATATTTTATAACAGAGCTTAAGCCTCGCAATCTTTGTGACACCAGTAGTCGCAGTGTTTTAATATTTCTTAGCTGATCGGTATTGTCTACAAAAAGTGAATCGAGGTTTGCAAGCACTTCCTGCTGATTTTCGAAAGCATCAAAATATGGTTGTAAATGGGTGCTATCTCTTGTTAATAAAAATCCTCTTTGCCCTTTTTCTGCATCGTTCACATAAAATAATACTTCATGGAGTTTCATTTTTACCAGGTTAGTATGAGTAATCCAATCTGATTTTTTATTGAGGTCGAGGATGCGTTTATAAGAAAAAATTGAAAGAATACTTAACAGCGTTATGATCCCGATAAAAATGGCATCAGAAAGAATTTTGCGGGTAAGCTTCATATTTCGGTCAGTGCGCTTTTGTTGGATGAGTAACTGTTTCAAAAATAATACAATTAAATACAGATAGTTTTAAGGATTGTTTAAAAAATGCCTAAAAAAGTATGTTTTTGGGCTGGTATTTTACCAACTATCAGTAGTAATTATTTTGTGGGTGATTATTTATTTGAGTGAATTTTTTGTCGGTTGTTACGCTAAATATATTTCATTAAATTGAAGTGGTTATTATCGATACTGCTCATTATCAGTAGCGCTTGAAATTACCCGTTAAACAAATAATTATAGAAATGACCACGCAGTTTGAAATGGGTTCATTTAAAATTGTCGCTGCCTAAAAATAGAGGTGTCATCTTTTTTAATTCACTTCAAACTTTAAAGTTTTGGCTAAAAGATGACACCTCTTGCGAAAATTGTAAATGCCCCCTTTAAAAGTGGATAATCCTACAATAATGCCTTCTTGTCAAGAGGTTTTACTTCTTGTTAAAAGCAGACTGCCTGCTTTTCGCCTTTGATCATGGTATTTCGCCTCTTGCTAATACAATGCTATGATGATTGTTATAAAGTTGTATTTTGATAAGAAGTTTTTTTTATTCAAACAAAACGATTGTTATGCTAAAATTATTACTTGCCAGAATGTCGCAGCTATGTCTGTTGACACTCATTTCTACCACTTTACACAGCCAGGGAATTACTACTCCACGAACTCCAAGCCCTGGAGCAGAAGTTTCACAAAAAATAGGAATTTCTAAAGTAACTATTAACTATTCCCGTCCTGCTGTAAGGAACCGGGAAGTATGGGGGAACCTTGTACCGTATGGATGGAATGTGCAGGGCTTTGGAGCAGGCAATTCAGCGCCCTGGCGTGCAGGTGCCAATGAGAATACTGTTATTAGTTTTAGTGATGATGCTATGGTAGCTGGCAAATCCGTTCCGGCAGGCAGTTACGGGTTGTTCTTTGTAATTAATAAGGATAATACAGGGCAGGTAATTTTATCGAAAGATAGCCGCTCCTGGGGAAGTTTTTTTTATACCGATAAACAAGATGAATTAAGAGCCGATATTTCGATGAAGACAATTCCTTTTACAGAATTGCTGACGTATGATTTTATCGACAACACAAAAAATTCTTCCACACTTGTACTTAACTGGGAGAAAAAGCAGTTCCCGGTAAAGATTGAGTTTGACGTGGATGGCATTGTAATGAAAAATGCTGCGGAGGAATTAAAAAGTACTGTTGGCTTTAACTGGCAGGGGCCTGCATCGGCGGCAAACTATGCCTTACAGAATAAAGTAAACATCCAACAGGGATTAACCTGGATCAACCTGGCCATTGTACAAAATAAAAGTTTTGCAACGCTTAGTACTAAATCGGGTTTACTAAAAGAACTTGGAAATAATGCCGAAGCGGAAAAGGTAATGGATGAAGCGATTGCGATTTCGACTGAAAATGAATTGAATACTTATGGGTATCAACAAATAAATGCCGGAAATTTTGACAAGGCAATTGCTATGTTGGAGTTAAATACAAAAAAGTTTCCAAAAAGCGCCAACGCGTGGGATAGCCTGGGTGAGGCTTACTTTTTAAAGGGCGATAGAAAATCTGCCGCCGGTTTTTTTAAGAAATCACTTGCATTAAATCCGCCGGCAAATGTGAAAGCTAATTCTGAAAAATATTTACAGCAGATGGGAGCGTTGTAGATAACGAAAGTTCTTTATAAATTTTTGGTAGCCCAGAAAATCATAAAAAAAACAATGCTGATATAGGCCCACATAAATGAGAATAATACGTGGATAATTGTTTCAAATAATTTCCCTTTCCAAAGTTTTGAAGAGTATCCGGCGAACTGGATAATAAATCTTATTGCAGTAAAAATAAACAAGCCAAAAATTATCCTGTTTCCTAACCTGGTTTCAATTAGTGCATCTGTTGAAGTGTAGCATAACATGCCAGTTAACAGCAGCGTTAGTGCAATAAAAAATGTGTGGATTAACATCATTTGCTTGTTTATTAAACTCAATTCGGCCAGGTTTGTTTTCCATTTAAAATATCTTGGAAATGCAATATGGGTTAAAGACAAAGCGATGAAGAGAATGCCAATAATTTTAAGTTGAAGCTGCATTTTTTTCAAGGATAAAGGATGATATAAAGGGAGTTATTTTTATTTCTTGTTCTATATTGAACTTAGAAAGGTTAAAGACTTTTAACCAACCAGATTTTGGAAAAAAGTGAAAGAAGCCAATGTTATAAGCAATGAAGTTTGGAACGTCTCTTAAATGTTCGGTTACTATTAGTTTACCTGTTGGTTTTATTATTCGGTTAAGTTCCTTAAAGAAAATATTTTTTTCCTGTTCGTTTCTTATTTCATGAGCGGACAAAAAAAGGAAAATATTATCTATCGAATTGTCTTTAACCGGGAGTGTTGTTGTGTTGATTGATATCGTTCCAATGTAAGGCGGGTAAGCATTCCGGGCCCTTTTGATGGATATTTCTGTATGTTTTTTGGGATCGTAAAAATCGAAAATATGTAAATTGTCAGGACTGTATTTTTCACTTATCAGGGAACTTATTTCATCAAAACCTGCATTGATGTTGACAATGTCGCCATTTTGCTGAACGTAGCTTTTATCCAGCCAATTGAAAGTATATAAATTTGAAATGTCATATACATACATAGAGGTAAACAACGAAATCAATGTAAGTATGCATATAATCCAGCTTAATACATTTAGAAAATAATAAGCAGGCCCGCTGGTAAAGTTTCTAAGTAATACCAACAAGAAAATAACCAAAATTGATAAGGCATAGAAGTGCCAGTTAAATCTAACAATGTTGGTTATGCCCTGTAAGCGCTTCCTTACTAATGCCATTTTTCAATTTTTCCTTTTTTCCAATAGTACGGTATTTTTTTAATTTCAAATGCGTTTGCAAGTTGGCTGCCGCAGAGATTTAAGTCATTTAAAAAGCCTATGTGATAGGAAGAAATTTTGATTGGTACAGGCTGCCAGTGTTCTCTTACACCTTCAATAATTAACACTTGATTTTTAAGTTCATTGCCCGAAAAAGTAAATGGCAATGGGCCGGCAAATCTTCTTGCCTCTTTCCAGTTTTCAAAAGGGCTGCCAGGCGGTAATGCTATCTCTTCCTGCGTATTTTCAATAACAATTTCAAAATCAGATTTGACAGACTTTATGATATAACCTTCTTCTTTTTTTATTTGTGTAATGTCTGTTGTCTTGTAATTATAATGGGTGAAAAAATTTCCGAGTAATTCCATTTTCTTACTATTGGTTTCAGACTTCAGGATATAAAGGCCTCTCAGTGTTTTACCCGCAGCGTTGGTATAACGAACAAAAATCCGGTAGCCTATTAAAAAGAAATTATTGCCTGGGAAAAAAGGGAATCCTTTTGGCTTTAAAGCTTTTGTATCTACCATTGCCATAGCAACAAAGGCTCAGTTGTCTTGAAAAGTATCTAAAGTTAAAAACGAAGGAATAAGATCAGCCAGTTGTTCTTTTGGTACGGCAAATGTTAATACAATTGAACTTTCAAAAAAAGCTTCAACTGCAAACGGGTGATTTTTTGGATACGGAACCATGTGTGTCGCTGAAATAAATGATTAAAATAAAAATGAACGCAAACAGTATATTCATTTTGCCAAAAAGCAACAAATCCGGCGCAATAAAAAACTCCAATATATTCATCGTTGCAACTATAATAATTTGAAGTGTTTTACAATAATTTGGTTTAATGGCGCTCAGAATCCAGCCTGCCATTAGTAACTCCGAAATGCCAATAGTTTTTGTCAATATACTTGCAAATTCACTTCCCAATATCCTGGCCACAATTAACTGGTGACGGTGAACAAGGTCAAATATTTTGACCAGCCCGTTAGCTGTCCATACTAGTATGGTAATGTAAATAAGTAGTTTTCTACATGTTGGTTGGTAACGCATGAATATGAAATGAACATTATACTTCCTTCGTCCACGCATCCCTGTCATCAGGACTTAATTTCCATGGGGCAAAATTGTTTTCTATGTTGCCAAACATGGCATTCCATTCCTGTGGCGCATTGCTGTCTTCCATAATGAGGGAGCGCCTTAATTCAATAATGATGTCCAATGGATTGATGCTAACCGGGCAAGCTTCTACACAGGCATTGCAGGTGGTACAGGCCCGCAGTTCCTCTACAGTTATGTAATCGTTTAGCAAAGTTTTGCCGTCATCTACAAATGTTCCGCCATTGGCGTCCCTGTTTTTTCCGGTTTCATCCAGCCGGTCACGGGTGTCCATCATTATTTTACGGGGGCTCAATAATTTGCCGGTCAGGTTGGCCGGGCATGCTGCACTGCATCTTCCACATTCGGTACAACTATAGGCATCTAACAAACTCTTCCAGCTTAAATCAAAAACGTCTTTGGCGCCAAATTTCATAGGCTGTGCATCACCGGCAGGAGCCAGTTCGGGTTGCATCATATACAATACTTCATTTTGTACACTTTGCATATTGTCAATTTTTCCAGCTGGTTCAAGGCGGCCGTAATACGCATTGGGGAAGGCAAACATAATGTGCAGGTGCTTGCTGTAGGGCAGGTAATTTAAGAAAGCTAAAATGCCAGCAATGTGTATCCACCAACTTGTTCTTTCGATGGTAATTAAACTGCTTTCAGATAAGCCGCTAAAAAGTGGAGCCAGTAAACCAGATACTATAAAACTGCTTGTTTGATGATAATGTTCGCTGGATAATAATTGCAAATTTTGGTCCGTTGCATTCATGGTGAGGAACAAACTCATGAGTATGATCTCTGCTATTAAAATATAATTGGCATCGCTATGCGGCCATCCATCCAGGTCTTTACTGATAAAACGTTTTATTTTCAAGATGTTCCTTCTGCATAAAAAAATAACGCATACGATTATAACGCCTAATGCCAGTATTTCAAAAAAGTTTATCAGGAAACTATATAGGCCGCCCAGCATGGGCAAAAACATGCGATGCGTTCCAAAAATTCCATCCAGCACAATTTCCAGTACTTCAATATTGATGATGATAAAGCCGGCGTAAATTACAAAATGCATGATAGCCACCGGTTTATTTTTAAACATCTTTTTTTGTCCCAAAGCCAGTAACAGCAAATTATTCCAGCGTTTACCAGGGTTGTCAGTCAGGTTTTCGTCTTTGCCAGATAAAATATTGCGACGGATAAACAGTATGTTTTTTGAAAACAGCCAGGTTGCAAAACCCAACAACAGCAGAAATACAATTTGTGGAATAAAATGCATAGGCAATGGTTGAAGTGCTAAGGTAATTATGAAAAGCCAATTACAGTAATAATGTGGGGCGCATTTATAATTGTCGCAAGAGGTGTCATCTTTTAGCCAAAACTTTAAAGTTTGAAATGAATTAGAAAAGATGACACCTCTATTTTAGGCAGCGACAATTTTAAATGCACCCATAAGGTAGAATTATTGATTATTACTATAAATTCGTACAAATTGTTTTAATAAAAACAGCGTATGGCAGAAAAGAAATATATACTAACCAGGGAAGCAGCAGCAAAAAAACTGAGAAGGATGGCACTGGAAGTAGTAGAAAATAATTACAACCAACCCCGGCTTATATTAATAGGGATAAAAGAAAATGGGATAATCATTGCAAAAAAAATTAAGGAATATTTGCAGGATGTTTTTAAAGGTGAAGTAGTAGTGGTAGAACTTACCCTGAATAAAAAAAAGCCAACTGAAATAACGATTCATCCGCAGGTTGATTTTAATGGAAGTTCAATTTTACTGATAGACGATGTAGCCAATAGTGGACGCACCATGTTGTATGCGTTAAAACCTTTACTGGATACCTATCCCGAAAATATTCAAACACTGGCGTTGCTGGAAAGAACACACAAACATTTCCCGATTGCAGTGGATTATGTAGGTAATTCTATTTCAACCACACCCAATGAATATATATATGTAGAGGTAATTGATGGTGAGGTGAATGGTGCGTGGATTGAACAGCCTGATGCGTAAATTCATGAGTTAGCATTTATTTTAATCACCTCATTTAATGATACTCATTCTAACATAATGAAAAAATTTCTGACGTTTTTCTCTTTAGTATTGTTTACTGGAACTATTTGCGTTGCTCAGAAAGTGTCGCTGTATTCAATTGGAGAATTTGGCAAGGAAGACTACGAAGAATTTGCGTTTTGGGTTAAAGCAAATAAGAGATCAGAAATCAATTATTCTTATGGCAAAAGCAACAAGGAAGTAAAACTTAAATTTATTGGCATCGGCGTTCTCAACGGAAATCAATGTTTTAAAGTTCAATTTTCAAATAACTATATTTTACACATAGTTCCTCAAGGCGCTCAAATAAAAGTGTCAGACTTGAGCGGTAAGTATAACAAGTATTTTGCATGGAAATATGAAGGTCCAGTCAATGGAATTGGAACTTTCTGTGAACCTTGCGCAGAAGACGAAGATCAGGCTATGAAATTGTTAAAGCTATATTATTTGAAGTAAAAAGTTAACTAATACAATGTATTGTAAAAATTAGGGCAAGATGTTTTGCTAAATCAGCAATCACTTTATCTCTAAAAATGCAACGCATACACCGAAAATTTCCCCCTGCTAAATTCAACACTGGGCGTAGGAAATTTAAATGCAGACAATGCCATAAACAAAATTTTCAATCCTTTTTTATTGGTCTTTATTTTGGTAAGATCGATGTCCGGTGCCAGGTACCATTGGCGGTATCGGCTTATGTCAGTTCTGTTAAAAATAATATTGCCTGCGGGGTCTTTTGCTGTATTATCCCTGGCCCCAAACATGCCTTCCGCACCATAGCCCACCGCTACACTTAACCAGGCCGGTAAGTTACTTTCCGGAAAAAACGCTTTCAGGTTTGCACTGGCCCAATAGGTTTGCGCATTGTAATCTTTAATAAATCGTTCGCTCAGGGTTTTACCATATATCTTATCTGCACGGGCATTTAACACCGGCTCACCATAATCATTTTTATGAAAGGAGAATTTAAGTTTGATACGCTGGTCATCCCATGCAAGTTCCTGGGCTATCAGCGTGCCGCTACCAATAATGTTGGCGCTAAAGTCGCCCCAGCTCCAGCCCCATTCACTGCTAAATCCATCCAATACTTCAATCACGGTTTGATAGGCTGCTCCGCTTAACCCGCCATACCAGATACGCTTTTTTCGGCTGATGCCCGTCCAGCGCCAAAGCTCCATGCTGGTGCGGCTTTCAATATAGGAGCCATACATGTGGCCCACCTTATCTACCTGCAGCCATTCTGCATTATCATTGAACGTGTGAAAGGCGCCTTGCGGATACTGCGAATACCACTCCGAGTAAAGCCCTGCCATGATTGCTGAATAGCCTACCACATTGGCAATAGCCACAGTACGAACCCTTTTTTTAACCTGTTGAGGCGTCAATAAATTTACCGGTGCAATGATTATTGTTTCAGTAGCTTGTTTTGTAGTTTGTGTGGTATCCTGCGCTTTGATGGTAATTGAAATGGAGAATAACAAGCAGATCAGGGATATAAATCTTAAAGTAAAATTGTTCGCCAACAAACGGGAAGTAACATAAAATGAAAAAGAAGGTGATTTATATCCGGATGTTGGGTTCATAAAAAACAAATTTAAAGCTATATGCTTTAATATAAACGAAACAATTATTTTTGAAGATGTAAACAAAAAATTATGGACACAAATATTCAAAAGAAAATTGACAGTTGGCTCAATGGCAACTACGACCAATCTGTAAAGGATGAAATCATCCAGCTGCAAAAAGACAACCCTGATGAACTTGCGGATGCATTTTATAAAAACCTGGAATTTGGCACCGGAGGTTTAAGGGGTATTATGGGTATTGGTACCAATCGTATGAACAAATACACAGTAGGAATAGCCACACAAGGTTATGCCAACTATTTAAAAAAGTGTTTTGGCGACGATGTAAAAGTAGCAGTGGCGCATGATTGCCGGAATAACAGCCGGTTTTTTGCCGAAACAACGGCCAATGTATTTGCAGCCAATGGTATAAAAGTGTATTTGTTTGAGGAGTTACGTCCTACCCCGGAATTAAGTTATACCATCCGGTTTTTAAAATGTCAGGGCGGTGTGGTTTGTACAGCATCGCACAATCCAAAAGAATATAATGGATACAAAGCATATTGGGATGATGGCGCTCAAATGGTATCGCCACATGATACCAACACAATTATTGAAGTAGAAAAAATTACTTCTGTAGATGATGTTAAGTGGACCGGTGGCGAAGATAATATTGCATTGATTGGAAAAGAAATGGATGAAGCCTACATAAAGATGGTAGCAGGTTTAAGTGTGTATCCTGAAATATGTAAAGAGCAGCACGATCTTAAAATTGTGTATACGCCGATACATGGTACAGGTATTACGTTGGTGCCGCAGGTGTTGGAAAGATTTGGATTTGATAATGTACACATTGTTGCAGAACAAAGTGTTCCCGATGGAAATTTCCCTACGGTTGTATATCCAAACCCGGAGGAAAAGGAAGCGATGAGCATTGGTTTAAAGAATGCCAAAGATCTGGATGCAGACATTTTATTGGGAACTGATCCGGATAGCGACCGTGTTGGTATTGGTGTAAAAAACAATGAAGGCGAATGGGTGCTCGTAAATGGTAACCAAACTGCGGTGCTTGCTTTTAATTACATGATTGAGGCCAGGAAAACAAAAGGGCTTTCTCAGCCAAACGATATGGTGGTTAAAACAATTGTAACCACCGATATGATTGATACAATTGCAAAAGAAAATAATATTGCCTGCTACAACGTATTAACCGGCTTCAAATGGATAGCCGCCTTAATTAAAGAAAAAGAAGGAATAGAAAATTATATCATTGGTGGGGAAGAAAGTTTTGGTTTAATGATTGGCGACCAGTTAAGGGATAAAGATGCCGTAAGTGCTGTTGCCTTATTGTGCGAAATAGCTGCTTATGAAAAAAGCAAAGGACGTGGCCTTTATTCAAAACTGATTGACCTGTATGTGCAGTATGGCCTGTATAAAGAGTCGCTGATAAGTATTACCAAAAAAGGTATGAATGGCGCTGCGGAAATTGCTGCAATGATGCAAGAGTACCGGGAAAATCCACCAAAATCTATAGACGGAGTTCCATTATCAGAACTACTGGATTACGACCTACAGGTAGGTAAAAATATGCAGACCGGTGAAACCTGGAAAATTGATCTGCCAAAAAGTAATGTATTGCAATTTGCCTTAAGTGATGGCACCAAAATATCTGCCCGTCCAAGTGGCACTGAGCCTAAAATAAAATTCTATTTCAGTGCCAACGAAAAGCTGGATAAAGCAGCAAATTTTGAAGCAGTTGCTAAAAAATGTGATGATAAAATAGAAAGAATGGCGGTGGAAATGAAATTGAAATAAAATAACTAAAAGTTGGAATAATTAAAAATGTCAGGATGATACTCCTGACATTTTTTTATATTGCACAGGTAAAACATTTACCCGTTTTGCCCAACCTGCGTTATGAGAAGTTTAGTACTGTTTGTTTTGATGATTTCTTCGGTTATTGCAATTGCCCAGCAAAATAATCCGGGCCAGCTTCGCCAAAAATCCCAGGTACTACGCCGCTTTTTAGAACAAAATCATTACCTGCCGCTTCAATGGAATGATGCCAGTTCCCAACTTTTATACAACCGATGGATGGAAACCATCGATGATGATAAACTCATATTTACCCAAACAGATATTGCGCAATTACAACCGTTCAATACAAAACTGGATGAAGAAATGATGGGAAAGGAATGGAAGTTTTACGATAAATGTATTCAATTATATGGGGCTGGTTTGACAAGGGTTCAAAAAAATATTGCTGACATTTTAGCAAAGCCTTTGGATTATTCAAAAGCTGATAGCCTTAACTGGCCATTAAAAAACTATAGTGCCAACGAAACTGAAAACTTACAGTTGTGGCGGCAATATTTAAAATGGAAAGTATTGCATGTTATCACAGATAAGGTACTGGATTCTGTTTCTGGCAAAGCAATTAACACAAGGCAGCCAGCCAATTTTTTAAGCCTGGAAACATCCGCAAGGGAGCAGGTGAAAAAGCAGGAATTAATATCGATTGAAAATAGAATAGCTGAATTGGCATCTCCCGGTAAAGATATGGAGGATGATTACCTCGAAGCCATTACCTGGTGCTATGATCCGCATACGGAATACATGAATGCTGATAAAAAAACAGATTTTGATACCGAAATGAGTGGCCTTGAATTTTCTACCGGATTTGAAATGGATGAAAATGATAAAGATGAATGGGAAATAACTTACCTGGTGCCGGGTGGGCCTGCCTGGCGCAATGGCGACCTGCATAAAGGTGATGTGATATTGAAAATAAAAGCAGGGGATAAGCAGGCATTGGTTTTGGCAGATGCTACCATGCAACAAATGAATGAAGTATTTGCAGGTAGCAGTTCTGAAAAAATTACCATCACTGTTCGTACGCAAAGTGGCATACAGAAAACCGCCATTCTTGCTAAAGAAAAAGTGGCCAATGAAGATGGGCTTGTAAAAAGTTTTCTTTTAAAAGGGGATAAAAAAATTGGGTATATCACCTTGCCCGGCTTTTATGTAAAGGAAGGCGATGAGGATAATACGAACGGTTGCTCAAATGATGTTGCCAAAGAAATCGTAAAACTAAAAAAAGATTCTATTGCGGGTTTAATACTGGATCTTCGATACAATGGTGGCGGGTCGCTGGGAGAGGCGCTGGAGCTTGCCGGGATTTTTATAAACGAAGGCACAATTACATCTACTAAAGATCCAACCGGCAAAGTTCATTTTTTGAAAGATCCCAACAGGGGTACAATTTACGATGGGCCATTGTTGGTAATGGTAAATACCATGAGCGCATCCGCTTCCGAATTAGTGTCTGCTGTTTTGCAAGATTATCACCGGGCCCTGATTGTGGGCAGCACCACGTATGGTAAAGGAACAGCACAAATTATTTTGCCCATGGATACCAGCGGTAAATTTTCAAAGACGGAACAATATGAGAGTTATGTAAAAGTAACAGATGCCAAATTTTACCGGGTAGATGGAACCACTACTCAATGGAAAGGGGTAGTGCCCGATATTGAATTGCCGGATATTTATGCATTGGATAAATACCGGGAAAAGTTCAATGCATCTGCTTTGCAACCCGATCAATCGAAGGTTGCTATTTATCATGCCTTATCAGCTATTCCGGTTGAGGCATTAAAAGAAGCCAGTAATAAAAGAGTAAATGCTGATAAAAATTTTAAAATAATTGCCGATTTTGCCGCCTGGTATAAGGCGATGGATGAACCAAGAACCATTCCTTTGCAATGGACATCATACACTGATTATTATCAAAAAATAACGGATATGTATGCTAACATTGAAGCTGAAAAAGAGCTTTCAAAGAAAGTTTTTAAAGCCACTAACAATAGTTTAGACCGGCAGCGGGAATCATGGCTTACATTGCAAAGTAAAAGTGTGAACGAAATCAATATAAAAAGAATTGAAAAAGATGACTACATCAATGAGTCGTTTAAAATAATGGAAGACTGGTTAAAATAACATTTACCGGTATGGAAAATTTGTTTGAATTCATTTGAAAGCATCAATTAAAACGCCTGTCGCTGCCATGGAAATATACCGATGAACGGATTGCGACGCAACAGTAGATGCTATGAAAAGCAATTGCTGGTATTTAAAATAATATAACTTAAAACGCTACTAAATATTAACGCTAATCTTACAACCCAACTAAAAATTATGAAACGATTTTCTACTTTAATTATTTGCCTGCTTGTTTTTTCAGGCACTAAAACGATGGCGCAAAATTTTGATGATGCCGGCGAATACATGGGCTTTATCGGCAAGCAACATCAAACTATTGCCAAAAGATTTCTTGCATACAACAGCGCATCATCTCATGGTAAAAAAGAAAAAAAAATAGAAAGTCTCAAGTCGAAATTATTGGACGAAATACAGGATAGCAGGATGAACATCAGTGGAATGCCTGCTTTTAAAAATGATAAGTCGTACCGTGATTCTGCCGTGTCATTTATGAAATTATATTACAGCGCTTTAAATGAAGATTATAGCAAGATTGTAAACATGGAAGAGATAGCAGAGCAATCTTACGACCTCATGGAAGCCTACATGACAGCAAAAGAAATGGTTGATAAAAAAATGGATGATGCCAGTGCTGCACTTTCTGTTGAAGAAAAAAAGTTTGCAGAAGCACATAATGTAAAACTAATCAGTGCTTCCGACGAGATTCAGGATATGATGAAAAAGGTAAATGAAACCGGTAGTTATTACAGCCCCGTTTATTTAATATTTTTTAAAAGTTTTAAACAGGAAGCTTACTTGCTAGAAGCCATCGGGAAAAAGAATATCAATGGTATTGAACAAAATAGAAATAGTTTGTTGCAGTTTTCAAATGAAGGACTTGCTAAGTTAACAGGAATAGCTTCATTTCATGGCGACAATTCGCTTGTATTAAATTGTAAAAAACTGCTTGAATTTTATGTAAAAGAAGCACAGGATAAAGTGCCGGCAATTTCTGACTATTTATTAAAGCAGGAAGCATTTGAGAAATTGAATAAAGAGTTTGAAAAAAACTCGGATCACACTAAAGATGAAGTTAATAATTACAACAAGGCAGTTAAAGATGTGAACAATGCTGTAAATGCATATAATTCAAATAATAATACTCTCAACCAAAACAGGGATAATCTCACAAATGGTTGGAATAACGCCGTAGATGCATTCTTTGATAATCATATGCCAACCTATAATTAGTATTTAAATAGTGTGTATTATTTTTTGCCGGCATTTTACTCCTCACAATTTTTTATCTTGCGACCGGGATTATTCAAACTAACTTATACAAAAAACAGCAAGCTATTATTTTCAATTACCAATATCATCCAGTGCCATGTTAGATATGTTTTGACGTAAATCTTATTACACAAATTATTACGAATTACACTAATTCATCAATAAAGTAAAGTAATCCGTGTAATTTGGTTTTAGAATTCGTGTAATAAAACAAGTCATACTATACTTAACTTAACACTAAAAATAAAACTTCTTTTAAAACAAATAAATGTTTTTAGAAAGGAGCCAGGGCAACTATGAGAAAGTACGAAGACACATATCGCCATAAGGGCCTTAGAAAAAAGTTAATGGACATTTTGCGGGAAAAAGGAATCACGGATGAGACTGTGTTGGAAGCTATGAACAATATTCCAAGACATTTTTTCCTGGACAGTGCATTTGATGAGATTGCTTACGAGGATCGGGCTTTTCCTATCAGCCAGGGGCAAACGATTTCGCAACCATATACGGTGGCTTACCAAACGCAATTGTTGCAAATAAAACCTTTTGATAAAATTTTAGAGATAGGTACAGGCAGCATTTACCAGGCTACAGTGCTTGCTGAAATGGGAGCCAAAGTATTTACCATAGAACGGCAAAAGCAACTGTTTGAAAAAACGAAGCAATACATTTTTAAAAGTAAATATCCCAATCTCAAATTCTTTTTTGGCGATGGGTACGAAGGCCTGCCTACCTATGCACCATTTGATAAAGTGATCATTACAGCTGCAGCTCCATTTATTCCACCTAAATTAATTGATCAAATGAAAGTAGGTGGCAAAATGATTATACCGGTTGATGAAGGTGCACTGCAAAGAATGTTGCGCATTACAAAAAATGCAGATGGTTCTACAAGTGAAGAAACGTTTCAAAATTTTTCGTTTGTGCCAATGTTAACCGGCAGAAATGGGTAATTCTGGCTGCCTGGACGTAATTGAGCAATTCAAGAAACCAACTTAAATATTACGGTTAAAGTATACAGCAATGAAATTGTTTTCCAGGATCACCTTTATTTTTAACCTTGGTTTTATAGCGTTTATTATTCTCCAATACATCGAGATTAATAAGAAAAAAAGTAATTCGGTTGATAACATTATACCATTGCCTTATTTAACTGGCATGCTGGTAATTATGGGACAACTTGCCATATTTATCAATTTAATATTTTGTATGCTGGTGGTATTTTTATTAGCATTAAAAAGAATAAAACAAATCCCCCGATGGCTTGTTATCAGTAACTTCATACTGTTATTAATCCAACTATTTTACTTCTTTATTTAGCAAAAAATGATACACAATATCTTAAAAGATAAGCCAACCAAGCTGTTTATTATTTTCACAGCTTTCTTTGTGGCAAATGCGTTAATTGCAGAATGTATAGGTGGTAAAATTTTTTCGCTCGAAAAAGTTTTTGGCATGTCTCCTTCCAACTTTACATTATTTGGTCAAAAAGGATTGTCGTTTAACCTTACCTGTGGGGTGCTACTTTGGCCATTGGAATTTGTTATGACGGATATAGTAAATGAATATTACGGCCCAAGAGCAGTAAGAAGAATTTCTTATACAGCGGTTGCATTAATCACTTATGGCTTTCTCATGTTCTACTTTGCAATGTCGGCACCTCCTGCAGATTTTTGGTATAGCACAGGTGTACAGGATGGCATTCCGGATATGAGTAAAGCATTTAATGGTGTATTTGGCCAGGGTATGTGGATTATTTTGGGAAGCCTGGTTGCGTTTTTAGTGAGCCAGATTGTTGATGTGACCGTATTTCATAAAATAAAAAAATACACCGGTGAAAAAAAGATATGGCTACGTGCAACTGGTTCAACACTTGTATCACAATTGGTTGATAGTTTTATCGTATTGTTTATAGCTTTTAAAATTGGAAAAGACTGGAGCTGGCAATTGGTATTGGCGATTTGCCTTGTTAACTATGCCTATAAATTTACCATGGCAATTATACTTACGCCGTTAATATATTTAGTAGAAAAAAGAATTGAAAAATATGTTGGTCATGAAACTGCCCGGCAAATGAAACAGGCCGCAATGGGTAATGCTGTTGAATAAGCTACATCTCCACCCATGTGATCGGCGGGCAATTTTACCGGTGCAACAAATTTTTTATAAGGCCCGGCTCCACGACCATATTCTTTTGAACTCACCCGATTTGGGACGATTGTCAAATAAGCAGGTTTTTTTTGCCGGAAAGAGTTGCCAGGATGCGATAAAATTTTAACCTTCATCATAGTGATTCAAAATAAATTTAATAGTGTGCCATTGTAAAATGTTGTTACTGTTACAATTGGTAACCATGGATTGTTTTTTTAACGTTTGTTTTGCAAGGTAAAAGTTGATTAAATTAAAATCTGCTATCGGCTTATTTAAGGATCAAATTTTTATTTTTCTTAATTTATTGATCACTTATATCTATTTGCCGGCCGCTTAAAAAGGAGTTCGGCGCATTAACTTTCTCATTATTTTACGAAGTTTAATAACTTTAATAATAAAAATTCAAAATAATCTATGCTAAAACAAGCTATTACGGTTGTGCTATTGACGCTTGTATTATTTTATTTTGATACTTCTCAAATTTTTGCCCAGGATAGAAGTGGAGAAAGGGATACCTTTTTTTTAAATAAAAAACGAGGCTTGTTGGGTAAACTCGGCAACAGCATAAGCAGGGGAGATCCTTCAACTGAACTGGTGGAAACTGCTAATCCGTTTTTATCCTATGCTGGCAGATCTGTTAGGCTTATCAGGATACTTAGTCTCGGTTTTGAAAGAAATATTTACGATACTACTAACTTCAATAATAGCTTCGGCGTCATCATTGCCAATGCCATTCACAAAAACACGAAAGAAAAGATTATCAGAAACAATCTTTTTTTTAAATCAGGAAGTGTAATTAACCCATACCTGTTGGCAGATAATGAGCGTCATTTAAGGGATCTTACTTATATACAGGATGCACGTATTATGATTGAACCGGTTGTTGGAAGTACCGACCTGGTAGATGTGATTGTAATTACAAAGGATGTATTTTCTATTGGAGGCAATGCCAGCGTTAACGGTGTGGATAAATTCCAATTGAGTTTAAGAGAAGAAAATGCCGGGGGAAGTGGTTCTAAAATTGAACTGAGCACTTTTTATGATCGGTTCCGAAATCCAAAATATGGATATGGTACTGAAATCATTAAAAGAAATATTGAGGGCTCGTTCATTGATTTAAAGATGGGCTATCAAAATTACCATAATGCTTTCAATAGTGGACGGCTGGAAGAAATTTATTGGTATGCTAATTTCGAAAAACCTTTAGTGTCGGTGTATATACCATGGATTGGGGGGCTGGATCTTGCACTTAACCAAACAAGTAATGTTTACCTACAAGATTCACTTTATAAAAGCGATTATCAATACCGGTTCTTTAATTTGGATGGCTGGTTTGGATACAACTTTGGCAGTAAAAAAGTTGTAACGCAAACTAATTCAAATCCCTTGCGAAAGCTGATCACTATGCGGGCTTTCAAATTGAAGTTTGATCTGCAGCCTGGTAAAAATCAAAATAATTACGATTATAATTATGCAGACATTTCAGGTGTTTTAATGGCGTTTAATTTATTTAAGCAAAAGCTTTATCGTACTAATTTTATTTATGGTTTCGGAAGAAGTGAAGACGTTCCGGAAGGATTCAGTGCTTCTGTGACAGGAGGATTTACAGATAAGAACAGAAAATCCCGTTCCTACTTTGGGGTTGATTTACTACACACTCATTTTAATAAAGAAGGTTTTTTTAATACCTACACTTTTAGATTGGGTGGTTTTACTTACAAGAATAAATGGGAGGATGTAGATTTCTTATTAAACCTGGAGCACTTTACCCAATTAAGAAGGCTTAGCCGCAACTGGTTAAACCGAAATTTCTACAGCTTGGGATTCACAAAACAAATAAATACGGAATTAAATTCGCCGCTCGTTTTAAGAAGCCAGTTTGGTATACCCTATCATCAAAACGGTGAAATTAAAGCAGACTTCAGGGGAACCATGAGAGGTGAGACAGTGTTTTTTAATATGAAAAAATATTGGGGATTTCGGCTTGCACCCTTTCTATTTGGTGATTTAAGCGTACTTACTCCTAGTAATCTTTCCTTTAATAAAAGTGATTTGTATAGTGCGTTTGGTGCAGGTATACGTACCCGGAATGAGAACCTGGTTTTTGGAACAATCGAATTAAGGAGTTTTTTTTTCCCTCGACCAGTACCGGGTATGAAAGGTTTTAAAATCGAAATTAGTTCTAATCTTAGATTTAAATACAGTAATACATTTGTAAGAAAACCAGATTTTATCATACCCAATTAACAGGGAAATTTACTTTGAAAACTAAGTGGGGCAGGTGTTATAAAAAATTAGTCCCCCGGTAGAAACCGGGGGACTTTAACGATTGCTTGCTATATGAAATTCTTAAGTTATTTTTGCGCAGAATTTATCCAATTAATTCTGCATTTTTTTTGTATCTTTTTAACGATTGCCAGTGTTTATGTGATCTGATTGCTCATCGTTCTTACACAAAAGTAAGCCGGGCATTAACATGTTTATAATCAACTTATGAGCATTTTAATTACGTTGAAGTTGAGTTTTAAAAGCGAAATGCCTTATAGCATTAGTTTGTAGAAAAAAATATTAATGATGTCCACCCGTTTTACCGATACATTGTTTCATTTGATCAAAACACTGGAAAAGGCTGAAAAAAGAAACTTTAAGTTGTTTATCAAGAGAAGTTCAGGCAATGAAGATTTAAAAATTATTGAATTGTTCGATGCACTGGATAAGCTAACTGAGTACGACGAACCCCTGTTACTCAAAAAGCTTTCTTCAATAAAGAAGCCGCAGCTTTCCAACACAAAAGTTCATTTGTATAAACAATTACTTGCTAGTTTGCGCATACTAAAAAGTGCAGACAGTATAGATATGCAAGTGAATGAACAGTTAGATCATGCAAGAATTCTATACAATAAGGGACTGTTTTTGCAAAGTCTAAAAATTCTTGAGAAGCTAAAGGAAACTGCAAAACATCATAATAAATATAACTTTCTAACCCAGGTAATTTCATGGGAAAAGAAAATTGAAGCCTTGCATATTACCAGGAGTATGCAGGATAGGGGAGAGCAATTGTCGGCCGAGGCAATTGAGGTAAATTTGAAGGTTGATATGGTTGCAAAACTTTCAAACCTTGCCATTCGGCTTTACAGCTTTTATATAAAGAACGGTCATGCCCGAAACGAAAAAGATGAAACAGGCGTTAAGAATTTTCTTCAGAAAAATCTTCCTGAAAACGCACATTTGCAAACAGGGTTTTATGAAAGGCTTTACTTGTATCAGAGTTATTGTTGGTATGCCTTTGTACGTCAGGATTTTTTGATGTATTACAGGTATGCACAAAAATGGATAGATATTTTTCATGAGCAACCACTTATGATAAAAGTTGAAACCGGCTATTACATTAAAGGAATGCACAATTTGCTGAATGCTCATTTTGATTTAAGAAATTACCAAAAATTTGAAATAGATCTTCAACGATTTATAAAGTTTGCCAAAACTCCTTTAGCAAATCAGCACGACAATCATCGTATACAGAGTTTTGTTTACATCAACAGTGCTAAAATTAATCAGCACTTTATGCATGGCACTTTTGCCGAAGGATTAAAAGAGGTGCCGGCACTGGAAGAAAAGCTTGCTGAGTATGCACTGTATTTAGATGATCACAGAATTTTGGTATTTAATTATAAAATTGCCTCTTTATATTTTGGTAATGGAGATTTTGACATATCCATAGATTATCTTCAAAAAATAATAAATGGAAATCCGGATATGAGGAACGATTTACAATGTTATGCCAGGTTAATGCATTTAATGGCACATTACGAATTGGGCAATTTCGAAATTATTGACTCGCTGATAAGATCGGTTTACAGGTTTATGGCAAAACTGGAAAACCTTACAGTTGTTGAAGAAGAGATGTTTAAATTTTTACGCAATTCATTTCGTGTACATCGGCAAAAAGTAAAACCTGAGTTAGAGAAATTTCTGCACACAGTAAAAAAGCTTGAAAAAAACAGGTTCCAGACACGCTCATTTGCTTACCTCGATATAATTTCCTGGCTTGAAAGCAAAGTGTTGGAAAAACCTATGAGCAAGGTTATTAATGAAAAATACCTGGCCGGTAAAAGCCGTCATTACAATTAGGCTTTACCTTAATTCTACTTTGACAAGTTGATTTTTATGTTGGCCAGCAGAAGTTTTTTATGGCGACATCGTTGTGTCACTCTCTTGTGCTATATTTTTTCATGGCATCTTTTCCGTTACATAGTTAGAAGTATTGTAATCCTAGCCAACGTTGTCTAAATATGTCAAAGTAGAATTAATTATTCATTAACTATCTTGGGTTTTTACAATCCCCCAAACTATTATATTTGTACAAATCTTTTTATGAAAATACAGGCTTTTCTCCTTTGCTTCTTTCCTGTCATTAGTTTTTCCCAATCAGTAGATTTACAGATAAATAAAGCCGAAACTGAGCTTTCAATCTTAAATAAAAAAGAAGACAGCCTGTTATTAAAAATTGAGGATCTAAAATTTGTAAAACTACAAAACGATTTAGCAAGTACAGGTTTACCCAAACTAGTAGCAAATGAAGTTGCAGTTTATCATACTGCCTATGCGTTGGTTTATTCCGAAGAAAACGAACAAGCAAAATGGGTTGCACATATTATTTTACCTGATGTTAAACGGGGAAATGAGGGCCGCTCGAATGACTTTAGGCCAGACTCATTAATCAAATCCGGCTCAGCAGTAGAGGCTGATTATTTTTTACGTCTGGTACAACCCGATAGCACCATAAAGTATGATGGATTTGGTTACGACCGGGGACATCTTGCACCGTCTGCTGATTTCAGGTATTCAAAAAAGGCCTTGTCTGAAAGCTATTTATACTCAAACATGTCTCCACAGGCAGCACAATTAAACCGTGGCCGCTGGGCTGAGTTGGAGGATGTAATCAGGCAATATGTAATACGCAATAACATACAGGTATATGTAGTAAGTGGAGGCGTATTAAAACCCGGATTAAAAAAAATTGAACGTGGCGCAAATAAAGTAACTATTCCGGAATATTATTATAAAGTAGCGCTTGATCTAATAAATAAGCGGGCTATAGGATTCATTATGCCAAATAAGGTATGTGAGTACCCGGTCATGAATTATGCTTGTAGTATTGATAGTGTTGAATCTGTAACCGGGATTGACTTTTTTCCCGCCCTGGAAGATAATGAAGAGCAAAAAATTGAAAGTAGTTTTGATGTGAGTAAGTGGGTGGGGGAACGTGAACAGGGCGATGTGCTGCCGCTTAAGGCGCAGGACTTGCCACGTAATACCTTTAACACAGTTCAGGCTCAATATTATATGGGTAAAAACGACCCAATTAAAGTTTGTGGAACAGTGGTAAGTACCAAATTATCTTCTAAAGGAAATATTTTTATAAACCTCGATAAAAAATTCCCCAACCAAATATTCAGCGTTTCTATCTTCAAAGATAATGTTCCAAGTTTCAGCTATAATCCTGATACATTTTTGGCTGGTAAAACAATTTGCGTAACCGGAAAGGTTACAAATTTTAACGGTACACCAACAATGAATATTACCAACGAAAATGCAATTATCATTGAAGATGAAGAAGAGTTCTAAAAAATTCTATTAACAGCAGATTTATTTTGTATTCGGATGGTTCCTATAAGTTGTTTTTTCATTACAATTTGTATTAATTAGCTAAGATTAGGAAAGTAAGGTATTACCCTCAAACCTGAATATCAGACACTTAATATTATTTGTGGAAATGTATAAAAGTTTGGTTTATAGAAAACTATTAGTACATTTAGGTTACCAAAGAATAAATTCATTCGCAGATTGTATTGTCTCGCCGATAATTTTGCCTTATCCAATATTTTCGAATTTCCCCGTACTTATTCCAATCCTCTGAGAAATTGTAACGTCCATCTTCAATGGAATTCTGCTATTAAATTATCTCTAAATAAATTTTTATGGAAAAAAAATCTACACCCACAAGCCTGCTTAGGTATGTTTTCTTACTAACAGCATTTATGATTACACTAAGTGTAATCACCGTTTCAGTAAAAGCACAAAATGCATTTTGTGCCAATGAAACACCGTTATGGATTGAAACTTTTGGAACCGGAACTGTATCTTCAAGCAGCACGGATGTTAATCCTGCGGCGCTTACCTATCAACCTACCGGAAGCCTTCAGGCCGAAGGAGTATATCGGATTATCAATTTGACTGCACAAAAGCCGGAATGGCATTGGTCCAGAGATCATACAGGCGATGTTTATGGAAAAATGCTGGTTGTAAACGGAAATGGCAATAGTTTTTATAGTCATATTGTAAATAGTCCTACTGGTTTTTTGGCAGGTGACTATGCAGCTAGTCTTTATTTAATGAATGTTAATACACTTGGTACATGTGGCGTCAATGCATTGTTACCGGTTATTTCTTTCTCGGTTGAGTACCAAGATGGTAATGGTAGCTGGGTTCCTTTAGCAGGTTCACCCGTTACTACACCTCCTGTTGCGCAAACTGCTACTCCTGTTTGGAATAAAGTAGGTGGGTTATTTTCTTTGCCAACAACAGGTAATTTTATTGTCCAGAATATTAGGGTAACCTTGCAGGATGGAATTGTTGGTGGATGCGGAAATGACTATGCCCTGGATGATATTAAGTTTTCAACTTGTCCTTCAGGTGGCCCAACTCCGGTTGAATTTTTAGGTATTTCAGCAAAACAAAAAGGAAATAGAGTGATTATTGACTGGAGTACCGCGTCAGAATTCAATAATAAATATTTTGATGTTGAAAAAAGTTCTGATGGTGGATTAAACTGGAACCTGGTTGCAAGTGCAAGGGCAAATGGAAATAGTTCAACAAAGAAGAGCTACGAGGCCATTGATATACGCCCTGTTGCAGGTTACAACTATTACCGCATCAAACAAGTTGATTTAGATGGCAAGTACAAATATTCGGGAACTGTGAATGTGAAACTACAAGTTGATAAATCCAGTGCTGTAGTGGTTTCTAATCCATTCTTTAGCAGCATACCGGTTGAGTTCCTAAGCAAATCAAATCAAACAGTTAAATTAACGTTGTTTGATATAACAGGAAAGCAAGTTGCTACAAACACATGGACTTTACCAAAGGGTAATAGTAAAAAGTCTTTGACAGATATCGGGGAGCTTCAACGTGGAATGTATATATTAAATATCAGGGACGAGAACGGTGAAGTATTGTATAATGGCAAACTGATCAAGCAATAATATTAATAAAAAGAATTAATACCAATAAGGGGGCTAAATAGTCCCCTTTTTTTTTGTTATCTCTTTTATTCCTGGTGAGGAACATTCCGGTAATTTGGGATAATTTTGCGTTTTAAAAATTCTATTTTGAGCATTCCAATTTTATTAATTACGCCTCCGTTTACGCAGCTTAATACACCTTATCCGGCAACTGCTTATTTAAAGGGATTTCTCAATACCAAAAATATGAATGCTTACCAGGCAGACCTCGGAATAGAAGTTATGCTTTCTATTTTTTCTAAGCAGGGACTTGAAAATTTGTTTAAGCAGTTGACTGTTGACGGAAATGATTATTCAGAAAATTCACTTAGAATAATTGCCTTGCAGGAAGAATACATTAATACGATTGATGCCGTTATATTGTTTTTGCAGGGAAGGAATCCGACAATTGCTCACCAGGTATCAAAAAGAAATTTGTTGCCGGAAGCAGGTAGGTTTCAACAACTGGATGATATGGTTTGGGCTTTTGGCAGTATGGGCATCCAGGACAAAGCAAAGCATCTTGCAACAATGTACCTTGAGGATTTATCGGACCTGATAAAGGAATGTGTTGATCCTCATTTTGGATTTAGCCGCTATGCTGAAAAGCTTGCACGATCTGCCAACAGTTTTGATGAACTTTACCATGCACTCAATTCGCCATTAACTTATACAGACAATATATTAATTGCAATTCTTGAAGAGAGGATAGCCCTGGTTAATCCAACATTAGTTGCATTCTCAGTTCCTTTTCCAGGTAATTTGTATAGCGCATTAAGGTGTGGTCAATGGATCAGAAAGTATTACCCGGATGTGAAAATAGCAATGGGTGGAGGATTTGCAAATACTGAGTTGCGGTCCCTAACTGATATAAGGGTTTTTGATTTCCTTGATTTTATAACACTGGATGATGGTGAAGCACCCATTGAGAATTTGATTGCACATGTTGAAGGAAAGCAACCAATTGAAACATTAAAACGATGTTTTATTTTACTAAATGGAGTGGTTACATATATCAATAATACCAACTGCCATGATTATAAACAAGGGCAGGTGGGAACACCTGACTATAGTGATTTATTGCTCAACAAATATATATCCGCTATAGAGATTGTTAATCCTATGCACAGTCTTTGGAGTGACGGTAGATGGAACAAACTAACAATGGCGCACGGATGTTATTGGGGCAAATGTACTTTTTGTGACATTTCATTGGACTATATTAAGTTGTACGAACCTATTACGGCATCATTGCTTTGCGATAGAATGGAAGAAATGATAGCGCAAACAGGCGAAAATGGATTTCATTTTGTTGATGAAGCTGCGCCGCCAGTATTAATGCGTGCCCTGGCAATTGAAATTATCCGAAGGAAATTGATTGTAAGTTGGTGGACAAATATCAGGTTTGAAAAAAGTTTCACAAGAGATCTTTGCCTGTTATTAAAAGCATCCGGATGTATTGGAGTTTCAGGTGGTTTGGAAGTTGCATCTGATCGTTTGCTGGTGCTCATTGAAAAGGGAATTACAGTAGCGCAGGTTGCCAGGGTTAATAAGCACTTTACAGAGGCAGGCATCATGGTGCATGCCTATTTAATGTATGGTTTCCCAACTCAAACGGCACAGGAAACAATTGATTCATTAGAAATGGTGCGGCAATTATTTGAAGCAGGCATTCTTCAATCTGCATTTTGGCACCAGTTCACAATGACAGCACATAGCCCTGTAGGCCTTGATCCCGAAAAATATAAAGTAAAAAAAGTTTTGAATACTACTGGTAGTTTTGCTAACAATGATATTGATCACATTGATCCTTCCGGCGCTGATCATGAAACATTTGCATTTGGACTTAAAAAGTCGCTGTTAAATTTTATGCATGGAGCCTGCCTTGATTATCCATTGCAAAAATGGTTCGATTTTAAAGTACCCAAAACCTTGATTAAGCCTGAGTATATAGCTGATGTTTTAATGAATGAAGATATAGTTTCATACATGCCCACATCGAAAGTGGTTTGGCTTGGAAAGAAACCGAAAGTGGAAATTATTACCAAATCAAAAAAGGGGAATCAATGGGAAATGGCATCGCTGACTTTCCAGGAAAAACGAGAAACAATAAATATTAAAGTAAGTCAATTACAAGGCAATTGGCTGGTTGATATGCTGGATCAATTATCTGTCTGTAATAATAAAACGTACACGTTGAAGGAAGTGAAAGAAAACTATGAAGCAGCTGGCCTCGATGATTTTGAACTATTTTGGGATAACAAGCCGGTTAGTACTTTGTATAAAGCTGGGTTGTTAAAATTATAGGTTTTCGTGTTGAGTCTCTGAAAATGCAGCAATGTGCCTTAGTTGCACGAAATAGTATTTTATCGGCAATTAATTTTTTGCATCATTGATCTCAATCCAGTACCCATCGGGGTCTTTAAAATATAACTGGTTTACAAGGTCCACTCTTTTTGTAACCTGGTATTTTTCACCAGCCCAGTTTTCATATTCAATATTATTTGTAACCAGCACTTTTATGAAATCAGGAACTGAAGAAACTGTAAAACATAGATGACTGTTTTTATCGTGTATGCTTGCTTCTTTGGCTCCCTGTATCAAATGTAAATGTCCTGTAGGGCCAATGGAAAACCAGGTGTGTCTTCCATCATGAAATGGTTCCGGAATAGTGTCAAGGTGAACTATGCTCGTGTAAAAATCTGTGCTCGTTTTAAGATCTACAACGTACACCGCTATATGATTAAGTACAGGCTTTATTTTCACTTCCTGAGCTTCATTTTTATTAGAGATGAAGAATATTGCTACCAGTAACAATAAAATGTGAATGCAATTTTTCATCAATATATTTTTGGAACCTTATTAAGCTATATAAAAATTGCAGGTATCGTAAATCGCACCAATTCATTTATTCGATGATCATAGGACTATACTTTCTATGTCAGGATTGTTTCAATTCTTCTTCAATTAAACCGTGATAATTTTCTTCATTTTCCACTACCCATTTAGGTAAGGTAGGTGTTTGAACCAGTTTCCAGGTTGCATCTATTTTTTCAACAGAAAAGAAAATCCTGTTATCGCGTTCATCAACAACATCTACTGTGAACATTCCTTCTTTATGATCATTTAATTTCCGGAAATTAAATTCCTTAAGTCGACCATTTGCTTTTATCAGTTTAGTAAACTGAATATTTTTAGTGAATTTGAATTGCATGTGATTGTTTAATTACAAAATTATAGCAATAACCATACTATAATTTAAAAAAAAGTGATGGTTTAATCTTAATCCACGCTGAAAACCTGCGCAGTAGTGAATATAAAAAGGGTATTACGGTTTTTAAAAAAATCAATTTAGAATAATAACCGGCCCGATCGAACAAAAATAATATTTTAAACTGTATTTTCTTTTAAATGGCGGTTTCAATAATGATATAAATTTCAATTCTACCGGCACAATTGCATATTTGCCAAATATTTATTATGCAATAATTTAAGTATTATCTTATTATAAAACTGCTTTTTTGAATGATTGAAATAGATTGAAATCGCAAAATAAATTTGATATATAGACGTTATGAGTACTATTACCTTTGAACTCAAAGAAACCCCATTCCGTTTAACCCTAAAATCATTCACTATGGAGAAAATCGCAGTGAAATTGATCGTAGCCACCAGTTTATTGGTACTATGTATCAGTGTTTACAAATTGGTTACCGATTTAGTTTAAAACCCCAGGTAAAGTTATTATTTAACAATCTAAGAAAGTATACGCCCTCATTTTTATTAATAAAAATGAGGAATTTGTACTTTCTTTTTTTTGTTTCAACAGTTATTTTTTTCTAATTTTCTTTTAATCAGTTGCTGATTACCCTTCAATAAATTTTCTACTCACTGCGTACTTTAACTCTGTTAGCATCCATCATTTCTTTCACAGGTATACAAAAAAAAGGGAACCAGATAGAAATCCGGTTCCGTATTAATTTCCAATATCCTATGAATAACCATTTTGAGACTAATTTTGCCTCCAATAATTTTGTAATTGATAACCCCCCGATCATCAATTACATACCAAAAATAGCAAGTTTTTTTTGGGGTGAAAATCGCTTTTAGCAGGCGGCAAGTTTAATTAAGTAGACGGTTGATAAAATGCTACATCAAATGAATAAGCCTTGCCAAATAGCATTTAGTAGTATGTAGGTATTCCCATTAGTCAATGCTAAGGTTAAATATGAAATAAAATTGAATTTACTTTGTAATTAATTGCACCTTAATTTGTTGAACTCAATTGTTAATCCCGGCAATTCTGCCAACTCCTAACAACTTAAATATGAAAATTATTTTAATGATGCTTTTAATTGGCGGTGTAAGCTCTGTTAAATGTCAAAATGCAAAAGATATTGTCGTTAACCCTTTAAGAGACGACACCAGCCAGCTTACCAGTAAAATATTTAAATACAAAGATTATCAGGACGGGATTGTTGTTTTTGGTGATAGTGATTTTGTTGCTGCTAAAATGAACTTAAACAGGTTATCAGATAAAATTCTTTTTATTAATCCCAAATCAGATACGTTGGTGTTGGCGAAACCGGAGACATTTAGTATGGTTATAATTGAAAGCGATACTTTTTATTATAAAGAAAATACTTACCTGGAAAAAATAACACATTATGCTACGTGTAACCTGGCGGTTAGCCGGGTAATTAAACTTATTGGTAGAGAAAAAAAAGGCGCATATGGTACATATACTGCCACTGCATCTATAAATTCAAATACCACATTTACAAATGATGACCAGATTACAAATTACCTGGGAGTAGATGAAAGGGCAATTTTCAGGTTAAGCGAGACATTTTATATCTCTGATAAATTCAATAATTTTTTCATTGCAAATAAAAAGAATTTCAATAAAATATTCTTCAATTATGAAAAGGAAATAAAAGGCTTTGTGAATTTAAATAAAGTCAATTTTAGTAAATCTGGAGATATTAAAAATTTGCTCAATTATATACAAGGGCTTAATTAAGGCATTTATTTTTTAAGTGTTTAATTACTATCGACAGCAAATATGCATAATGCAATTGGGTAAAATATAAAAATTAAGATTGGGCAGTATGTAAGTGAGTTGAATAGATTGGTTGGTTTAAAAATAACCCTTATTTTTGCCGGTATGACAATAGAAAATTTGAAGGATATGAGAGACCGTGTGTTGGTCTTGAGGAGGTTTCTTTGACGTCGCTAACAGAGAAGCTAAAATAGATAACGACAAACAACTCACCCTTTCGCCGGGTTTTTGGGATGATAATGCCCGTGCAACTTCCATTTTAAAAGAAACCAAGATAAACGAATATTGGGTTAGTATGTACCAGGATGTAGCATCTTTGGTAGAAGACTTTGCCGTATTATTTGAATTTTGGAAAGAAGGAGAAGCTTCAGAAACTGAAGTAAAAGAGGCTTTTGATTTAGCCAATACGAGCATTGATGATGCCGAATTTAAAAGTACCCTCAATGAGCCTACCGATGCACTTCCGGCAGTATTACAAATCAACAGTGGTGCAGGCGGAACTGAAAGTCAGGATTGGGCCGAAATGCTGGCGAGAATGTATCGCATGTATGGAGAAAAACAAGGATGGACTGTAACAGAACTTGACTGGCAATGGGGAGATGGAGCAGGTATAAAAACCTGTACTTTTCAATTTGACGGACCTTTTGCCTATGGATTTTTAAAAGCTGAAAGTGGTGTGCATCGCCTGGTTCGTATAAGTCCTTTTGATAGCAATGCCCGAAGGCATACTTCTTTTGCATCTGTATATGTGTATCCGTTAATTGATGATACAATTGAAATTGCGGTAAACCCTGCGGATGTTGAATGGGCTTTTTTCCGAAGCGGTGGTAGTGGTGGACAGAATGTAAATAAAGTTGAAACTGCAGTTAGACTAACCCATAAGCCTAGTGGCATTATAGTTGAATGCCAACAGGCAAGAACGCAGGGTGAAAACAGGGAAAAGGCAATGGCCATGCTTAAAAGCAGATTGTATGAAGAAGAAATGCGTAAAAGGCAAATTGCAATTGATGCAACCAATTCTTCCAAAAAGAAAATTGAATGGGGAAGCCAGATTAGAAGTTATGTATTTCATCCCTATAAGATGATAAAGGACCATCGCACAAATTTTGAAGTTGGAAATGTTGGTCCTGTCATGGACGGTGAATTGGATGGGTTTATCAAGGCATACCTGATGTCTGAAAAGGAATTAAGCGCATCCTGATTTTATAATGTTCTAAACATATAAACGCTTACTAAAGTGAATTAATTTGCTGGGTTTTCACTTTTAATTTATTAATCTTTCACAGATCGTAGTTAAGTAAATAGTAATTATTAAAATTAGCAACTATGCAATACGGAGATTTTTATTATCCAATGCCGACAAACGAACCAGTGCTGAATTATGCACCTGGAAGTAGTGAAAAAGTAGCTTTAAAAAAAGCATTAAAAGAATTAAAGACGTCTAAAGCCGATGTGCCATTGTATATTGGTGGAGAAGAAATTAGAACTGGTGAAAAGCAGGAAATACGCCCACCTCATGAATTAAAACATTTACTTGGTTATTATCATGAAGGCAATGCCAGTCATGTAAAAAAAGCAATTGCTGCGGCATTAAAAGCAAAAGAAAAATGGGCCAATATGAGTTGGGAAAACCGGGCCAATATTTTTTTAAAAGCAGCTGATCTGCTAGCTACAAAATATCGCCCTTACATTGTTGGTAGTACCATGCTTGGGCAGAGTAAAAATCCTTACCAGGCAGAGATTGATGCTGCTTGTGAACTAATAGATTTCTTAAGATTTAATGTTCATTTTTTAAGCGAGATTTATCGTCAGCAACCAATAAGTAGTGCGGGTATGAATAATAGGGTGGAGTATCGCCCATTGGAAGGATTTGTTTTGGCCATCACCCCATTTAATTTTACAGCAATTGGAGGCAATCTGCCTACCAGTGCTGCTATGTGTGGGAATGTGGTAGTTTGGAAATGTGCGCATACACAGGTTTACAGTGCACAGGTGTTTATGCGTATTTTAAAAGAAGCCGGGCTACCCGATGGTGTGATTAATTTAATTTATGTTGATGGTCCTGTTTTAGGCGAAGTATGTTTTAATCATCCCGAGTTTGCAGGCATACATTTTACGGGCAGTACCGGTGTTTTCAACTTTATGTGGAAGACCATTGGAGCAAATGCCGGCATATATAAATCTTACCCACGTATCGTAGGCGAAACTGGCGGAAAGGATTTTGTGATAGCTCATAAAAGTGCCAATCCAGATGTAGTTGTAACTGCGTTGGCGAGGGGCGCATTTGAATACCAGGGACAAAAATGTTCGGCGGCTTCCAGGGCCTATATTCCATCGAATATTGCTGATGAAGTGAAGAAAAAATTGGTAGCTACTTTAAAGACAATGAAGATGGGTACTACTGAAGATTTTTCTAACTTCATCAATGCGGTTATAGATGAGAAAAGTTTTGATAAACTGGAAGGCTACATAAAAGCCACAAAGAAAAAAGATAGTAATGCTAAAATATTAGTAGGGGGTGGCTGTAATAAATCAAAAGGATTTTTTATTGAGCCTACAGTTATTGAAACCACAGATCCTAATTATGTAACGATGTGTGAGGAGTTATTCGGACCGGTACTTACGATATATATATATGATGAAAATAAATTTGAAGAAGCATTAAAGTTAGTAGATAGCACTTCTCCTTATGCCTTAACCGGGGCTATTATATCGCAAGACAGGTATGCCGTAGAATTGGCAACTAACCGGTTACGTAATAGTGCAGGTAATTTTTATATTAACGATAAACCAACGGGTGCAGTAGTTGGGCAACAACCATTTGGTGGCGCAAGAGCAAGTGGCACCAATGATAAGGCAGGGAGCATGTTGAACCTTTACCGGTGGTTGAGTGCACGTACTATCAAGGAAACTTTTACCCCACCAACAGATTACAGGTATCCATTTATGTTAGAAAAATAGAATTTAAAGAAATATTTTACATAGCCCCATAATCTTATTAAGGGGCTTTTTTGTTAGATCAATATACTTGCATTCCCGACAGTATATCTTTGTGGCGAAAGCCCACAATTGAGGAATTAATTCCCCGTGATTTGCATTAAATAAATTTCATCTAATGATGTGATATACTTTTAATTTTTTTCAATAGTAATTTTTAGTGGCATATCCTTTGCCTGCATATATTTGAAACCATATTATTTACTAAAACAATCAATTTTGAAAAAGTTATTTTTTATAACAGCACTAGCACTAAGCTCACTTTTCCTGAAAGCACAACATGTTGAACTTGGGCTTAAAGGTGGATTAAACGTTGCCACAGTTCATTATCCAAATTCATCTAGTAATTATGATCCTAGAGTATCGCTTCATGTAGGAGGGTTAGCTCATATTCATCTTACAAAAGAATTTGCAATTCAACCTGAAATCGTTTTTTCAGGTCAGGGATACAAGACCGGTAATGATATTTATAAATTCAATTATTTAAATGTGCCGGTTTTAGTTCAGTACATGTTTAAATCTGGCTTTAGATTAGAGACTGGTCCACAGGTAGGTTTTTTATTATCTGCAAAAAAAAGAACCAACAATGTTGAAACGGATATTAAAAACAATTTGAAAAATGTTGATTTAGCCTGGGCATTTGGAGCTGGTTATATTTTACCATCAGGATTTGGTTTTGATGCAAGACTTAACCTTGGTATCGCTAAAGTAAATAATGATCCGGGTGGTATTAAAACTACAAACGGAGTATTTCAGTTTGGTGTTTTCTATCAGTTCAAAGCTTTGAAGCATTAATTAAGATTTAGGTAATTATTTAAAAAAGGGTTGAAATATTTTCAGCCCTTTTTTATTCGAACAATATCAGATAAATTCGCCACTCAATAGTTAAAGGCTTGAAAATAATACTCGACAAACAACAGTTACACTTAACAATCCGCAGGCTGGCTCATCAGCTGATGGAGAATTATTCCAATTTAAGAAATGTGGTTTTTATTGGGTTACAACCAAGGGGTATACAGGTAAGTCGTTTAATTGTGGATATTATTAAGGAATTGTACCCTGATGAACTCATTAATTATGGGGTATTGGATATTACTTTTTACAGGGATGATGTAAGAGAAGAAATACACCTGGCCAATAAAACTGATGTTCCGTTTTCTATTGAAGGTAAAGACGTGATTTTAATTGATGATGTGTTGTATACCGGACGTACCATTCGTGCAGCATTAGACGCTATCCAGGATTTTGGACGGCCTCAAAAAATTGAATTATGTGTGCTTGTTAATCGTCGGTTTAATCGGGAACTGCCCATTCAACCTGATTATTGTGGAAAATCTATTGATACTGTCATTTCACAGAAAGTAAAAGTGGAATGGGACAAAGAAGAGGTAATATTATATTGATTTAATTTTTTCATTTAGCTTTGATGCTTAATGCAACTATCTACCAAACATTTATTGGGCATTAAAGATCTCTCGCCTAACGACATTTCCATTATTTTAGATACGGCTACCCAGTTTAAAGAGGTTTTGCAACGCCCCGTTAAGAAAGTACCATCATTACGTGATGTTACTATTGTGAATTTATTTTATGAAAATAGCACACGAACCCGCATCTCTTTTGAACTTGCTGAAAAGCGATTGAGTGCCGATACAATCAATTTTTCTGCTTCTGCATCCTCTGTATCAAAAGGCGAAACATTGCTTGATACCGTTAATAATATTTTGAGCATGAAAGTGGATATGGTTGTAATGCGGCACAGTGCAAGTGGCGCTCCACATTTTTTGGCCAAGCATATACCTGTAGCAATTGTAAATGCCGGCGATGGAATCAACGAACATCCTACCCAGGCATTGCTGGATGCTTTTTCAATCAAAGAGAAAATTGGAAGTATTGCCGGAAAAAAAATAGTACTCATCGGCGATATCATGCATTCCAGGGTAGCGCTTAGTAATATTTACCTCCTTAAAAAAATGGGAGCTGAAGTAATGGTTGCAGGGCCACCTACACTCATTCCAAAATATATCAAAGAGGCGTTGGATATTAAAGTCGAGTATAATTTAAAAACCGCTTTGGAATGGTGCGATGTTGCAAACGTACTTCGTATTCAATTGGAGCGGCAAAACCAGGTGCTATTTTCTTCTCTGAGAGAATATAATATTGCGTATGGTGTAAGCAGAAAGTTGTTAGATGGATTAAAAAAGGAAATCGTTATTATGCATCCTGGCCCCATCAATCGCGGTGTTGAACTAGATAGCGATGTAGCAGATAGTAAACAATCAATTATTTTGCAACAAGTAGAAAATGGTGTAGCCGTTAGGATGGCCGTTTTGTATTTATTAGCTGGAAACAGATCCAATTAATTTATTTTAATAAATTTCGGAGCCATATTAAAACTCAATTGAAGTTTAGATACTTCAAAACGATTACTAAAAGAAGCCATCATTATGCAGCGTATTTGTCTTTTTCCCGGCACCTTCGATCCGGTTACACTTGGTCATACCGACATTATTAACAGGGCAATTCCTTTATTTGATAAATTAATTATAGGGATTGGCAGAAATGTAAATAAGGTTCCTATGTTTAGCGAAGCATTGCGATTAAAATGGCTTCGGGACATTTATAAAGACCAACCAAAAGTAGAAGCGTTGGTTTATGATGGGCTCACTGTTAATTGTTGTAAAAGTGTTGGTGCAAATTTTATATTGCGAGGCATTCGTTATGTAAACGATTTTGAATATGAAAAAGCAATTGCAGATATGAATCGGAGTATGGATGGGCATATCGAAACTATATTCCTTACTTGTTTACCCCAATATACATCTGTTGCTTCTACACTTGTTAGAGATGTATTAAAGAATGGTGGGAATGTATCGCAGTTTTTACCGAAATTAGTGAATGAATCAATTTTAAATAATTAATTAATAAATTTAATCATGTCAATTTGGTTCAAAAAAACATTAAGACTTGCTGATCTTGCTCCTTTTGGTCCCGGAACAATGGGAGAACATTTAGGTATGGAGTGGATGGAATTGGGGGACGATTATATAAAATTAAGAATGCCGGTTGATCATCGCACTATACAACCTTATGGGCTGTTGCATGGAGGAGCCAGTTGTGCGCTTGCGGAATCAGCCGGAACAATGGCGGCACATCTCGTTATAGATGCTTCAAAATATGCTTGTGTTGGGTTAGATATTAATGCCAATCATATTAGAAGTGCGAGGCAAGGTTATGTAACCGGCATTGCTACCGCGTTGCACCTTGGATCTACTACTCATGTGTGGGATATCAAAATCTACGATGATGCTGAAAAATTAATATGCATTAGCCGACTTACGATCGCCGTATTACAGAAAGCATTTTAGTTAACGCTTTTTCAAAAATTTTGTGATAATATCATCAATAGAAGCATAAGTATTTTTCATTGGTTTTGAAATATCTGACTCGCTTATCCATTCGATATCGGTAATGTCCTCTTCGGTTTGGGGCACCAGATTTTGCTTTTTAGAACAGGTAATATAATACCAATGAGAAGTTTTAATAAAATGCTTCCCGAATGCATTATAGGTATGATAAGTTTCTCCTATTTTCTTCTTCAATTTTAAATTAACAAGTCCTGTTTCTTCTTCTACTTCACGTATAGCACAATCTTCCAGAGTTTCGCCCTTTTCCAGTTTGCCTTTTGGCAGATCCCATTTATTTAAACGAAAAATAAAAAGTATTTCCTTTTTATCATTTACTACAACTCCTCCGGCCGCTTCAATTGCTTTAAAATGTTTGAAAAAAGCCTTTTTCAATTTTTCAAGGTCTTTGTGCCAGATAACTCCTGCATGAAATTCGGCTTTATGTACCTCGTGCAACAAAGCATTTATAG
This sequence comes from Ferruginibacter sp., assembly GCA_040002495.1. Lineage (GTDB taxonomy): Bacteria > Bacteroidota > Bacteroidia > Chitinophagales > Chitinophagaceae > Ferruginibacter. The sequence goes on from JBDUEK010000012.1 coordinate 70,050, forward strand.
CTGGAGTTGAAATTTCATCCATAAATACGGCGTCGGGATGGTGCAATATTTCATTTAACATAGCATCAATCTCATCACAGAGATAAATTGGTTTATCGTCAAAATATATTTTTATGTACATGCAATGGAAATATTTAGTTCAATCTGATTAATTACCCCGAAATTTTAAAATGTACTTATTCACAAATTCAGCATCACACAAAAAAGCGCATAACCGAAAACAATCAGCTTTATCTATTTTTGCAGCATGACAAATGAAAAAGCTATTGCAGAAAAGCTGCTACAAATTAATGCAATTAAATTAAGTCCGCAACAACCCTTTACCTGGGCAAGCGGGTGGAAGAGTCCAATATATTGTGATAACAGAAAGGCACTGTCTTTTCCATTTATCAGAGACTTCATAAAAAGTGAAATGTGTAACGTAGTCTTCGAAAAATTTCCTGATGCTGATTCATTAGCCGGTGTTGCCACCGCAGGAATTCCTTGGGGAGCAATGGTTGCAGATCAATTAAAATTACCTTATATCTATGTACGTCCAAAGCCGAAAGAACATGGTTTAGGTAATCAAATTGAAGGGTTTTATGAAAAGGGGCAAAAAGTAGTTGTGATTGAAGATTTGATATCAACAGGCAAAAGTAGTTTACAAGTGGTGGAATTATTGCGTAAGGAGGGCCTGGAAGTGGCTGGAATGGTTTCAATTTTTACTTATGGGTTCAAAGTAGCAGATACGGCTTTTGCAGATTTAAATACCTCTTATATATCACTAACCAATTATAATACGTTAATTGAATTAGCGCAGGAAAAGGCGATAATCACTCCGGAAGAGCAAAAGACTTTGTTAAATTGGAGCGTTGATCCTGCTAACTGGGGCGTTAATTTATAACTTTAAAAAAATACAAATAATTATGAAAGCATTCAAACTTACCCTGTTGGCATTAGCTGGTTTTACCACCATTAGTTTTGCTCAAAAAAAAGCGGTTCAAAAAGTGGTTATTCAAACCCCAACTGTTCAATGTGAAATGTGTAAGGATAAAATAGAAAAATACCTGAGCAGGGAGCCAGGAGTTTCGACGGTTAAAGTAGACTATAAAAAGAAAACGACCACAGTAACTTTTTTAACTGACAGGAACAATATAGAGCAATTAAAAACTGCAATCGCCAATGCCGGGTATGATGCCGACGATGTTACAGCAGAAGAGTCGGCGTATAACAAATTACCAAAATGTTGTAAAAAACCGGCTGAGGTAGCTCCAAAAACAGAATAAAAGAAATATCAATATTTTTAAAACCGCCCAAGGGGCGGTTTTTTTGTGCCTTAAAAGACCGTAAATCGTTGCCTTCCTTCATAACTCACCGAAAAGGTTTTATACACATTTACCTTTCCGACTTTTACCGATCCGGTAACTTTTATAATGACCTCATTATTTACAAGTGTTATAAAACCATTCTTCAACAGGTTTTTCATATCGACATCAATCTTTACAGGAATGTAAAATTCCGCTCTTTTAGGAATGGTTATTTGCAATTCCTGAATAGTATGCCCCAGGTAATTATTATCAATAAAAATATCCAAATCTGTTCTTTGTAGTTGCAGCCCAAAATTGTTTGGGTTGTAATAAACAAGGTCCATTTTTATTGCGGAGGATGAGAATCCAATTTTATCAATGGTGAAATTTTTAAAATCCCTATACTCTAATTCCTTTGGTACAGCACAAGAAATCAGCAATAATGGCAGGAGTAAAATCAGCAATAGTAGATGACGATCAGTTTTTCTCATAATAATTTTTATTCAATTATTTTTTACGGAAAGGTAAGGAGAAGGGAGTATTCTTGAAGTGAAAATGTAAAATTATCAACTAAGTAAATTAGTAAATAACTGTGACAAAAAGTCAAAGGAGCAAATAATATTATACTAATTAAATTAGTTTAATTAATATTGATTATAAAGTTGATAATCAAATGATTATTAATTTTAACTATAATTTTAAAATGAAATTATCAACCAAGTATATTTTATTTTACAATGGAAATTTTAATTTCATTTTTAATAGTCAAAGTATTTATGTTTAATGTATTATATATTTGATTATGAATTAATTATAAGTTTTAATTATAATTATATTTCGTGTACATTTTAAATAAGTTAAATCACTATATTTTGTCTAACTTTTTTATTGATTTTGACCCTTATTTTTAATTTTCGATATAAAGTGAGGAAACACAAAGCCAAAGGCTTTTAAGGGTTTATATACGCTCGATAGATTGCTGAATGTAGTTAGTGAAATAATGTCAGTATGTAGTTGAGTGAGAATGTGACTGCAATAAAGCTTGAAGTAGCCTTTTAAAATGTCTGGTAATCTTAATATGTATTAAGATTGATTAATTCCGGGAGTTATTAGGCCGGTGATTTTCACTTATCAAATTTGCGGATTGGAAGTGAAATGGAATGAATTAAATCTAATGTTATTTGCCAGTTTAAAAACAGTAGTATAAGTAAATTTGCTATGGCACTAATCAAGCACTTTCCCTGGTACTATTTTAAGAGAGCTATACCAATTCCCAGATGCTTTGTAGATTAATAATTCAATCAATGTGGATTAGGTTAATTATTTCGAAATAAAAATCATTTCTATTAGATAATCTTAAATTAGCTGAGTGTAACTAAGAAATACTTTCTAAAGAAGTAGCTTTTGGGAGCTTATTTTTGACTTGCACCGTAATTTTACGGAAAAATGTTTTTGGAATTATGAAAATGATGTTTATGTTTGTGTCTGAAACTGACATGATCAATACCTCGGTTATCCATTTTTCAAAATATAAAATCCTCCGTTAGTTCAATTTTATTGAACTACTCATTTACTTCCTGCGGACTACCACATTCAGAAACTTCAAACCACAACGAAATTGAACAAGATACTTACTTTAGTAATGTCATTTTCCATTTTTCAAATTCATTCCAACACTGGAGGCTTTGAAAATGACTCTGCTGGAATTTCTGACATATATCCAAAAATTTCTTTAATTGATCTTATTTTACCCCGGATATTTTACCCTGGTTGGTTGAAACGAAACAATATTGTTGATAGCAATTTTATTTATCAGATGTGCAAAAATGCTACGAGAGGGAGGGGCAAGGTGCCTTATGTACCCAGTCTATTGCACATGAACATGTATTGCAGGTGGTTATAAAATGAGAGAAAATAAGCAGTGATTTTGGGATTTTATTGAAGTGGAGTTTCACGTTGTTTGGCTGAGATTAATGCCCCGAATTGCAATTAAAGTAGTTATTAATTTAATTCAGGATGCTGTCTCAATTCAAATTCATTTATTCGATAGATTCTGAATAATGTGAAAATATAATTAAATAGTCAGAAGCTTAAATTATGTTTTAAGGCCCGGTAAAATAAGTAGGCACAAATTGCGTTTAATAGCCGACCCAAGGTTGTAATTCGCTTGTGCTTGGTAAACAAGATGTTTTCTTTGGGGGTTACTGAACCTAACCAGGTTCGTAAACAAAGGCCCGATTTCTATCGGGCCTTTTGATTTTTAATATTATGAACAAAGAATCAACCTAACTGTTTTTGCATTTTTTTGAATCGGAAGCTATTTTGAGTTTTTACCACGAATCTCTAAAACTATGCACTCATTCGGCACATTATGATGTAATTCTCGTTTTAACTGATTTAATCAAAGTGCTATCTGCAATTTTAGTCAATTTTATTCTTCTTGTTGACATTTTCACTTTCTCTAATATAATTAATGGTTTAAGATTGGGCTCACCATTCTTATTGTTCAGTTCAAGGTAGTATGTATTAGTTTGAGAATTTCCAGAAGCCTGCTCTTCTATTTTTATAAAATATTTTTTCTCGTTGATTTCTTTGTCTGCAACCATCGTAATTGCAGGTTCTGTGTTGGTATTTCCGGGTAATAGTTCTTCGTTAATATAGGCATTTAAGTAAGTTTTTGTGTCGGGTTTAACGGCCACATTTTTAATCGTAGCCTTGGATGTTGTTTTCTCAGATGATGTGGTTAATACAGGATCTGTTTTGATTACATTTTCACCTGTGATTTCATGCTTATTTACACTCGTTTCCTGTAAGACAGGAGCTAATGAAATATTATTATCCAGCTTAGGTACGGATGATTTTACCATATCTACCTTATTTTCTATGTTCAATTTCGGAATGGTTGTTAATATTCCCAAAAACAACACTATTGTTAAACCAATAAATTTAAGGCGATCCGTTTTGCTCATATTCGACGATTGCTTGCTGGTATTAAACAATCGCTTAATTCGTTGTAAAAGTATTTTTTTATTATCCGTTGCAGCTAATACCAATGCCAGTTTAAAATGGCGTCTTTCCTCTATCTGAAGCAGCGCACTTGCGTAGTGATGTTGATCATACTGATAATTTAATACCCAGTCGTCACAACAATTTTCCCGTTCCTTTCTTGCAACTTTACCAAATAGTAAAACAAATGGATTGAAAAACATAACTGTTTCAATTACAGATTGAGACAGATTAATTAGGTAGTCATTACGTTTAATGTGCGCTAGCTCGTGTATTAAAATTGCTTCTAACTGATTTACAGATAGATCATTTACTATGGCAGCAGGTAATAGGATTATCGGTTTAAAAAAACCGGTAACTGATGGCACATCAACATTTTTGGAAATCCACACCTGAATTTTCTTTTTGATACCCAAATGCCTGGCCGTACGACTAGTAAAAAGCCTGATATCAAAAATGGGTTTAGAAAGTCCTTGGCATTGTAACAGCTGATTTGCAATCAGTTTTTTGACAAATTGAAATGAGAATAATCCTAACATCGAAAAATATAGAATAGAAAGAAAGGGGAAGATCTGATTAGATTTTTGTAATTGATTAAGTAGGATATTTGGTAAAATACTTGATTGTTCATGTGGAGAATTCAACAATTGCGCATAATTTTCAATTATTGTGTAAACAAACCAGGTAAAAGATATTACCATTAATGTTACACTAACATGGTGTTTTACCAACGATGACATCTTTTTATCCAATGTTACCAGAATTTGATAAATAAGCCACAATAAAGCTGTCTGCCAAAGACTATTGGCAATACTCCAGCCAACTGATTGTAAAAAATAAGCGTTTTGAAAAATTGGTAATTGCATGCGACGATGCTATTTAATGTTGTTCAGATAGTTCCTGATTTCTTCTAATTCCTCTTTAGATGAATTGTGGTTACCGAGTGCTTGCATCACCAATTGTGCCGAAGAGCCCGAAAACAACGAATCAATCATTCTGTTGAGGAATAGTTTTTGTGTATTTTCCCTTGTAACTACCGGTTTGTAAATATGTATTTTACTACTGCTGTCTCGTGTTACCAGGCCTTTTTCAAACATAATTTGCATCAATTTGAGCGTTGTAGTATACCCTGCGTCTTTTGACTTTAAAAGCTCCTCATGGACTTCTCTTACAGTAGCCAGGTTTCTTGTCCACAATACTTGCAAAATCTCCAATTCACTTTCAGTGGGCTTATTGTTTTTGATAGATGTCATAATACGATATGTTTCGTAAAGCAATGTAAGAAATATTTCGTAAACATTTTTTACAAAACTCCGGTTTTTTGAAAAAGAAACAAAAAAAGGCCCGAATTTTCGGGCCTATATTCTATAAAATAAAGTCACTATCGTAATAAAATAAAGCTGCCGCTTTTGACCAACTTTTCATTTGATTCACACAATGCTTCCAACACGTATACGAATGCTTTAGAAGGCAATCTTGCCCCCTTATAGGTTCCATCCCATCCCAAAGTTTTTATATTAGGTGAAAAATTCTGAGATTGAAATATTATTTGCCCTGCTCTGTCGTAGATAGAAAATCTCAAGATGCTTTTAATCCCTCTTGTAATTGGATAATAGAAATCATTTAGATTATCATTATTGGGAGTAAAGGCACTGGGCATTAACAAATTTGCATATTTACATTCAATTGCTATGCGGATTGAGTCAGTTGCTACACAACCGCTATCTGACACAACCTTTATATAATATGTTTCTGAAGTAAGTGCAATTCCTTTAGGAGCAGCGCAATTGCTACAATTTAAATTAGCAGCAGGTGTCCACATATAAGAGGCAACATTTGAACTGTACATTGGTGCAATTGTGAAAGGCGAGTTGTATGGTAGTATTTTATCGGGACCTGCATCAACCTGGGGCGCAGTTTTAATAAAAATAGTTATTGCTACGCTGCTATTGAAACATCCAAAGGAATCGTTCAATAAGGCAGTGTACGTCGTAGTTTGTAAAGGAGTAGCAACGGGGTTGAAAATATTGCTGGCAGATAGAGAGTTAGCAGGCGTCCATGTAACTAAAGTATTTTTAGGATTAACATCTAATAAAGCCTGCTCGCCTACACATATGTATTGGTTAGGAACCGCAGCAACAGCAGTAAATGGTTGAATTACTTTAACTAAAACACTGTCTTGTATACTACAATTATTATTGGTAGTTGCCGTTACTATGTATTGTGTTGTAACAGTTGGCTTTGCCAATACTGTGTCACATGTTGTACATGATAAGCCTGCTGAAGGTGACCAAACGATACTATTATCATGGTATGCAAACAGTGAATCTGACTGACCAAGGCACAGCGTATCTGATTTTGGAAAAACTGTTACAAATGGCAATGGAAACACAATTACCCTTTTTGTTAAGCTATCCCTACAGCCATTAATGTCTACTCCAACAAGTTTTACATTGAAAGCCTGCGGCGCAAAATAAACAATTGGAGCAGGTTGATATAAAGTATCATTAAATATGGACGTTCCATAATTCCAATACCAAAGAGTAACGGTATCAGCAGGATTAAAGGGTTTAGAATTATTAATAATTCTCACTGTATCATGATAGCAAACTTTGGCTGGCATTGTAAAATCCAGATTTGGTCCTTTTACAATAATAGTATGATTTAGGTAAAGTGTATCATTACAATAACCTGCGGGATTAAATATAATTAAGTTGTTATTGTTAAAATTGCCTAAAACGGTTGCTTTAACAGTGATATCCGATTTTGTTCCACCATTGATATTTTTCCCGAAAATATACCATCCATACGCACTAGAAGGGTTACTATAATTATTGGCAATTGTAAATTGCGTTTGTGCGTATTTACAAATGGAGTTATCTGGATTTACAAGAACCGGGTTCGCTGTATATATAGTTTTAGTAAATTTATCAACACAACCTGTAATATTATCAGTTATGCTTAAGGAACTAACAAACTGACCTGAAACAGGATAAGTATGTGTAGGATTCGCAATTGTTGTAGTAGGACTTCCATCGCCAAAATCCCATAAAATAGATGAAATATTTCCTTGTGAATTATTGTTAAAAAAGAATGTCTTTTTATCGCTGCAAGTGTTACGGGTAACATAACTTGCAATTACACCCACCACTCTGATTTGGAAAGCAACTGCAGGTCCTGCACATCCATTAAAATATGGAGTAACCTTAATATTTTTAATACCCAGACTGGCGTATTTGTGTTGTGTTATAGTATCTGTTACCGTTAATATTGTACCGTCTCCAAAATTCCAAATGTAAGAATTTGCATTTGTTGCTTTGGCTACAAATATAGGTGTTTCAGAACCGCACACGACAGATTTAACAGGGTAGGCAATATGATTTGTTGGTGGAATACCGAAAGCAATGTTTGGATAATTAAAAGTATTTGTGCATCCTTCATTAGATGTAACTGAAACCGTCGGATTGTATGTACCGACAGATAAATAGGAGTGGCTAACTGAAGAAGATGAGCCTGATACTGTTGGAGTGCCGTCATTAAAATCAAACAAGTAACTCGTTACGGAGCTATTTACAGGTAGTGCAACGCTTGAGGTAATATTTGTGGCAGCGGGAATACAACCAGACGTTGGTGAAATGGTTCCTGCGATGGGAAGTTTTTTGACTTGGGTTATAAGTGTATCCGACCCAAAGCATCCAGAGGCGTCTATAGCTTTTACCATTACCGAATGTGAACCATAGTTCGAATAATTATGACTAATAGAATTTGTATTTGTACTCACTATTGCCGTGGTATCACCAAAATTCCAATCATAATTACTTATGTTTCCATTACTGCTTACGCTAAAATTGATTGTACCAGGCTGACAAATATAATTTCTATCAACCGTAATTTTTGGAACTATTGTAGGTGCAACTACTACTGTCTTAGATATAGCAAATGCACCCTGCTGGAAAAAGGCTGTCATTTTTACTGTATAAGAACCGCCATTTATATAGCTGGTCCTTGGATTTGCTGAAGTGCTTGTTAATCCATTTCCAAAACTCCAGAGAAATCCTGTTGGATTTCCTGTACAATTTTGTGTAAACTGTATTGTAGCAGGATTGCAAAATGTACCGTTGTTACTCTGAAAATTAAAGTCGACAGTTTGCGCATTTGCGATGAAACAAATTAAGAATAGAGGTACGGAAAGTATTGTTTTATTCATTCCAAATGATTGTATCAAACCCATTTAGGGATTTTTTGTTGTAAAAGTTACCAAAAATTAAGCCAACGAAAAGGTAATAATATTTATCATATGTTACATTAAACATAAGGGCAGGCATTTTCTTTCAAATGGTATAGTAATCGTTAGAAATTGGGCACAAAAAGGTTTTTCTAACACTTGTGGCAAACCGAAATTAAGAAAATTCGACTGTCTAATAAAAAAAGCGATGGTAAATTATTGTAAATCACATCCTGATATAATAAAATTGAATCAAAAAAGTTTACACATCTGACCTTGAAATAGAATTTATTTTAGGTTGGTTCCTTCACGTCTTAATTGGGCGGTGGTTTTAGTAGTGCCGTCGTGACTCCATCCCGGCGGCTTTAAAAAATATTTTAGAGCATTTACTAGCGAATGACTTGTGATAGCTTTTTTTATCAGTTGTCTCCAGGTTGCAAATGCTATAACAGCCGGATTAAACGATTCGATATTTTTAGTAAGGCCATACTTTGGTCTTTCTTCTTCTGGTTGAAAACTGCCAAATATCCTATCCCAAATAATTAATATTCCTCCGTGGTTTTTATCGAGGTATTTGAGATCACTTCCATGATGAACCCGATGATGCGAAGGGGTATTAAGAATATATTCAAAAACCGCAGGTAATTTTTTAATTGTTTCAGTATGAATCCAGAATTGATAAATCAAACTGATTTGTTGCATGAATAAAATCCAGATTGGATGAAAACCAACCAATGGCATCCATGCCCAAAAAAGGAATGCTCCGGTTGCATTTCCGGTCCAGGTTTGACGTAAAGCTGCTGCAAGATTATAATGTTGAGATGAATGATGCACCACATGGCTGGCCCAAAAATAATTTACATGATGACTAACCCGGTGAAACCAGTAATATGAAAAATCATCAGCAAAAAATAGCAATATCCAATACCACCATTGATTCGAATGGAGATCGAAAAGTTTGTATTTATATAGAAAGGTGAACAGTCCAAAAATAAGAGCTTTGGTAATAAAGCCAGTCAGTACATTCCCGATTCCAAGTCCCAAACTTCCAAACGTATCTTTTGTTTCGTATAGTTTTTTATTTTCCTTATAAGAAAACCAGGCTTCTATTGATAATAGGAGCACGAAAAATGGAATGGCGTAAAATAATATAGCAGGAGGCACAATCAAATTTTATGATAGCTAAAGTACAATAATTTAAACGTATTCTTTTGCTGGCATGAAAAAGCCCGGTTTCATCCGGGCTTATCAATTATTTTCAAATTTTAGGCAGACTTAAATTATTTAAGTTCAATAGTTGTAGTCTGATTTTCTGTAGCTTTTCTAAGTGTTTCCATCTGAGCCTTTCTGTTTGCTTCAATTTTGTCGTGGTGAATAACGGCAAGGGTAGGAGCAATTACCAAACTAACTATACTCATTAATTTGATGAGTATATTCATAGATGGTCCCGAGGTATCTTTAAAAGGATCTCCAACTGTATCGCCGGTTACCGAGGCTTTATGTGGATCAGATTTTTTATAAAAAGTTTCCCCATTAATTTCAACACCTTTTTCAAAAGATTTTTTGGCATTATCCCAGGCACCACCTGCATTGTTTTGGAACATTCCCATTAACACGCCACATACAGTAGCTCCTGCTAAAAATCCACCCAATACTTCTGGTCCGAAAATGAAGCCAATAATCAACGGAGATAGTAATGCGATCGCACCTGGCAACATCATTTTTTTAAGAGATGCCTGCGTAGAAATAGCTACACACTTGTCATATTCCGGTTTACCGGTTCCTTCCATAATTCCTGGAATTGTACGAAACTGTCTGCGAACTTCTTCAACCATCGCCATTGCAGCTTCACCAACAGCACGAATAGCAAGTGAAGAAAATATAAATGGAATCATTCCTCCAACAAATAACCCTGCCAATACATCGGCACGATAAATATCAATACCATCAATGCCAGCAATACCAACAAAAGCTGCAAACAATGCCAGTGCGGTCAATGCCGCTGAAGCAATTGCAAATCCTTTACCACTGGCAGCAGTAGTATTTCCCACTGCATCCAGGATATCAGTTTTTTCACGAACTTCTTTAGGTAATTCACTCATTTCTGCTATACCACCTGCGTTGTCAGCGATCGGCCCAAATGCATCAATTGCCAATTGCATAGCTGTAGTTGCCATCATACCAGCAGCAGCAATTGCTACTCCGTACAAACCTGCACAAGCATAAGAACCATAAATACCTGCTGCCAAAACCAATATTGGTAATAAGGTACTTTCCATACCCACGGCTAATCCACCAATAATATTAGTTGCATGGCCGGTTGCAGATTGGCGAATAATACTCATCACCGGGCGTTTACCCATTGCAGTGTAGTACTCCGTAATAATACTCATTAAAGTACCTACACCCAACCCAACCATGATTGCACCAAATACACCATTTTTAGTAAAAGTGTAGTTACGTAAAACCATTGTATCAGGTAATAAATAATTTACCAGGAAATAACATCCGATAGCCGTCAATACCATTGAACCCCAGTTACCCATGTTCAATGCATTTTGTACTTTTTGAGTACTAAGGCCTGCGCTATCACTAATTTTCACAAAGAATGTTGCAATGATTGAGAATAATATACCCATTGCAGCTATAAGCATTGGTAACAGAATTGGAGACATACCACCGAACGCATCAACTGCGGTAGTTTCTCTTCCCAAAACCATTGTAGCCAATACTGTTGCAACATAAGATCCAAAAAGATCGGCTCCCATACCTGCAACATCACCTACATTGTCACCCACATTATCTGCGATGGTTGCAGGATTACGTGGATCATCTTCTGGGATACCAGCTTCTACTTTACCTACCAGGTCAGCACCTACGTCAGCAGCTTTTGTATAAATACCGCCACCCACACGAGCAAAAAGCGCAATAGACTCTGCACCCAGTGAAAATCCGGTTAATATTTCGATGGTCCTTTCCATTTCAACGCTATCAACTGCAGCATCTGGAGCAAAAACCATTTTAAGAATAATAAATAAAGAACCGAGGCCTAAAACTGCAAGTCCAGCTACGCCCATACCCATTACGGAACCACCGGTAAATGAAACAGATAATGCCTTACTCAAACTAGTACGTGCAGCCTGTGCAGTTCGTACATTCGCTTTGGTAGCTATCTTCATTCCAATAAATCCTGCCAACGCACTAAAAAATGCACCTAATACAAATGCAATTGCAATACTCCAATGGCTATTCGCATTTGAATATCCCATAATGCCCAATAACAACGCACCAATTACAACAAAATAGCCAAGGATTTTATATTCTGCTTTTAAGAAAGCCATTGCACCTTCAGCGATGTATTCGCTGATCTCTTTCATGCGTTCATTTCCTGCATCTTGTTTAGATACCCAGGCAAATTTTATGAAAGTGTACAACAAGCCTACAATGCCCATTGCCGGAATAACGTAGATCAATTTGTCCATATAGTAGTAGTCTTATTTTTGGAGGGCAAAAATAGGGTAATTGCCGGAAATTCTACCACAATGATATATAATGTTAAAAACTGCGGAATTTGATACTTGCGGATAAGCATATCACTGTTTTGTGTTTAAAGAAAGATGATTATATGCTGGTTAAAAATGTAATGTTGATGAGTGTTTCTATATATTAATGGAAATAAAAAAGGACCACATTTGTGGTCCTTTAAATATAAAAAGAAGATTGATTATATATCGGTCGCTTCACCGTAAGCCATCGCTGTGGCCTCTTTCATAGCTTCACTCATTGTTGGATGAGGATGAATGGCATTCAACATTTCATGACCGGTTGTTTCAAGTTTTCTTGCAACAACTGCTTCTCCGATCATTTCGGTCACGTTCATTCCAATCATATGACAACCTAAAAACTCACCATACTTTGCATCGTAAATAACCTTTACAAATCCTTCAATTGCTCCGGCAGCACTTGCTTTACCACTTGCCATAAAAGGGAACTTACCAACTTTTATTTCATAACCTGCATCCTTAGCTCCTTTTTCTGTAAATCCTACTGAAGCAATTTCAGGTGAGCAATAAGTACAACCTGGTACATTATTATAATCGATTGGTTCCGGATGATGGCCGCATATATGTTCAGCAGCATTAATTCCTTCTTTTGAAGCAACGTGGGCAAGTGCCTGACCGGGTGTACAATCACCAATTGCATAAACTCCTTTTACTGAAGTTTGGCCGTTTGCATCTACAATTATTTTTCCTTTTTCAGTTTTAATTCCTAATTCTTCCAATCCAATATTTTCAATATTGGCAACAACACCAACCGCACTTAATAAAATATCAGCTTCCAAAACGACTTCACCATTGGGCGTTTTTACTGTAGCTTTTACACCTGTACCAGAAGTGTCTACGCTTAACACTTCGCTGTTAGTCATTATATCAATGCCTTGCTTTTTGAATTGCTTTTCCAGTTCTTTACTAATGTCTTCATCTTCTACAGGAACAATTCTTGGCATAAATTCTACGATTGTAATTTTTGTACCAATGCTATTATAGAAATAAGCAAACTCCGATCCGATGGCGCCACTTCCACAAACAATCATGCTCTTAGGTTGGTTGGGTAATACCATGGCTTTTCGATAACCAATTATTTTTGTTTCATCAATTTTCATGCTTGGTAATTCACGGGCACGACCACCTGTAGCAATAACAATATTGTTAGCCTCCTGTATTTGTTTGGTACCGTCTGCTGCTGTTATTTCAAGTTTGTTTGGTGCAATTAATTTACCAAATCCCATAATGATGTCAATCTTATTTTTCTTCATTAAAAACTGTACACCCTTGCTCATTTTATCAGCAACACCACGGCTTCTTTTAATTACACCTTCAAAATTTGTAGTGGGGGTTTCTATGTTTATGCCATAATCAGCAGCATGTTTGGCATATTCAAAAACCTGGGCACTTTTTAAAAGCGCTTTGGTTGGAATACAACCCCAGTTAAGACAAACACCTCCAAGGCTTTCCTTTTCAACAATCGCTACTTTTTTGCCAAGTTGACTAGCCCTGATTGCAGCCGGATAACCACCTGGGCCGCTACCTAAAACAATTACATCGTATGCCATGTTCTATATTAATTTAAGATTTGAAATATAATTTGAAAATGCATCATTCAATAGTTGAAACTATGTTTTTTAATTTGATTGAATAATACGCTGAAACGCTGGCAAAATTAGTTCGAAATGAGTGATTAGCCAAAAGCTAATTTTATCGATTGATAAACCTGGTGTAAACCCTTGCTAAACGGTGCCATTCCTGCAACATTGATTGTAGATTCAGTAAAGGGACACAGGGAATTTATAGACTCAATAAGTTTTGATTAATGTTAAAAAAAACAGGCTGACTGCAGAAAGCCGTTTATAAAATATCCGAAGGAGTTGCAAGTGCTTTTTCTTCAATCTCACGCTTTTCTGCAATAGACCTGAGTGACTTTATGCTCACATTTATTTCAAACCCAATTAGTAATACCAGGGAATTGATATAGATTAATGCCATAAAAACTATGATGGTTCCAATTGACCCGTATAATGCATTGTATTTCCCAAAATTATTTACAAAATAAGAAAAGCCCAGTGTTGCCAACACACTTAGAAAAGCTGCTATAATTGTACCCGGTGATCTTAACTTCCAGCGCTTTTCTACAGCCGGCGCATACTTGTAAATAAATGCAATGGCGTAGTAAATAAGCGCAAGGATAAATACCCATCTTACGTAAAAAATGATTTCACGAAGTGTTTGACTTTTGATACCAATCCATTTTAATACTACGCCCTGGGTGATAAGCAGGATAAGACATCCAAGCACTAATAAAAATATCAAGGTGGTAAGTTTGATTGCTACCCATCGGTTATATAAATCCTTTCTTTTGGCAAAGCCGATATAGTTTTTATTAAAAGAGCGCATGATACCCATCATTGCATTTGAAGAGAAAAATAATGCCAATACCAAACCCGAAGAAAGTAACCCTATTTTATAATCATCTAAAAAAGAATCTACAAAACTTATCAGGTATGCATTGTGTACTTTGGCAGGAATAATATCAAGTATAAGACTGTGTAATTCCTTTTTTAAACTTAGTTTGGAGATGAATGGAAGGTGAGGAATGAGTGTAAATAAAAATAGAAAAGAGGGTGGAATTGCCATGATAAAATTATAGGCAATTGCTGAAGCTCTTTCGGTAAGGCCAACCGTTCTTACCTGCTTGAAAAAAAATTTGATTACATCATATAACGGCACACCTTCAAAGCCAGGTAAATACCAATGCTTACTTTTACGTAGCATAAAAGCAACAGGTGTTCGGGTAATAAGTATGCGTTCCAGTTTTGTCATTAATAAAATATTAACCGCAAATATTTGTAGAAATAAACTTAGTTAATGCAAAAATAATTGTAAGAGCAATTGGTCAAAGTTGTACATCAAATCTACTGATTTACATAGCATTTGTTTAAAGAAAGACTTATTGATTTTCTTGCCTGCTTTTTACAATGCTGTCCAATGCCGACTGATATGCTTTAGCAAATTTCAAATGTTCTGAATAACTGGTTGCAAAATTAGAGTACCCTCTTAAATCCGGCTTGGCTACAAAATATAAATAAGACGTACTGGGCGCAGCCAATACGGCATCGATTGTTGAAGGTGATGGTGTGCAAATTGGCCCGGGAGGCAAACCTGGATTCAGGTATGTATTATACGGAGATGGAAATTGCAAATGCTTATGATAAATTCTTTTAAGTCCAAAGTCACGCATGGCAAATTTTACTGTAGGGTCTGCACCCAGGGGCATTCCGGTTTCAATCCTGTTTAAATATACACTGGCAATTTTTCCTTTGTCTTCCTGCTTATTGGTTTCTTCTTCAACAATACTTGCAAGGGTATAAACTTGTTGCATATTCAAGCCTAATGCCGACGCTTTTTGCCTGCGATCGTAGTTCCAGAATACTTCATGCTCATCATACAATTTCTTAAATATTTTGGCCGCAGGCGTGTTCCATAAAATACTATAAGTATTAGGAATTACTGCCGTCATTACAGTATTGGAATCAAGGCGATACACCCTTAGCTGGTCATCGCTGTTTAAGATTTCCATTACATCACTTGAGTCGCATTCAAAACCGGCGGCAATTTTTTTTGCAAGGTCTTCTTTTGTTCTAAGTTTATTAATAACCAGGTTAACTGCCGTCTGCCGGCCCGATCGAAGCATTCGTACTATATTAAAAATACTGGCTCCTTTGTTAATTACATATTTGCCCGCTTTTACATTGTTGTCGTAATGGAACTGGGTGGCAAGCAATTTAAATGTGCCCGGGTTTTTCAAAATACCCTGCTCATTCAGATCATTCATAACATCACTGAATGTGCTTCCTGTTTTTATGTATAATGCCTTCTTATTTTCCTTAAAGTTGGTATTGGATCCAAATATCCTTAACGCAGCAAAGGCCCCTGCAAGTCCAATGACAAGCAATACAATTCCCACTATTTTTTTTGTAAGCGACATAGTCAATTAATTATTTTCAAAGTTGCCCAAAGTAAAATAAAAAACCCCGTCCAGAACAGACGAGGCTATAAAACTTTTGTAATTTTTTATTATTTGATTATGAATCTTTTTTAGGTTGTACGGTACCTGGTAATGGTACCGTATTTGGTTGAGGTAAAGTAGCCGGCGTTTTATTAAACAATTCATCATTTTTAGTTGATGAACCGGTGTCTTTTGGAATAAAAGCAGGAGAGATGACGCAGAGTATACCAACAATGGCTGCAAAAACCCAGATTCCTTTTTCCAAAACGTCTGTAGTTTGTTTTACACCCATCAATTGGTTGCTAAACCCGCCTAAAGTACCTGATAAACCGCCGCCTTTAGGGTTTTGTACCAATACAATCAATCCCAGTACAGTAGAGGCTATAATAACCAGGATTCCGAATAAAATTAACATATCACGCTTCTTTTAGTTGATCAATTTTGGCTGCAAAGTAAACTGTTTTAGAGGGATTGAGCAAACTTAATTTTTTATAGACGTCAATGGCCTTTTTTGCCTTGCCCTGTTGTATTAAAACTTCGGCCATTGCCTCGGTTAATACTTCACCTTCTTTATTAGAGTTTTCAGCCAGTTTTTGTATAGAAATTTCAGTTTGTGCCGCAGTCTCCGGCAATATATCATTATGAATTTTCTTCATGGTTTTTAACCATTCAGTAAAACTTTTAAGTTGTTTACCAAGTTTGTCGTTGGGTTTTATTTCGCCACTCAATTTTATACCAAGGCTGGCAAAATAATCGGATGTATGCAAGGGTTCAAAAGATAACGTTTGTTCCGTGATGTTAACCTCTGGCAAAATCAGTTTAAAATTCAGTGGCTCGCCTTCTTCCGGTAATAATTCCTCATCATCTTCATTTTCTTCAGGTGATTCCGGGAACCTTTCTTCGCCTTTATTGCTAAAATGAGAGATAGAATTTGCAGAAGCAGGTTCTTCATCTACCGGGATAATTGATTCCTTTATGTCTTCCGGTATAAATTCTTCCTGGGTTTTAACAGGCACTACATCCTCAATAATTTCGACCTCTTCAATTGCAATTTCTTTTTCTGTAGAAATAATTGGTTCTCCAGAAAAAACTTCTTCGTTAACAATGCTGTTATCTTCTAAAGAAATATTACTATCAGCATGGGTGACAGGTGAAGTATATTCCGTTGAAGTCTGATCTAAGAATGATTCCGAAACAATAACATTTGTTTCTATAGCATTATCGAAAATTGCTTCCTGATTGTAATGCTGTGAAAATTCAACCTCAGTAGTATTAGCCAAATTATCAAGCGTTTCCTCTAATTGAAATTGTAACCAATATAGATTATTAAACAACAAAGCAGTTTTTGCTGCCTGCAATCTATACCCTGATTCTCCCTCATTCATCTGTTGCAACAGGTAAAACTGTGCAGGTGCAAAATAGGGGTGTTCAGCAACAACCTGGCTAAGAAAACTTTTCTTGTCATCGTAGCCTATCGTTGCATTAAATAAAGAATCGAAAAGTGAATTGCTGTTCCCCATTTTTTCAGATGTTGTATGAATGCTTAAATCTGTAATCACTTATTACCGGTAAAATTACCAGTTTGAAAATATTTTATTGAATATAGCGTCCACAATATTTTTTATAATCTCAGGTGTTAAATTAGCCTGGGCCTGCTCCAGTGTTTGAGTGGCCGGAAAGTCAAAGTTATTAGAAAGGTCTGTTTCAAAATTTTTGGTGTTATCAAGGGTATTTTTAAAAATTAAATGAAAGGAAACCGATAAACGGTTGGTGCCTGCATTGTTACCTGTAATACCACTTGTACTCACATTGTAATCCGAAACATATCCACTAATATCATAGTGTGCATCATCATCATTTGTTTGCCGAAGCCTGGTGTTTCCAATCACCTTTTGTTTCATTTTTTCCGTCAACTGTGGGCTTAACTGTGGATTTACATACCTGGCTTTATTTTCAAAATAGTTTATTCGAAATGTTTTTATTTCTTCCGGAATAGGAGAAGTGTCCTTAAATGAATATTTACAAGTTGAGAAGCTGAAAATCGTCACAATCAAAAAGCCTGCAATCAATAATCCGATCCTTGTTAAACCTGCAGTTTTAGTTTCACCTGTTTGTTGTGTGTTAATCTTCAATGTCATATTCTTTCAGTTTTCTATAAAGTGTTCTTTCGCTGATGCCCAGGTCCGAAGAAGCATCTTTTCTTTTACCCTTGTGTTTTTTTAACGCCTTTATAATAAGTTCCTTTTCTTTATCCATGATGCTAAGGGATTCTTCAATTGCTTCATGATGATCAATGTCTTCACCTTTTTGATTGATGAATACCGGCTTTGGCTGTTGATTGTAGTTATTATTATTGTTGTTATTTACATTTGAATTGTGTTCGGGAAGTCTGGATTCTCCATTATTGTACATCGGTATGTTTGATCCCATGCCTGGATTTTGAAGGATTTCAAAAAACATTTTCTTTAATTCATTCACATCCTTTTTCATGTCAAAAAACAACTTGTAAAGAATTTCTCTTTCATTGGCAAATTCCTGTTGACTAAGGGCTGCCTTTCCACCTACCAATACCGGCAACCTGTTAAAATTATTTTCAGGTAAAAATTGTCGTAATCCTGTTGCGGTGATATTTTTCTCTTTCGAAAGTACAGATATTTGCTCTGCAATATTCTTCAATTCCCTAACATTTCCTGGCCACGGATAACTCATTAACATTGTTTTGGCATCGTCTTCCAAATGAATGGGAGCGCCTTTATACCTGTCTGAAAAATCAGCAGCGAATTTTCTAAATAATAAAGGAATATCTTCTTTCCTGTCCCTTAATGATGGAACCCTTATTGGAACTGTATTTAAACGATAATATAAATCTTCACGAAACTTACCCGATTGTGTACTTTCCAATAATTCTTTATTAGTGGCGGCAATTACACGAACATCTGTTTTCTGCACTTTACTGCTACCAACCCTGATGTATTCACCGGTTTCCAACACACGCAATAACCTGGCTTGTGTACCCAATGGCAGTTCGCCTATTTCATCTAAAAATATGGTTCCACCATTTACCGTTTCAAAATAACCCTTTCGACTATCCATTGCGCCGGTAAACGAGCCCTTTTCGTGGCCGAATAATTCTGAGTCAATCGTTCCTTCGGGAATTGCACCACAGTTAACGGCAATAAAAGGATTGTGCTTTCTTGCACTTAATGAGTGGATGATCTGTGAAAACACTTCTTTTCCCACACCACTTTCGCCGTTGATGAGCACACTAAGATCTGTATTGGCAACCTGTGCCGCTACATTTAAAGAATGATTTAGGCCCGGGGAATTGCCAATTATGCCAAATCTATTTTTGATTGATTGTAAATCCATAGTAATAATTACTCCTTGCTATATATCCTAAAAAGAACCACGGAGTCTTTTAATTCAGGTTCTTTTTTTTATTCTATTGACGCGTTTTTGTGTAATGATAATTTTTTTTTATAAGTTTAAGGATGCACCTATCAAAGTGCCCGCAGTACAGGAATCTATTTTTACAAATACATAATCACCTTTCTTATAATTTTCTTTTGGAAACACCACTACTTTATTCTGATCGCTTCTTCCGTTCAATTGTTCTTCACTTTTTTTTGAAGTGCCTTCTACCAAAACTTTAAAAGTTTTACCTACATCTCTTTGCATACTTTGTAAAGAATGTATCCTGTGCAAATCTACCATTTCCTGTAATCTTCTTTTTTTGACCTCTTCAGGTATATCATCTTTAAACCTTCTGGCAGCAAGTGTTCCCGGTCGTTCGCTATAAAAATACATGTAGGCAAGATCGTATTTACAATACTCCATCAGGCTTAGGGATTGTTGGTGATCTTCTTCTGTTTCGGTACAAAATCCCGTAATCATATCGGTAGATAAACCGCAGTTTGGAATGATTTCCCTGATGCGATTAACTTTTGAGATGTACCATTCTCTTGAATAAGTACGGTTCATCAATTGCAATACCCGGCTACTGCCACTCTGTACAGGCAGATGTATGTAATTGCAAATATTCTCGTATTTGGCAATGGTATATAACACATCGTCTGTAATGTCTTTAGGGTGTGATGTAGAAAAACGAACCCTTAATAACGGATTAATTTGGGCCACCATTTCAAGCAATTTTGCAAATGTTACCGGAACGACCTCGTTATTATTATCGGCATTATTTGCTGGCTTATCAGTTGGAGTGGGGGAGGATGGAGTCCAATAATAACTGTCAACATTTTGTCCCAGTAAAGTCACTTCCTTATAACCCTGATCAAATAAATTCCGGCATTCGTTGATGATTGATAGTGCATCCCTGCTTCTTTCTCTACCCCTTGTAAATGGCACCACACAAAATGAACACATATTATTACAGCCACGCATAATGCTTACAAAAGCATTTACGCCATTGCTATTAAGCCTGATTGGTGCTATATCCGCATAAGTTTCTTCCCGGCTGAGTAAAACATTTACCGCCTTTTGACCAGTCTCTGCTTCTTCAATTAATCCGGGTAAAGAGCGGTATGCATCTGGTCCCACAACCAAGTCCACCAGTTTTTCTTCTTGTAAAAACTTTTCTTTTAACCGTTCAGCCATACAGCCAAGCACACCAACCAATACACCCGGATTTGATTTTTTTACTTTTCTAAATTCTGTCAGCCTTTTCCTTACAGTGATTTCTGCTTTTTCCCTTATTGAACAGGTGTTAACAAATATCAAATCAGCTTCCTCAAAATTTTTGGTAGCGCCAAATCCATTGTTTTGTAAGATGGATGCCACTACTTCACTATCTGCAAAATTCATTGCGCAGCCATAACTTTCTATATAAAATCTTTTTTTAAATTGATCTTCAGTAAGGGCTACGGGTAAAAACGCTTCACCCTGCCTGTTTTCGTCGTGTTTCTTAGTATCGTTTTGTATTAAAGCTTCCATCATTTTATTTAGAGGGGCAAAAATAAGCAATATAATTATTAATGTGTCAGATTGTCAGCGGAACATAGGCGGGGAGGAATGTTAATATTTCGAAGAGGTGGTAATCAGCGAAAATAGCTGAGATCAGCAGTCCATGTTCGTGGATGCAAACAATAAATTTCAAAAACAAAAAGGGTGGAAAACCTGAGTAAAAATTTATTTCTTATTAACGACGCTGGCGGCAGATTTGGTTTCGGTAGGTTCTTTATCAAACCATAACATTTTGATAGCTACAAGGATCATGAATATGGCGAATATTCTTTTTACAGTTTGTTGGGAAAGGCTTAAGGCTATTTTACTTCCAAAATAACTGCCGGCTAAAAACCCAATGGCAAGTATGCCGGCTACTTTAAGGTCTACATATCCGCCTTTATAATAGTATAGCACACCAAAAAGGCCCACCGGTAATAAAATCATGCCCAGGGAAGTTCCCTGGGCAGTAAGTTGTGACATTCCTAAAAAATAGATTAATGAGGGCACTATAATCAATCCGCCTCCTACACCAACCAATCCACCCAATACTCCTGCGGCTAACCCAATCAAAATAACTATGAGAATGGTTTGTGTATCCATATTTGCTTTTTTTTGCATCAGGCTTTTGGTGGAAATTTTTGTTTGTATTGTTCGATGGCTTCTTCAATAATTCCATAAGCTGCTGCCTTATCCTGAAACTCATCTATCAACACTACTTTATTTTCTAACACTTTATATTGCTCAAAATAATTTTTCAACACTGCTTTAAAATGTTTTGGCAAATCATTTACATCGGTAAAATGATTAACGGTGGGATCGTTCGTTGCAACAGCAATTATTTTATCATCTTTTTCACCATTGTCAATCATTTGCATGTTGCCAATAACGGTGGCTTCTATGAGGCAAAGCGGTTGAATACTTTCGCTGCATATTACGAGTATATCCAGCGGGTCACCATCTTCACCCAATGTTTGTGGTATAAAGCCATAGTTAACAGGATAATGGAAAGAAGAATATATAACACGGTCAAGAATCAGCAGGCCTGTTTCTTTATCTATTTCGTACTTGGCTTTGGAACCTTGCGAAATTTCAATAAGCCCATTTACAATTTCCGGCGATTTTTTTCCATAATGAGCGCCATGCCAGGGGTGAAGTACATACATGAGTAGTATTTATTTTTTGGTGAATGAAATTTCTATTTGATGTCAGGTAATTGCAATTATTTTAAAACCGGCCCATACTGCGGCGATGCCCAAAACTAAACTTCCGACTGCATATAAAACAAACAAGCCTAATTTTCCATTTTGAAGTAATAAAAGATTTTCCAGGGAAAAAGCCGAAAAAGTAGTAAATCCGCCGCACAAACCTGTGGCTAAAAATAGTCGCCAGTTTAAAGCAAAAGAGTCGCTTTTTAAACTGTAAGCCATCACGAGCCCTATTATAAAGCTACCTGCCACATTAACAAGAAGCGTTGCCAAAGGGTAGCTTTTAAATCCAATCAGCAAACTGGTGCCAAACCTCAACATGGTTCCCAAAGCGCCTCCCAAACCTATCAATAAAAAACTCCTGATCATTATTAAATCTTTACATGTTTCCGGAGAAAGTATATTTTAAATCTACCAGCCACTGTCCGTTTACCCTTACCATTTTTAATTTATTGCTTTTATCTTTTTTAAATGAGTTTGAATAATTTATGATAGTAACAGAATCATTAACAGGCGTAATTTCATTGATGATAATATCGGAATTTTTATAGTTTTCTGACTCTTTGCTTTTAGATTCATATTCCTTAAACTGTTCAAGAAACTGTTCGTTTGTATCTTCCTTCAATACCAATTTTTCTGCTTCCTTAAAATTATTTTGCAGTATATCATTTATAAATGCACGGGCAACTTCAATATCTGTATTGGGTACATTGTTTTGATCATTGCATGAATAAAGCACGAATGAAATAGCTATTACCAGCAGGGATTTTATTTTCATAGTTTAAAGTTAAACATCTTTTCTATTTCATTGGAAGTTATAAGGGTGCATTTAAAATTGTCGCTGCCTAAAAATAGAGGTGTCATCTTTTTTAAT
>JBDUEK010000013.1:0-90978 GCA_040002495.1 Ferruginibacter sp.
TACGGTGGTGTGAGAGGACAGGTAGCCAAATAATGGCTACCTTCCTACTCGATTGGCATTATAATGGCAGATACCAATTCATTCCCGGCTTAAGCCATTCTGTTGCCTGCTTGTAATAATGACAACGCACGGAAAGAATGAAGCAATTTAAAACGGGCTATTTTCAATAAATATCAGGTAGGTACATTGTGATCGCCTGTAAAAAAAATCCCCTACTTTTATAATCACAGATTATGAGCAAAACAATTAGTTTTTTTCTTATTGATGATGACGAGGATGACAATTTTTTATTTGAGGAAGCCCTGTCGCAAGTAGCTCCATCCGTAAAATTATTTTCAGCGCTGGATGGAAAGGATGCGCTGGAAAGACTTTCAACAATGACTGAACTTCCTGATTTAATATTACTGGATTTAAATATGCCGGTTGTTAATGGAAAAGAATGCCTGGACCAATTAAAATACGATCAGCGTTTAAAGGACATACCTGTTATCATGTATACTACTTCTTCCCAATCGGCCGACATTGAAGAAACCTTACAACACGGTGCAATTTGTTTTATCACCAAGCCGGATAATATTCGTGAGCTAAAAAAAATATTATCTGTGATTTACAATAATATATCAGGTGACCTCTATAAAGCTTTGCAAACACTAAGTAATGAGTCATCAACTTTTATTGTATGCTAAGGCTTTTAACTGGTAAGCATCTTTCATTTTAAAAATTGTTTGGTAGCTATGATTCTCATCGTTGATGATACAAAAGAAAACCTCTTTTCCCTTAAAGCATTGTTGGAGTTGAATGGTTATGAGGTTGAAACTGCCAACTCCGGTGAAGAAGCGCTGAAAAAAATCCTTAAGGCTGAATACTCACTGATTATCCTTGACGTACAGATGCCGGGTATGGATGGCTATGAAGTGGCTGAAACATTGGGTGGCTATAGTAAATCGAAAAGTGTTCCTATACTCTTTCTTTCTGCAGTAAATATTGATAAAAAATTTATAACAAAAGGGTACACTTCCGGCGGAGTAGATTATGTAACCAAACCATTTGACCCCGATATCCTGCTCCTAAAGATAAAAACCTTCACCAGGTTATACAAACAAAATAAGGAGTTGAGTGAAATGCAGGAAATGCTGGAAAAGAAAGTAGCTGCAAGAACAAAAGAACTCCTTCAAATTAATCAACAACTTGAGTCAAGTAATATAGAGTTACAGCAATATGCATACCTGGCATCTCACGATCTCCAGGAACCTGTACGAAAGATTTTAACCTTTAGTAAATTAATAGCAGACAAGTTTCATTCTGGCAATCCCGAGATGATGGATTATGTGGGTCGCATCATTAATTCATCCGAAAGAATGCGCAATCTTATTGACGATCTGTTAAACTATTCGAAGCTTTCTGCAGAACCAATTTTTATCCAAACAGATCTTAACGAGATTTTGAACGAAACACTTAATGATCTTGAGTTGGTGATCCGGGAAGGTAATACCACCATCAATGTTGTTCCATTATTGAGGGTCGATGTAATGTCGGGCCAGATACGGCAGGTATTTCAGAATCTCATTTCCAACGCAATCAAATTTGCAAAAAAGGGATCAAATCCTTGTATAAATATAAAGGGTGAAAGGGTATTTGAAAAAAATCCTAACAGCATTGTAGCAGAAGAAGGGGATTTCTATAGGATAACTATACAAGACGAAGGCATCGGGTTTAATGAGAAGTATGTTGAAAAAATATTCGGCATATTTCAACGCCTGCACAGCAAAGTACAATATGAGGGCACCGGAATTGGTCTTGCAATTGTTAAAAAAATAATTGAAAAACACAGTGGAATAATTACCGCCCGAAGTGCTGAGGGGGTTGGCACTACTTTTATTATGATACTTCCACTCAGGCAAAATATTGAAGACAAACAGGAAATTTTGCAAGGTTAAAATCAACACATGAAAAATACTTTTAAAAGCAATTTGATAATTGGTTTTGGGTTCTCTCTTCTGCTATTGATCGCTAGTTCAGTAGCTTCCTACATAAGCATAAAAAATCTTGTAAAGAGTTCTCTCCTGGTTGAACATACGGGTAAAGTAATCGACAAATTACGGGATGCTCTAACAGTTGTTAAGGATGCGGAAACCGGTCAACGCGGATACCTGTTAACAAAAAATGAAGTGTTCCTGAATGCTTACAATGGTGCCAGGGAAAGATCAGTTGATCTTTTCAAAGAAATAAAAGTGCTTATAGCAGACAATCCCCAACAACTGTCGGACGCTGACACACTTTTGCAAGCAAGCAAAAGACGCTTTGCCATAATGGAGCAGCTGATAAAACTAAAAGCGAATGATCAGGCTATCAATAGCGAGCAGATATTAGAAGGTAATAAGTACATGGAAGATTATATGGCAATTGTATCCCGTATGCAGGATAGGGAAAAAATATTATTGGCCTCAAGGACCGCATCGCTTGATCGTTTTGCCCAATCAACACCCATTTTTATTATTATAGCTGCAATTTTATCAATTCTTGTAACACTTATTTCATTTTATAAAGTGATGCATGACTTTGACAGAAGATCCGAGTTGCAATCGCAGTTAATTAAAAAAGAAGAAGAGGTATCTGGCAGAATTGATCTTATCCAGGGAATTGCCAACAGGATTTCATCAGGCGATTATAAAATAAGGGTTAATGACGAAGGTGAAGATTTGCTGGGGAGTTTATCCGGATCATTAAATAAAATGGCAGCATCACTGGATGAGAGTTTTCAAAAAATAGTTGATAAAGAATGGTTGCAAACCGGCGCTGCCAGGCTGAATGAAAAAATGATTGGTGAAAAAAATATTGAATCACTAACCTATCATGCAACAGAATTTATTGTTGGTTATACAAATGCGCAGGTAGGTGCATTTTATCTATTAAAAGACTTAACTACGTTACGGCTTTCTGCTTCAGTTGCATTGAATAACGACCTGGTAAAGAAGGAAATTCAATTTGGAGAAGGATTGGCTGGTCAATGTGCCCGGTCTCAAAAAATGATGGAACTGGAAAATATTTCCGACTCGGAAATTCGCATTAGTTATACGGCAGAAACTGTGCTGCCAGTGGCAGTAATTGCAGTGCCTGTTTTTTTTGAAGGTAGGCTGATGGGTGTAATTGAACTGGCATCGCTCGAAAAATTCAGTACAAACACAATAGATTTTTTAAAGACGGTTTCTTTTAATTTAGGTATGGCAATCAGTAGCGCAAACGACCATCAAAAGTTAGAAGAGTTACTGCACGAAACACAGGCACAATCCGAAGAATTGCAGGCCCAGCATGCAGAGATGGAAAATGTAAATGCAGAGCTGGAAGCACAAAGTGAAAAACTACAGGCTTCAGAAGAAGAGTTACGGGTGCAACAGGAAGAACTACAACAATCCAACGCCGAACTGGAAGAAAGAAGCCGCTTGCTTGAAGAAAAAAATGAACTCATTTTAGAACGTAACCTGGCAATACAAACCAAGGCAGAAGAGTTAGCACTTAGTACGAAGTACAAATCAGAATTCCTGGCAAATATGTCGCACGAATTGAGAACGCCGCTCAATTCAATATTATTATTATCCAGATTACTATCAGAAAATCATGTTGGTAATTTATCAACTGACCAGGTTGAATATGCCACTGTAATACAGAGTTCAGGAAATGCATTACTTACTTTGATTGATGAAATTCTGGATCTTTCCAAAATTGAATCAGGTAAAATGGAGTTGGAATATACCAATGTATCCAGCGGCAATGTTATTAAGGAAATCAGGTCATTGTTTTTACCAATTGCAAAAGATAAAGGAATTGATTTTATTATTCAGGAAAATATTGATGCCGGTGAAACCATCGAAATTGACCGGTTAAGATTGGAACAGATTCTTAGGAATTTAATTTCCAATGCGCTTAAGTTTACAAAAAAAGGATCTGTAACACTAACTACACGCAAAGACCATACGCATATTTATTTTGCAATAAAAGATACAGGTATTGGGATTCCGCAGGATAAACATCAAACAATATTTGAAGCATTTCAACAAGCCGACGGATCTACCAGGCGTAAATATGGGGGCACCGGATTGGGGTTGTCAATTAGCAGGGAACTGGCCCGCCTGCTTGGTGGAGAAATATTATTAAAAAGCGAAGAAGGAAAAGGAAGCGAATTTACATTGGTATTACCGTTAAAAAAAGGAAGCACATACATTGCACCAGGGAAACTTCCCAGGGAAGAAGTACCGTTAACCAGCAATGAAGCATTGGTTTCAAATGTACCTGCAACTAATGGAAATAATTATTTGTCAACAGTAATTCCGGCCGCTATACCAGATGATAGAGATAACATTACAGAAAAGGATAAGGTCATTTTAATCATTGAAGATGACACCGCATTTGCAGGTTCATTACAAGACTATACACGTGCCAATGGGTATAAATGTATTGTGGCTGTTCGTGGCGATGAGGGGATTATGCTTGCAAAGAAATTTTTGCCACTGGGTATTTTACTGGATTTGCAACTGCCTGTTAAAAGTGGGTGGGATGTAATGGATGCATTAAAAAGCGATCCGGTAACCCGGCCAATTCCGGTTCACATGATGTCGTCTTACGAAGTAAAAACAAAGAGTATTTCAAAAGGAGCCATCGATTTTATTAATAAGCCGGTAGCTTTTGAACAGCTGGCAGTCGTTTTTTCCAGGATAGAAAAGGCACTGAATAATCATCCTAAAAAGGTGTTAATTGTAGAGGAAAATCCAATGCATGCACGTGCCCTTGCATATTTCCTCGAAGGTTTTAATGTGGCTTCAGAAATAAAAGAATCGGTTAAAGATGGTATAAAAGCATTAACCATGGAGGAGGTGGATTGCGTTATTCTTGATATGGGGCTTCCTTCCGTTAGCGGCTACAACACGTTGGAAGAAGTAAAGAAAACCAAGGGGTTGGAAAATTTACCCATCATCATTTTTACTGGCAAAAATTTATCTCATATTGAAGAAATGCGGATAAAGCAATATGCGGATTCTATCGTTGTTAAAACCGCTCATTCCTATCAAAGAATTTTAGATGAGGTATCACTCTTCCTGCATTTGGTTGAGGAAAATAAACAGGAGGCTAAGCCGGTGCGATATAAAAAACTGGGTGAGTTGGAAGAGGTGTTGAAGGGAAAAACAATACTGATAGCGGACGATGATGTACGTAATATATTTTCCATAACGAGGTCGCTTGAAAAGTATGGTATCAATGTAGTTTCAGCCATTGATGGAAAGGAAGCGTTAAAGCAATTACAGGAGCAACCCGTTGTACATCTGATATTGATGGATATGATGATGCCCGAAATGGATGGTTATGAATCTACCCGTCGCATCCGGCTGAATCCCAAATATAAAAAATTGCCCATCATTGCTGTTACTGCCAAAGCAATGACCGGCGATCGGGAAAAATCTATTGTGGCGGGGGCATCTGATTATATTACCAAACCGGTTGATATTGACCAGTTGATTTCGTTGTTAAGGGTTTGGTTATATCAATAAAGTTGGTACAATAATTTGGAAAAAATTATGAGAGAGAAGGTGCTTATTATAGATGATGACAGCAGGAATACATTTGCGCTTTCGGCTGTATTGGCTGCAAAAGGTTATGTATGTATTTGTGCGGCCGATATGTTAATTGCCTTTGATCTGTTGCAAACAAATACAGATATTGAAATTATTTTAATTGACATGATGATGCCTGATATGGATGGTTATGAGGCATTACCAATGCTTAAAGCAGATCAGCGATATAAGCAGATACCGGTTATTGCAGTAACCGCCCAGGCCATGAAAGGAGACAAAGAAAAGTGCCTCAGTGCCGGTGCAGATAATTACATTGCCAAGCCGGTAAATATTGATGCATTACTTCAAATGATGAATCAATACTAACATGAAACAGGAAAAACTCAATATAATCAGGGACGAGGATTTCGATTTGTTGTTAAACGAATTGTTTCATTTATATGGGTACGATTTTACCAACTATGCAAAGGCCTCCTTAAAGCGGCGGGTTAACCGGTTATCGATCATCAACAGATTTTCGAGTTTTGCAGAATTGTTTTATCGCGTAAAAAACGACCCTGGTTTTTTGAAACATTTGGTAGAGGAGTTAACCGTAAATGTTAGTGAAATGTTTCGGGATCCATTATTTTTTAAAACGCTTCGGGAGAAGGTGTTACCTATCCTTGCTACACACCCGTTTATTAGAATATGGCATGCCGGATGTGCCTCTGGCGAAGAAGTTTATTCAATGGCAATTATGCTTGAAGAAGCTAACCTGTTGCATAAATCCCTGATATACGCCACCGACCTTAATGCTACCGTTATCGAAAATATAAACAAGGGATTGTTTCCAATCAGTCAAATGAAATTGTATTCACAAAACTATATTCAGTCGGGAGGAAAAAGAGATTTTTCATCTTATTATACAGCCAAATACGATTGGGCAAGATTCGATGAAAAGTTAAAAGCCAAAGTAATTGTGGCTACACATAACCTTGTTTCAGATAGATCCTTTAACGAATTTCAATTGATTTGTTGCCGGAATGTAATGATCTACTTTAATAAAGATTTACAGGACACCGCATTAACACTCTTTGACGATAGCCTTGAAAATCTTGGTTACCTTGCCTTGGGTTCAAAAGAAAATATCCGTTTTTCAAAAATCGCCGGCAAGTATACTCAACTGGAGAATAAAGAAAAAATATGGAGGAAAATGCAATAAGGAAATTTCGAATGCTAATCATTGCTGGTTCCGCAGGGAGTCTTGATGTGATTATGAAGACTGTTGGAAAATTGCCCCAAAACATTGGGTTAACAACTGTAATTATTGTACATCGAAAAAATGAACCGGATTCTATTCTGCAATCACTGTTAACCTCAAAAACTGCAATACCGGTAAAAGAGGTGGAAGACAAGGAACCCATCCTTGCCAATACTATTTATATCGCCCCGCCCGATTATCATTTATTGGTTGAAGACGAATCATATTTTTCATTGGATAGTTCCGAAAAAATTAATTACAGCCGGCCTAGTATTGATGTAGGTTTCGAATCTGCTGCCACAATTTTTAAGGATTCATTGGTGGCTGTTTTGTTATCCGGTGCAAATGCAGATGGCGCAAGGGGTTTAAGAACAGTACAACTTTTGGGAGGATATTCTATTGTTGAAAATCCCGATACAGCCGAAGTTAATTACATGCCCAATGAAGCAATTAAACTAAGTAAGTTTCATCATATTGTTGATGGAAAAGATATCCCTGATTATTTGCATCAATTGCTTTCAAAGCCAATCGGCATTTTGGAATAAGCATCTTTCTTGCAGCCACTTAGTCCAATCCCAACCATTATTCAATGTAACTTTTGTCACCGATCCTTATGTTAACTTATTGCACCTTTGCAATGTTACAAATAGAGTCATTATGGAATTATTAGGATTTATGCTGGCGGCATTGGTAGGCATTTCACTCGGCTTGATTGGTGGTGGCGGTTCAATATTAACTGTTCCAATCTTAGTGTATTTAATGGGAGTAAATCCTATTTTAGCCACCTCTTATTCATTATTCATAGTTGGTTCTACTTCTATGGTTGGTGCGGTTAATAATTATCGTAAAGGCTTCGTTAGCATTAAAACAGCATTACTATTCGGGCTCTCCTCTATCACTACAGTTTTTATTACCCGCAAAATTATTATGCCGATGATACCGGCAGTCCTTTTTGATAAAGGGCATGTTCACATTACGCAGGCGATGGCTATCATGGTATTATTTGCAATATTGATGTTAATGGCTTCCATCGCAATGATAAAGGATAAAGATCCACAAGCTAACAGTTCGGATGCAAATCAAAAGAGTACTAATCCTGTTCCCAAACTTTTATCATTTGGTGTGTTAATAGGACTGGCAACCGGATTCCTGGGTGCTGGTGGAGGTTTTTTGGTAATTCCTGCTTTGGTAATAATTTTAAAAATGCCCATGAAGGAAGCAGTGGGTACTTCATTATTAATTATAGCTCTTAATTCGTTGATTGGTTTTACCGGCGACATGGGACATTTTGTAATTGACTGGATATTTTTAATTGGAATAACACTGATTGCTATTGCAGGTATTTTTTTAGGTGGGTATTTAGCAAAGAAAATTGAAGGTGATAAATTGAAAAAAGCCTTTGGTTGGTTTGTATTGGTAATGGGCATTTACATTTTTATAAAAGAAGTTTTTTTTCATTAATAAAAGCATTGATCATGGGAACTGAAAAGGAACAAGCAGAGCAGTGTAGTGTAATATCCTGCGATATAGAATTGGGCGCAACCTATTGGAACAATCAATACAACGCCAACGCAACAGGTTGGGATTTGGGCGAAGTGTCTCAGCCGTTGAAAGCATACATTGATCAGCTCAGCAATAAAGAGATTTGAATTTTAATTCCCGGCTGTGGTAATACTTATGAAGCCGAATACCTGTTACAGCAAGGCTTTACCAATATTACCCTTATAGATATTGCCCCAACTTTGATTGAGCAGTTAAGACTAAAGTTTAAGGAAGATGCCGGTATAAAAATAATACTCGGTGATTTTTTTGAACACACAGGTACGTATGATCTGATTCTGGAACAAACTTTTTTCTGTGCCCTTCCACCATCTTTACGCAAACAATATGCTGAAAAAATGAGTGAGTTGCTTGCACCTGGCGGTAAGTTGGTGGGGTTGTTATTTGATAGGGAATTTGAACTAGACGGCCCACCATTCGGCGGTTGTAAATGCCAATATGAGTCGTTGTTTAATAAATATTTTGATATGCTGGTGTTCAATCTATGTTATAATTCCTTTTCCAAGCGACAAGGAACAGAATTGTTTATTATTCTTCAGAAGGGATAACTCTACACTTAAACGGCCGCTATTAAGTGATACCCGGTATCTACATAAACGCAGAAGTGGGTGTGAAAAATAAACAGGCGATGGTTTGCCGAAAGAAGCAATAGTAAGATTTGAAGGCAGGCAATATATTTACAAAGCAATGGGCAAAAATCAGTTTGAAATGGTTGCGGTAACAACCGGTGAAAGCGAAAAAGGATTCACAGAAATTGTTGATTCAAAGGCAAATAATTTGCTAACAGCAAATATTGGAACAAAAGGCGCCTACACATTGTTAATGATGATGAAAAATAAGTCGGAGTAAAAGATTATTATTGGGTACATTCCAAAAAGGCTTTTTCGAATGCAACTAATGTTACCAAATATGTATGAAACATGATGCAACTTTGCCTTATCTAAAAAGAATGAATATGAAAGTAGAACAGATTTATACAGGATGTTTGGCCCAGGGAGCTTATTATATAACAAGTAATGGCGAAGCCGCAATTATTGATCCGTTAAGGGAAATAAAACCCTACCTCAACAGGCTTGAAAAAGATGGCGTAAAATTGAAATATATTTTTGAAACACATTTTCATGCAGATTTTGTGAGTGGCCATGTTGATCTTAGTCGTAGTACCGGAGCACCTATTATTTACGGGCCAAACGCAACCTGCGAATTTGACTGTCTATCCGCAAAAGATGGAGAAATATTTAAGTTAGGTGATGTTGCCTTTAAAGTATTGCACACACCCGGTCATACAATGGAAAGCACTACTTATTTATTAAAAGATGAAACCGGTAAGGACTATGCGATTTTTTCCGGCGATACATTGTTTTTAGGAGATGTTGGCCGTCCTGATCTTGCACAAAAAGCAGCACACATGACGCAGGACGAATTAGCGGGTTTGCTATATGATAGCCTTATGAATAAAATTATGCCGCTGGCCGATGATGTAATTGTATATCCTGCACACGGAGCCGGTAGTGCCTGTGGTAAAAATATGATGAAGGAAACGGTAGATTCCCTGGGCAACCAAAAGAAAATGAACTACGCATTAAACCAACCAGATAAAGCTTCTTTCATAAAAGCTGTTACTGATGGTTTACTTCCACCACCAGCTTACTTTGGGTTAAATGTGGCCATGAATAAAAAAGGTTACGAAAGCTTTGAATCAGTATTACACAATGGTATGGTGGCATTAACACCCGAAGAATTTGAAGTAGCTGCAGAAAACATGGATGCACTGATCCTGGACACAAGAGATAACACTGAATTTTACAAAGGGTTTATTCCTCAATCAATCAATATTGGATTAAATGGCGATTTTGCTCCATGGGTTGGTGCTTTAATTGCTGATGTAAAACAACCATTGTTGTTGGTTACCGAAGTAGGCAAAGAAGAGGAGGCGGTAACACGTTTAAGCCGGGTTGGGTTTGATAATATTATGGGGCATTTGAAAGGAGGTTTTAAAGCATGGTTAGATTCAGGTAAAGAGGCAGACGTGGTAGATAGAATTAATGCAACGCAATTTGCAAATGAATTAGATCTGGGAAAAGATATAGTTATTGACGTACGTAAAGAAAGTGAATACAGTGCCGAGCATGTGGAAGAAGCATACAACAAACCATTGAGTTATATCAACGAATGGATTAAAGATATCAATCCCAAAGAGCATTTTTACCTGCACTGCGCCGGAGGCTACCGCAGTATGATGGCGGCATCTATTTTACAGGCAAGAGGCTACAGGAATTTTACAGAAGTAGAAGGCGGTTTTGGAGCAATTAGTAATACAAGCATTCCTAAAACAAATTTTGTTTGTCAGAGTAAGATATTGAAAACTTAGTGTTGGAAACCGGCAGACGAGCAGTGAAGCAACATCGTTGCGACGCTCCGTTCAACGGCAAATCAATGAGGAGCAAACAGCTTTTCTTTGGGTAATCATCCAACTTATTTATACCAGATTGAAAAGCAAAAAAAGGTATCTGAGGAGATACCCTCAAACTGATTTTACGCAATTTCATCACTTTTCATTTTACATTACTGTAACCTTTGTTACCCAAGGGGCGGGTTTTTGGAATTAGTTTTGCTTTACTTAAATGATTAAAACAACTCGTATTTATTTAACGCAATCAACGCTAAATATTCACTTTCAGTTAAAAAAAAGGAAAGCATAAATGACGGGTTCAATATTTAGGATAATAAAAAACTATTGTTATGACATTCAATGAAATGATACAATCAGGTAAGCCGGTGTTGGTAGATTTTTTTGCAGAATGGTGCGGCCCTTGTAAAACGATGGCGCCAATTTTAAAAGATGTAAAACACGAATTAGGTGATACAGCAACCATCCTTAAAGTGGATGTAGATAAAAACCCGCAGGCGGCACAAGCCTACCAGGTGCAAGGTGTTCCAACGCTGATACTCTTTAAAAATGGCAAGCCATTGTGGAGGCAAAGTGGTGTAGTTCAAAAATCCGGACTATTGGACATCATCAAAAAATTCACTTAATAAACAAATAAAACATACACGTAAATGAATTTTCTTGAATGGATAAAGCAACCCTGGCCATGGTACGTAGCCGGGCCATTGATTGGATTAACTGTACCAACCTTGTTGATAATAGGCAATAAGTCGTTCGGTATTAGTTCGTCATTGCGTCATATATGTGCCGCCTGTATTCCCGCAAATATTACCTTCTTTAAATACGACTGGAAGAAAGAAGTTTGGAATTTATTTTTTGTAGTGGGCATTTTATTGGGAGGAGCCATCGCAATAAATTTATTGGCAAACCCACAGCCAATTCAGATAAATGCAAAACTTGCCGGTGAACTGGCAGGCTATGGCATCACAGATTATACAGGCATGGTACCCACACAATTATTTGGATGGTCGTCACTGTTTACCATTAAAGGTTTTATTATGATGGTATTTGGAGGTTTTATGGTGGGCTTCGGTACAAGGTATGCTGGTGGATGTACAAGTGGCCATGCCATTATGGGTTTATCTACTTTACAATGGCCATCATTGATAGCAACCTGTTGTTTTATGGTTGGTG
This sequence comes from Ferruginibacter sp., assembly GCA_040002495.1. Classification (GTDB taxonomy): domain Bacteria; phylum Bacteroidota; class Bacteroidia; order Chitinophagales; family Chitinophagaceae; genus Ferruginibacter. The sequence continues at coordinate 11,948 of JBDUEK010000013.1, forward strand.
GTTTTATTATGGCCAATCTCATTCTCCCTTTTATTTTATCGCTTTAAATTAATTCGTGCATGCAAACCATAGGAGAAGAAGCAAAGGATTTTGAAGTCCGTTCACTTGATTCAATTTGTATTAATGAAAGCCATTTAACACATAAATGGTATCACAATATTAAGTACCTGGTAGTAGGTGTGGCTTTTGGGATTGTATTCGTTAAGGCAGAAATCATTAGTTGGTTTCGTATACAGGAAATGTTCCGGCTTCAGTCATTTCACATGTATGGTGTAATTGGCAGCGCAATTGTTGTAGGCATGATATCAGTTTTATTAATAAAGAAATTCAACATTAAAACTATCTACGGTGAAGCAATTGAATTTCACATTAAAAAATTTAATAAGGGCCAGGTATATGGTGGTTTAATATTTGGTTTGGGATGGGCAATTACAGGAGCTTGTCCGGGGCCATTATTTGCACAAATTGGAACAGGCGCTACCGTTATTATTGTTACACTTTTAAGTGCAATTGCCGGTACATGGATATATGGTTATTTTAGAGAAAAACTTCCCCATTAAGATTTTATACAATATTTTAACACAGTTGATTTTATTATACATGCTCCCCAAAAGTAGCATGTATTTGTTTTTACCGGAAAATGCCTGTGGTTAAAAAATCGTTGAAAAACTATAGTGTAACTTCATTGCGCTTTTTTAATAGTACTTGTTTTTTCTAAACGTGCAAACCCGGAAATGACGATTCAGTTTACAAAATATCTTAATTTTCTATGAACAGTATAACAAGCTTTGATTCCATTTTTGAGCCTGAATTAATTAAAGAGATGCGCCAATTTGGTGATATAAAAAACTTTAATGAAGGCGATGTAATAATGGATTATGGAAAATACATTCGCATGATGCCAATAATAATAAAAGGCACTATTAAAGTATTACGCATGGATGAGAATGGAAAAGAAATTTTGTTGTATTATCTATCCAGCAATGAGAGTTGTTCGATGGCATATAGTTGTTGTGTAGAGGCAAAAAAAAGTGAAGTAAAAGCAATTGCTGAGGAATATGTTGAACTGTTGGCAATTCCACATATTAAATTGGATGAGTGGCTTTGCAAATATCCGGGTTGGAAGAATTATATCATGCGCAGTTTTAATGAACGGTTTTTAGAGCTGCTAAAATCTATCGAAAGTATAGCTTTTCATAAATTAGATGAACGCCTTATTGCCTATCTTAAAGAAAAAAAACGGCTTTCAGGTTCAAATGTTATAAAATCTTCACACTACGTAATTGCAGATGAATTGGCAACTTCCCGTGTGGTAATTTCCAGACTGCTAAAACAATTGGAAAATGATGGTAAAATACTTTTATACCGCAACGAGATTAAACTTTTGAATTCATTTAGTTAATGAAATTGGATCAGTTAAGACCAAATAAATCGATTTAAATGGGTTTTCTTCAATCGGGGGGGTGAATAAATAATACCAAATAATTATTTTTGGTTTATGGGCATTTCTACTTGTAAAACGGCATTTTTCAATTAAAAAGTAAATTGTTTTTCATTTTACAACATGAGATTTTAAAAAATATATTTGTTTGAGTCAATAATATGTTTATATATTTGCATTACCTCTGATGGTCTTCCGCTAGGAAGGCTTAAATATTTCCACATATCTAATACAAAAATCACCAATCCAGTTTCAAATATTTAATTAGTAAATAACTATTGTTATTTGTTCAAGATATTTAATCCAGTATACTTTGCAATTCCGCTTACTTCAAATTAAAAATTTAAACCACAACGGAATGAAAAAGTTTTACACTATCTGTTTAACTGTATTAGGATTAATCAGTTATCAATTCTCACAAGCTCAATGTAATGGAATAAAAGGGCCTAATTTATTAGGTGCAAAAGGAACGTTTAGCACTCCCTTCATTACAGTTAACAACACTGCTGCAGTCTGCACTCAGTCAGGTTCCTCCGCTTTTAATCCCCCGGGAAATGTTGGTAATGCGCTTTCAGGATGTACAAGTTCTGCTCCCGGACTGCCTTGTTCAGATTACAATTATACTGCATCAGCCGGCGGATTGGTTCCTGAATTTACCTACTCAATTTTAAAGACAGTAGGTAATGCTGCTGGTGGCAACTGTCTTAAAGGTGATTGGAGAGGTTCCGATCACACCGGAGATGGTGGCTACTTTATGGCGGTTAACGGCGCCCCAAGTAACTCATATAGCAGTGTATTTTACCAGATAAAGCAAATACCAGTTTGTGTTGGTGCTACTTATGAATTTTCTGCCTATGTTATAAATTTAAAACCAGGAAGCGGGTCTTCAAGTTCTAATCCAAATATTTCTTTTAAGGTAAATGGCGTTGTAATTGCTAATTCAGGGATAATTGCAGCAAACGGGACCGCAACCTGGGTAAAGGTTGGTGGTTCTTTTACGGCAACAACTACCACAGTTGATCTTGAGGTGGTAAATGCAACTGCAGTGGCAAACGGCAATGATCTTGGATTGGATGATATTTCAATCAATGTTTGTGAGTCGCAAATTTTGGTTAGCGGACCGGGATCAGTTTGTGCAGGAAATAATGTTGATGTTAATTATACTGTTACCGATAACTCTCACACAAATACCTGGTATAAATGGTTATTGAGCACTGACGGCGGAGCCACTTTTTCTGATGTAACCACCGGAGCTCAGGCTACCTTTACAGGCAACAGTTATACTTTAACCAATAATTTAGGAGTTGTTACTTCATTGATGAACGGCTATAAATATCGGTTGAATGTATCTACTTCACTTTTGGGGTTAGATAATCCTGATTGTATTTATTTCAACGACTATACGCTGATTGCAGCTGATTGTGCACCTACGCCGGTTCAGTTAACATCTTTTACGGGTAAATATGCTTCTGGTAAATCAATGCTTGATTGGCAAACCAGCCAGGAAATAAACAGTGACAGATTTGAGTTATTCAGAAGTGGGGATGGTTTGGATTTTGTTAAGATTGCTTCAATCAAAAGTGCTGGTAACAGTAATGTTGTAAAAAATTACAGCTACCTGGATGAAATTAGTGGTAACACAGGAAATAATGTGTACTATCGGTTAAAGCAAATTGATATTGATGGAAGAGCAACTTTCTCCTCTATTGTAAAATTAAATCTTGGTTCTAAAACAAGTTTTGAAGTTTTTCCAAATCCGTTTTCAACCAACTTTACAATGTCTTTTGGAGCAACAAAATCTGCAAGTGCTACGTTAAGAATTCAGAACAGTACCGGAGTGTTAGTTTATAGCAAGCAAATTGCTGTTACAAAAGGAAACAATTCTATAGTAATGGGCAATCTGCCAACATTGGCAACAGGTGTCTACTATGTATCCCTGTTTAACGAAGAATTAAGCTTCAACGGTAAGTTGCAGAAACAATAAAAGTTAGTATAGTCAAATGTTTTAAGAAAAGCGTTTCCCAACAGGAGACGCTTTTTTGCTGAAAGAATACTCACTTTCGACATTGTAATTTTGTCATGTCATTTAGAAAGGAATGTTTTTTGCAATTTTATCGGGTAGAATAAAAAGTACAATTATGACATTTGGTATGGTGGCAATTTCCATAATTTTTATGTTGATTGGGATGCTCGTGCAATTCAGGCTCAAAAGCAAATTTACGGAGTATGGAAAAGTACATACTTCATCTGGCTTAAGTGGAAAGGAAATTGCTCAAAAAATGTTGCGGGATAATGGTATTTATGATGTAGCCGTAATATCTGTTCCCGGTTTTTTATCAGATCATTATGACCCCGCAAAAAAGACAATCAATCTTAGTCTGGACGTTTATGACGGAAGAACGGTAGCTGCGGCAGCAGTGTCAGCACATGAGTGTGGGCATGCAGTACAACATGCAACAGCTTATTCTATGTTAATGTTACGTAGCAAGCTTGTTCCGATCACTCAAGTCAGCACTAATTTATCACAATGGGTAATTTTAGCGGGGCTTGGTATCATGGGATTTGGAGGAGGTAATCAAACTATTTTATTAATAGGTATTATACTTTTTGCGGTTTCAACTTTATTTACTTTAGTAACATTGCCAGTTGAATTTGATGCATCTGCCAGGGCGTTGAAATGGTTAAATACATCACATATTGCCAGTGGAGGCGAATATGATAAGGCTAAGGATGCATTAAAATGGGCTGCACTCACATACGTTGTTGCTGCTATTTCTTCAGTGGCAATGCTGGCTTACTATATAATGATATATTCTTCACGCAGTAGAGATTAAAAGGGTGTTGAGAGTAATAAAAAATGCTCCATTTTAAGGAGCATTTTTTATAATTTTATTTCTTCATCACTATCATCGAAAAAGTGAAATTCGGTGAGATGGTAATTTGAGTTAGAGACGACTTTAATTTTCTGTTTATATTTCCAACTCCATTTGCGGCGTTTTGAAACAAAGCCGCTTGTAAGGAAAGTAAATAAAATAGGATTTACCTGTATTGTTAATCCTTTATGCTTTTGCATTATAAGGTAACTAAGATTCTTTTCTATTTCGTCTTCCAGGATTAATGTTGAAGATATTTTTCCACTACCGTTACAGCTTGGACAAATCTCAGAAGTGTTGATATTCATTTCCGGCTTCATACGCTGACGGGTAATTTGCATCAATCCAAATTTACTGATAGCAAGCACGGCATGTTTGGCCCTGTCCGTACGCATGTATTGTTCCATTGCATCGGCAAGTCGTTTCTTGTTTTCGAGCAACTTCATGTCAATGAAATCAACCACTATAATCCCACCCAGATCTCTCAGGCGCAGTTGCCTTGCAATTTCCTCAGCGGCCTCGAGGTTGGTTTCCAAAGCATTTTGTTCCTGATTATTACTTACGCTTTTATAACCACTGTTTACATCAATAACGTGTAAAGCTTCGGTGTGTTCAACTATCAAATAAGCGCCACTTGGTAAATTAACTGTTTTACCAAACGCGGCTTTTACTTGCTTGGTAATTCCGAAACTGTCAAAAATTGGAGAGCCATTATTGTAATACGCAACTATATCAGCCTTTTCAGGAGCTATACGTTGAATATAATTTTTCGTATCAGCAAAAATATTTTTGTCGTTCACCACTATTCTGTTGAAATCTTCATTCAGTAAATCACGAAGCATACTGTTCGCCTTACCCTGTTCACTTAAGATTTTGGAAGGTGGAACTGCATCTTTAAGATTTTCCTGGATGGTTTTCCAGGTTTGTACCAAGGCTAGTAAATCTTCATGTAATTCCGCCGTATTTTTTCCTTCTGCAGCAGTACGCACAATAACCCCAAAATTCTTGGGTTTAATGGCTTCTATAATTTTGTGGAGTCTTTTGCGCTCTTCACCAGAATGAATTTTTCTGGAAACTGCAATGATGTCATTGAAAGGAGTAATTACCACAAATCGTCCCGGTAAGGAAAGTTCGCAGCTTAAACGCGGCCCTTTGGCGGCAATTGGTTCTTTTAAAATCTGCACCAATACGTTGGGGCGTCCACTAAGCACTTCTGCAATTTTACCTGTCTTTACAATTTCAGGTTCAACAGAAAATTTACCAAAGTCAAATCCACCGTCAGAATGATCATTGATGGAAATATTAGTAAATTTCAATATCGACTTTACATAAGGACTAAGATCGGTATAATGTAAAAATGCGTCTTTTTCAAAACCCACATCTACAAAAGCTGCATTTAATCCCGGAATAAGTTTTTTAACTTTTCCCAGGTACAGGTCCCCCACAGCAAAGTTAGCATCAGCTTTTTCGTTGTGCAACTCTACTAGTTTCTTATCTTCCATCAAGGCTATTTCAACGCCTTGAGGTGCAGCATTTATAATTAATTCCTTTGTCAAGCAATTCACTTTTAATTAGAGACCATAACATCACGGAAGGATAACGTACAACAAAATAATAAAGTATTACAAGGTGTAAACTTTACTACATGTTGATAAATGTGTGCCGGCCTGAGGATGCCGGCACCAGATATAAAAAGAAAACTATTTCTTCTTATGACGATTTTTTCTTAAACGCTTTTTACGCTTATGCGTTGCTATTTTATGACGTTTTCTTTTTTTACCACAAGGCATACCTAGTATTTTTTTTGTTAAAAATTATTTATTAAGTTTCTGCTGATTTTTTATAACCCGGAATAACTCAGCAATTTTATTTCAGCATTTTAATTCGTTGATCTACTTCTTTACTATAAGCCGGGTCGTTTACAATTCGCTTGCTTATTTCGTACCACTTTAATGCGTTTTGTTTATCGCCATTAGCAGCATATCCGTCAGCAAGCCACGATATTGCTTCTAAATTTCCCGGCTCTGCACTTACTACTTTGTTAAGTCGTTCAATTCCTTTATCAAGTTGATTAGAAATAATACCGCCAATTCCTAACACCAATTGAGCGTGCATATTAGTAGAATCTTTTCTTACTACCTGTAAAAGCTGCTGTATTCCCTTTATAGTTTCCTGAGGATCACCAGCCATACCTTTGCCAAAAACATAACAACTTCCCAACCCTATTTTAAGTTCATCGTTGTTTGGATTAAGCTTAATTGCCTGCTCAAACAACTCAACCGCAAGCTCACTTTTCCAACCTCTCTTCACCGGATCTTGCTCCTTTCGAAGCTCACTTAACATCAATTGGGCTGCGAAGGTGAGGTTTTTTTCAGAATTTACCAACTTCGCTGACGCTGAAGTATAATAATTATGTAAATCGTGGTTATGCACCGAGTCATCCCAAAATGATGACAGTCGGTCGAATACCTTAATTTGCTGTTCTTTTACATCGCCTCTTGAAATACTGTTTTCCAGTTTATTTACATAATTAAGCTGGTCTTCAGATAGGCTTTTCTTCGCCTCAAGTATGTAATGATCGATGTTGAATTTGGGAGTTGTTGTAGTAGAAGGGTCCGGGGTAGCCAAGATCTCTTTTTCGGCTACAGTTTTGCCAAAAAAAAATAAAGAGGATAGGATGATTAACCCTACGCCTAATAATACCAATTGTTGTTTCTTCACAAAAAAAAGTTATTGAGGCGCAAAGGTACACTATTGAGGTGTTTCGTTACCCGGCAACTTTTTAGATTTAACTTCTGTTACAAATTCTTTTGCCGGCTTAAAAGCGGGGATATAATGTTCCGGTATTTCAACGGCAATATTCTTCTTAATATTTCTTCCTATTTTGGCTGCTCTTTTTTTGGTTATAAAGCTTCCAAACCCTCTTATGTAAATGTTTTCTCCCGCAATAAGAGAGCGCTTGATTTCTTTAAACATTGTCTCTAACGTAAACATTACGTCTACTTTAGGAATGCCCGTTTTATCTGATATTTCTGAAATTAGGTCTGCTTTTCTCATTAGTGTGAAGTTTTAAATGAATTACCTAATGGAAAAATAATAAATTAATTTGTAAAATCCAATATTATGTACTGATTATCAGTTAAGTAGCCTCTATATTATTCTTTATTTAATATTTTATATGATTATTGCTCATTTTCTTTATCAAAATCGTTGGATTTAATTCAAAACACGCTTGTTTTTTTCAATTTTAGAAGATATTTGAATTATAAATGAAAATAGCCGGCGAACAACAACACTTTGTAAAAAATCTCCTTAAATGGAATTTAAAATTCAATAACAGGCAAATGCCCTGGAAGGGTGAAAAGGATCCATACAAAATATGGTTAAGTGAAATTATCCTGCAACAAACCAGGGTTGATCAGGGTCTTGAATACTACAACCGTTTTGTAATTCAATTTCCTACGGTTACCGATCTTGCAAATGCATCTGAAACCATCGTTTTCAAACTATGGGAAGGCTTGGGCTATTATACAAGGTGTAAAAATCTAATAGCAACTGCCCGGTATATTTCCAATGAATTGAATGGGAAATTTCCTGATCAATACGAAGATATTTTAGCATTAAAAGGTATTGGCCCTTACACCGCAGCGGCAATTGGTTCTTTTGCTTTCAACCTTCCACATGCAGTTGTGGATGGAAATGTATTTCGGGTTTTATCAAGATATTTTGCCATTGCTACGCCAACAGATTCTACAGAAGGGAAAAAATTCTTTACTAAACTAGCGAATGAATTAATTGATAAAAAGCTACCAGGTATTTACAACCAGGCAATCATGGATTTTGGCGCCGTTATTTGTAAACCTCAATTGCCCTTGTGCGCCAGTTGCATACTAGGTGATACATGTATAGCTTATAATAATGAGTTGGTTCAGCAACTGCCTATAAAAGAAAAGTCGATTAAAAAAACTGCAAGATGGTTATACTACCTTGTTATTGAAATGGGCGATACCCTCTTCGTACGTAAACGTGGAGCTGGTGATGTATGGGAAAATTTATATGAATTTGTAGTTAAACAAAGTGCTCATCCACTGGATTTAACTAGTGAAGATGCAATATCATTATTAACGGATGTATTAAGTAAAAAGAAGTTTGAAATCGTAAACATTTCCCCGGTGTATAAGCAACTATTAACACATCAAATCATCCAGGGGCAATTTATTTACATAAAAATGAAGCAGGAAATCAAGTTAAAAAACTACGAGATTATTCCCAAAACTGAACTAAATCAACTGCCTTTTCCTAAATTTATCAGTATCTACTTAAAAGATAAAAATGTATCTTTAAACTTGTGTGACTTTAAGAAGAATCAACATTCAATAGAATTAATACCAACAACATGAGAGGCGTAAACAGGGTTATGTTAATCGGTAATTTGGGTAAAGATCCCGACATGCAATTTTTGGAAGGCAATATCGGAGTGGCAAAATTTTCTCTGGCAACAACTGAAACATATAAAGATAGAAGTGGTAAACTTATTTCGCAAACAGAATGGCATACCGTTGTATTGTGGAGAGGCCTGGCAGAACTTGCGCAAAAATATTTACATAGAGGTAGTCTTGTATACATTGAAGGCAGGCTGAAAACCAGGAGTTGGGAGGACAAAGAAGGCAACAAAAAATTTGCAACAGAAATAGTAGGCGATAACCTGATAATGCTTGATAAAAGAAACGATGGAACTACACCTGGCACGCCGGGAGATGGCATGGAGGGAATGGGTGGTGAAATGCCAAACGAGGATGATGGCGCAGAAAGGCTTCCGTTTTAAAAAGATAAAACTGCTTTTAAGATCCGTTGCCGGATAAATATATTTTTCATAAAAACTGAAAGTTTTGGATTACCATTCGGTCATTGTTAATGCATTTCAAATGCATTTTACCTTACTTGCAATTACACCGGCAGCTTCTGTTGTCCTTATATTTTTAGTCATATTTTTATTTGCAATTTCATTTTTGGTAGCTGGTTCCGAAGTTGCATTTTTCTCCCTTACTTATAAAGATATTAATATGCTTAGGACCAAGCAGCAGCCATCTTTTAAGCGTATCGTTGCATTGCTGGATGAACCTAAAATATTACTAGGTTCAATGCTGATAGCTAATAGTTTTGTGAACATCGGCATCATATTAATCTCCAACATATTAATGGATAACCTGCTGGAAACCGTTAGCATGGTATTCTGGTTAAGGTTCCTTGTTAAAGTATTTACTGTAACATTTTTAATTGTACTTTTTGGGGAAGTATTACCAAAAGTTTGGGCCACCCATCACAAAGTTTGGTTTGCATCTACGGCGTCTTTGATTCTTGAAATATTCAATAGTATTTTTTATAGGTTCAGCAAAAGACTAGTGAATTTTAGTGATGGGATTGAAAAAAAGTTTTCTCCCGGTCACTCTTCTTTGATGGATAATAGCCAATTGGATTACGCCATTGATTTACTTCCTGAACATGAAGCTACCCTGGAGGAGAAGCAAATATTAAAAGGCATTCGCAAATTTGGCGACACTACCGTAAAACAAATAATGCGTACCAGGCTGGATGTAAACGGTATTGAATTTAGCAGCACTTTTGAAGATGTAATTAAAAGGGTAGAAGAATTACATTATTCCCGTTTGCCGGTTTACAACAATAACCTGGATGAGGTGAAGGGAATGTTGCATACAAAAGATTTATTGCCACACGTAAATGCCAGTAAGGTTGAAAATTACGATTGGCATAGTTTGATGCGGCCTTCCTATTTTGTACATGAACAAAAATTAATTGAGGATCTTTTGCAGGAGTTTAGAAACAGGCGCATACACTTTGCTGTTGTGGTAGATGAATTTGGTGGTACATCTGGTATTGTTACATTGGAAGATATAATGGAAGAAATTATCGGTGATATACAAGACGAATTTGACGATGAAGAAAGCGCCAATAAAAAAATAGATGATTACAACTATATTTTTGAAGGCAAAACAATGATCAACGATGTTTGCAGAATTATGGGATTGCCTGCAGATGTGTTTGAAGTAGTAAGAGGCGATAGTGATTCATTAGCTGGGCTTGTACTGGAAATTGCCGGTGAATTTCCACAAGTTGATGAGGAAGTTGTAAGCGGCGACTTTACATTTATTCCACTTGCCATTAATAAAAACAGGATCGATAAAGTAAAAGTAGAAATAAAGCTAAGGTCTGAAGAAGCGTAAACTATATTCTGCTTCATTTACTCTTAGTAGGAATTTAAATGAAATTATACATGCATAAAAGCTTTCGGGGTTTAATGAATACAGGGATTAAAACATTGATTCCACTTATTTTATTTGCTTGTATAATTTCCTGTAATGCGCCTTATGTTTCCAAGAAACGGGGTTATTTTAACATTGAATTACCCAAACGTAATTATCAAAAATTCGAACTGCCTGGTTTCCCTTATAGTTTCGAATACCCAACCTACGCCACTATTGTAAAGGACAGCACTTATTTTGACAGCAATCCTGAAAATCCTTATTGGATCAACATTGATTTTCCACAGTTTCATGGCCGTATATTTTTGAGTTATAAAGCCATTGGAGGCCATTCTTCATATAAAATAAAGCAACCGGATGGCTCCTATAAAGACTCCTTGGGAATAAATGAATTCGATAAAATGGTGAACGATGCTTTTAGTCTTACCAATAAAAATAATGTAGTATCTAATTCCATCAACGATAGTTTAATAAATACAGCCGATGGAATACATGGAGTATTTTTTAAAGTAGGTGGTAATGCAGCAACTTCCAAGCAATTCTTTTTAAGTGATACCACCAGGAATTTTATACGTGGGGCATTGTATTTTGATGTTACGCCAAATGCAGATTCTCTTAAACCTGTTCAGGATTTTTTGCAGGTTGATATGGATCACATGATCAATACTTTCAGGTGGAAAAACTAATGTCTTTTTATAGCACTCTTTATTTTTCCCTTTTATTAACTACAACTAACTTAAAGTTACCCACGATTCATTGATCATAGGTTTAAAAGTAACTGATACGTTGTTTCTTTGTTAAGCACTTTAATTAATATCAGCGATCCGAAATTGTTAGATACATTTTAAACTACCGGATTGTTTTTGTCAGCATCCACGGGTTTGTTAGTATTTTTGCCCCCATTATGATAGTTATCGATAATATTCTGTTGAGCGATGAAATTGTGGAAGAACAGTTTGTGTGCGATCTGCACAAATGCAAAGGTGGTTGCTGTGTGGATGGAGATGCAGGAGCCCCGCTTTCTAAAGATGAACTTCAAAAAATTGATGAAGTGTATGCGGCAGTGCTACCATACCTGGATGAAGAAAATAAAAATGAATTACGCAAACAGGGAAAGTATGTGTATGATAAAGAATTTGGTTGGGTAACACCAACTATAGAAAGTAAGGTTTGTGTGTATGGCATTACAGATAAAGACGGCATTGTAAAATGCGGCATTGAACAGGCTTACAATGATGGCAAAGTTGCATGGCGAAAACCAATCAGTTGCCACCTGTTTCCCATTCGCATTAAGCAAAGCAAGGATAAAAAAAAGGAGTATGTAAATTATGAACCAAGAGAAGACCTTTGCAGTGCCGCATGTTCACTTGGTAAAAAATTAAAAGTTCCGGTATACGTTTTCCTAAAAGATGCGCTCATCCGCAAGTACGGCCCCGAGTTCTATGAAACCCTGGAAGCAACTGCAAACCATTTAAATACTAAACCATAATTAGCAATTTTGCTGATGGGAAATCTCAAATTAAAATTAACTCATACGCATGAATCTTGTAAAATATCCATTGATTATAATTACCACAATTGTTGCTACAATTTCTTTTAGCGCATGCTCTGTAAACCGGGCAAAAATTGACAATAGTCTCGAAAAATATTTTACCGAAAATAAAGTGGAAGGATGTTTTACTATGTTTGATAACAAAGATGGTAAAGTAACGGTTTACAATATGGCGCTGGATACCATGCGTTTTTTACCTGCCTCCACTTTTAAAATAGTTAACTCGTTAATTGGATTGGAAACTGGTGTGATTAACGATGAAAAGATGGTAATAAAATGGGATGGAATAAAACGAGGGAATGATGACTGGAACAAAGACCTTACAATGGAAGAAGCATTTAAAGTAAGTGCAGTGCCGTATTACCAGGAAGTTGCCCGCCGGATAGGAAAAGATACCATGCGCTTATGGATAGATAGTTTGCATTATGGTAACATGAACCTGGGTAAACAAATTGATACCTTTTGGCTCGATAATAGCTTAAAGATTTCCGCAGATGAGCAACTTGGTTTAGTAAAACGTTTATATTTTGATCAGTTACCATTTCAAAAACGCACCCAGCAAATTGTAAGAGATGTAATGACGCATGAAGATAATACACTCTACAAACTGGCTTATAAAACAGGTTGGGGATTTGATGAACAAAAAAAGTCTGTGGGCTGGGTTGTTGGCTGGATTGAAGAAAACAAACATCCGTACTTTTTTGTGACACTTGTTAAATCATCTGATCCAAATGTAGATATGAAGGCCATTCGTTTGAAAATAACAAATGACATATTGAAACAATTTGGGTTCTTTAATGGTAAAATGTAATGGTTCATTAAGTTCACGATCGAAATTTTTGAATCATATAAATTTTTTAACAATAAGGCTGCTTTACAAGGGGTAATTTGCAAAACGTTTAAAGCGCTATTTTTTATAATTGATACAGTTTCAACACATAGAATATTTACTGGCACTGGCAGCCATTCCATTGATAGCAGGATTGTATTTTTATCTGTTGAAATGGAAAAAAAATACGATCAAAAAAATTGGCGACCAGCAATTGGTAAATCAATTGATCCGGGGTTATAGCCCTAAAAAATTCTCATTCAAACTTTTATTATTTGTAGTAGCTTTTACTGCAATAGTTGTTGCACTGGCTAATCCACGTAAACCGCTTGGCAGTACTACGGTTAACCGAAGTGGTATTGATGTAATGATTGCCCTTGACGTAAGTAAAAGTATGTTAGCACAAGACATACAGCCTGATAGGTTGGAAAGAGCCAAACAGGTTATTGCAAAACTAATTGATAAATCGCCAGACAACCGCATTGGTATTGTTGTGTTTGCAGGAAGGGCATATCTCCAAATGCCGCTTACTACCGATCATGCTGCAGCAAAAATGTTTCTAACATCTGCAACTCCTGATGTAGTTCCCACACAGGGAACCGTGATAGGTGATGCACTTAAAATGTGTAATGCAGCTTTTAGCAGTACAGAAAAAAAATATAAATCAATTATATTAATCAGCGATGGAGAAGACCATGATGAAACTGCCATTTCATATACAAAGACACTTGCCGATGAAGGCATCATGATCAACACAATTGGTATTGGTTCGCCGGAAGGCGCAACCATTATGGATCCGGAAACAAACGACTTCAAAAAAGATGCAGCGGGCAACCCTGTAGTTACGAAATTAAACGAAGAGGAACTTAGAAAAATTGCTGAAAATGGCAACGGCATTTACCAGCGGTTTTCGAACACAGATGATGTAGTCAATACGCTGGATAAGCAATTGCAGTCAATGGGGCAAAGACCCATCACTGAGAATTCACTGATGAATTTTAAAAATTATTTCCCCTGGTTATTAGCTTTTGCGTTAATGGTTTTAATGATCGAGTTTTTTATCTCAGAAAAAAAATCTCTGCGAAATAAAAAGCTAGTAGCTGATAAAACAAAAGTGGCAGTAACAGCATTTGTTTTATTTTCTTTCTTCATCCCGGTTGCGTTATCTGCCCAAAATGATAAGGCGTTGGTAAAAAAGGGGAATGAAGCCTATGTAGAAAAAAAATACGACCAGGCGATTGATAGTTATAACAAAGCACTGGAAAAAAATCCGGAAAGTGCTCCGGCGCAATATAACCTTGGCAATGCTTTATATAAGAGTGAAAAAAAGGAAGATGCGGTAGCAGCCTATGATGCAGCTATTGAGCGTAGTAAATTACCGATGGATAAATCTGCTGCGTATTATAATAAAGGTGTTGCATTGCAGAATAATAAAAAGCTGCCGGAATGTATTGATGCATACAAAAATGCCCTACGCATTAATCCAAAAGATGAAGATGCACGCCTGAATTTGCAAAAAGCATTGGAGCAACAAAAGCAGCAACAACAGCAACAAAAAGATAAAGACGAGAAGGATAAAAAGAAGCCAAAAGACGACGATAAGAAAAAGGATAAGCAAGATAAACAACAGCAGCAAAAGGATAAAGACAAAGATGAATTGCCTAAACCGCAACCTTCTAAAATGACAAAAAAAGAAGCGGAAGAAAAATTAAAAGCGTTGTTGCAACAGGAGAAAAAACTACAAGATAAACTTAGGAAAGTAGGTGCAGCCTCGCCAGTAAAACCTGAAAAAGACTGGTAAAATATCGCATCTTTGCAGACTAAAACTAATATGATGAAGGCTTTAAAATTTACGCTTGCGTTTACGCTAACCTTGTTCTTATCTTCTTGTCTTGATACAGAGGAAAAGATTGTGATAAATGCCGATAATTCAGGCATGTACTCCATGACGATGGACCTTGATAAAATGCTGGAAATGGCTGCTTCAATGGGTGCAAAACCTGATTCAGACAAACCAAAAGAAAAAAAGGATACGGTTATTTATTTGAAAGATTTTCTTACAACCGAAAATGGATTTACTTCAGAAGAAGCATCTTTATATGGTGGCGCTTTGCTGGACATAAAAATGGATGAAGAAAAAAATCAAATGAAAATAGTAGTGAGTTGTCCATTTAAAAATGCAGCCGCACTTACAGCAGTAAAGCAGCACTTATTTTCTATAATAAAAAAGGCGAAAGCTTTTGAAAATGCCACAGGTGAAAAATCAGCAGAAGGCGATAAAGATGACACCGAAATGGCTGAAAAATCCACCAACCCGGTAGGTGATCAGTTTACCTTTCTGGCTGTGCCCGGTATGATTTCGAATACAATCAATAACATGGATGCTTTCAAAAATAAAATTGAGTCAGATTCGTCATTGATTATGATGAAACAAATGACCGCCATGATGGGTGATTTTAAATACCGCACTGTACTTGTTTTGCCTAAAGCGATTAAGAAATTTGAGGGCCCGGGTAGCGTGGTTTCTGCAGATAAAAAGACAATAACTTTTGAAACTACATTAACTGAAATGATGGAAGCCCCGGAAAAGGTTTCTTACAAAGTTTCTTATTAAGATTAAAAGTTGATGTATTTTTTCTCCCGGTGATTCTCAGATTACACTAATTTATCAAACTTGTTCTTTAAATGATATAATAGAAGCGGTTGCATTACAGTTATAGTGAACAAGGGTTAAATTAGGGGACAATTTTTTTATGAACCAGGCAGAAGTTTTTCAATTAAGCTTCAAAGGCGTCGCACCCTTGTACATTTTATCAATGAGGAGCAAAATACCAACTCACTATTTTATTCCTTGCTAAGTATAACTTATCATTTATTAATAAATAAATCAACAGCAGGGGCCAACAACCCCTGCTTTTTTAGTGTTATTTTTGCAGCAATATTATAACTATGGAATTATACTGTGAGTCGATGACGGAATATAAACGTCTAAAAACAAGGGAAGTTAAAATAGGTAATTTGTTACTGGGCAATGGACACCCGGTAAGGGTGCAAACTATGACCACCACCGATAGCATGGATACCATGGCAACGGTTGAGCAAACCATTCGCTGTATTGAAGCGGGTGCAGAGCTGGTGCGTATTACAGCACCCTCAAAAAAAGAAGCGGAAAACCTGCAGAACATTAAGGATGAATTAAATAAGCGGGGCTATTTTGTACCGCTGGTTGCTGATATACACTTTACACCAAACGCTGCCGAAATAGCAGCGAGAATAGTAGAAAAAGTGAGGGTGAATCCTGGTAATTATGTTGACAAGAAAAAGTTTGAACAGATTGATTATACCGACGCCGAATATGCCGAAGAGATAGATAGGATTAAAGAGCGGTTTACACCATTGGTTAAAATTTGTAAGGAATTTGGTACAGCCATGCGTATCGGTACCAACCATGGTTCATTAAGCGATCGTATCATGAGTCGCTATGGTGATACAGCGATGGGGATGGTTGAAAGTGCCATGGAGTTTTTACGTATTGCCCGTGGTGAAGATTATCACAATATCATATTGAGTATGAAAAGCAGTAATCCGCAGGTTATGGTGCAGGCTTACCGTTTGCTGATCAATCATATGATGCAGGAGTTTGAAGAATGTTACCCATTGCACCTGGGCGTTACAGAAGCTGGTGATGGCGAAGATGGGCGAATTAAATCTGCCATTGGTATTGGAACATTGCTGGAAGATGGCATTGGAGACACCATTCGTGTAAGTCTTACAGAAGATCCCGAGCTGGAAATTCCGGTATGTATGGATATTGTGAAACGGTATCAAACTGACAGGTTGAAGGCAGCCGCCAGATCAGCAATTCCTGCAATACCAAAACTTCCTTATTCTCCATTTGAATATAAACGCAGGGAAACATTTGCAGTAGATAATATTGGCAATAAACAGGTACCTGTAGTAATTGCTGACCTCAGTAAAATTGAAAAAATATCTCCAAAACACCTGACGTCAGTAGGCTATACTTACAACGAGTCAACCGACAAATGGGCCATCAGCGATATGGCAGCAGATTATATTTTTACCGGGAATCAGTTATTGGATTTTGCTTTACCAGGTACAGTTAAAGTGATTGTGTATCCGGCTACCTGGCAACTGGCCGACGATAAATCAACTTACTTTCCAATTTTTGAAAATAGCGGTTACGTAGCAGCATCAGCAGTAGCAGCAATGAATTTTGTAATGATTGATTGTTTTGGCGATCGTACCTCCATCAATGATTTTACTTACCTCGATGAATTGGCAAATGATCCTGAAGTAGTATTATGCTTAAGCGCATCCAATGTGCTGGCGATGCAATCTGTAAGGCGGATGATGATTGAGTTGATGAACAGGGATATTCAGAATCCGGTAGTTTTTATTACAGATAGCAACTGGTCAACTGCAGATGAACATCTGATACATTTTGCCACAGAAACAGGCGCTTTGTTCCTGGAAGGAATGGGAGATGGCATCTGTTTGGGAATGAGTTCTACCTCATATAAAAATGCATTAAATACCGTAGTAAGCGGAAGAAATTATATTGCTAATGCGTCTGTGGAGCAATTTATTAATAACACTGCCTTTTCTATTTTACAGGCTACACGAACACGCATTTCGAAAACAGAATATATAAGCTGTCCCAGTTGTGGAAGAACGCTGTTTGACCTGCAGGAAACAACTGCTAAAATCAGGAATGTAACCAATCATTTGAAAGGAGTAAAAATAGCCATCATGGGTTGCATCGTAAATGGCCCCGGTGAAATGGCCGATGCAGATTTTGGTTATGTGGGTAGCGGCATTGGAAAAATTACGCTTTATCGCGGTAAGGAAGTAGTTAAAAGAAATATCGACAGCAACATTGCAGTAGATGAATTGATTAGCCTACTTAAAGAAAGTGATGCCTGGGTTGACGCCTGATGCAGTTTCAAGATAAATTTCTTATGAAACCTCACCGGTAAGTTTTATTGCTGGAATAACGAGCATCATTCGTTAATTTATTTTCTCGGGTTTACCACTTTTTCAATTCTATCCTGGCACAAAGCCAATTCGTGACAAAGAGCTAAAAAATGTCAGCATCTCAAGCCCACCCGCAAGACGAAATTCTTATGGCATAAATTCAACTTTTAGCAAATCATATCCTCAACAAAATGCGATTATGTTTCATATCGTATTAGTCAGGTTCATCCTGACGATTACACTATAAAAAGTAAGTTTGGTCGTTTTTCATTATTATTTCTTATGTTGGTAGAAAAAATGCGAACAGTAATGCAACGGATGCAGGCAAGGGATTTCTATGACATTTGGTTTTTATTAGAACAACATGAAATGGACGCAGCATTTCACATGAAGGAATTTGAAAAGAAATGTGCCAGTAAAAACCTAAATCATGTTGACTTTCCAAAAAATTAGCTGAACGCCTGCCACAATACAAAGGGCGCTGGAAAAATTCAATGAATGAACAGATAAAAAATTTACCGGATTTTGAACAGGTGGAAAGAGCAGTACAAAGACATTTAAAGAAATTCAAATTTCAATGACGAGTAATAAGATAGAAAGTAACGAAAAAAAATTGTTGAAAATTTTTCAAAGGGAGGCTTTCTTATTTACTTTTCTCAATACAGGTATTGCCATCATTCCCGATGCATCTCTATAATCTACCAACTGCATATTTCCGCTGTGTGTAAACCGGTATTGTTTACCACTTATTTTACCGGTTATAGAAAGCGCAGTTAAGCCGGTGTATTCAAAATATACATCATCCCACATTTTATCTTTAACAGGTTCGTATTGCCTGTTGCTTAAACTGGCTGGTTGTCCGGCTGCAAATTGTGCTCTTTTATTTCCACAGTTACACATGGTTGTTATTTTTTAATCTTCTTTATAATCGGGTGTATTATCGCTCTCATTTTTACGATTGGTTGTTGCCTGTTCCAATAAACAGGCTGCACCTGATAAAGCCCACCAGTAAAGCAACTTTTCTAACCAGTTATTACCGGCATAAATTCCTAGTGGCAGTGCCACCCAAACACTTACACAATAAAAGCAGTCGAGCAGGCTCCCGAAGAAGCCTGCCCCTGCTTTTTTTCTTAAATGATAGACGAGGTTAAATGGATCATCTTCTTTTGAAAGCAAATGAGTGATTCTCCAACAGGTTAGTATTAATAAAATGAATAAAAAAGCACTCGTCATTTTTCAAAAAATTATGATCAAATTATTATGGTTCCAGGCCAAAAGCGGCTACTGTACCAGCATCTTTTCCTGATTGCCTGAACACACCATCAGTTGCCATTGCGGCTACATTCAGGGTTTCGGCAAAGGCTGCTTTTCCGGTTCCCTCCAGGTAACAAGCGCCTAATAATTCAAACGGCGTAAAATGCTTGTCATAAATGCCACCACTTAAAATATATCCAAGAGCACTGTCAATTACCATTCCATTCGCATCTGCAATGGGCACACCACCGCAGGTTCCTTTCACCACATCAAAATTAAATACAGCAAAATTATTTGGATGCGTTGCCAGGAATGATAGATCAAGATCTGCTTCAACACCACCAGGTTTGTAGTTGGCAAATCCACAGCAATCCAATGAGGCTGGTGCACCATTCACATTAACGGTAAACACATCTGCATCGCATTGTGAATTATCAATTCGTACCAACATATTGAAAGCGCTTGCGGTAGTACTGGTTGGATTTTCGAGATAAGTGTCCGAAGCATTCACACTAAATCCGGCATTATTATAATCAGGTACCTTAAAGGTATTTTTCGGAACATTTGTAATTAAGTTTCCTGCCTGGTCAAACAGCTCAAGTTTAAATTCATATAAACCATCACCACCTACCATGCCACCACGTTTCAGCAAGTCTGATTTAAAAGAAATGGTATTCATGCTATCGGTTGGTTCGTGCCAGTCGGGGCTTGTCTCAGGCGCATTGAACGGAGCCATGTTTGGACGCTCTGGTGGTATGATATAGAGGTTGTCATTAGCGCCCACAGTAAATGGGCCAAGCTTTACACTATTAGGTGCAGATTGTGTGCCGCCATTGGAATCAGTGTACTCAAACTGGTAACCCTTGTTTACAATGCCGTTGATTGGGTCAAGCGCTTTGTACGAATCAACCACATTTGCAAGCTGCGCATTTTTTACCTGTTTGTAACTCCACCTGTAATAGTAAATACCACTATTGGGAAGACTGCTTCCAAAGCCCATATACATGGAAGGGCTTCCGCCAAATGGCCGTTTAAAATCGCCTACACTTGTTGGTAAATACCATGGGTCACCAATTGCACCGGCATCTGTGAGTCCAATTCTATCATACGTTACCGACTGCAATGGAGGAGCTTGTAACACACTAAACTGGTTGATGTGAGATACACTGGTAGAACCTATTGCACGTATCCATACCAGCTCACCAGGCAGGTTGCAATTGCAACAGCAATTGCCCGGAACTCTTGGATCAGTAATGTGGATATTGATTGGTGTGCCGCAAACATAGTTCCATCGTATGTTGCAAGGTATCGGCGGATGATAAACAATTTCCCAGGCGCCATTTATCAAGTATTCTACCCAGATATAGACGTCTGGTTTATCTCCAAAACACGGGTAAGAAACGTTTACATCAAAGCGGCCATTAGCATCAGTATAAGTTACCGCTAATTCCTGGCAGCGATAAAAATATGGCCACCACCCGGGCGACAAACAAAACCAGGGGTGCAGTATTGTAAAGTTATCAACGATTGTATCCCTTATCAGGTCGAGGTTGCCGGATGCAAAGTTTTGCCTGATGGTCATATCCAGTGGCGGTAGCTTGGCCGCCATTTCCATCTGCCTGTTTTCAGCAGAATTTGTTTTAAAAATGTTGGCGGATTGAACAGCCTGTAGTGCCGCATTGTTTAGCGAAAACGGAGGCGGATCGGGTATTGGGATCGGAAACTTTATTAACTCATTTGGCTGAAGAATTATTTTTGGAATTTCAGCAATTACAAAATCCGGCACCTTGTAAATCCAGTAACGGATTGAATCTATGTCGCAAATATGCACCCTCGCTTTGCAGATGGGCTGGTCTTCCCAGGTACTGCCAACATGAAACCATTTAGAAATTTTACCGGTTACCCTGCAGTTGCAATGTGGCCAGAATTGAGATATAATGCCTGGGATCGGGAGAGTATCAAATACCCCATCTGAGTTAACTCTTAATACCGGTTCATATGGCTTAAAATCATCCAGGTCGTCAATGGTTTTTATCTGTTGAATTTTACCATCAGTTACCGGGGCTATAAATAACCTCAGTTCCTTTGCATCGTAATCAACAGCTATCGTGTCGTCTTTGGTCCCTCTTACAGGTCCATTGGTTTTTGGATTATTGCTGAGATCAAATTCCAGCGCATTGTTTCTTACAAATTGATACTGAAGTAATCTGCCGAAACAAGTAAAGAGAAATCCGGCCAGTCGTATATCGGCGTTAGGCTGTAATTCATAACTTACCGGAATACTAAATTTTTGCATAATAATGTTTTTTAAAAATTAATAAAAATGTTAGGTGAATAATTTGTCGTCTTTTTTTTATTTATGGTAACAACGGGGGCGACATTTTATCCCGCATTTTAATCGGGACTTTATTCATTATTGGTTTTCATGGCATCAAATTTTATATGCAAAGGGGTTAGTTTTTAATTCGAAAATTTTTTTTGACTCGAAACAATTTATTCAACTTCACTATGTATCAGCCGTAGTTTCAGCCGGGCAACATCTGTACTCCTGCGATTTATCAAGCAGTTCAATTTGTTTACGCAACAGGTCATTTTCTAATTGCATACGCTCTTTTAATAATGGCTCACAAACATCACAATCATCCAGGCATCCTTTTACGATTATACCGGGTGTAGGTAATGAAAACTCTATTTCAAAATCGATGGACTGTTTTGTTTCAACCGAAACTTTTCCCGACTTATCTAAAAGATTTTTTGCAATTAATTGAGCGTCTGCTTCTTTCAACGCTGCATTTCTTTCACTTTCATCTATTGGAATTCCAAAGTTTTGTGCTGTAGTAAATGATGGTGTGGTGAGGTTTTGATTGGCACTTAAAAGAGAACTTGCGTCAATACTAAAATTGGTTGTTGCTGTAAAACCTGCAGCTGTGGCGGGTTTCCTTAAGGCAGCCGTGGCAGGTATATCCTGGGGAACCAATGCGATAGGTAGTTTGGAAGTTGGTGGTTGAAGTACACCGCCAATTGGTGCGTTATCGTCTGCTACTCTTCTTTCAATCGCTTCCAATTCAAATTTTACCTGTTGCTTTTTATTGATCCTATAAAAAGTGTAAGTAACCGCATGGCATTTATTGTAATTGGTAAATTCACGGGAAGCAGCTTCAAAATGATCTTCTGACTCTCCTTCAACGTGTGTTCTGCTGCTAACTTCTCCAATAGAAATTGAGTGTGCTTTGCGTGTAGCGTCCACTGCTTGCGATGAGGAGCTTTCAACATGTGTTTTTTGTTGATTTAAATAGTCAGCAATAGAACTGCTGTTATGATTGCCTTTTGCATTGGTGCTGGCACTGGCACTTAAACTAAATGGGTTGATGCTGCCACCTGCATCACCATGAAAATCCCAATGTCCTTCCGAAGAACTTTCAGCATGGCCCGATTGCGAAGCAGCGGCATCTGCCATATACTTTTGGGTTGCCGTCATAAAGTATTGTTCTTCCGAAATTTGTTCACTACGATAGCTGAGTTTTGTTTCACTATCGAAACTAAACCGGCTTCTTCTATCTGTAGTGGCTAAACGCACTCTTTCTCCAGGTAGCAATGTAGTGCTATAGGCGGGGTCGCCCAAAGTAAGCCCCAGTGTGCATCTTGTAAGTTTAAAATGAAGGATTACTTCTACATTTATCCTTCTACGGGCATTTCCTGCCAGGCCGGTTGGATAAGTGAGTATCCTGGTAAATTTGAATACATCACAATGATCATCTTTAATTAAGGCTGGGCAGCAGGGAACTGTTGCATCTTGTAGGTTTGCCATTTTCATATGTTTTAATCGTTAAAAAATAACTTGTACAGTTATGCATAATGCATAGCAAGTACAGGCTGAATTATTTGTCGTTCAGTTAAACCAAGGGATTGAAAATGCTGGAGTTTTCCAGAGCGAGATTTTTATGAGATGGTAATATTGGGGGAACTATCTTATTAAAACCGGATGTAAACCTACAATATCAGTTTTCTATTTGCAATACCCTAAAGCGGTTATTTTACAAAAATTAACAAGAAAATTATTTTAAGTATTTATCTGCTAATTTTAACCTTCAGTTAATTTACAATATTTATGGACACAGATTTTTTGGTAATTGGTAGTGGAATTGCAGGGTTGACATATGCATTAAAGGTGGCGGAAGAATGTCCGGATAAAACAATCACCATTCTCACAAAGACGCAAAGTGATGAAACCAATACTAAATATGCACAAGGAGGAATAGCGGGTGTAATGGATTTTGATAATGATAGCTTTACCAAACACATTGAGGATACATTGATTGCCGGTGACGGATTATGCAATAAAGAAGTTGTTGAAATTGTGGTGAAGGAAGGAGTAGAACGAATACATGAAATTATAGAATGGGGAGCAAAATTTGATAAAGATAAAGACGGTGATTATTCATTAGGTAAAGAGGGAGGGCATAGCGAATTTCGCATACTGCATCACAAAGATGTAACGGGTATGGAAATGGAAAGGGCATTGCTGGAAGCTATAAGCAGGAAAAAAAATATACAATTGCTTAGTCATTGTTTTGTGTTGGATATTATTACACAGCATCACCTCGGATATCTTGTTACCAAATCAACACCTGATATAGAATGCTATGGTGTGTATGTACTTGATTTAAATACTAATAAAATTGAGACTATTCTTTCTTCAATTACTTTGCTTGCTTCCGGTGGCAATGGCCAGGTATATCGTACCACTACAAATCCGGCAATTGCTACAGGAGATGGTGTGGCAATGGTTTATAGGGCAAAAGGACGAATTGAGAATATGGAGTTTATTCAGTTTCATCCAACAGCTTTGTACGAACCTGGTGTGCGTGGTCAGAGTTTTTTAATTACCGAGGCTGTTCGTGGTGATGGTGGCATACTGCGTAATCAAAGTGGTGAAGCGTTTATGGAACGATATGACCCACGTAAAGATCTGGCTCCAAGAGACATTGTGGCGAGGGCCATTGACAATGAGATGAAGATAAATGGTACGGAACATGTTTACCTCGATTGCAGGCATTTTACCAAAGAAAAATTTACCGAACATTTCCCCAATATTTATGATAAATGCTTAAGCATTGGAATTGATATTACCAGGGATATGATACCCGTTGCACCGGCTGCACATTACAGTTGCGGCGGTATTAAAACAGATGAAATGGCGAGAACATCCATTAATCATTTGTATTGTGCAGGTGAATGTGCCTGCACTGGTTTGCATGGCGCTAACCGGCTGGCAAGTAACTCTTTGCTTGAAGCGATGGTATTTGCTCATCGTGCTTTTAAAGACAGTGTTGCTACAATGAAAAAAAATACCGATCTGCAGAAAGATGTTGTTAAGCTGGGAAATGATGTTCCAAACTGGAAATCTGAGGGAACCAATGTACCCAAAGAAATGATCCTGATCACCCAAAGTGTAAAAGAACTTAAGTTACTAATGAGTGATTATGTGGGTATTGTTCGAAACAATGAACGTTTGCGCAGAGCTATGAAAAGGCTTGATTTGCTCTATGAAGAAACTGAAGCATTGTATCAAAAAACAGCCGTGTCTCCGCAATTGTGTGAACTCCGTAATATGATTACGGTGGCATATTTAATTGTAAAGTGTGCTGAGTTCAGGCACGAAAGCAGGGGCCTTCATTTCAATACAGACTATCCGGGCAAGAGTGATAAAGTTCAGGATATTGTATTGTAGTGTTAAGTTAAGTGTGAATTGGCAATAGTAAATGGTCATTAGCACTGTTCTCAATTCACAAACCGATACGCCCTTTTGTTCTTAACACAACAGTAGTTATCAATCTTAAGAATAAGCGTAGTCAATTATTAGCTAGATAGCGAACGATGACGATATTCAGATAATATTATCTTTGCGCTATGTATTACATTATTTACGGGTTCTTATATGCTATTTCCCTGCTGCCATTTTTTATCCTGTACCGCTTAAGCGATTTTGCATATTTTCTTATTTACTATGTTTTTGGCTACCGTAAAAAAGGGGTGATGGAAAATCTCGAAATTGCATTTCCCGAAAAATCTTACGCCGAAAAAAAGACAATTGCAAAGCAGTTTTATAAAAACTTTGTAGATACGTTTATTGAAACAATTAAAATTCTTTCATTAAGTGATAAGGAATTTGTAAAAAGATGTACCGGAGATTTTTCGGCAGTAGATGCCGTGGCTGCCACTGGAAAGAGTATCCAGTTTATGTGTGGCCATCAGTTTAACTGGGAGTATATCAACCTATTTTTAGGCAGAAATATGAAAATTCCATTTATAGGCGTAGTAGCCAATATTGAAAACAAAGCACTGAATCGCATTTATAATAAGTTAAGGGGGAAATATGGAACCATTTTAATACCCAATTCGTCTTTTAAAAGGCAAATGGTAGAATGGATGAAACAGCAATATTCAATATGCCTGGCAGCCGATCAGAACAGTGCACCTGAAAGAGGAGCCTGGATGAATTTTTTTGGCAAAAGGGTGCCTTTTATTATGGGGCCGCATACTTCTGCAGCCAGGTTTCAACCGGTAATTATTTATTTTGATTTCAAAAAACCGAAAAGAGGGTATTATAAATTTGAATTACTGGAAATAATTACAAACCCTGAAGATTATACTTCGGAACAATTTTTAATAAAATACAGAGACCACCTGGAAAATATGATCAGGAAAGATCCAACCAATTATTTATGGACACACCGCCGTTGGAAACATGTTTACAATGAATCATACAGCAAAAATCTGGTTGAAAAGTAAAGAACCTGCTTAGTGTTAAGTAAGGAGCGGTAAGACACATTCAATTGCACGAATTTTATTCACGAATTACACGAATTAATACAGGCAGTAGGCGTTGATTCGTGTTTTATAATTCCTGTCATAATAAATGATACGGCGATTTATATTTAATGTAGCGCTAGTTTAATACACTCGGCTCTTTTGTAATTTTAATACTCGATTGTTCTTTAATTTGATCCCAGCCGCCTAGTATATTACGAAGATTATGTAAGCCTTGTGCCTTCATCAGCGAACAGGCAATAACGCTTCTATAACCAGTTCCGCAGTGTACATATAAATTTTGCGTTTCTTCAAATCCTGCAATCATCGCAAGATCAATCATATCATTTAGTGGCATGTTGATCGCATTCTTTTCGTGGCCATCTGCAAATTCTGCTTCCCTTCTTACATCTACTACCTGTAGGTTAGGGTCATGAGGCAGGTCCATAGCTAACTCATCTGCTTCCACATCAATGATCATATCAATTTTTTCACCCGCTTGCTTCCATGTTTCAAAACCGCCTTGCAGATAACCTGCTATTTTATCAAATCCAGCCTTTACTAGGAGTGTAACTGTTGCTTCTTCCTGTCCCGGTTCTGTTACCAGTATAATTGGTTTTGTATAGGATAAAATACTGACGGCCCATTCTGTAAACCTGCCTTCTAATCCAATAAATATACTGCCAGGTACAAAGCCTGTTGTGAAAACCGCGGCATTCCTGCTATCAAGTATTGTAATATCGGCATTCATTTTTTCTTTAAAAGCTGCCAGCGTTAATGGGGTTGGTGCCTTTGAATTTGTCTGTTCCATACTCTCGTATTATTCGTTATTTATTTAAGCATTTATAGTAAAATGTTTGGATGCATCAGATAGTTTTTTAGTAACCTTTTGTGTTGAAAACACCTTTGGATTGCAATTGCATAATTGGTCCGCTTTAATCTATAGAAGGTGCTAAATTTTTCTGACGAACGCAAAGATAAAAAACAAAAAGCGGATGTACAGGTACATCCGCTTCGAAAAGTTAAATTGAAAGATTATCCAATCAACTCGTTAACAAAATTGTTGATTTCATCAATACGCTTATGATTGATGATGTAAAAAATAAATTTACCGTCACGTTGAGTTGTTACAATACCCGCTTTTCTTAAAATAGCAAGATGCTGTGATGCTACAGATTGTTCAAGCTTAAGCCTTACATAAATCTCGGTAACTGTAATCTTCTTTTCTTCTTCAATTAGTTTGATGAGCTGTTGACGCAACTTGTGGTTAAGCGCCCTTAAAATCAAGGCGGCTTTCTTTACGTTATAATAGTCAATGTTAATCGTACTCATCTTAGGTAGAGGTTGTACTAATACTTCTTCCCTCACTTCTGCGGTGTCATTTGTCATAGATATTTAATTTTTTTGTGCATTGCAAAGATACACCCGATTTGATATAGATTAAAATCCTTATTCCAGTATTCTACGAATTATGTATAGATTATTTTTTGCCAGGTTCGGAAAAAAATTCTTTTAAATAAAAAGGCGTACTATAAGCAACGTCAGCAAAGTCGTTATTGATAAACTTTTCAAAGGATAATTTACTCATTGCCAAGGAATTATTGATTGTAAGTAAAAAGGATGCATTCGGATGTGTACAAATGGCCTGAAATTTAGATGCTCCATTTCCAAAAAAACAAATCTTATTTTTTAACAACCAATTAGCAAATGAGTAGGCAGTTAAAATCATTGATGAAGGCTCAAAACGCGTATTTAGCATGTTATCATATAATGCAGTATATACTTCCATGCGCCTGGCATCTATCATTGGACAGTACAAGGTACCAGGATGCAAATGCAATTTTTCATTCTGAATCAGTGCGTTTTTGGCCGTTATTTCAAGTGTACCAAGCGTAATTAATGGTTTATTTAATGCAAAAGCCAGTCCTTTGGCACTTGCCATACCTACACGCAGACCTGTATAAGAGCCGGGGCCTGCAGAAACGGCAATTGCATTGATCGTTTTTAGAGTTAAACCTGACTGCTTTAATATTGTATCGATAGCTGGTTGTAAAAATCCGGCATGGTCTTTTTGATTATTGTTTGTTAATTCGTGCAGCAACTCGCCATTTTGAGCAATGCTAACAATTGCGGTATCCAGTGCGGTATCAATCTGTAAAATTAGGCTCATAAACTTGCTTCGTGTTTTAAAAGTGGTGCCGGAATATACCTTTTACTGGTTGATGCCAGTTTTTCCAACAGCTTGTAAATGTTATTTAGGCCGATTATAATTGCCCATTCAAATGGTCCGTACGGATAATTTGTTCCTGATCGCATAGAGATATCAATTTCGTTTTTGGTGCTGATATTTTCGCCAAGGGCAAAATAGGCCTCGTTTATTATCATTGCAATTATTCTGGGTGATACGAAACCAATTTCATCTTTAACAACGATCATCTGTTTCCCCAAAGAGGCTATTACATTTTTCATCTCATGTGTAATGTCGCCGGCAACCTCCCATTTTTTGGCCGATAAAAAGCTATTCCAGCCGTTGATTCTGACAACATTGGCAGGTGTTTTCAGTTCAGATAATGTTTGTGTAACGGAGTTAATAAAAACTGGCTTATCAATATTACCGAGAGTGACGGGAGTAAAATTATTCAAAATAATATACACATCTATAAAACCGGGACTGTTTGCAAGGTCATTGATTCTTAACATATTGGAACAGTCGCAACTTTTTTGAATCTCTTCCCATTGATCATCATTTGCTAAAACAGCAATCTTCATTTGGTTATTTTTTACAAAAATAGGTGGTTGATAAAAGATATATTTGCAATTCTTTCAACCTAATTTATGAGTAAAGAAATTATCAATACCGAAAACGCACCTGCACCTATCGGACCATATAACCAGGCCGTTAAAGTTGGATCTATGTTATTTGTTTCGGGACAGGTTGCATTAAAGCCAGGAACCAGTGAATTAGCAAATGGAGATATCATCGAAGAAACTGACCAGGTAATGCAAAATATTCAAGCCATACTCACTGAAGCAGGAATGGGTTTTAACAATATTGTAAAAACTTCCATTTTTTTAAGTGACATGGACCTTTTTGCACAGGTAAATGAAATTTATGCTAAATATTTCACCGCTGATTTTCCTGCCCGTGAAACCATTGCTGTGAAGACTTTGCCAAAGAATGCTAATGTAGAAATTAGTGTAATAGCTTCCGCATAATATTGAGTAAAAACTGTTTCATTATTTAAGTCGGATTGCTTGCTTCCATTACTTATGCTTTCAGCATTTAAGACTAAATTCTATACCGAAGGCATCTACATTAAGTATATACCAAAGGCTATTTTAACCTGCATTTTCCTAAAACACAATTTATTAAATATAGAACGGGAAAAAATATGCAGGGGAATTCTTAGATACCCTTTCAATTTTATTTTCAACTATTGAATTAATGTTCCATTGAATTGTACAAAATGAAAAATGATAAGCCATTAATAGTAATCTCTTCCAGGACCCATGAAATTTTAAGCAATACCTTTCTTGACAAAGGCTATGAAGTTGTTTATAATCCCCAGATCAGTTATGAAGAATTGCTGGAAATAATTCCGGGGGTTCACGGACTTATAGTTACAACAAGACTTAAAATTGACAAAGTTGTAATTGATAAGGCAGTTAAATTGAAGTGGATAGCAAGGTTAGGCAGCGGTATGGAACTGATAGATGTTGATTATGCAAGGAGTAAAGGAATACAATGCGAAAGCAGTCCCGAGGGCAACCGAAATGCAGTTGCGGAACATGTATTGGGAATGATTTTGAACTTAATGAATAATATCAGTTTTAGTTTTGATGAGGTTAAACAGGGAATATGGAACCGTGACTCAAATCGGGGAATTGAATTAACTGGTAAAACAGTTGGTATAATTGGTTTTGGAAATACAGGAAGTTCTGTGGCAAAGTTGCTTGCTTCTTTTAATGTAACAGTGCTGGCGTACGATAAGTACAAATTTGGTTTTGCAAAAGATTATATAAAAGAGGCAAGTCTTGAGCAGGTTTGTAAATATTCGGATGTAATTACTTTACACTTACCGCTCAATGATGAAACCCGTCACATAGCCAGTACACAATTCTTTAATTCGCTGGGACAAAAGCCGATATTTATTAATGCCAGCAGGGGGGCAGTAACTGATACTGACGCACTAATTAACGCACTAAAAGAAAAGAAAATAACTGGCGCTGGTATAGATGTGCTGGAAAACGAAAAGCTAAGTACCTATACAGACGTTGAAAAGGAGAGACTTGATTTTTTAACTCACCAACCCAACGTCATAGTTACCCCACACATTGCAGGGTATAGCAATGAAGCCTTTTACAAAATGAGCACAGTGATACTGGAAAAGTTGAAAATTTAATAATTTGTTTATATTTGCAATAGATACAACGCTTCGGATAAAATCCGGGGCGTTGTATTTTTTTTCTATTTACTCTAAAAAAGTAGTCTATGAGCGGAACGAATTATGTAAAACAGGACACCTTCGAAAAGATGAAAACAGAGCTGCAACAATTAAAAGGTGTAGAAAGGCCAGCAGCAAGCCGGGCCATTGCGGAGGCACGTGAAAAAGGTGACTTAAAAGAAAATGCGGAATATGACGCAGCAAAAGAAGCACAAGGAATGCTGGAGGCAAAAATCAAGTACCTGGAAGGTGTGATTGCGACAGCACGTATCCTGGATGAAACGAATATTGACACCAGCAAAGTTTCGATTTTAACGAAAGTTACCGTCACAAACATGGGTACCAAAAAGAAAGCTACCTACCAGATTGTATCGGAAAAAGAAGCTGATTTAAAGCTTGGTAAAATTTCTGTATCCTCTCCTATTGGTCACGGTTTATTAGGCAAATCAATTGGTGATATTACTGAAGTGCAAGTACCAGCAGGCGTGTTGAAATTTAAAATAGAAAATATTACTTTATAGCGCTTGCTAACTTTTTTTAAACCCATTCAGCAACGGATGGGTTTTTTGTTTTGTATTTTTATCGAAAAAATTACAAGCATGACCATATTTTCAAAAATAATCACCGGCCAGATACCTTCTTATAAGATTGCAGAAAATGATCAGTTTTTTGCATTTCTAGATATCTTTCCACTTAAAAAAGGGCACGTATTGGTAGTTCCAAAAGTTGAAACAGATAAATTTTTTGATTTAACAGACGATTACCTGGCAGGTATGCTTGTATTTTCAAAGCCAATCGCTCATGCCATAGAAAAGGCTTTTCCTTGCGATCGTTGTGGATTGAGTGTGGTTGGATTAGAAGTACCGCATGCCCATCTTCACCTGATACCTATTAATTCTGCGGATGATTTGAACTTTATGAATCACAAATTGAAATTATCTGCCGGGGAGTTAAAAGAAGTGCAACAGAAAATAATCAGTGCATTATCCTAGGGAAATAAGGTAACCTGACTTGTCTATTTTTTTAATCTTGCCGGGTTCTTTTTAAGAAAATCATCCCATCCATTTACTTTGGCACCCACTGTAGACAGTACAGAATTTTCCTGGAAATAGTGGCAAACAGCTACAGCCAATGCATCGGAAGCATCAAAATATTTTGGGTCGTCGTTGAAACTCAAAAGCCGCTGCAGCATTTTTAGTACCTGTTCTTTACTGGCATTACCATTACCTGTAACGGACTGCTTTACTTTTTTAGGGGAATATTCTGTCACATCAAGCCCATGCCTCATAGCCGCAGCAATTGCAACACCTTGTGCCCTGCCAAGTTTAAGCATACTTTGTACGTTTTTACCAAAAAACGGCGCTTCAATGGCAAATACATCGGGTTTATATTTAATAATAAGGCCGCTCACAGTATTATAAATAAGCTGTAGTTTCCGGTAAGGATCTTCTACTTTTCCCGGTTTAAGAATATCCATTTCCAGCAGTTTTAAAGAACTGCCATTTATTTCAATTAATCCGTAACCCATTACTACCGTGCCTGGATCGATGCCCAATATTATTTTAGATGGCTTTTGCAAAGCTGAAAATTATATTTTTTGTGATGGTTAAGGAAGATAAATAAACTATACTTGTATTGTAAACCTACCTCAAATTGACAGAACGAATTAAACTATTCGTACTATCTTTTTGAATTGCCTGAAACGTTGACTCATTTTAAGTTTGCATTTGAAAGCAGTGGCTATTTTTACAATAATAAATCAATCATTAACTACAAAAGTAAACATAAAATTTCCTCCTGTTTCTGCAACGAAACTTTGGTAACAAATACACCTGTTTGAATAGAACTTCTAAAATATTAATCAACTATTTTCTTGGCCCCATATTATTTATAGTCTTGTCCTGGAGCCTGTATAATCAAATTAGTCATCAGCCCGATCTGTCAAAAAGATGGGAACAAATACGAGATAGCTGGCATAGCTGGAAATTTTGGCTGGTGGTTGCATTGATGTTCGTGAACTGGGGTATTGAAACCAGGAAGTGGCAGCTGTTGATCCATCATGTGCAGGATTTCACTTTTTACAAAGCTTTTAAATCGGTGCTGTCCGGCTGTAGTGTAACAATGCTAACACCAAATCGTATAGGTGAGTATGGAGGAAGAATATTATATGTGAAGGAAGAAAATCGCATCAAAGGAATTTCTTTAACGCTGGTTGGAAGTATCAGTCAGCTACTTGTAACGATGGTTATGGGCTGTGCCGGCTTATTATATTTAAGATTAATTTCACACCATAATAACGATATAGCAAGGGTTTTACCTGAATTTTGGGGTGATGTATTAATATATCTTAGTTTAGGGCTTACCGTAATACTGTTGTTATTTTATTTAAGACTAGGTTGGTTGGTTAGGATGATGGAGAGATTACCTTCTTTACAAAAGGTAGTAAATCATATAAAAGTTTTGGATGAGTTCAACGATCAAAATCTCGTTCAAATATTGCTTTTATCTTTTGGCAGATATTTGGTGTTTGTTATGCAATACATTTTGTTATTACAGGTAATGCATGTAACAATTCCGGTTATTTTGTGTTTTTGGTTAATGACGGTATTTTACCTTGTGATGGCAGTTGCGCCTACCATTGGTTTTATTGATTTACCGATAAGGGTAAGTGCAAGCTGGGCAATATTTAAAATATTTACCGTTAATGAATTAGGCGTAGGAACGGCCTCGTTAGGAATTTGGTTGATTAATCTTGTAATACCGGCAGTGCTGGGAAGTCTATTAATATTTAGTGTTAAAATCTTGAAGGAAAAATGAATATTATTTTTAAAGCCGGATTATTGTTAATTGGATTATCAGGTTTTGTTCAGCCGGGACAACCAGAAAAAGACGCTTTTTGTGGGATAAGAAACACGGCTTTCCAGGCCGGTGAAGTACTAACAATGAAAGTATTTTATAACTCCCTGGGCATGTACATTGGAGCAGGAGAAGCAACTTTTACTACCAGCCTGGAAAGGTTTAATGGTAAAACTGTTTTTCATTGTGTGGGTGATGGTAAAACCTATTCGTTTTTTGATAATTTTTTTAAAGTACGGGATCGCTACGAAACTTATATAGATACAGCGACTATGCTGCCACTAAAATTTATCCGTAATGTAGATGAAGGGGGATATAAAATTTATAACAATGTAACTTTTAACCACGGTGCCGGCACGGCCGTTAGCACCAACGGTATCTTTAAAACAACGGATTGTATCCAGGATGTAATCAGCTCAATTTATTATGCCAGGAATATCAACTTTAATAAATATAAGCCAGGTGATAAAATACCTTTTGATATGTTTTTAGATGATGAAATTTACCATTTATACATCCGGTATATAGGTAAAGAAACAGTAAAAACCAGGTACGGTAAATTTAAGGCCATCAAATTTAAACCATTGCTTATTAAAGGCACCATGTTCACCGGGGGTGAGAAAATGACGGTTTGGGTAAGTGACGATCCCAATCATTTGGTATTGCGTGTAGAAAGCCCGATTGCAGTAGGATCCGTAAAGGTAGACATGTACGGGTATAGCAATTTACGTTACCCGCTAACTTCCCTAATAAGCATCAGGGGCAGTTGATACTATAACTCACTTAATTTAAAACTGCTATCCATTCGTACACCCTTTTCTGTGAGTTTAACTGTGCAGCATTCAATGGCAGGGTCATGTTCAAAAAATAAAACCCAGTTTTCAGTTTCTGCCTGCGACAGGAAATTTTTCTTTTCATTTAATGACGTAAGCGGAAACATATCATAGGCCATAATATAGGGAATGGGCATATGTGCTACAGATGGTAACAGGTCCGCCATAAATACAATCGTTTTTCCTTTATAATTTATCTTTGGCAACATCATGGCGTCCGTATGGCCACTCGCAATAAGAAAAGAAATGTCATCTAAAAACGGAACCTCCGGCAACAGGACAGGAGGCTGTTCCTCAGCAAAATTAAATGGCACCATTTTAAGCTGACCACTTTCTTTTATAGGTAAAATATTTTCTTTTAAGAAGCTGGCTTTTTCACGTTCATTGGGCTGTGTGGCCCATTGCCAGTGCCTTTCATTGCTCCAGTAAGTAGCATATTTAAATGCGGGCAATAGTTGATCTCCTGATTTAATGATGCTGCCACCACAATGATCAAAATGAAGATGTGTTAGTATTACATCCGTTATATTATCTTTTGTAAAACCATGTTGAGCCAATGATTTTTCTAAACTATCATCGCCATGTAAATAAAAATGACTGAAGAATTTTGCATCTTGTTTATCCCCCATTCCATTGTCTACCAATATTAGCCTGTCTTCAGTTTCAATTAATAAGCAACGTAAGGCCCAGCTGCATAAATTATTTTCATCTGCAGGGTTCAATTTATTCCACATCACTTTTGGCACCACACCAAACATTGCACCACCATCCAACTTAAAATTTCCTGTATGAATGCTGTATAATTTCATATGTGCAACTTTAATTGTGTTCCCCTAAATACAAATGGATACCTTACTTCGTGGATAAAAAAATACTGTATTGAAATTACAGCTTTTGTTGCAACGACCGTTGCTTAGCTAAGGTTAGAATCAATAAAAAGAATCCGATAACAAAAAATATTACCAGCGATAAAATAGATTGACGGATGCTGCTGATGCCTTCAATAAATCCGAATGTGAAAAGACCGATAACAATCGCAAGTTTTTCGGTAACATCATAAAAACTAAAGAACGAAGCAGTGTCTTTTGTTTCGGGCATAAACTTGGAATAAGTTGAACGGCTCATGGATTGAATGCCTCCCATAACCAAACCAACCAGCGAAGCAATGATATAAAAATGTGTTTCTGTAGTGATAAAATAACCTGCAATACATACGCCTATCCACAACAATACGGTAAAAATCAAAACCCTTATATTACCAATCCTTGCCGAAAGTTTCGACATGCCGATTGCTCCCACAATAGCTACCAGTTGAATAATTACAGCAGTGATGATTAGTTTTTGATTCTCCAGTTTTAACTCTTTAATGCCAAAGTCAATGGCAACCAGCATAACCGTTTGCACACCCATGCTATAGAAGAAAAATGCTGCTAAAAATCGTTTTAAAACTGGCAGGTGAATCAACTGGTCCCACACAATTTTTAATTCATGAAAGCCATTGGCAATTACATGCTTTTTTGTTTTGCGTTCGCTTTTAGGACTAATAGGCAACGCATTAAAAGTAATTTGGGCAAAACATACCCACCAAACTCCAACTAGTAAAAAAGTAATTTTGAGTGGCATTGCATCGTTTGGCATCATAATCACCAGGCCAAATCCAATCATTTGCATCAGCACACTTCCTATATAACCTAAGCTATATCCTTTTGCGCTCACCCTGTCCCTGTCTTCCTCTGCAGCAATTTCCGGCAGGTAGGAGTTGTAAAATACCTGGCTGCCGTAAAACCCTACACCGGCAAACATAAAGCACATCAATCCAAGCGTTACATGGTTTTTATCAAAGAAAAACATAATGGAGCAGCTAAGCGCACCCATATAGCAAAAAAAGCGCATGAAGTTTTTCTTATTGCCTTTATAATCTGCAATGGATGATAATATCGGGGAAAGAAATGCAATCAGCAAAAAACCAAATGCCAACACGTAATCTTTTAATTCAGTGTTCACAAAAGTTCTGCCCAGGAATGTAATGCCATGCTCAAACCCTTTATTATCGGTACTTGTAACAGCAGCATAATATGCAGGAAAAAAAGTAGTGGTAATAACCAGGTTGTAAACTGAGTTGGCCCAGTCGTACATGGCCCATCCATTAATTACTTTTTTAGAAGCAGTTTGCATGGCAAGAATAATTTTATGGGTAATAAAGGTTTGATAAGGAAAATGAAATTAATGAAATTATTCATTAACCAATCTCATTTGTTACTATTGAATTACCCCTTGCCAGATAAGAATAAGCATGATGATACCGGCTATTATCCTATACACACCCCAAACCCTGAAGCCATATTTTTTTAAGAAGCCGATAAAAAACTTAATAGCCAGCATGGCAACAATAAATGCCACCAGGTTACCTATGGCAAGTTGTTTTATTTCATCACCTGTAAAACCACCCACTTCTTTGAAGTGTTTATAGAGTTTATAAACTGTAGCAGCCATCATTGTTGGTACTGCCAGGAAAAAAGAAAATTCTGCGGCTGCACTCCTGGTTAGTTTTTGTTGCATACCGCCAATTATGGACGCTGCACTTCTGCTTACACCAGGTATCATAGCTATACACTGCCATACTCCAATGATCACCGCTTGTCTAAACCCAACCTGTTTTTCGGAAGTAATTGTTGGATGCTTAAATACGCCATCAATGAATAGTAATATGATACCGCCAACAAATAATGAAATGGCTACCGTTAATGCACTTTCGAGTAATGCATCAATTCTATCAGCAAATAAAAACCCAAATACGAGTGCTGGTATAACCGCAGCAATAAGCTTTACATAAAACTCCCAGTTTTTAAAATCGAAAAACTTTTTCCAGTACAACACTACTACGGCAAGTATGGCACCTAGTTGTATGGCCACCGTAAACACTTTTGTAAAATCTGTTTCGGTAATACCTAATAGTTTTTCAGTAATAATCATATGGCCGGTAGATGACACCGGTAAAAATTCAGTGAGCCCTTCTACAATTGCAATGATGATAGATTGAATCGTGTTCATGTTAGTGCTGGTATTTATTTAAAGGTTGTATTGACGTCCTGATTTTTTTAAAACTGCTTAATTATTTGCCGCTGCAAAATAAAAAATGCGATATCAAGGCATCGCATTTTTTAAATTAATTCATATTAAATGTGTAAGCTGAAATTCATTTATTACAATATAAACCGGCAATAAGTTATAGTACTATTTGAATAAAAATGCTTCAGTTGACTATGCTTCTTTTGGCTTTTTCATGATCGCAAATATTTCTATGATAAATCCTGCGATGATCAAAAAGGGAGCAATGGTTATCCTGGTAGTACTGTAAACATCATTGTCGTTAAATACTTTTGGATCTGCATTTTTACCCCCTGCCATCAGGAAAAAACCGATTGCCAATATGATTACACCACCCAGCATCAGCAGGTAGTTTTCTTTGCCAAACAAACCTTGAGTAACAGGTTGCTTTTTTTGTACGCTCATTGTTGAATTTTTTAAAGTGCAAATAAAAGTAATAAATTTCAAATGGCCTCAATACTGTAATTACTGGTGTTTACACGATTTAGTATAGAGCCAGTTTTTTAATTCGTGTAATTAGTGTTTTATAATTCGTGTAATAAGGACTAATACAGATCATCAAGTTTCATTTGCAAATATTTTAACACGGAACGGTGGGTGCTCAATAATGAAATAGTAATACCCAGCGCCAGTATTCCTCCTGCAATGAGGGCCATATTGGTAACATCCCGAAGCAGCCTTAACCATGGTACAAATTTCTCTACCAGTAATATAAAACCAAACACAGCTATGATGGCAATAATTGCTGCAATCAGGCCATTTAAAATGGCCCTTATATTTAGTGGCTTAGCAATAAAGCCTCTTGTTGCCCCCACCATTTGCATGGTTTTTATCAAGAAACGGTTACTGTACATGGCCAGCCTGATGGTATTATCAATAGAAATAATTACAATAATAGAAAGTATAATGGCAAAAACAAGGATACCCGCTGCAATGTATTGGGTATAAGAGCTCACATAACTCACCGTTTCTTTAGGATATTGAAACTCCGACATAACCCCCGTGAAATTATTCAACAGGTAATTACTTAAAATAGATAAACTGTCTTTATCCATATAATTGGCCTTTACATAAAAATCAATGCTTTCCGGTAAAGGATTATTGGTAATAAATTTTTTCCAGGAACTGTCGTTTTGTGCATTCCACTTTTCAATGGCCTTATCCTTGGTTACATATTCTGCTGCTTTTACATAAGGCAAAGCGGCAATATAACCCTCAAGTGAATCTATTTGGGTTTGATTAGCCGAAGGGCTGATCCATGCATGAACCTGTATATTTTCCCGGAACATTTCGCCGGATTTTTTTAGATTTAAAAACAGCCATCCTACAATTCCAAAAAGAAATAGCACAAGTGCAACACCAATAATGGCCATTACATAAGATGGTTTGCTGCGTTTGGAAGAGGATGATTTTCCGAATTGAGACATGGGCTGATTTTATGAATGATGAATTCCTGGTTTAAGTTCGTTTTAAATTTCAATAAACCGATGGGCGCAAAAATAAAGGATTTTACCTGCTTTACTGTACTTTTGCCCACTACAAAACGAACGGTTATCAAATATATTTTTATTGTGTTGACAGATGCTGCACAATAGAAGCAAAATAACTTTTCTTTCACAGTTTGAGGTTTATGGCACTTCGTTATTCAGATGGAATGGCCAAGATAGTAAGAACTGTAATGTTGGTTAATATAAAAATACAATAGCAAACATATAATGGAATACGATTTTAGAAAGATAGAACAGCAGTGGCAGGCAAGCTGGAAAGCAAATGAGGTATACAAGGTATCGAATGAATCTGCCCGTCCTAAATATTATGTACTGGACATGTTCCCTTACCCGAGTGGAGCTGGCTTGCATGTGGGGCATCCGCTGGGATATATTGCCAGCGATATTTACAGCAGATATAAAAGGTTGAAAGGGTACAATGTATTGCACCCGATGGGGTACGATAGTTTTGGATTGCCGGCCGAGCAGTATGCATTGGAAACAGGACAGCATCCTGCTGTAACAACCGAAAAAAATATTGAAACATTTCGTGGACAGTTGGATAAAATTGGTTTTTGTTACGATTGGAGCAGGCAGGTAAAAACCAGTGACCCGGCTTTTTATAAATGGACCCAATGGATTTTTTTACAAATTTTTGATAGCTGGTTTAATCGGGTATCTAATAAGGCAGAACGCATAGAGGAGTTAATAAGGATATTTTCGGCTGAAGGAAACAATAATCATGTTTGTCCTGGTAATAAAGCGGTACAATTTTCAGCGAAGGAATGGAAGAGTTTTGATGAAAAGCAACAGCAACTGATACTGATGGATTACCGCCTGAGCTTTTGTGCTTATGGCGAAGTAAACTGGTGCGAAGCATTGGGAACCGTTTTGGCAAATGATGAAGTGGTAAATGGCGTAAGTGAACGTGGCGGATTTCCGGTAGAAAAGAAAAAAATGCGCCAATGGTATTTAAGAATTACGGAGTATGCAGATCGTTTACTGGAAGGGTTGGAAACAGTAGATTTCAGTGATGCTATGAAGGAAATGCAAAAGAACTGGATCGGAAAAAGCCAGGGTGCTGAAATGGATTTCGCCATCAAAAATCAGGATCAAGCATTAAGAGTTTATACCACCAGGCCTGACACAATTTTTGGAGTTGATTTTATGGTGGTTGCACCGGAACACGAACTGGTTGCACAGATAACAACTGCTGAACAAAAAGAGGCAATTGATAAATACCTGGCTTTTGTAAAAAACCGTAGCGAACGGGAGCGCCTGTCTGAAGTAAAGCAAATATCTGGCTGCTTTACGGGTGCCTATGCCATCAATCCATTTGATGGCCGGGAAATCCCCATCTGGATTGCAGAGTATGTGTTGGCAGGTTATGGAACCGGCGCAATTATGGCGGTGCCTTGTGGCGATCAACGTGACTTTTTATTTGCCAGACATTTTGATATTCCTATCACTAATATTATTGGTGATCATTACAATGGCGAAGAAGCCAATCCAACCAAGGATGCAGTGTTGCAAAACTCCGGTTTCCTAACAGGCTTGTTGATGAAGGATGCGATTGGTGTGGCTGCAGAAAAGATAGCTTCAATGGGTATTGGTAAAAAGCAAACAAATTACAGAATGCGGGATGCAGGCTTTAGCCGCCAACGCTATTGGGGCGAACCATTTCCAATAATCTGGAGCGATGGTATTGCAATTCCGTTAGATGCTGAGGAGTTGCCGCTTGAATTACCACATGTAGATAAATATGGTCCCGGCCCGGATGGAGAAGGCCCGCTTGCAAATATTACCGAATGGGTAAATACACCTGGGGGAAGGCGTGAAACCAGCACCATGCCTGGTTATGCAGGTTCTTCCTGGTATTTTCTGCGCTATATGGATCCACAAAATGACTCAGCATTTTGCGATAGACAAGCAAGTGATTACTGGGGACAGGTAGATATTTATATTGGCGGTACAGAACATGCAGTTGGTCATTTATTGTACAGTCGTTTATGGACAAAAATTTTATTCGATCTTGGATATATTGGCCATGATGAACCGTATAAAAAACTGGTAAATCAGGGGATGATCACCGGGAAATCTTATTTCTACCAGGTAAGTTCGAAAGACAACGATAATATCGCTGAAGTAAAACGTTTTATTCAATCTTATGATAAAAATTTTGATGGCAGTGAATTTGTGAGAATTAGATATGGCCACCAGTTTGTTGATAACAATGGCAGGCTTACAAAAAAAATATTTGATAAAAATATCCAGGATGGTGTGATAGAAAGCCCGGTTCATGAAATTGTTTGGAGCAAAGATGATGAAGGCGAATTTATCATCATGAAAGAGGAGTCGGAAAAAATGTCGAAGTCAAAATATAATGTTGACAACCCCGATGATATTATTGAAAAATACGGAGCCGATACTTTCCGCATGTATGAAATGTTCCTGGGCCCGGTAGAACAAAGCAAACCATGGGATACAAAAGGGATTGAAGGGGTACATCGTTTTCTGCGCAAGCTGTGGCGCTTGTTTTTTGATGACATGAAAGGCAAGGTGTGGAATGAGGAAAAACCCACCGATGCTGAGTTAAAAATTTTACATCGTACCATCAAAAAAATTGAAGAAGATACAGAGCGTTTCAGCTTTAATACGGCCGTAAGTAGTTTTATGATTTGTGTAAATGAATTGGCGGATGTAAAATGCCACAAAAAAGAAGTACTTGAAAAACTGTTGATTTTATTAACGCCGTACGCACCACATATCGCCGAAGAATTGTGGCATTTATTAGGTAACGAAACTTCAGTGCTGGATGCAACTTATCCGGCCTTCAATCCAAAACTTTTGGTAGAAACTGCAAAAGAATATCCCGTTTCTATTAATGGTAAAATGCGTACTACCATCAACATAAATCTGGATGTTAACCAGGAGGAAGCAGAAAAAATTGTACTTGAAAATGCAGTGGTACAAAAATGGCTGGAAGGCAAGTCGCCCAGGAAAATTATTTATGTAAAAAACAAGATGGTAAACGTTGTTGTATAAATTTTAAAACCCGGTCAGCCGGGTTTTTTAAAAATATTTAGTTTTGAAGGCGACCTGGAGTAAGCTTCTATGAAAGATGGGCAAGAATTAAGATTGACGACCAATCAATTTTATGAAACCAACGCAGGGTTTTCACCGGATGGCCAGCTATAAAGGTGATCAATACTTTTGCAGATAAGCTGACCGATAAAGACCGGCAACTCGATAAAGCAATCGAAGAAATTATGAAGGAATTGAAGAAGTAAACCTGAACAAAAGTTTGATGGTACTTGTTTAAATCTAAAATCTTTCGATATGGCAAATCCCACAATTGAACTTATTTCGGCCCTTCGTGAAACAGCTACCAGGTTGCGCAATGGAGTTCATTACTCATGGGGGCATCACGGTGCCTGCAATTGCGGAAATTTAGTACAGGTAGTTACACAATTAAGTAAAGAGGAAATTATACGCTATGCGCATACGGGTATTGGTGACTGGACCGAATTAACAGAAGGGTTTTGTCCGGTTACCAATGCTCCGCTTAGCCTGGTAATTCAAAACCTCGAAAAAATAGGCCTTACAACCAGCGACATTCACCATATTGAATACCTCGATGATAAAGCGGTGCTAAATAATCTTCCCGGTGGATTCCGCTGGTTGAAGCGAAATAACCGTAACGATGTAATTGCATATTTTAACGCTTTTGCAAATTTGCTGGAAGATGAATTGTTAAGAGCAATGAAAATAAATATAACAGACCTTCTACCTTCAACCCAGTTGAATATAACCGAGCTTAAGTATGTTGATATTGAATGAATAATCTCAATCAATAGATAAGATAGTTGCAAGATTTGATTTGCCAAAGGCAATAAACTATTTTGGATTTACGTAGTATAGTACGTTCTTTATAAATTAATCTGACGTTACTAAACTTTCTGCTATGTTTAAAAAATGGAGCCTGTTAATCTTTTTACTTGCAATTTTATTAATAGTTATTTCACTTCGTTCTGCTGGTCCGCCACCTGTAAAACAGGGCAATATTGCCGACACGTCTTTTTCGGTTAACAGAGCGCTCACTCATTTAAACCAAATAGCCAATGCACCCCACAGCACAGGCTCATTGGAAAATGCAAGGGTTAGAGCATACATTGTTTCAGTTTGTAAGCAGGAGGGGTTTGAGGTGGAGATACAGCAAGCTACTTCTATAAATGCAGCTAGAAACAGAATCATTGCAGCAAATATTTATAATATTATTGCCCGGAAAAAGGGTATTCAAAACAGCAAATCAGTTGTGCTGATGGCACACTACGATTCTGAATTTAGTACCCCGGGTGCTAGTGATGATGGTGCAGGCGTTGCGGCAATGTTGGAAACAGGCAGAGCGCTCAAGGCTTCCGGTCCATTACAAAACGATCTTATTTTATTGTTTACTGATGGGGAAGAAATTGGCTTGATGGGTGCCCGTGCATTTGTAAAAGATAGTTCCCTCATAAAAGATATCGGGCTGGTAATTAACTTCGAAGGTCGTGGTAATGCAGGGCCAAGTAATATGTTTGAGGTAAATGATCACAATGGTTGGGTGATTAATGAATATGCAAAATCAGTTGCACATCCATTTGCAAATTCTCTCGGGTACGAAATTTATAAAAAACTCCCGAATTCAACAGATTTTACCCT
Source organism: Ferruginibacter sp. (assembly GCA_040002495.1). Classification (GTDB taxonomy): domain Bacteria; phylum Bacteroidota; class Bacteroidia; order Chitinophagales; family Chitinophagaceae; genus Ferruginibacter. Next base: position 55,413 of record JBDUEK010000013.1, read on the forward strand.
CTTTAAAAATGCCGGAATTACAGGACTTAACAATGCCAATATAGAAGGCTTCGTAAATTATCACAGTCCCAATGATAAGGTTGAAAATCTTGATCTAAAAACCCTCCAGCATCATGGTGATAATATGCTGAGCCTTGCAAAGCATTTCGGGAATTTAAACATCACAACAACAAAAGCCAGTGACATTAGCTATTTTAATTTTATTGGCAACTGGTTTATTCATTACCCGGCATCCTGGAATATCATTTTTGTAATGATGGTAAACCTGCTGTTGATATGTTACATTTTTCTCGGTTTCAAACATCAACGGATAAGGATTGGCGGTTTGGTAGTAAGTGCATTATTGTTTCCCGTGGTTTTGGCAGTTATTTATTTTGCTGCTAAAATATTGCAGGCAAAAATAGTTACACACTATCCGATGTACAGCCATTTTGGTCAAAATAATTCTTATAATATTGGTTGGTATTTCCTGGCAATGTCTGCATTGGCAATGACTATTTTTACAACCATATATTGGTTGGTTTCAAAGAAAATAAATTCAAATACTTTGCTTGGTGCTGTGTTTTTAATTATGGCAATTTTGATGAATTTGATGCAGCTAAAAATTCCTTCTGCCAGTTATTTATTGTTTGTACCGCTTGGGTTTATGTTACTTGTACATGTCTTCATTTTGGCAAAAAATGTAAATGACAAACAATTGTCTTTTAAATGGGGGCTTTTATTTTTATTAAGTGTAGTGCCTGCCATTTTCCTGATAACAACAACAATCATGGGAATATTTACTGCATTCGCTTTAAGTACCACTATGCCATTTGTAGTAATAGCTGTGGGTATATTGGCAGGTTTATTATTGCCTGTCATGTATTATAGTTTTCAGCAGCAAAAATTCCTGATTCCTATATTGTCGTTTGTAGTGTTGATAATCGCATTGATCGGTGGTCAGCGTTCATTCGGTTATTCAGAAAGCAAGCCACTACAGGCAAGCGTTTATTATACTTTAGATGCAGACTCAGCAAAAGGTAAATGGGTTTCTGATTTCACAACAACAGATAAATGGACGGCTCAATTCTTTACAGATAAAGCCACCAACAGGCAAGTTAAGCCCCAACAACGCAAGCTGATCAACGAAGCTCCGGTGTTGGATATGGCTGCACCTGCAGCCACCATTATAAGCGATTCTGTGATAAATAATCAGCGCAATGTAACAATTCATTTTAGCGCCAATCGTGTAGATGTAACAAGGATGTTGGTTTCAATTGCAGATAGCAGTGCTATTGTTCCCTTGCTGATTAACGGGCAATTAATCAATGCGGATGACAATCCTGAGTTAAAGAAAATAGCTTACTTCGGCCTTACAGGTGCCGGGTTTGATATTGACTTTAAAGTAGAAACAGGCAAACCCATAAATCTGGAAGTAACAAGCATTGCACAAGGCCTGCCGGTGTTTAGTGGTTTCGATACAAACTATCCAAAAGGAGTTATTCCTACACAAGGGCAAAATGCAAATACAACACAAATAAGCAAGCAATTTTTGTTCTGATTTTTTTAAAAACAGCTCATAAAATAATTCAATTGTTTGGGTGAAAACGGAAGTAGTTATGCAGCAATTTCAGGCGGATATTTAAAGATATCCTAACTTCATAAAATGATAAGCGAACTGGAATTGGTATTGCAAAAGAATACGCACAATTTTCATCCGGTGGTAGATTTTAAACCGGATACAGATAAAATATGTGCACTGGATTTTACAGAAGATAATAAAGCACTTATTGCAGAAATAGTAAATGATACAAGTAGATTTAGCGGATATGTTGATGCCAAGCTGGCGAGCGCAAAGTCATTGTATGGCATTGGTGGTTATAAAGAAAACCGGATTTTATATAGGCGAAGCAACCTTTTCAACGCTGTTTCGGTAGGTAGTCAAATTCAACAAATGGAAATTCAGGATCGATCCATTCACCTGGGTATTGATATTTGGGGAGCTGCTGGTACTAAAGTGTATTTGCCACTGGGTGGTATGGTTCACAGTTATGCATTCAACGAAGCTTTTGGCGATTATGGTGCAACTATTATTGTACAGCACCAGTTGGAAGGCATTGCTTTTAATACTTTGTATGGCCATGTAAGTTTGGCTGATCTTGCACAATTGCAGCCCGGTAAATATATCACAAGGGGAGAAGTAATCGCACATTTTGGAGAACCGCATGAAAACGGCAACTGGCCGCCGCACCTGCATTTCCAGGTAATTGGCGATATGAACCTGAAGCACGGAGATTTTCCGGGAGTTTGTACAAAAGCCGAAAGTGAAGCATATTTTCTCAATTGCCCCAATCCCGACTATATTTTAAATATGCTCCAATACGTTTAGGAGAACTTCAATTCATCCATTATTTACTTCTCATACTTCGTAAGGGATAAATTAGTAACTTTTATTGCTATTTTATCCTGTTCGATTTGTCATTTTTTTGTTGACCAGCCTTTGTTTTTTATGGCGACATCGTTGTGTCACTCTCTTGTACCTATGTATTTTCATGGCATCCTTTCCCATTATCCTTCCAATAGATTTGCGTTGAAAGCAAACATTTACAAAAGATGGTAGGAGCATTATTTTGCTGTGTACCGGCGGGGTTTTCGCTGTAGTGTCTTTAAATGAAAAAAAGAGACATCTGCGCAACCCCCGCCGACACAAATCTTTTCCCATTATCCTTCTAATAAATTTGGGTCGGAAACAAATATTTATACAAGATGGTAGCAGCATTACTTTGCCCAATAGAATTACCCAAAGTATAAGTGTGCGTCCCGATGCAGCACACAAAACTTTAGTCGGGATAAATAACGCAACGATGCTATATAGTAGTATTGCAGCCTGGTTCCCCGGAAAAGGGGCAGGCAAAAAAAATCGTACTTGTGTAAAACATATTACATAAAAGGCACTAACATCAAACTTTATGCGTTTAAAATTGTTTGAAAGCCGTTGGCACAGGGCAATTTACTACCTTTACACAGCAAAGAATTTAACATGGAAATTAAAGCAGGCAAATTATTAAATAACATTAACAGCCCCGAAGACCTTAAGAAATTAAGCAAAGAGCAATTGCACTCCGTTTGCGATGAGCTCAGGCAATATATAATTGACGTAGTTAGCGTACATGGGGGTCATTTTGCGGCAAGTTTAGGTGTGGTTGAATTGAGTGTTGCCCTTCATTATGTTTTCAATACACCTTACGATCAACTGGTTTGGGATGTAGGCCATCAGGCTTACGGCCACAAAATATTAACCGGCAGAAAAGATAGTTTCCCTACCAATAGAAAATACCACGGATTAAGTGGTTTCCCCAACCGTAGCGAAAGTGAATATGATACTTTTGGTGTTGGCCATTCATCTACTTCAATCAGTGCGGCATTGGGCATGTCGATGGCAAGTTATTATAAAGGAGAAAAAGACAAGCAACACATAGCTGTAATCGGCGACGGTGCTATGACGGCGGGCCTTGCTTTTGAAGCAATGAATCATGCCGGTACAGCCAACAGCAATCTCATTATTATTCTCAATGATAATTGTATGAGTATTGATCCAAATGTGGGTGCATTAAAAGAATATTTAACTGATATCACCACATCTCATACTTACAATGAGTTAAGAGATAATGTGTGGAAGGCATTGGGTAAGTTACCGGTAGGAAAGAATTTTAGCCGTGAAATGGCAAGTAAACTGGAAGCGAGCCTTAAAGGAATTGTAAGCAAAAGCAGTAATTTATTTGAAGCATTAAAGCTGCGTTATTTTGGCCCGATTGATGGCCATAACATCACTAAGCTGGTTGATACTTTATCTGATTTAAGAGATATTCCCGGACCTAAAATATTGCATATTAAAACCGTAAAAGGCAAAGGGTATGCATTGGCTGAAAAAGATCAAACCAAATGGCATGCTCCGGGTTTATTTGATAAAATAACCGGTGAAATTGTAAAGAAGAAATTTGATATTCCGCAACCTGCCAAATACCAGGATGTGTTTGGGCATACCATTATCGAACTGGCAGAAATGAATGATAAAATCATGGGTATTACACCAGCCATGCCAAGTGGTTCCTCCTTAAAATACATGATGGAAAAAATGCCGGATCGTGCATTTGATGTAGGTATTTGTGAGCAGCACGCCGTTACATTAAGTGCGGGCCTTGCTACGCAGGGAATGAAGGTATTCTGCAATATCTATTCATCCTTTATGCAAAGAGCGTATGATATGGTGATACATGATGTAGCCATTCAAAACTTGCCGGTTGTATTTTGTTTAGATAGAGCCGGGCTTGTTGGTGAAGATGGGCCAACGCACCATGGTTGTTATGATATTGCTTATATGCGTTGCATTCCCAACATGATTGTAAGTGCTCCAATGAATGAGAGAGAGTTGAGAAACCTGATGTATACATCTCAGTTAACTTCTACTAAAAACCCTTTTGTAATTCGTTACCCAAGGGGTGAAGGCGTTATGCCGGAATGGAAAACACCTTTTGAAGCAATTGAAATTGGTAAAGGAAGAAAAATAAAAGACGGACAGGATGTTGCAATATTATCTTTCGGCCATCCGGGAAATTTTGCAGCTTCGGCTATTCGTACTGTAAAAGCAGAAGGCATTAATCCGGCACATTACGACATGCGTTTTGTAAAGCCGATTGATAAGGAAATGTTGCATGAGGTTTTTGGTAAATTCAACAAAGTAATCACTATTGAAGATGGAACCATTGTAGGTGGATTTGGAAGTGCTGTGCTTGAGTTTATGAACGAATACGGATACAAAGCTGACGTAAAAATAATGGGTATTCCGGACAGGTTAGTTGAGCATGGTACGCCTAAGCAACTGTATGAAGAAATAGGGTTGGATGCCAATGCAATTGCGGACGCAATTCGTGATATGGTGAAAGATAAGGTACAGGTTACAGTTACATTCCAGTAAACTTAATATTGAAATATTTTAGACCGGCATTTTTGCCGGTTTTTTTATGTCCATTAATCAAGTATAGGTTAAATAAAATTTAATCATGTGGAACAAAGTAAATGCTGCATCATACCAGAAATTATAGTTTATGAAGTGGTTCGTTCTAATTATTGCCTGCATGATGATTTTTGGAGTGGTACTGAAAAAGCAAACAAATAGTAACGTCAAAACCGACTCGTTACCCACTATAACAAATGTGTTGAAAGAGGATGCCACTGAATTGCTAAGGTTGAAAAATTATGCAGGCGAAATAAAGAAATATGCCAATCAACATAAATGCAATGCCACCATTTGTTTTTTTGTTGACATGAAAATACAGTCTGGTAAAAAGCGCTTTTTTGTTTATGATTTGAAAAATGATACAATACTGTTAAAAGGAATGGTAACACATGGAAGTGGAAAGCATATAGATGATACCATACGCTTTTCAAACTTGGTGGAAAGTAACTGTACTTCCCTCGGAAAATATAAAATTGGAAATGCCTACCATGGCAAATTCGGACTTGCCTACAAATTATTTGGCCTTGATAAAACGAACAGCAATGCATTTAACCGTGCGATAGTATTGCATGCACATCCGGCTATACCGGTTTATGAAACTGCGTCTGAAAAAATTTGTACAAGTTGGGGTTGTCCAACTGTGGCTCCGGCATTTTTAAATGAATTGAAAACTTATATTGACCAATCATCCAAATCAATATTACTGGGAATATTTAATTGATTCGTTGAAATATGAGCTAGTGCTATGTTAGATATGTTTTGACGCAAATTTTATTACACGAATTATTACGAATTACACTAACTCACCAATCAAGTAAAATAATCCGTGTAATTTGGTTTTAAAATTCGTGTAATAAAACAAGTCATTCTATACTTAACTTAACACTATTTAAAACTGGTCATTTCATTATAATCGAGTTGACTATTGGCATCTTCTTCCCGGTTTTCATTGTATTCAATAATGAAATTATTTCTTCCTTCACCGGTTACAATCATCAGGTATTTTTGCTGAACCAATTCAAGCATACTTAAGAAAAGAAAAATTGCATGAATGCGGTTTTCGCATATTTCAAATATTTTTTCGAAAGACACATTTTTTTCATTTTTGCAGGTGGTAAGCATGTGTTCCCTGCTGCCTTCCATCGTGTAGTTATATTGAACAACTGTGTGTACAGGTTTATTATTTCTTTCATGAAGTTTTTGAGCAACTTTCTCAAACGCCTTCATCAATTTAAATAATGTAACGGCCTGTATTTCGGTGCCTTCGCCAGCCTCTTCTCCAATAAGGGATAACTCTTTTTGAAGATTGCCCCGCTTAATCATCAACATCCTCACCTCCTCCATTTCCGCCATTTTTAAAGAGGCTTCTTTAAACCTTTTATATTCAAGTATTTTATTAATGAGTTCCTGCCTGGGGTCTATTTCATTGCCCTGTTCATCTATCTCTTTACGCGGTATTAGCATTTTTGCTTTAATGCGCATCAGTGTACTGATAAACAAAATAAACTCACTGCTTAATTCAATGTTCAGCTTATCCTTTTGATGAATAAAATCAAGAAAGTCATTGGTGATTTTTGTAATAGGAATATTATAAATATCCAATTCGTCACGCTCAATAAAAAACAATAACAGGTCAAACGGCCCTTCAAACTGATCCAGCTTTATCTGGTAGGTATCGGTGTTCAAATCAATAAAATTTAGTAATAAAAAATGCCCCGAAACGATCGGGGCAAATGTATTAATAACTTGGGAGAGAATTACAATTTATATGCGAAACCAACACCCAGTGTGGATAATAACTGAAGCCCTACGCTTTTAGGCGCAATCGCCGGATTGGTTTGTTGCTGCTTTACATCATCATCATATAATGCATCTAAAGTATAACTTACCTGTATCCAGTTATTCACCTTCATTTTAATCTGGTTGGTCCAAAACAAATCTATATTCTGAGGATTTTTTAGATAATTCGAATAGAGATCAAGCTTACTGTAATAGTTTACATTTTTCATGATATCTTTCTTTAGTGTTGCTGTTATAAAAGCTCCAAATTCTCCCCTGTTTTGCTTGACAGGATCTACTCCATATAATGTTGCCAGAGGTGTTTCTGGTTTGCCATTAAACACTCCTCCCGGGGCTGCATAACTGTATGGCCCGTTCGAAACTATTGTCCACCTGGCTACCACCGGCGATGCAAATACTGACAACCAATCATTAGGCTTCCAATCCAAACCAATTGGTGCTATTGTAATATATGCCGGAGCAAAAAATCCTGAATTTCTTCGGTTTATGGTAGAACCCATATAATTATAATCATACCCGCTGGTTAACTGGGATCGCAATTGCAACAAGGATGAAACACTTACTTTTTCCCATTTCTTTGGCTGATACGAATATTTGGTTACAAAATCTAACCTGTCATTTACCTTTCTTAGTCCCAATGAGGTGGTTTTAAGCAATGCATAATTTACATCAAGTGTATTCTCCCATGTATTTCTTCCCCACTTTTTTGTAGCAAATGCATTTAATGAAGAGGCTACAGAAATTGACAATTTATCTCCACCTGCTGCTATCCAATTACTGTTGCTTACCTGGGTTAAGTTTAAACTGAATAAGCCACCTTTAATCCACCCGTTTTTATCAACCGCAGTATCGGAAATTTTTATTGGTTTTGTAGTGGCAGATTTCAATTCCTGTATGGTAGCATCCTGCGCAAAAATATTTATTGATGTAAATGATAATATTAATAAACCTAAGATTCCTTTCATTATTAAACGGGGGTTTGGTTAAAACATTACGCCTTTATTTTTTTAGCAAGGCGGGCAGGTAACAAATAAATTATTTTTTTAAGCTATCACGAATTTCCATAAGTAACTGATCTGTGCTTGAAGGTGCGGCTGGTGCAGCTTCCTCTTTTTTCTTCATTCTGTTGATACCTTTTATTACCAAAAACATCACGAAGGCTACAATAATAAAATTAATAATTGCTGTTAAAAAATCACCATATTTCACTGTAACAGCCTCTTTCGTAACTTTACCGGATGCATCTGTAACAGCCTCTTTAAGCACCCACATATTTTTACTAAAATCTGTACCACCAACCATTCCAATTAAGGGTGACACAATGCCTTCTGTAAAGGATGTAACTACTTTCCCAAAGGCACCTCCCATAACAAACGCAACGGCAATATCTACCAGGTTGCCTTTCATTGCAAAGTCTTTAAATTCTTTAATGAATCCCATAATTTAAATTTTAAATATAAATAAAGGTGAAGATAAATATAAAGTCATTTTTAACATGTGCCAAAAGTAATGATAAGATGTGAACTCTATTTTAATCGCTCAACATCGACTAAAAAATTGCGGGAAATTTATCTTTCAAGAAAATTGTACAACTTTGATTGTGAATAAATTATTACTAAACTGGTTGATCTTTGCCCTGCTTTCACTTATCTGGGGTAGTAGTTTTATCCTGATAAAAATTGGCCTCGACAATCATTTAACTGCATACCAGGTTGCAGCCATACGAATTGTAGCCGCCGGTGCAGTATTTCTGCCGGTTGCAATCAAGTCGATAAAACAAATTCCAGCCAATAAACTTGGCCTGGTATTTATCGCAGGGCTTATGGGCAACTTATTGCCGTCATTTCTATTTTGCATAGCCGAAGAGGGGATTGACAGTTCGCTGGCGGGCACCCTTAATTGCCTGACCCCCATTTTTGTAATTTTAACCGGGACTATTTTTTTTAATACCAACACCTCTTCGCAAAAAATCATTGGTATCATAGTAGCTTTTGCTGGTAGTTTTTTATTGCTGCTTTCCAAAGGTGAAATGCAGCAAACACAGCATATCATATATGTTTTATTGGTGGTGCTGGCTACTTTCCTCTATGGGTTTAATGTCAACATGGTTTCTAAACACTTGCTACACCTTGGCTCATTTAATATTGCAGCGGTAGCACTGGTATTAAATGCTATCCCGGCGTTGATTGTACTAATATTATCCGGATATTTTGCACTGCCATTTAACAACACCCAATTTTTAATTGCAACCGGTGCTGCTTCATTGTTAGGGCTAATGAGTACATCTTTTGCTACAATTATTTTTTATAAACTAGTTAAAAGCGCTGGTGGAATATTTGCCAGCATGGTCACCTACGGAGTACCTTTTATTGCAATTAGCTGGGGTATTTATTACGGGGAATCATTTGGCTGGAAGCAAGTTTTTTGCCTGCTAATTATTTTAACTGGTGTATTTATTGTTAACCTGCGCAAAAAAGTAGTAATACCATCTTGATTTAATAAGAGTCCAACGGACTGCGTTTAAATCTTAGATGGTATTATACCGATTGCAATCGCATTGGACTAAATAACGGTATAATCGGTATAAACTAAAGTTAAGAAGCTGATCAAATATTTGCATAAAAAAACCTTCTCATATTTTGAGAAGGTTTTTTTAGATAAAAAATAATTGTAAGATTATTTCTATTTGCTTTTAGTTTTTTTAGCTGGAGCTGCAAGCGCTGCTGCTGCAGGTTTTTCAGCCGGCTTCATATTGTCAAATTCTTCAGCAGTAACAACATCACCAGTTAAAGTAATACTTTTCATTTCATCAACACCTGCAAACTTTACAGTTAAATGCTTATCAAAATGACCAACATTTGCAGCATTGTAAGTGGCGTTAATAACGCCTGTTTTGCCTGCAGCTATTGGCTCTTTCGTATAATCAGAAATAGTACAACCACAAGTTGGATTTGCCTGTTCAATAATTATTGCAGAGTTGCTGATATTGGCTACGATAAATACACCCTTAGTAGGAACACCTTGCTTTATTTTACCCAGGTTAATTGTTTCTGTAGTAAATTTTGCGATATCGTCCACCTTTTTTTGTGCAAAAGCTGTGGCAGTTAATGCGATTACAGCTGCAGATAGTAAGAATTTTTTCATTGTTTAATTATGGTTTATGGTTTAGTTAATTAATAATTAGTCTTTAAGCGATTTTAACTCATTATTTTCAGGAACCGAAGTAGCCGGAGTTTTCCAGACTTCCCCTTTAATGGTTATTTGTTTTGTTGCTGTACCATTGTAAGTTATGGTTATCTGCTTATTAAACGGGCCTTCATTGGCTGCGTTATAGCCCACAGTTATTACGGTTTTTTCACCCGGCGCCTGCACTTTGTTATGATCCCATTCCGGCGTTGTGCAACCACAACTTGCCTGTACATTTTGAATGTGAAGCGAATCTTTGCTATTGTTGGCTACATCAAAAATATGTGTTACCGGTTTGCCTTGTGGTATTTTACCAAAATCATATTCGGTTTCTTTTAGTACAAGTACATTATCTATAACAACGGATGTAGTAGCATTCGCTACTGATTTGGTGTTTGAAGCTACCAAAGCGGTCTGGGCACTTGCACCAACTGCAAATAGAACGAACGAGAATAAAACTGTTATTTTTTTCATATTGATGGGTAAATTTTCAATAATCACACCAAAGATACAAAAACGAATAAAATCCTGATAAATTGTTATTTGGTTACCATTTTTTTAACAATCATGCCCGTTAATAATTTACATTTGTTATATGGAAGCAGTAAATACGAATGATACTGAATTGCACGAAAAATTGAGCTTCGATCACTTTCGTAACGAGGTGCTCAACGATTACCGTATTGCTTGTGAAAGTAGGGAGACCAGCCTGATGGGCAGAAAGGAAGTACTTACCGGGAAAGCAAAATTTGGCATATTTGGGGACGGTAAAGAAGTAGCACAGGTAGCCGCTGCAAAATTCTTTAAACCCGGCGATTTTAGGGCAGGTTATTACCGCGATCAAACCTTTATGTTTGCTGCAGGACTTGCAACAGTTGAACAATATTTTGCACAGTTATTTGCTGACCCCGATATTAATAATGACCCATTTAGTGCAGGCCGCCAGATGAATGCACATTTTGCTACAAAAAATGTGAATGAAGCAGGAGAGTGGCTTGATCTTGCTTCTCAAAAGAATAGCAGTAGTGATATGGCGCCAACCGCTGCACAAATGCCACGGGCTGTTGGACTTGCACTGGCTTCCAAGCTTTTCAGGGAATCCGCTGTTTTTGGGAAACATACCAATTTGAGCGACAATGGTAACGAAATATGTTTTTGCACCATTGGCGATGCTTCTACTAGTGAAGGTCATTTCTGGGAAGCAGTAAATGCTGCCGGCGTTATGCAAATTCCAATGGCAATTTTTGTTTGGGATGACGGATTTGGTATTTCGGTTCCCAAAAAATTACAAACAACCAAAAGTTCTATATCTACCGCCTTAAGAGGCATGCAAAAAACTGCCGATACGAATGGTATTGATATTTATAAATTAAAAGGTTGGGATTATGCCGGCATGTGCGAAGTGTTTGAACCGGCTATCCAAAAAATCAGGGATACGCATACTCCTGCAATTTTTCACATAGAAGAAATAACACAACCACAGGGACATTCAACTTCTGGAAGTCATGAGCGATATAAACTACCTGAAAGATTACTTTGGGAGAAAGAATGGGATTGTCTTCGGCAAATGAAGCAGTGGATTTTAGAGAACGAACTTGCAAATGAGCAGGAACTAAATGAAATTGGATACAATGCAAAAAATAATATCAAGGAAAGTAAATCGAAGGCCTGGCAAAACTATATCACACCAATCAAGACAGAGGTTAAAATTGCCGGTGATTTAATGCATGGTTTGTTGGAGCAGTTAAACCCGGAATCTACAGAACCAGTGCGGAAAATTACCAGGCAATTGCTTGCTGATAAGGAGCCATTACGCAGGGAAATGTTGAAGGCAATAGCAATGGTATTAGATATTGCCGGCAATATGAGCGAAGCATCTGAACTGCAGGCTTATTATGACCAGTTAAAGGTAAAAAGTGCCGGTTTATACAATTCATTTTTATACAATGAAGGGCCTAAATCCGCATTGAAAGTGCAGGAAATAAAACCCGTTTTTCCCGAAGATGCTAAAATGGTAAATGGGTATGAGGTACTTAACAAATACTTTGATGAGCTTTTTGCATCCAATGATAAAGTAACAGCTTTTGGTGAAGATGTGGGATTAATTGGTGACGTAAACCAGGGCTTTAGCGGTTTGCAGGCTAAATATGGTAGCGACAGAATTTTTGATACAGGTATTCGTGAATTAACCATCATGGGGCAAGGTATTGGATTAGCCCTGCGGGGATTAAGACCCATTGCTGAAATACAGTATGTTGATTACCTGTTGTACGGGCTTCAGCCATTAAGTGACGATGCGGCTACCACACATTTTCGTACTGCAGGGGGACAAAGTTGCCCATTGATCGTACGTACCAGGGGGCACCGGCTTGAAGGTATCTGGCACAGCGGCTCTCCCATGGGGATGATCATAAACGCACTACGTGGCATGTATGTTTGCGTACCACGTAACATGGTTCAGGCAGCGGGCATGTATAATACTTTGCTGCAGGCTAACGATCCCGGTATTGTAATCGAATGTCTGAATGGTTATCGGCTAAAAGAAAATTTGCCTACGAATTTGCTTGAATTTACCATACCGTTGGGTGTGCCTGAAGTTATTAAAACCGGTACCGATATTACAATGGTATCCTACGGAGCCACCTTAAGAATTGTATTGGAAGCGGCAAACTACCTGGCCAAATTCGACATCAGTTGCGAGGTAATTGATGTGCAGACTCTATTACCTTTTGATATCAATCACCTGATTTTAGCATCGCTTAAAAAAACCAATCGCATCGTATTTATTGATGAGGATGTTCCGGGCGGAGCAGCCGGCTATATGTTTAATAAAGTAATGGAAGAGCAGGGTGGGTACAAACACCTGGATGTATCTCCACGTACTATTACGGCACAGGCACATCGCCCATCTTATGCAAGCGACGGCGATTATTTCAGTAAGCCAAATACCGAAGATATTGTACGGGTAGCAAAGGAAATGATGGCGGAGTAAATTGAAATTTTGTTTGTAAAAACTTGGTTTTTCATCCGTTGTTTTTTATTTACGGATGCTTGTCTTTTCCCGGGAAATATTTTTTATTAAAAATTGAATGCTATTATGAAACTAACTATTTACCAGGTAGACGCATTTACTAATAAATTGTTTGGAGGCAATCCGGCAGCAGTTATTCCATTAGCCGAATGGTTAAGTGATGATGCGATGCAAAATATAGCGGCAGAGAATAATCTTGCAGAAACAGTTTTTTTCGTACCGGAAGATAAAGGCTATCATATTCGTTGGTTTACACCCGAACTTGAAATTGATCTTTGTGGACATGCCACTTTAGCAAGCGCTTTTGTGTTGTACGAATATCTTGGGTACAGCAAACCTCAGTTGATTTTCTACTCAAAAAGTGGCGAATTAATTGTTAGTCGGGATGGAGACAGATTAATGATGAATTTTCCTGCCCGTATGCCGGATAGAGTGAGTGAATATCCGGAACAACTTATTAAAGGGTTGGGCCTGGATGAACATTTGGGTGTTTATAAAAGCCGTGATTATGTGGTTGAACTGGCTACGGAAAAAGATGTTTTAAATGTAAAGCCAGATATTACATTGCTAAACGAGATAGATGTAATAGGAATTATTGTTACAGCTCCCGGCAATGATTGTGATTTTGTATCTCGTTTTTTTGCGCCAAATTGTGGAATACCAGAAGATCCGGTTACAGGATCGGCGCATTCTACGCTAATTCCATTTTGGGCTGAGAAACTTGGCAAAGAAAAATTACATGCCTGGCAATTATCTAAAAGAAAAGGCGAACTCTGGTGTGAAAATTTGGGAGATAGGGTAAGTATCAGTGGTAACTGCGTTTTCTATATGAAAGGCGAAATAGAGATGTGAATTTCATAATTCATATCTCATATTTAATATTTAAAGAGGCCTATTTCATATTGTGGTATACTTTCTGCACATCTTCATCTTCTTCCAGTTTATCAACCAGCTTAAAAACGTCCTGGGCAGCTTCGTCGTCTAATTCAACCGGGTTTAGTGGAATTCTGGTTAATTCGGCTGTAAGCACTTCTATCTTTTTTTCCTCCAAAGCTTTTGCCATATGGCCAAATTCCGTAAAAGCAACCCTTATTACAATATTACCTTCGCTGTCTTCTCCAATTTCTTCCAAGCCAAAATCAATTAATTCCAGTTCCAATTCTTCAATATTTAAATCTGTATTTTTTATTTTGAATTCACCCATATGATTAAAGGTGAAAGCCACACTGCCGCTTGTACCTAAGCTGCCACCACTTTTGGTAAAATGCATCCGCACATTTGCTACTGTACGTGTTGAATTATCGGTAGCAGTTTCTACCAATATTGCAATGCCATGTGGTGCATATCCTTCGTACAATATTTCATCATAGTTTACCAAATCTTTACCCATTGCCCTTTTAATAGCCGCTTCCACACGGTCTTTTGGCATTCCAACACTGCGGGCATTCTGATAACAACGACGCAAGGCTGCATTACCATTAGGGTCTGGCCCGGCTGCTTTTACGGCAATTGCAATTTCCTTACCAATGCGGGTAAAATTCTTAGCCATTTTGTCCCAACGGGCAAACATGGAACTTTTTCTTACTTCAAATATTCTTCCCATTAAATGGTATATTATTATGTTGAATGAATTATTCGGATTGCAAATTTAAGGAAATCATTTTTCTGTAATGAATTTGAGATTGATAGAAAATAGCTTTGTTTATTATTTAACCTGCTGGTTTGATTTATTATACTGAATGCAAACCATTTCATTCAATTAAACCGGCTCAAATATACCTAGCAAAGAATAAATTAGTGAGTTGGTATTTTGCTCCTCATTGATAAAATGTACACGAGTGCGACGCCACTGAAACTTAATTGAAAAACTTGTGCCTGGTTCATAAAAAAAATTGTTCACTAATTAATCCCTTGTGCACTATAACAAACTGACTCCGTATCTGCTTTTATCATTATTCCTTAATTTAGTTCCATGAGCCAACCACTTTTAAAGGTATCTGATCTATCCATTGATTTTATTGCTGACAGCGGTATTTCAAGGGCTGTAAAAAAAAGCTCATTTGAAATTGCTCGTGGAGAAATTACGGCAATTGTTGGAGAATCGGGTTCTGGGAAATCAGTCACGGCTTTGTCAATGATGGGGTTATTGCCAAACCAGGCAATTGTAAAGGGGAGCCTTTCATTTTCTTTAACTGGAGAAAAGTCAGTCAACTTATTAAGCATTTCTACCAATGAAATGAATGCTATCAGGGGCAAGGATATGGCAATGATATTCCAGGAACCAATGACTTCTCTGAATCCTGTTTTCACCTGCGGTTTCCAGGTAATGGAAGCCATTCAATTGCATGAAAAAACAACAGCCAGCGAAGCAAGAGCGAAAACAATTACATTATTTGAAAAAGTAAAACTGCCAAATCCTTCAACTATTATTGACCGTTATCCGCACCAGTTAAGCGGCGGGCAAAAGCAGCGGGTGATGATTGCCATGGCGATGAGTTGCAATCCTTCCTTATTAATAGCAGATGAGCCCACCACTGCATTAGATGTAACCGTGCAAAAGACCATACTGGAACTGGTAAAGGAATTGCAAATGCAAACGGGTATGAGCGTTATCCTTATTACGCACGATCTTGGATTGGTGGCAGATATTGCGGATAAAGTATTGGTAATGTATAAAGGTGAAATAGTGGAACAGGGAAACACAACCGACGTGCTCAATAATCCAACACATCCTTACACAAAGGCCCTGATGGCTTGTCGTCCATCGCAACATGCACGAGGGACAAGATTACCAGTGGTTGGAGATTTCATAAGTTCAAATCTGGATGAATTCAAAACACATATTTCAGCAACAGTTCGTGCGCAAATGAGCGATGAACAAAATAAGCTTGCTGAAATGCCGACTGTTTTAAGCGTTGAAAATCTATCTGTCATTTATCCCGGCAAAAAAAGTCTTTTTGGTAAAAGCCGGCAACCATTTAAAGCAGTCGATAAGGTGAGTTTTACAGTAGGCAAAGGGGAGACGTTGGGATTGGTTGGTGAAAGTGGTTGCGGTAAAACAACCCTTGGCAGAGCAATACTTAAATTAATAAAACCTACAGCCGGTAAAATAATTTTAAACGGAGTTGATCTTGCTGAACTTGATAAAAGTGAAATGCAACCGCTTAGAAAAGATCTGCAAATAATTTTTCAGGATCCGTATGGCTCTCTTAATCCACGCCTTACAATTGGTGCAGCTATCCAGGAGCCTATGAAAGTACATGACCTGTTAAATAATAATAATGCACGAAAAGAAAAGGTAATAGAGTTGTTGGAAAAGGTTGATTTGAAAGCTGATCATTTTAATAGGTATCCTCACCAGTTTAGTGGAGGCCAACGCCAAAGAATTTGTATTGCCAGAGCACTCGCTTTAAATCCGTCTTTCCTTGTTTTTGATGAAAGTGTAAGTGCATTGGATGTGAGCGTACAGGCACAGGTGTTAAATTTAATCAATGATATTAAAACTGAATTTGGGTTTACGTCTATTTTTATTTCGCATGACTTGTCAGTGGTACGATTTATAAGCAATCGGATTATGGTAATGGAAAAAGGAAAGATCATTGAAACTGGTCCGGCAGATGAAGTATATTTTTCGCCCCGACACGTGTACACTCAACAATTGATTGCATCCATTCCAGGCAAAAAATAAAAACTGTCTTTTAATCGTCCGTATCTATTTTATAGCGGGACCTGTTGTTTTCTGATTCATAAAAATTCTTTGCACTTTTATGAAATGTAAACTGCAAATGTTTCAATTGTTCCAATAATTGTTCTTCCAGCGGCCTGTCCATTTTAATTTTTTTATCCGTCATTTCAACAAACGTATTGTCACTGCTAATTTGTTGAAGATTCTCTGGTTGTAATCCGCTGATGCCTATTTTCCAATCGCCATCTTTTTTTAAACGGTATTTAAAAAAATAAACCAATCCTTTTTCATCTTTATGCTGACCGGGGTATTTTTCAATAAAGTCAACTGAATCTACTGAACTATAGTTTTTATCGGCTAAGAGTAAGCTACGGGAAATATCCAGTTGCGTTTTATATTTTTCGGGGAAACGGTTTAGCTGATGAATTTTTTCTAATTGCTTGTATAAATTTGATCTCCATTGATCTTTTTCTGCAAACCAATACAATATACTATCAGCAACAGGGTTGTTATTTCTTAGTAAGAGAATACTGGTATTTAACCTGATATTTTCGTCTGATGATTTCAATAATTTATCAAAGAATTTAGGAACGTTATTATGCAGTTGATAAAAGGGCATCATTAAAATTGCATAGTCATTCAATTCGTTGGAAGCGTCATTCGTTGCGTAAATTCTTGCTGGTTCATCTTCATTATCATCGTCCGCTTCTTCGCCAATCTTTTTCTCATCTTTGCCCTGTTGTTTTTTTAAAGCAATTTTTGCATCGAAATAAAGTTTATTAAAATTGCTCTCCAGTTGCGGTGCTTTAATAAGGCCACTATCCACTAATGTTACCAGCAGCGTTAAAACAGGTTCTTTATAATCATCCACACTTGCAAATTGCATCAACTTAGGGTAGAGTGTAGCAGCCAGTTTCAACGAATCAGTTAAATTCAAAAACATGTTTGAATAATCGTAACTATTTTCAAAAATCGGCGGATCCTGTATTAGTAACTCTTTAAAAAGCTGAATGGCGTTGCTACTTTTATGTCTTGCCAATGCTTTCATCACTTCATTTTGGAAAATGCTGGTGTCTCCAACCTGGTTATATATTTTTTTCAGGTTGGGTACAATTACACTGGTTGTTGAGTCTTTAATATATCCCAGTTCTGCAATCAATTTTATTTTGCTGTCCATATAATCTTTACCCGGCGGCAAATTATTAATGGCTTTCATAATTCGGGACACGCCTTTTTCTCCGTAATAAATATTACTGATTATTTTTTGTGCGGTTGTATGTGTCGCACTGTCGTTGCTAAATAAGTCTGCAAAAAAACTGTCTAAGTCATCAGTGAAAATATCTTTGCCCAGTTTTTTATCTACAGGTTTAAAACTGGAATAAAATTGGTTGATAAAATTACTTTCTTGTTGAACTGTGTCACTCATTGAAACCATGCTGAACATGTAATTGTCTTTCAACATTACCATTCGGTTAATTACTCTCGACGAACCGGTATCACGTAAACTAAACCGATAGCCTTGCACACCATTAGCATTTTGAAAAGAATCTTTTTGGGCAAATACCAAATCATTCTCGTCAAAATAGTCAGTTAACTCTTTTGCCCAGAATTTTGAAGAATCTTTAACCGTATAATATTTAGGATATTGTTGAATAGTTACCCCAATCATTTCGCCGGTTGAATCACTGGTGAATAATGCGTTTCTGCTTTTTGGCCAATAGCTGCTATAGGCATTGTAATTATTGCTGTTGGATATTTCTGTAGTAACTTTTTCAAGTTTGGCTCTATAAGATTCATCCAGTTCCGGTGCAACAGGTGTAGTTACTGAAAAATGAAAAAAGGTGTCAACGTATTGCGCTGTGTTGCTGTATTGGTAAGGTTTTAAAAGAAACGAGTTGAAGAAGTTACTAAAGTCTTTATGCTTGTTTTTAGTATGCACAGCCAGTAAATAATAATGTGGACCCTGTATAATATATCGTGCATTTACAACTGTGCCGTCTTTCATTAATTCTTGTACATCAAGGGTTGGATAACCTAACCAGCTACCCATTTTTCTGTGCAGTTGTTTGTCAAAAAATTCAGGTGAACGAAATGATTCTTCAATAAGATTTAAATCAAAAGAATCCGTATCAAGAAATTTAAAATTGTTTACACTCTTTTTAAAAATCAGGTAGGCATCACCGGTTGAATTATCTTTTGACTGGTACTCCCACCGGTTTATTTCATCAGATGAATTTGTGTTAAGATTTTCATCAGGTACCTGTGGTAAGTTTATTGAAAAGCCACCTTGCTTTGGTGTAAATAAAACTGGTCCGTTTTTATTTATATTAAATTGTATGGATGAAAAAAATTGGGTGGCTTCTTTGCCATCAACATAATTAGCCTTGCCACTCATTTTAAAAACCAGCACTTCGTAAGGAGTAACAAAAATATTGTAGCGCTGCAGGTCACCCCGGCGGGTTTTGTTGGTTATATCGTAGCCTTTTAATCCATTTTTTTGAATGAGGGTTTTTGTAAGCATCCTGCCTGGAATATTTTCGTACAACAGGCTATCAACTTTTTTTAAAACTGCATTTTCACTTTGCCCTAAAAATGCTCCATAAGTTTTTACTCGTGTAACCATGTAGTATGCGCCATTGCTCATGTCTGCATATTGCCTTCTATCAAAACCATGATTTTCATCTTTCATTTTAAACAGAGGTCCAGGCATACTTACACTATACAAACTATCTTCCGATTGTACTTTCGAAAAAACCACTGGTACTTTCAATTGATCAGTAGCATCTTTTTTTACAGCATCCCTGTTCGACATTTTTATGGGCCTTAGTGTGTATCCCATTTCCCTTAATAATTCAATAATGCCCCTGGGGCCGGCAAGATGTGCTGCACCTACGCCAACAAAAAGACTGCTTTTTTTAATAATTGTATCTATTGATTGCGCCTGGATTTCATTGCGCTTGTATAGAAATTTCTCCCTGAAGGCGTCAGATCTTTCGGTCATCAGATCGAGCGAATCCATTAGATCAAGATCACCTCTGCGATAAGCATCCTGTATTTTTTGACCAATATCTTTAAATGATTCACCATCGGTATCAATTGTTTTTTTCTTCTTTTCTTTGGCCATATCAGCATAGGCTTCCAATACTACTTTCTCAGTTTCATAATAATCTTCCACGCCGGTGGCCCGCTTACCTAATTTTTTCCCTGTTTGAAAAATGTAAAGATCCAGGAAAGTATCTTCCTCAAAATCTGCCCTTGCTTTATAGCTTCTGTATAGCAGGCTGTTTACTACAGTTGGTTCGGTATTCAAAGCAGCTTTCAACTCGCTGTCAAACTGATTTATTCTAAAGGAATTTTCTGTCAAAAAATTACCGCCCGGAGCCTGCATAAAATTTATATAATTCTGTTTTAGCCTTTCCAGGTTAACCATTTGTCCTTGCCATAACTCAGGGTTAAGTTCCAGCGCAACAGCATCTACATTTTTCATTGCGTAGTAAAATGAGTCGCTCAGGTGAAAAACCATCTTGTTGCTTACATGCATAGTACCAAACAGGTACGAGGGCTTTTCCAGGCCATTGCCTGTAATTTCCCAAAAAAGGCTTGGGTATTTTTTAGCAGAATTTGTTTGACTGTATGCATTACCGGAGTTCAGCAAAATCAATGTGGTCAGCAATATCAGTGTGTAATAAATTCTCATGCTCAATTCGTTAAATGGCTTTGTTATAAAGATGCGCAGAACTGCACATACCACAAAATAATCCCTGGCTTATTAACGCATTTTTGCCATTAAATAGTTGTTGATAGTTAGAACTGGTATAATAAAAGCGGAAATGTCGTAAAAAATATTACCTTTGCGCTCTTAAAATCATGCCGTAACATGATAAATGTCCTGAAAATTTTGGGGCTACCTATCTTCTGTAAAAAAATACAGCAACTGGCATGTGATCATCTAAAAAATTTATTGATACACATGAAATTAAGCCAATTTCGCTTTGACCTCCCTCTTAATCTGATCGCCCAAAACCCTACCAAGAAAAGAGAAGACAGCCGCTTGATGGTAATTCATCGTAAATCCGGCGAAATAGAAGACAGAAACTTCCGCGACATTATAGACTATTTTGATGACAAAGATGTAATGGTTGTAAATAACACCAAGGTTTTTCCTGCCCGTATGTACGGCCGTAAAGAAAAAACAGGTGCTAAAATTGAAGTTTTTCTACTAAGAGAATTAAACAAACCAAACAGGCTTTGGGATGTAATAGTAGATCCGGCCCGTAAAATTCGTGTTGGTAATAAATTGTATTTTGGGGAAAATGACGAGTTGGTTGCTGAGGTAATTGACAACACCACCAGCCGCGGACGTACCATTCGTTTTTTATGGGATGGTACAGAAGAAGAGTTTAGAGTAATGCTTGATTTTATGGGTGAAACTCCACTTCCAAAATATATTAAACGTAAGCCAGATGAGGAAGACAAAGAGCGTTACCAAACGGTATATGCAAAACATGAAGGAGCTGTTGCAGCACCAACTGCCGGTTTGCATTATAGCAAAGAACTAATAAAACGTCTTGAAATTAAAGGTATACGTTTTGCAGAAGTTACGTTACATACCGGTTTAGGAACTTTCAGGCCAATTGAAGTGGAAGATCTTAGTAAACACAAAATGGACGCTGAGTATTACCGCATTGATGAAATGGCATGCCAGAAAGTAAATAAGGCAAAAACTGAGGGTAATAGAATTTGCTCAGTTGGAACAACAACTATGCGTGCCATGGAATCTTCATTTACAGCACAAAAATTGTTGAAGCCATCTGAAGGTTGGACGAATATGTTTATTCACCCACCATATAATTTCTCAATTGCCGATTCATTGGTTACCAATTTTCACCTGCCAAAAACAAGTTTGTTGATTATGACTTGTGCTTTTGCCGGTTACGATATTGTTATGGAAGCATATAAAAAAGCAATTAAGGATAAGTATCGCTTCTTTAGTTATGGTGATGCTTTACTGATAGTTTAAGAAAAAAGTATAGATTTTATATAAAAGGCTCCCGTTTTATTGGGAGCCTTTTTTACTTCAGTTCAGTAAGAATATTTTAGGCAATATTGATTGTCGTTATTAGCTACATAACGTGTCATGCGAACGACTATCATTTGAATAGATAGATGATTATCTCAAAGTATTAATTTAAATTGATTTGTAGGGTAGATGGGATTTTTTGTGGCTAAATATGTAAGTGAAATTTGCAAAAAATAAAAAAGGGCTGGGATAGAAATCCCGCCCTGTTTAAATCCAATATCCTATGAAAAACCTATCACACCAGACCCTCGTTTTTTATGGTTTATTGCATCTATAATGTTAAATAATTGTTATTTGATAAAATCTGAACTAAAATTTTATCGTGGGAGTACAGCAATTAGCAAATTCAGCAACTAATGAGTAAATTGTTTAAGTAAAACGATTAAAAAATGCCAAAAATACATCAATGGCTTTCTGAGTATGGTGAAAGTCATAAAAATGAAACCAATAAAGCGATTCATTGGATATGTGTACCCATCATCTTTTTATCAATTACCGGTTTATTGTTTAGCATAAAATTATCGGTTACAGTAGCGGGTATCACCTTAAACGTAGCGATCATGGCAATGGTTTTTATCATTGCTTATTACATAAAATTGAGTAAAACACTATGGGTAGGTATGTTACTGTTTGGACTGGCTTGTTTAATGATTTGTCAATTAATAGAAAATGCAAACCTACTGCCGTTGTGGTTAGTAAGTGTTATCCTATTTGTTTTAGCATGGCTCGGCCAGTTTTACGGTCATAAAGTAGAAGGTAAAAAACCTTCCTTTCTGAAAGACCTGCAGTTTTTACTAATCGGACCGGCCTGGCTGATGAGTTTTATTTATCAGAAAATGGGAATTCGTTTGTAATGGTTTTTATTCCAATCCAAATAAGTCTACGTTGAGTGCCTGTAAAGTTTGTTCTTTATAACTTCTGGCGATAAGAATAGAAACGTTGTGCCTGCTACCTCCATAACTTACCATACGGATTGGTATAGCTTTAAGCGACTGAAATATTTTTTGCATAACGTCTTCCGTTTCAGTTATTTGATTTCCCACAATAGAAACGATGCTTTGATTGGTATCAATTTCAACAGTACCAAAAGGTTCAAGTTCTTTAATGATATCCTGCAAATGTGTATCAGTATCGATGGTTAAAGAAACAGCCACTTCCGAAGTAGTGATCATATCAATCGAAGTGCGATATTTTTCAAATACTTCAAAAATTTTCCTTAAAAAGCCATAGGCCAATAACATGCGACTACTTTTTATTTTAATGGCGGTGATGCCATCTTTTGCTGCAACTGCTTTTACGCCTGAACTTCCGGCTTCTGCTGCTATCAGTGTTCCCTTTGCATCGGGATCCATTGTGTTCAATAATTTTACCGGTACATTGTAAAATTGCGCCGGCCATATACTTGCAGGATGCAAAATTTTAGCACCGAAATAAGCAAGCTCTGCCGCTTCTTCAAAACTCATCTGTTCAATGGCGACCGTTTTCTTTACTACTCTCGGGTCGTTGTTATGCATGCCATCAATATCGGTCCATATTTCACAAACTGAAGCGTTGATTGCTGCACCTATTAAAGAAGCGCTATAATCACTTCCTCCTCTTTTTAAATTATCAACCTCACCTTTTGAATTGCGACTGATATAGCCCTGTGTAATAAATATTTTTTTGTCCTTGTTACGGGTTAGTATTTGCCCCAGCTTTATTTTAATACTACCAATTTGCGGCTCATCATAATTATCAATTGTCATAAACTCAAGCGCTGGTATCAATAAGTGATCGATCCCTTTTTCATCGAGATATGCAGAAAATAATTTGGTACTGAGTAGTTCACCCTGTGCAAGAATATCTTTGTTGAGTGCCTCGCTGAACGAAATCTTTAAAATAATATGCAGAAATTCGAAATGCTCATTAACAATATTTACAGCTTTTTCCAGTGCTTCCGGTGTACTTAACAACTGTTTGCAAAAATTATGGTAGTGTTCTTCCAGGTTTTCAATCTGTTCCTTTGCAGCATTGCGGTCACCTTGCGATAATGAATTACTTATTTCTACCAGTGCGTTGGTAGTACCACTCAATGCTGAAAGCACCACAATTTTGCTCTCATCATCTTTTGTTACCAGTTTTGCAACTTCATGCATTCTTTCAGGCTTACCAACACTGGTACCGCCAAACTTCATTACTTTCATATTTACCTGTTTTCTGCTAAGCGATTTGTTATTATTTTTTGACTGAAATTATACTCTTTGAAGATTTGCAATTATGCCTTGTGAAATCCAGCATCTGAGTTTGATTTACAAAAAGTCAAAGCCGCAACCATTTATTTTTTTATGGGTCGGCAAATTTACTGCAAATACGAGGCTTTCAAAAAATTAATTGATAATCTGTTTCGGGGTAGAAATTTGTAGAGCTATTGATCTATCAAATTGACTAAATCGATTCCCTAAAATTGGGTATCAAATTTTTTGCTCAAAATTTCCAGGTCATTCACTACAGCATTTAATAATGGAATACCATTTGTTATTCTTTCAATTTCCATGGCGGTTTCTGGTTCACCCGGAATAATAACGCTTGGTTCAGATGCAATTGTTTTTGCTGAACGAAAACGTTGTATCCAATTGTCCATATGTATTTTAAAATCTGCCGCCGGCCGGAAAGCATCGATCCGCATTGCTCCAAAAAAATGGCCAATACCTTCTCCAGGCTGATTTTCGGGCATTGCTATATATGCAGGAAACGGTGGAACCCATGGGCCATAATTAGCACCACTTAGTACGGCAGAAAAAATATCAACTATTGAACCAAGCATATAACCTTTGTGACTTCCATGTTCCTTATCGCCACCAAGTGGCAAAAGGGCACCCCCTGTTTTTAATTCATTTGCATTGTTGGATGGATTGCCGTCTTTGGTTTGTACCCATCCGTTTGGCGCTTCCATATTTTTTCTTTGAAGAATTTCAAGCTTACCATTTGCCGCGGTGGTTGTAGCAAAATCTGCAACAAATGCAGCTTGGTTGCCTGCGGGAATTGCTACCGCAATTGGATTGGTACCCAATAGTTTTTCTACCGAAAAAGTGGGAGCCACCAAAGCAGAGGCATTGGTCATGGATATCCCGATCATATCATCTTTAAGCGCAAGCATTGCATGATAACCAGCAATACCATAGTGATTACTGTTCTTTACACTTACCCAACCAGTACCTACATTTTTTGCTTTGTCAATTGCAACCTGCATAGCGGCAGGGGCTACAACTAATCCAAGACCTTTATCGCCATCAATTACAGCCGTAGAAGGAGTTTCATGTACTATTTTGATATCCGGATTGGCGTTGATTCTTTTCGCTTCCCAAAGTCGAACGTAGCCAGTTAGTCGGGCAATGCCGTGGCTGTCTACACCTCGTAAATCGGCAGATAACAACACCTTTGCAGCCGTATTTGCATTAAGTTCGTTGCAGCCAATTTTGATAAATATATTTTTTGCGAAATCGTATAAGTGCTGATAAGTGTATACTTTTTCCATTAGCAATTGTTATATAAATGGCTCCAGTTTGTACGGTTGTACAAGTATGCTTCCCTCAGTTTTTTCCTGAATTATTCGGGAATTGCCGTGAAAGTGGAAACGATGTTGAAAGATGGTAAAACGTTTGGAAATAATTAATAATTTAAAACTGAAGGTGACGTACAGTCAAGCCATCATTGATTAATTGTTTTAATGAATCAATGCCAATTTTTAGATGCCTGTCTACGAAAGTTGATGTAACTTTTTTATCACTGGCTTCAGTTTTTACGCCGTCTGGCACCATTGGGCTATCACTAACGAGCAGTAGTGCGCCGGTTGAAATTTTATTATAAAAGCCCACCGAAAAGATGGTGGCTGTTTCCATATCTATAGCATAAGCCCTTACTTTTTTAAGATATTCTTTAAATGCATCATCATGTTCCCAAACCCGGCGGTTGGTTGTGTAAACAGTACCGGTCCAGTAGTCGCAGGCATAATCCCTGATGGTAGTAGAAATAGCTTTTTGCAACATAAACGCTGGCAAAGCAGGTACTTCTGGCGGGAAATAGTCGTTGCTGGTTCCTTCACCTCTGAGTGCTGCGATTGGTAAAATAAGATCGCCAATTTTATTACGCTTTTTTAAGCCACCACATTTTCCCAAAAACAATACAGCTTTTGGTTCAATGGCTGTAAGCAGGTCCATTATTGTAGCAGCACCGGGACTTCCCATTCCAAAATTGATGATGGTTATATTTTCCGCGGTTGCACACTGCATGGTACGGTCAGTACCTACAACTTTCACTTTATTCCACCTCGCAAATTTTTCAACGTAGTTTGCGAAATTTGTTAATAGAATGTATTTACCAAAATTTTCGAGTTTTTCGCCTGTGTACCGTGGTAGCCAGTTTTCTACTATATCTTCTTTTGTCTTCATTTAATGTTATTTTGTTGGTTCTGGTTAAATCTTAGCGAATGAGTATACCCAATTCGCATAATTTGCAAAGTTCTTATAGATCAAATCTGTTTCTTTGCCATTGATAAAAATAATGAATTTCTTTTCAAACACATGATTAAGATCAAATATCCTGCACATCAGCCTAAAATAAAAACAACTGATAATAAAGAATTCATCTTTGATACAATCAGGAAACAATGGATCATGCTAACACCTGAAGAATGGGTAAGGCAGAATTTTTTGCAATACCTGGTAATGGTAAAAAGTTACCCGGCGTCACTGATTGCTGTTGAAAAAGAAATTAAACTCGTTGACCTCGTAAAGCGATTTGACATTGTTGTGTACGATAAAAGCATGGCTCCCTGGATGATCATTGAGTGCAAGGAAATGAATGAAGCGATCAACAAAAAAGTGTTGGATCAGGCTTTGCGTTATAATATCAGCCTGCAGGTTCCATATATCATCTTAACAAATGGCACTTACTGCTATGGCTTTGTGTTGGAAGGTGGAAAGTTTAAAGAAATAAATGAATTGCCCGTCTATTAAAAACCAGCAAATGGTTGTGTTAAGTTAAGTATAGAATAAATTGTTTTATTACACGGATTTTAAAATCAAATTACACGGATTACTTTACTTTATTGATAAATTAAATTAGTGTAATTCGTAATAATTAGTGTTATAAAGTTTACCTCAAAACATATCTAACATAGCATTAGTTAAACCACCATAATTTCTTTTTCTTTTCTATCCAGGTGCTTTTCAACTATGGTAATGTAGTTATTTGTAAGTTCCTGCATTTCTTCCTCGGCGTTGCGTGCAACATCTTCGCTAAGTCCGTCCTTCTGTAGTTTTTTAATTTGCTCAATAGCATCTCTGCGAATATTTCTGATAGATACTTTTCCTTGTTCGCCCTCTGAATTACACCGCTTAACCAATTCTTTTCTTCTTTCTTCGGTTAGTGGAGGTAAAAAAAGACGTATGAAGTTGCCGTCATTCTGTGGATTGATCCCAATATTGCTGGCAATAATCGCCCTTTCAATGGGTTGTAACATGTTTTTTTCCCACGGTTGTACTGAAATTGTTCGGGCATCTAACACTGATATATTCGCTATCTGGGCAATAGGCGTAGGAGAGCCATAATATTCTGCAACAATGCCATCAAGCATGTTTGGGTTTGCTTTTCCGGCACGTATTTTCAACAATTCTGCTTCCAGGTGACTGATTGCTTTATTCATTGAAGATTCAGTGTCCATTTTTACCATTTCCAAGTCTTCCGTCATAATATAGAAAATTAAGTGGCTGCAAATCTAAAGAAAAGAATAAATAGTAAGGATAATAAACCTGATTAGTAGCAAAAACTTAAGAAGAAGTCTCTAGTTCACAAACTAATCTACCTCTGCAATTTCGGGTGCAAGGGTAAGGATTTTGTGGGTTTTGATAAATTTCTCCTCCAGGTGAAGTTCAGTTTGCTGAGGATATTTGAGTTTGTTCCTCTTGTAGTAGATAATAGCGATTAAAACACTTGCTATGGACATTATCAACACCATCAATAATGTGGATCCTAAACCTCGGAAAGCCATTGCAAGTGCAATAAAACAAATGTTGGTACCAACACACAGGAAAGTAACCTGTTTGTGGCTAAACCCAAGATCAAGTAAATAATGATGTACGTGCGTTCTATCGGGGCTAAATGGTGAGCGCCTGTGAAGGATTCTAAGGCCAAACACTCTTAATGTGTCAAATAATGGAACAATCAATACTGCCACACCCAATGCAGGCGAAGCTTCTAATGGAAATGCCATGCCGGAATTGCCCGCAATCTCAATAAATTTTATAACCATTATAGAGTTGATAAGGCCAATCAACAAAGAGCCTGTATCACCCATAAATATTTTTGCCGGAGAGAAATTGTAGATTAAAAATGCAACAAGACTACCTGCCAAAGAAAAGGCCATCACGGCATATAACAAATGGCCAACATAAGCAAAATAAGATCCGAAAACCAACGCGGTTAATAAACCAAGACTACCTGCCAATCCGTCAACGCCATCGATTAAATTAAAAGAATTTACAATTACAATGATAGTAAATAGGGTAAATACGATGCTGGCAATATGAGGTATTTCGTGAACACCTAAAAAACCGTGCATATTGTTTATCTGGATTCCACCAAATTTTATAACAATGCCGGCAGCAATCAACTGGCCAATGAATTTTTTTGCAGCTGAGATAATAAGTATATCATCTTTTATTCCCAGGAAGAACATAACAATAGCAGCAGCAGCAAAATATTGTAATTCAAATGAACCAGTGGGTGCACCCAATAATGTAGCTAAAATAAACCCTGCAAATATTCCTAAGCCGCCTAAGGTTGGTATTACCATTTTGTGCACCTTACGCTCATCTGGCTCATCGTATAATTTTTTTTCCCTTGCAACCTGAATAATTGATGGTATAGCAAAAAACGTAATCATAAATGCAAAAGATCCACTAAGTAAGATATTATCCATGCCAGGCATATTAAAATTTGCTGAGTTTAACTCAAATGTAAAACTCTTTTAATGAAAACGATACTCAACCGAAGAACTTAGACACAACTTAATAAAAATCCGTTGCTTTTAAAAATTAAAACATGTGTTTTATAATGAGCAGAACTTTATAAAGTTGGTATAAGAAAATTGATAACGTGAAATTTGTAAAAATATTACTACTATTTAGGTCAATAGTTTTAATTTTTAATTTGCAAATGTGTCTTTTTGAAGTAGGTTTGCACGGCATAAACAAAAAATATGAATGATTTAAAAGGAATAGCAAGTCAGGTTCGCAGAGATATCGTGCGAATGGTACATGGAGTACAAAGTGGTCACCCGGGAGGGTCCCTTGGTTGTGCCGATTATTTAACAGCTTTGTATTTTGATAGTATGAAGCATGAGCCTTCTTTTAATATGGATGGTGAAGGTGAAGATCTATTCTTTTTAAGCAATGGTCATATTTCACCGGTATTTTACAGTGTTTTAGCAAGAAGTGGATATTTTCCGGTAACTGAATTGGCCACTTTCAGGAAACTAAACAGCAGGCTACAGGGACATCCAACAACGCATGAGCATTTACCCGGTGTAAGAGTTGCAAGCGGTTCACTCGGACAAGGAATGAGTGTGGCATTAGGAGCAGCGCTGGCTAAAAAGATAAATAAGGATGATCGTATTGTTTATTCATTGCATGGAGATGGTGAGCTGGACGAGGGGCAAAACTGGGAGGCAATTTTATTTGCAGCTCATAAAAAAGTTGATAACCTGATTTCAGCTATTGACTGGAATGGTCAACAAATTGATGGCCCAACCAGTAAGGTGATGGGCTTAGGTGACCTTGCAGGTAAATTTGAAGCTTTTGGTTGGGAAGTTATCCATCTCGAAAAAGGAAATGATATGGATGAGATAACCAACGCCCTGAGCCTTGCTAAAAGTTTTGTTGGAAAAGGTAAGCCCATTGTGATTTTAATGAAAACAGAAATGGGTAAAGGTGTAGACTTTATGGAAGGAAGCCACGAATGGCACGGTATTGCTCCGAACGATGAGCAACTACAAAAAGCATTGGCGCAATTACCTGAAACTATGGGTGATTATTAAGTGAGACTTTTCTATAAAAAATCAAATTGAAATAATATTGTGAGGCTTCCATTTGGGAGCCTTATTTATTTATCGCAATTCAATCAATTGTCTGGCTGCTTTACGTGCAGGAAACCAGGCTGCTAAAAAAGCTATAACTGAAACCGTTCCAGATACCAACAGAAAGTCGGAACCTTGTAATGTTACCGGGAAATAATCTATCAAAAAAGAACGGCCCTGCAACTTTATGAGATGAAACTTTAATTGCAGAAAGCAAATTGCCAAAGCAAGCAGAATTCCAGACACCGCTCCTATACCTGCAAGTAATAGTCCTTCGCTCAAAAATATTTTTAAAATCATCCTTTTGTCTGCACCCATGCTTTGCAAAACGCTGATGTCTTTTTGTTTTTCCAGCACAAGCATCGTTAGGGCGCTAATCATATTAAAGGCTGCAATTAAAAGAATCAGGGTCAAAACGGCATAAATGGCCCATTTTTCTAAACGCATAGTATTATAAAGACTGGTGTTTTGT
Source organism: Ferruginibacter sp. (assembly GCA_040002495.1). Lineage (GTDB taxonomy): Bacteria > Bacteroidota > Bacteroidia > Chitinophagales > Chitinophagaceae > Ferruginibacter. The sequence continues at coordinate 85,776 of JBDUEK010000013.1, forward strand.
TCAAATTTTGTTTGAACTTTAAAATTACTGCCAAGTAACAATGAAAGACTTTTAGTGATTTCCTGAGGCTCAGCCGTAGTAGCAATTTTTATTTCAACGGCACTATATTCTTCTGCTGCAAAACCCATTTGCTGTTTTACAAAATCAATATTTGTGATGGCGTATTTATTATCAAAATCCGGTTGAATGACAAACACTCCGGTTGCTGTTACATTGCCTTCACTCAGGGATTGCATTGGGTCAGCAATGGAAACTGCTATTTTCTTGGGCAAAATAATGGTGAGAATTGAGGAGGATAAAGCGCCCCCAACACTGATAGCCGCCGCATTTTGAATACCTGATCCAACAATGAGTCCGGGATTCGTTGCATCGCCGGTTTCAAAATTTCCCAGCACTGTTTTATCTGCAACACCGGTTACCAGGGGGTAGTTATCATCTACGCCCTTCAGGTTTACAATGGTTTGCATGTCTCCATTTTGCAATAAAGCTTTTTCTTCAGCGATCAGTGAAATTGCAACAACGCCGGCTTGTTGCCGGATCTCTTTTATTTGTGAAGGGGTGAGAACAAAAGTTTTTCCCTTTGCAGGAACGACCTTAATATCTGCGTAGAAAGATGAATAGAGCGATTTAACCAATCCCTCAAAACCATTAAAAACACTTAAAACTAAAATCTGGCAGGCAGTTGCAAAAGCAATAACACCCACCGTTACCCATGCAATAATATTAATGGCATTGGCACTTTTTTTTGCTTTAAAATATCTCCAGGCAAATGTTAAGTACAATGGTTAGGTGTTAATGGTTATTATTTGATGCTTTTAATCGGTAGGTTTGTTGTTCTCGTCCTCTTTTTTTATTTTATCAAATAATTCTTCCATTTTAAAAACGTAATCCAATGTATCATCAATGTAAAATTTCAATTCCGGAATACTACGTAGTTGGTGACGCACACGGGTTCCGAGTTCTTTCCTGATCTCTTTATTTTTTTCTTCAAACTTTAAAAGTGCAGCCTGTGTGTCTTTTACCTGGAACATACTTAAGTAAACCCTGGCTTCAAAAAGATCGGGAGTAATTTTTACAGTTGAAATGGATATCATTCCACCTTCTATCATCAATAAATTCATTCGGCGAAATATATCATTCAATTCTTCATTGATCAGTCCCGCAACCTGTTTTTGCCTTTTAGTTTCTGTTGTCATAACTATTTATATATAGGCTGTAAAATTACCTGATTATTGCGACTTGACTGACTTATTAACAAGATAACGCATACTGCAATTAAAATTACAACTGAAATATCAGTTATTATAAATTGGAATTATCAGGGCCTGGAGGAGAAACATCAAAATCCGCAACAATCGGGTAATGATCTGAATAGGGTAATATAGTGCGGTTAAATTGTTTAACCTCAAACTTCTTATCAGCCAGTATATAGTCAATTCTTAAAGTAGGGGATAGGTACCGAAAAGTGCGTCCAAGTTTACTGCCCTTTGCTAAAAACGCATCCTGTAAGTCGCCCTTTATTTTGAAGTATGTGTAAGAATTAGGCACATCATTGAAATCGCCGCAAACAACCACCGGATATGGACTTGCATCAATCTTTTGACGTACAAGATCAGCTTCGGCTCCCCTGTAATGGTAGGCAAGTTTTAATTTGCCAATAATAGTTTTAGATCCACTTAAGCCTGCATCTTTACTTTTTATTTTTCTTATGCTGGCATATTGCGCATTTTCAAAACGTACCGATTGAAGATGAGTAGTAAAAACCCTTATTGCCTGATTATGAAATTGAATATCAGCATATATAAGATGTTCTGCGTAATCCGCTTCACCATAATAATATTTAACAGTATCAACCATGGGAAATTTTGATAGAATTGCTACACCCATATTATATGTTGTGTCTCCATGGAATGTTTTAACATAATAACTGTAATTGTATCCCATTTCTTTGAAAGTCTTTATGATTGAGTATTCTCTTCCCGGCCTTACCAGATCAAAAAATTCCTGGAAACAAAGTACATCTGGTCGCTGACTTTTTACAAAATTGATCATATGTTGATGAATTTCAGGATCAGGTATACGTGCTTTACTGGTCTCCCCCCAACTTGATACATTCCATGTTAACACCCTTAGTGTATCCGAAGATTTTGCAATGCTGAATGATTTAGTAGTAAATCCAAAAACCACAGAAAGTTGCTTCCAGCTTATTATTAAGGCAAAAAGCGAAAGCATAAACCATCTTGATCGTGCAACTATCCAGCCCGTCATAAAGGCCAGCACAATAAAAAATAATATCGGAAAAATAAGGCCAAGAATAGCGACCATCCAGTATTTGCCTGTGGGTAGATAAGGAATCAGGCAAGTCAATAAGTAAAGTATTACAACACCGGTATTAATGCTTTTTAACAACGTACTTGTCAATTTCTTCATTGATCCTGGTTCTTTATTCAGCCAAATATTGCACTATTTTTTAGAAATGTAATTACATGCTTACCTGGTGCAAATTATAATGGGAAAGGTTTAATTTGAATGCGAAATTATAGATTAAATTGTAATAGCCACGTTAAAAAACTTATAGTTTTTGTTTAAAAAAGTTGCCCATTTTAGTAGGAATAAATATGCTGTCGGTCAATAATTTCCTGATTATTTTTTGAAAACAAAAGTTTTGTCAACTGGCTATTGGTTATTTTAAACGTAAAAATCAGGCAATGGATATAACAGCATAATTAAAAACGGATTACTACTAAAATATCAGTTCTCAAATTTCAGGTTTTAATCCCTAACCCTTACCTTTGCGCCGTAAAAACAGACCTACATATAACAAAATAATATTTATGGCCAATACCGGTAAAGTTAAGTCAATCATTGGTGCCGTTGTAGACGTGCAGTTTGACAACGATAGCAAGCTTCCTGAAATTTTAAATGCATTAGAGTTAAAACGTGATAACGGCGATACTTTGGTGTTGGAAGTACAACAGCATTTGGGCGAAGACAGTGTACGTACCATTGCGATGGACGGAACTGAAGGCCTGGTGCGTGGTACAGTTGTAATTGATACCGGTAAGCCAATTGCAATGCCGGTTGGTGATGGTATTAAGGGTCGTTTATTCAATGTAACCGGCGATGCTATTGATGGTTTACCACAGGTTAGCAAAGTTGGTGGCCGTCCAATTCACGCAAAACCACCATTATTTGAAGACCTGAGTACTGCCAATGAAATCCTTTTCACCGGTATTAAAGTAATTGACCTGATTGAACCGTATGCAAAAGGTGGTAAAATTGGTTTGTTTGGTGGAGCTGGCGTAGGTAAAACTGTATTGATCCAGGAATTGATTAATAATATTGCCAAAGCATATAGTGGTGTTTCTGTATTTGCAGGTGTGGGTGAGCGTACAAGAGAAGGAAATGATTTGATGAGAGAGATGATTGAAGCTGGTATTATGAACTATGGCGAAAAATTTAAGCATAGCATGGAAGAAGGCGGATGGGATTTGAGTTCTGTTGATCTGGAAGGATTAAAAGAATCAAAAGCCACGTTCGTATTCGGACAAATGAACGAACCACCGGGAGCAAGGGCTCGTGTGGCATTAAGTGGTTTGACAATTGCAGAATATTTCCGTGATGGCGATGGAAGTGGTCAGGGTAAAGACATCTTGTTTTTCGTTGATAATATCTTCCGTTTTACACAGGCAGGTTCTGAGGTATCGGCTCTGTTAGGCCGTATGCCATCTGCGGTGGGTTACCAGCCAACATTAGCAACCGAAATGGGCTTGATGCAGGAAAGGATTACATCTACAAAAAATGGTTCAATTACTTCCGTACAGGCAGTATATGTACCAGCGGATGATTTAACAGATCCGGCTCCGGCAACAACTTTTGCGCATTTGGATGCCACTACGGTATTGAGTCGTAAAATTGCCGATTTAGGTATTTACCCTGCGGTGGATCCATTGGATTCTACGTCAAGAATCCTTACGCCATTGATCGTTGGAGACGAACATTACAATACAGCTAACCGTGTAAAATTAATTTTACAACGCTACAAAGAATTACAGGATATCATCGCCATCCTTGGTTTGGATGAATTGAGTGATGAAGATAAACTGATTGTATCACGTGCACGTAAAGTACAACGTTTCCTAAGCCAGCCATTCTTTGTGGCTGAACAGTTCACTGGTTTAAAAGGTGTATTGGTGCCTATCGAAGATACTATCCGCGGTTTCAATTCTATTATGGATGGAGAAGTAGATGAGTATCCTGAAGCAGCATTTAACCTGGTAGGTACCTTGGAAGATGCGGTAGAAAAAGGTAAGAAGTTGATGGCGGCAGCGCAGGCGTAGCCCCTGTCCCCTAAAGGGGAACTAAGATTGTTACAACATCAGTTTAAATACCAGTTTTTAAATTTATTGGCATGTGATTTTTTTGAGCCCGTCTTTTGAATTACTATTAAGCTTCATTGGCGTCGCACATTGTACTTTTAGTTCTTTATTCAACAAATTAAACTTGCTATCTTTTTAAATAAAATGAAAAGTGGCAATATTGTTAAACAACACGCTGTTTGCTATTTGCATAATGCTTTAGCAGGCAGAGACAAAAGCCCCTTTAGGGGTTTGGGGCAACTATGACTTTAGAAATATTAACTCCGGAGAAAAAATTATTCAGTGGCGAAGTGTATGGTGTGCAGTTACCGGGCATCACCGGATCATTTGAAGTACTGGATAAACATGCGCCGATGGTGAGTGCATTAAAAGCAGGTAAACTAAAAATACTGACTGATAAAACGGCTACTACTTCATACAGCATTCAAAGCGGATTTGTTGAAATACTAAACAATAAAGCCATCGTGTTGATAGAAGGAGCGGAAGAATTGTAATTGACACTATAAAACATTTTGAACCCTTGCAAATTGCAGGGGTTTTTTATGTGTTGAAAATTATGGTTTTCAACGCCTGTTAATTTAAGTGAAAGTGGAAATTTTTTGTTTCATTTTCATTCAATCCTGATATTTCATTTGGGGGTTGTTCTAAACAGGCGCTGGAGTGCTAATTTCGAATATCAGTAACAAAAGACACAGGACAGAGTCCTGCGCCTGTTGGGGAACTTCACGAAATGCAATAAGAGGAGTAGAAAAAGGCAATGTAAGAGGCAGTGTAGTCGGTAATCGACAGTGCACCAAAATTGGCAATTAGGAGTGCACCACTGT
>JBDUEK010000014.1:0-88737 GCA_040002495.1 Ferruginibacter sp.
CTAAATATACCTAATACAACTAACGCCATTGATGGACATTTTGCAGATTTAAAAAATAAATTAAGAAACCATAATGGCTTATCTGTTAAAAGAAAAAAGAAGTTTATAGATGAGTTTTTTAAGGCATGATGTCATCAAAATAAAATAGCCATTGATAAATCAACAGCTATTTTATTGTTTATTTCGACGACGACTGGTGATCCCTGGCAGGTTGCTCTCCAGCAGAGCCTACTTCCGTTTGACCAGATAAATTAAAGCTCTAAACTATTTATGATAAATGAAGATTTTTACAAAAATAAACACCACCATAAATGTCCACTTCAAAAAAGGAAGCATAAATTATCACCATAAATGTCCATTACGCCGAATTGAATATATAACGGGCTAAATAAGTCTTCAGCAACAATACATATTCATTACCCGTATTTGAAGGCAAATAAAAAACAAAAAAACGAATGTTGATTTGAAAAGAGTGGCAGTCACCGGCAATCTTATATAAAGTTTATATAAGAAAAAAACTAGGTGGTCCCGGCGAGAATCGAACTCACATCTAAAGTTTAGGAAACTTCTATTCTATCCATTGAACTACGGGACCGATACGGTCATTTTCAATTACCTGTTTACTGTTTTTGAAAATAACTGGCGCAAGTTAGTAAAAAAAAATCAGCCCTCCTTCCGGGAAATCAATGCCGTTTAATAATTTTTATTTTATGGGCTATTTTATTTCGAAGAATACCTGGCTGCTGGCGGTCTTTCCGTCTGCAGTTAACGCTTGAACAACGGCTACATATTTTCCCGGTAAATCTGCACTATAAAATACAGTTTGGTATTTACCGCTTTTCCCGGTTTTAATATTGGGTAGCCAGTTTAATACATTTCTAAAATCGGGCAAATGGCTGCTTATCTGTTCAGGTGTTTCATAAACAGGTGAGTAAAATTCCCGCTGCAATTGTAGTCCTTCATAATCCAGCACCGTTGCCGTTGGATCCAACTCAAAACCCTCCAAATTGCCGTGATAAGTTTTAAGATTTACAATTCCGTCAAAAGCCTGATGGCCATAAAAATATTTCCGAGTTACAGATTCCAGCGTTCTCACTTTCAACGGATCGTATTGAATTATTTTATCCATATCAAAAACAGGTACACCATCTAACAACACCAACGGGTCGTTATCGAAGATCTCACCAAAAACTTCGCCATCATTAAAAACAGGTAGATGATATTTACCACCCCGCCTGCGCACATTTACGGTACTTACGTATTCACGCAACACTTCTTCCATTGTTGCAAACCGTACATAATTATCCAATAGAAAAAACTGGTTGGGGTAGCCGAAAAATTTACTTGTATCAACCATTGTTACATCCAACTTCCTAATGGTGTCGCCATGATAAATATTCAACACCTGCATACCTGTATTTTGATCTTGCAAGGTGAGTGGTGCTTTCACAGGCATTTCAAATAAGGGTAGTTTACCTGGTGAATAACTACTGTCGAAAGGATTATCAATTTGCACTTGATAAGTAGTTGCATTGCCAGATTTTGCCTGCAAAATGATACCCGGTGTACCCACAAAATTTTTAATTTCAAATCGCAGCCGCCCTTCCGGATCACTTACAGCCGTACGAAACCGGGTAGTACCGGGAACAGAAAAATAGGCGTCAACGCCAGGCGCCGGACTATTGGTAAGGCTGTTGATAACCTTACCGGTTATAACATGGCCATTGCATTCCGGCTCATAAGTAAACATTGGCTTTTTATCCTTTAAAATATCTTCCCACCTAAATCTTCTCCAGCCATTCGTCAGCATCAGGTTGTCTGCTGCTTTTGCTGCATCATTGGTGTTATTGAAATAGTATTCCGGCGACTCAATATTACCGGGCAAATCAGAACTGAGCCAGAGATATTCCCCAATACCCGAAGCTGCGGGTGATTGCAATGAATCAACTTTATAAACAGCCATCGACATATCTGCTTCCAGGGGTTTTGCATCATTGCCATTTGCATTGATACCAATGGTTATTTTTTTTCTGAAGCCATACACTTTTTCATCGGTTGTCATTTTCACAACCAGCTTTTCTGCAGGGTTCTTAAAATATAATCTTTCGCATACCGGTAACCGCTTGTTGTTAAATACGGTGAAATGAGAAATACCATCTCCCAGTAAACTTTTTGATACAGAAAAACTGGCGATCCCATTTGATACATTGGCGGTTAAGGCTGTTTTTACCGATCCCCGTGTATGCACAAAAAGATAAACAATAGCTGGTTGCTGACCATTTTCATTTGCAGTTGCCTGTACGGTTATCGTAAGTTTTTCACTACCCGGTTCAAGATGCATTACATATCCATTGTTATATGCAACCGGCAAATCTTTTACTACTTTTTTGCCATCCGGCAGGTTGATGATTGCTGAATAATGCATCCTTGCAACCGGTGTAAACATAAAATTACCCATGCCAAATTTCGTGGTTTCAAATTTCTGCAAAGTATCATTGTGATCGTTTACCAGGATACCCGTACAGGAAGTACCGATTCCTTTTTGATCCAGCACTTTAAAGGCAACCTTACTTTGAATACCATTTACAAGATTACCACCTTCTGGAAAAAACTGAATATCATATAAAGGTGTTACAGGTGCCTTGGATAATATAGGAATCTGCTGTGTATTTATAATGCGGATGGCCTTTTCGAAATAATAATCAGGGCCAAAATTTTTCATCCATTTGCTATATGCCCTTAATTTATAATAGCCTGAATTTAATGTAAACGGAATGTAAACCGAACCATCGCCGCCACCACTTTTCAACGAAATTTTTGCCTGTATTACGGGCTGGTTATTTTTATCTAATAATTCTGCGTAAGCAACCGTGCTTAAATCAAGCGGTTGATGAAAAAATGCATCTACTGTGTAAATTTTAAACCAGCATATTTCTCCCGCCAGGTAAAAGTCTTTATCCGTATGCACAAACATTTTTTCCTGTAAAGCATTTTTACGGGCTGCATCAAAAGATTGAACAATGCTTGTTTCAATTGACTGACCAGTTAGTTTTGAAATTGCCGCCACCAGCAACAAACACATTACCACTTTTTTTGTGCTGTTAGTACACAGATCTTTTAGATAAATTGTCATTATACGAAGATTCTTTTATACATAAGTGTATAGATATTATTATGGCCAAAATGATGGCTTTACATTGGTTCCGGAAAGTGTGCAGTCAATGCAAGAAAGACTAGTTGCGCCAAAAGTAAGAATTGAAGGGCCCGCCAGCATCAAAGGTGTTGTAGGTACCAACCCACTTCTCCACGAATCTGTAATGCTATCAACATCGTTTTTTACCACATCTTCTACGCATCCGGTTTGATAGTTCCACGGAATCACTTCTGTATTATCGATAAAAATTCTTTTCTCTGCTACGGTAGATATATTCAAATAACCAATAACGGGTTCTTCAGGATTAGTAACGCAATGGATATTCCCTTTTAGTTGTGAAGGTTGCGGATCAAAAACAGAACCGTTTTCTTCTGTATTTTTTTTCAACTTTTCAAGGAACTCATAGCCTTCTTTTGTAATTGCAAACTGCCGCAGGTTTACACTATACAACACACTTAGCTTTTTATTTGCGGTAGGTATTTTCAACAAGGGTTTGTATATAACATCCTGCGATAATTTGGCGGAACTGCCAATAAGTATTTGGGTTGAATTAAATGAGTTCCAACATTTGTAAATGGTTGTATCTGAATTGTGGCCAATTGGATCGATATATGCAATGTCTGCAAGCGTTCTTCCGTTTGGTCCGGGCCTTGTTACAAACTTTAATACAGATCGAAAGGGTGAATGATACTCCCAGGTTTCCTGGTAATCCCACAGGTAATAAAGTGTCTGGTTTTGTGCGTCATGTGCATTTATATATAACTGCACGCCTTCAGTTTCTTTTTGCCAACTGATACTATCAATTGCCGGCACTGCTTTTACAACAGCAAAATCAGAAAGGTATTCTTTACCATCCAATGTCTTAATACGTAGCCGGTAATTTTGAGTGCTGTTTAGATTTAGCGTGGCCGTATATCGCCCGGTATTAGTTTCCAATAACGCAAAGCTGCTGTTATCCTGTCCTTCTACCATTACCCTTGCTCCCGCCTCTACTTTTTTACCGGTAGTACTTAATTTATTAGTGCGACTTAATTCAATATAACTATCACCAGGCCCCTGATTGACGATGCCTTCTACCACCAGGTAACCAGTATCAGGCGTGGTAAAAGGCAGTTGGTATTTTTCTTTACACCCTGCCAGTAATATCAGCAAAAGCCAGCCGACCAAAATTTGTTTCATACAATTATTTTAAAACCTGATATTAAAATTGATATAAGGAATGGCGCTGCCAAAAATGGATAATTTATACCCATTAATAACACCCCCTTCAGAAATAAAATAAACAGAATATGGATTTTTTCTTCCGGTTAAATTATATACCCCAATGGTCCATGAATTGTGTGTTAACTGATGTATTTTATGATTGCCTTCAATATTCATGGAAAAATCGGTGCGGAAATAATCGGGTATGCGATAAGCGTTTCTATCTGCATATAAAGTGCGCTGCGAACCACCATAATAAAATGTTGCAACGGGCAATGTGATGGGCCTTCCGGTGCTATAAGTTGCATTTAAAGAAATACTAAACCTGTGACTGACCCTGTAGTTACCAATGAATGTAACGTCATGTGGCTTATCATAATTAGCGGGGTAAAAATTTCCTTTATTAATGAGTTCCCCGGCAATTGGATCATCCATTTTAAGGAAGGTTCGGGAATAGGTATAGCTGATCCAACCATTTAGTTTACCAGTTAGTTTTTTAATGAGTAATTCCACCCCATAAGCCTTGCCCCTTGTATTAATCACGTCCGTTTCCAAATGATGATTCATGATGAGTACTGCACCGCTTTTATAATCAAGGTAATCCTGAATTTTTTTATAATATACTTCTACTGATGCTTCAATAGTATTGTTCTTTAAATTTTTATAAAGTCCCAATGATATTTGGCTGCCAAGCTGCGGTTTAATATTTGGATCACTCAGTTTCCAGATATCCGTTGGCGCCATTGAAGTAATATTGGAGATAGAGTGGATGTATTGCCGCTGGGTATTAAATGCAGCTTTTACAGAAAAGCTATCGGAAAAAGAATAGCGGGCAGACAAGCGATATTCCGGACCGCCATAAGTTTTAATAAATGAATTACCGGTATAAGGTACTATTGTCACAATATTATCTTCTGTTCTCGGCAAACCAGCAGGATAAGTATTTATATTTTGTGGTCCCAGGTAATTAAATACTGAAAAGCGCAGGCCACCATCTATCGAAAACTTGTTTGATACATTATACCGGTCACTCAAATAAAGTGCTGATTCCAGCGCTTGTTCCGTAGCCACCGTATCCGCAACCACCAGCGATTTTGGCCCATCGGGTTCATAGTTGCCCGGATGCAGCTTATATAACATTGAATTCAGGCCAAATTCAATTTTATGTTTGGAATTTGCGAAATAATTAAAGTGCATTTTAAAATAAGTTTGGTTAATATCGAAACCAAGTTTGTATGCATTGATGGGATTATGTTCGCTTGAAATATTGTATTGATACCGGTCGTACCCAATGGTTGCCAGCGCATTTAATTTATTATTAAATACTTGCTTAAGCTTTAGCGACAGGTTCCTGTTTCCATAGGTATAAAAAGTATCGCTGTTAAGATTAAAGCGGTCATTACTCATGTAGCCTGTAAGGTATAAAGTGCTTTTTTTACTTAACTCATGATTGATGTTAAGATTAAAATCATTGAAAGATGCCCGGCTGTTTTTGTATTGGTCGGGTAAAATATTCAGCAACCATTTGGCATAAGTTGTTCTGGCTCCCAGTAAAAAAGACGACTTGTTTTTTACAAGCGGGCCTTCAAGATTAAACCTGCTGGTAAGCAAACCAATACCAGCGGAACCTGCTAGTTGCTTTTTATTTCCTTCCCTGCTGTTGATATCAATTACTGAAGAAAGCCTTCCGCCAAACCTTGCCGGAATACTGCTTTTATACAGTTCAACATCTTTTACCTGCTCAGGATTAAACGCTGAAAACAATCCAAAGAAATGAGCAGGGTTATAAATGGTAGCATCATTAAATAAAATAAGATTTTGATCTGCAGCGCCGCCCCGCACATTTAAACCAGTACTTGCTTCACCAACAGACTTTACGCCAGGTAGTGTCAATACTACTCTTAAAATATCCGTTTCGCCAAATGCCACCGGCACCTGTTTGATTGTTTTGATATCAATTTTTTGTACCCCCATCTGGGCATTCCTGATATTATTTATCTTCTGCGCCGACATGGTTACATTCTTTAAAGTAGTAACCTGTGCTACCAGCTCAATGTTTATTTTACCATCGCCATTCAACATAATCTGTCGCTTCGTATCCCTTATACCCACACTTTGTATACTCAACGTATGCTGCCCTTTTGGAAGCGATATGCTATAATAACCAAACTGATCGGTGAGTGCCCCTACTTTTAATTTTTCCACATAAACAGAAGCTCCTACAATTGGCTCGCCGGTTTTTGAATCCAGCGCATAACCATCCAGGGTAGCTGTTGGCAAGTTATTTACCTGGTTGCGGTCGCCTACCTGGTATAGTTTATTTTCAAGCGTTGATTTTTGAATGGGTTTATTACTAAAGTCTGTAACAGGCAACTGCACATTTTTTACGGTATTGTTATCGTTAGAGTCAATAGTAATTCCAGCGAGTAGCCCTTCGGGTAACTGTGTTTTTAGTTGTTTGTCCTTTGTTAAAAAAACGTGGTTTGCAGCATCAATGGAAAAGAATAAGTTTTTGTCTGTAAATGCCAACGCCAACACTTCGGTCAATGGTTGTTCTTTTACAGACAAGGAAAAAGTAACACTGTCAAAATCGTCAGGGTTATAATAGTAGCGATAATCCGTCTGGCTTTCAAGCGTTTTTACAAAAGCGTCGATTTTAGTACTGTCAAAACTGCCAGTGATGAGTCCAAGAGGTTTTGTTTGAGCATAAGTATTGGTTGCACAAAAAGTAAAAATCAATCCCAATAAAATTGAATAAGATTGTTTCATATTACCTGGTTAACTGATCGTAGTAGCTGGCAATCTTTAATAATGTATAGTCTTTATTTCTTTTTAGCTTAAGCCCGTTTGCTTTCATGAATTGCTGCACTTCTTTTTTATGTCCGCCAAGTGCTTCGAACAGGCTATTACTTTTTTTAACCAAATAAAAATGTCCCTCCCTTTCCACATAATAATTTGTTTTCAATTCTATTTCGCCCATAATCCCTTCGGTGCTGGAAAGATTTTCCTTGATTTTTTTTATTTCTTTTTTGTATAATTCAATTGACCCGCTATAAAGTTTTTCGTAAAACCCGGTTTTGACTATGGGGTTCAGGCTGTCATTTTCCAGGCGAATAAAATCATGCCCGGCAATGGAAAATTGTTTAATTCTTTCTGCAATTAGTTCAATGGCAAATTCTGACCGGAACACTATACGTTCATCAACCTGGTCATACAACAGTTTCACACTATCGTAAAAATTGTCTTCATAAACAATGGAACCGTCTATAAACTCATCTGTTTGAAAAAAAGGTGTACCTCCAATAAATGCAATTCTGTAAGGCTTATATTTTCTACCATTCAATAGCCTCGGCTGCAATTTTTCCGATTGACGATAAAGCTCTTTTGCATTGCTAACTGCCGCATGGTAAAAAATGCTGTCGCTTTCATTTAACTGAGCTAAAAGTTGTGACGAAGAAAAAAGAAAGATGATTAAAAAAGTTAGAAAACTGAGCTTAAATATTTTCATGCAAAATATATGTTTTGATAGTTCAGGTATAGCATCAGTCGCTTTAAGTGCCTGTTTAACAATAATAAACAATTTATCCATACAATATCCACCCCTTATCATATAACTATATTTTTAATTTAACAACGGGCCTTGGGGTATTTTAAAAAACACATATGCCACAATATCGGTTAGTCTTCAATTTTGATTTGTGAGAAAAAAGTAAATTTTTATGGTCTCTAAATCAAATTCAATAGTGCATTTTGTTATTTAAAATCGGAAAATGAAAATCCATCAACCAGCCTTATCTTTACATTCCTAATAAATTTAAGACATGAAGTGGTTGAATGTAGTTATAAAGTACCGCCTTTGGATAGGAGTAGTATTGTTGGCGGTAGCGATTTTCACTAACGTACAGGCTGGTTTTTGGGCCTCTTTCGTTTTGTACTTTGCAGCAGTAATACTAATTGTGGGTCATTTTGTTTTTGGCCCCATGCGCCTCATACAGGAATGCATGGAAACCGGCGATATGGAAGGCGCCAAAAAAGTATTAAGTTCAATATGGTTCCCGGGCTTACTTATTAAGCCAATACGGTCTGTTTTTTATACGGTAAAAGGTAACCTGGATATGGTTGACCAAAACTTTGAAGGTGCAGAACAAAACCTGAAAAAGAGCCAGCAATTAATGGGCGATGGTACCGGTATAATGGGCGGCCAAATGAAACAGGCAGAAGGCGCCAACAAACTTCAGTTGGGCATGCTTGCCATGCAAAAGGGCGATATGAGGCAGGCAGAAACTTATATCCGCGGAGCCATTCGTTCAGGTTTGCCTGATAAAGAAAACCAGGCCGCAGCTTTTTTACAGTTGTCATCTATCATGATCAATAAAAGAGAATTCAGGGCCGGTAAAGAATATTTCAGGAAAGCAAAGGGCCTTAAACCAACTACTCCGCAAATTGCTGATCAAATCAAACAAATGGAAAAATACATTTCACGCATGCCTGGATAATGCAGATTTACCATAAAGCATCTTATTTAAATTGATCCCGGACTTTCCGGGATTTTTTATGGACTATCTTCCAGGCATCAGTTCATTTCGCCGAATAACTCAATGACTTTTTTAAACCTGAAATCAAATATTACCTGTAATTGCTTTGTAACAAAAAGACTGTTGGCGATATCTCCCAAAAACCAAAAGGGCATTTTATAATGAACAATATCGGTCATCTCTACACCGCCATCAATCGCTTTAAAATGGTGTTGATGGTGCCATAAACTATAGGGACCAAATCGCTGTTCATCCACAAAATATTGTTGATCTTCCACGTGTGTAATTTCCGTCATCCAATACAATGGTATGCCCAGCACAGGGCTAACTTTATATTCAATCAGTTGCCCGGCATACATTTTTTCCTTGTTATGTTTTGAAATAATTTCAAATCCCATATCGGAAGGAGTGATCCTGGAAAGGTTAGCCGGGTTGCTGAAAAAATCCCATGCAGTGGGTACATCCACAGGTATTTTCTGCACGGTTTTTAAAGAATAAACTTTACTCATGTAATTGATTTGCACGTATAACAACCAATCAACTTTTAAGTTGACGCTGACTAAAAATAAAATGCTGGTGGTTTTAAAAAAGTAGACAAACCCAACGTTTTTTACAGGGGTTTCAATGGTGGTGCTTAACTTTGAAACATGTCCACCTACCGCACCAGTTTGCAAATAAATTTTACCGGGGAATTAGAAAAACTAAACCCACAACAACGCATAGCTGTTGATACCATTGAGGGGCCGGTAATGGTAAATGCTGGTCCGGGTACCGGTAAAACGCAAATATTGGCGCTTCGCATCGGCAACATTTTAAGCGAAACAGATACCGATGCCAACAATATTCTTTGCCTTACCTACACAGATAATGGCGCCGTAGAAATGCGTAACCGCCTGCTAAAACTGATTGGTAGCGCCGCATACAAAGTTCAGATACATACGTTCCACTCTTTTTGCAACGAAGTAATCCAGGATAACCTAACCTATTTTGGCAAGATGAACCTGGAGCCCATTGGCGACCTGGAAGAAATTGACCTGTATTATAAACTGATTGACAGCATTGAAAAAGATAATCCGTTGAAGCGTTTTCGTGGTGAAGTGTATTACGAAAAAAACCGGATGAAGGCCTTGTACAGCATCATTAAAAAAGAAGCCTGGACCCCCGAATACCTGAGTGAAAGAATAGATAGTTACTTACTGGAACTGCCAACCAAAGAAGGCTTTTTTTATAAAAGAAAGTATAAGGAATTTAATGCCGGCGACCCTAAACCTGCTGCCATTAAAGAAGAAACGGAGAAGATGGAAATGTTGCGTGCCGCGGTAAACCTGTATCCCCGGTATAACAAAATGATGGCCGATGCCGGGCGATACAATTTTGATGACATGATACTTTGGGTGTTGGATGCATTTGAGAAAAACCCCGACATACTGTTGAACTACCAGGAGAAATTCCTTTACCTGCTGGTAGATGAATTCCAGGATACCAGCCGGTCTCAAAACCTATTATTAAAACACCTTACCGCCTATTGGCAAACGCCCAACATTTTTGTAGTGGGTGATGCAGATCAAAGTATTTTTTCTTTCCAGGATGCCAACGTAGAAAACATTATAGAGTTTGAAAATAAATACCAGGCCGATCTTACAAAAATTGACCTGGTACACAATTACCGGTCTACTCAAAATATTTTAGATACAGCACATCAGCTAATTATACACAATAGCCTTAGAACCGTATCAATAGAAAATGATAAACCACTGATTGCATCCAACAGCAACCTGCAGGGCCTTTCCATTGAGCCTGCCATTTCCGAATATAACAACAGTACACAGGAAGCCATAGATGTAGCGCTACAAATTGAAGCACTTACCCAACAAGGCATCAGTGGCAAGAACATAGCAGTTATTTATCGCAACCACTCTCAGGTAGCGGAGATAACCAGTTTACTGGAAGCGAAGAATATTCCCGTAAACGCTAAAAAGAAAACGGACCTGCTGCAAACGCCGTTGATCAATAATATCATTCACCTGCTTACCTGGATTGATAAAGAATTATACATTCCTTACAGTGCCGATGATATCTTATTCAAAATGCTGCACAGCGATTTCTTCCAGGTATCGCCATTGGAAATTGCTAAACTTAGTATTGCTGCCAATACTAAAAACCGGGGCAGTCGCCAGGAAGTATATTCAATCAGGAGTTTAATAGCTGAGTCGCCTGTTCCGCAGGCTGATCTTTTTAGTCAACCAAACGGACATACGGTTAAAGAGATAAGTGACACACTTGAAAAGCTGATGAAGGCATCTGTAAATGAAACCCTGCAAGGACTGTTGGAAATGGTTATTCAAAAAGCTGGCGTTCTTTCCTACATCATCCATAGTCATGAAAAGCCCTGGCTGATGCAACTATTGTATGCATTTTTTAATTTCCTGAAAGTAGAAACTAAACGCAATCCAGAGTTAAACCTGCACGAGTTTTTGGCAGGTATTGAAACCATGCGAAAAAATAAATTAGGCATTTCACTTAATAAAGTAAGCTCATCCGAAGAAGGCGTGAATATGATTACTGCACATGGTTCCAAAGGATCAGAATTTGCCCATGTGTTTGTGATTGGTTGTAGTAAAGATATCTGGGATGAAACCAGCGCCGGTAGTAACCGTTCTTATAAATTGCCCGACAACCTGGTGAGTAATACCAATATTGCCACCAGTCTTGAAGAAAGCCGACGCTTGTTTTATGTTGCCATTACCAGGGCTAAAACGCATTTGCATATTTCTTATCCGCAGAAAAATGCCAATGACAAGCCGCTTGTAAAAAGTAGTTTCGTAACCGAAATTATTGAAACCAGCGATTTGCAGCCCGCATTAAAACAAGTGCCCGAAAATTTATTGACAGATTACCTGGCATTGCAGTTTATCGAAAAAGCAAGGCCCGAAATAGCGCTTGTTGAAGATGAGTACATTGATCAGTTGCTTAAACGTTATACGCTTAGTGTTACGCATCTTAGCAATTATTTAAACTGTCCGCTAAAGTTTTATTATCAAAACCTGTTACGGGTACCTGCTGCCAAAAACGAAAACATGGCATTTGGTAGTGCCGTACATTACGCAGTAGAAATGTTGTTTAAAAAAATGAGAACAAACAACAACACCTTTCCTTCAAGCATGGAATTTTTACGTGAATTTAAATTGTATATGAAAAATAACCGGGAAGCGTTTACACCGGAACAATTTAAAAGAAGGCTTGAATATGGCGAAAAAATACTACCTGCCTATTACAATTACTACATTGACCGCTGGAGCAAAGTTGTAATTGCCGAAAAATCAATCCGTAATATATTGGTTAATCATGTGCCCATTAATGGTAAATTGGATAAGCTGGAGTTTAATGGCAAACAGGTAAACGTTGTTGATTATAAAACCGGCAAATATGAAAGTGCACTCAAAAAACTTGTAACACCCGGCGATAAAGAACCAAATGGCGGCGATTACTGGCGGCAAGCCGTTTTCTATAAAATTTTAATGGACAATGATGCCACCAATGACTGGCAGGTTATCAGTACCGAGTTTGATTTTATTGAACCGGTAAATGATGAATACAAAATTGAAAAAGTAACCATTACCGAACCCGATGTTGTTACAGTTACACAGCAAATAACCAGCACCTGGCAAAAAATTCAAAACAAAGAATTTAAAACGGGCTGTGGCAAACCAGATTGTGAGTGGTGCAATTTTGTAAAAGACAATAAGCTGGCTGTGGCATTACATGATGTAGCCGAAGAAGAAATGGCCAATTAAGCCAACTTTATGATTTACAAAAACAGCAAACAAAAGAAAGGGCCTAAGTTTGCAACTTAATTTCAAGGAATGAAGATCAGGCATTTATTATATAGCATCGGCATAGCATTCGGCATTTATTTTATTAGCATCGGGGGCAGTAGTTGTGCACAGATAGGCTCACCTACAGGTGGTCCCAGGGATACATTGGCGCCGGTTTTAATTAGCGCTGTTCCACAACAAAAAGCAACCAATTTTAAAGAAAAAAAAATCGTTTTTACTTTTGATGAGTATATCGACGTAAAAGATATTCAAACTAATTTATTGGTTTCTCCTTATCCAAAAATTAATCCAACGGTTGATTTTAAGTTGAAAACCGTTACGGTAAAATTAAAGGACACCTTAATTCCCAACACTACCTACGCTATCAATTTTGGCAATGCCATCCGCGATAATAATGAAGGCAATCCTTATAAAGACTTTACCTATGTATTTTCAACAGGTAGCACCATCGATTCGTTGAAGGCTTCCGGTAAACTTGTAATTGCTGAAACCGGTAAAGTAGACAGCACGTTTATAGCCTTACTCTATCGGAATGTAGATGACTCTGTGGTACATAAAAGAAAGCCCGATTACATAGCAAGACTGAATGGTAAAGGCGAATTTCATTTCACCAATCTTTCGCAAGGCATCTATAAAATGTATGGATTAAGAGACGGTGACGGTAGCAAAACCTATAATTCAAAAGTTGAAATGTTTGCATTTGCCGATTCAGTCATTGAAGTAAAAGATAGTACGGCACCTATAAAGCTCTACGCATTCGCAGAAGAAAAAGATGAGAAAAAAGCACCGGCTGCTTCCAAGGCGCCAACTGCGGCCGACAAAAAATTTAAATACACGACCAATTTAAGTAGCAATTCACAAGACTTGTTGACCAACCTGGTACTTACCACCAACCGTCCATTAAAAACATTTGACCCCACGAAAATTTATGTAACAGATACACTTTATAACAAAATAGCCGCTACCGTTACACTCGATTCAACAGCGAAAGGAATCACTATTAAAATTCCGTGGACAGAAAATACTGCCTATCGCCTATTGGTAGAAAAAAACTCCATGACAGATTCAACTGATGCTGAATTAGCCAGGTCTGATACCATTAAATTTAGCTCAAAGAAAACAACCGATTATGGCAACATCGTATTGCGCTTTTCTGACCTGGACCTTTCGGTACACCCGGTCTTGCAATTTGTAAAAAGTGAAGAAATCTATAGATCGATACCCATTACATCGGCACAATGGAGCGATAAATTATTTCCTCCCGGCGATTATGAATTGCGCCTTTTATACGATACCAATAACAATGGCATTTGGGATACGGGCAATTATGAGAAAAGGATTCAGCCGGAAGTTGCGGTTACCCTCGATAGTAAATTAACCATAAAAGCCAACTGGGATAATGAGCGGGACGTTAAATTAAAAGTTGATAAGTAAGCGACCACCGCCTTACCCATCATTATCTAATCGCCTGCTTTTGCATTATCAATTATATTTGCAACATGATTTTTTCTTCTGCTCTTCTGGAAAATGCCGTCAACCAATTTGCCAAATTACCCGGCATTGGAAAAAAAACTGCCCTTCGCCTTGTGCTGCATCTTATTAAACAAGACTCCGGCGAAGTAACCCAGTTCAGCGAAGCAATTTCCCTTATGAAGGCCGAAATAAAATTTTGTGCCCGCTGCCATAATATTTCCGACAGCAATCTTTGTAATATCTGTAGCAATACATCCCGTAAGCAAGACTTACTTTGCGTGGTTGAAAATATTCGGGATGTAATTGCTATTGAAAGCACGCAGCAATTCAATGGTGTATACCATGTGTTGGGTGGCATCATTTCTCCGTTGGATGGCATTGGCCCCGAACAGCTTAATATTGATTCGCTTGTTCAACGTGTTGAAAGTGAAACCATCACCGAAATCATATTCGCCTTAAACGCCAATATCCAGGGCGATACCACCATTTATTATGTGAGTAAGCGACTTAAAAATATTCCCGTAAAAATAACCACCATTGCCCGTGGTATTGCCTTTGGCGGCGAGCTGGAATATGCTGATGAAATGACGCTTGCCAAAAGCATCAGCAACCGCATACCGGTTGAAAATTATATAGTGTCCGGCAACTAAATTAATGTTGGGCTAAGTAAACACTGACTTTTTTTTATTACACGAATTACCAAACTATATTCAGGAATTAGTGTAATTCGTAATAATCCGTGTAATAAGACTTTGCCAAACCTAGCTCCAGCGTACATAGTATTTTGTAAAACCGTACAGTTGCCTTAATTTTGCGCCAGTTTACGGACAGATTTGTTTATTGTTCAGCCCGTAAATCTTGTTACAATTGAACTAATAAACGAAAGCAATTCTGCAACTCTTCTCCCGGATTGATTCTCGTTTAAAAGTTTATAGTTATTTTTTTAGTGAGCCTCAACAGCTATGTTCAGCATCGTTGTGTTATCATAATTCCGATTCATCGGAACTCACTTCAATTTTTTGATAATAATTTAACTTTCATATACATGAAAAAAACGATACAGGAATGCCTGAAAGATAGAATCCTCATCATTGACGGAGCAATGGGCACCATGATACAGCGCCACAAACTTGAAGAAGCCGATTACCGCGGAGAAAGATTTAAGGACTGGCACACCGATGTAAAAGGCAATAATGATTTGTTAAGCATCACCCAACCTGACGTCATCATCGGCATACATAAACAATACCTGGAGGCAGGTGCTGACATTATTGAAACCAATACATTTAGCAGTACAGTAATTGCGCAGGCAGATTATGATATGCAATCAATAGCGTATGAAATGAATGTTGCTTCTGCAAAATGCGCCAGAATTGCTGCAGACGAATACACCGCAAAAAATCCCGACAAGCCACGTTTCGTTGCTGGCGCTATTGGGCCTTTAAATAAAACATTATCCCTATCACCGGATGTAAACAACCCCGGTTTTAGGGCAGTAACTTTTGATGAAGTGGCAGCCGCTTATACTGAACAAATTAAAGGATTAATTGAAGGGGGTGTGGATTTGTTGCTGATTGAAACAATCTTTGATACATTGAATGCTAAGGCAGCCATTTATGCCGCTAAAAAACATTTCAGGGCAACTGGTACACCCGAGTTACCCATCATGATTTCAGGCACTATTACTGATGCCAGCGGCAGAACTTTAAGCGGACAAACACTGGAAGCATTTTACATTTCGGTAGCACATGCCAATCCGATTAGTGTGGGCCTTAACTGTGCATTGGGTGCGCAGGAAATGCGGCCGCATATTGAAGAGTTATCAACCATTGCCGGTTGTTATACTTCGGCTTATCCAAACGCGGGCCTGCCAAATGCTTTTGGTGAGTACGACGAACAACCACATGAAACAGCACATATTATTGAAGAGTGGGCAGCCAATGGCTGGTTGAATATTG
The DNA here is from genome assembly GCA_040002495.1 of Ferruginibacter sp. GTDB lineage: Bacteria > Bacteroidota > Bacteroidia > Chitinophagales > Chitinophagaceae > Ferruginibacter. Next base: position 16,160 of record JBDUEK010000014.1, read on the forward strand.
TAGGCGGTTGCTGCGGTACCACACCAGATCATATTAAACACATTGCAGACGAAGTGGCTAAATTTAAACCAAGAGAATTACCGGTATTGGAAGAAGCAATGTAGAATTACATTATCGGTTCGGCATACCCCAAATAAAATTATACAGTCATCCCAATTGAATAAAACAACTACCATACAACTTTTAAATAAAATAAAAACGCTTGTAACAAAAAGCAAGGAGGAATTATATACCGTTGTTAATACTACATTAACCGAAACATATTTTCATATAGGAAAATTAATTGTAGAGTTTGAGCAACAGGGAAGCAGCAAAGCTTTATATGCAAAAGAAACGTTACCCAATTTATCTGCTAAACTTACAACTGCTTTAGGAAGAGGATTTTCTATTGACAATTTAGAAAATATGCGGAAGTTTTACCTGGTATACAAAAATGATTACCTAAAGCATATCAGTAAAAATCAAAAATCCGAGACACTGTCTCGGAAATCCCAGGCACTTCAAAAATCCGAGACACTGTCTCGGAAATTGGTTTTGTCTCCATTTAAACTTTCATGGTCGCATTATATTTTACTAACGAATATCGAAAACGCAATTGAGCGTAAATTTTACCAAATAGAAGCAGCCGCGGAAAACTGGAGTTTGAGAGAATTAAAACGGCAATACGAAAGTGCATTATTTGAACGTCTTGCGTTAAGTAGAAATAAAGCCAGGGTAAAAGAACTCAGCAAAAAAGGGCATCGCGTTGATAAACCTTCGGATGCAATAAAAGATCCTTATATACTGGAGTTTTTAGATTTACAGGAAAGGGAATTTTACAGTGAAAATGATTTGGAAAAAGCCATCATAAATAAGTTAGAACATTTTTTACTGGAACTGGGAAAAGGCTTTTTATTTGTGGACAGACAAAAAAGAATTAAGCTGGATGGCGATGATTATAAAATTGACCTGGTTTTCTACCATAGGTTATTGCGTTGCTTTGTGTTGATTGATTTAAAAATAGGCACTTTAAAACACCTGGATTTAGGCCAGATGCAGATGTATGTAAATTATTACGATGAAGAAATAAAAGCAGGTGATGAAAATAAAAACATTGGCATTATCCTATGTAAAAACAAAAAAGAAAGTACCATAAAATATACATTGGGCAAGGGCAATACACAAATTTTTGCAAGCAAATACAAAGTATATTTTCCTGAAAAGCAAATTTTGAAATTGTTAAGTGCACAATAAAAAGTAAAATAGAAATTCAATAGCTGAACGGAGTCCCGATTAAAATACGGAATAGACTGGTCGCCACCAAAGTTTAATCAGGGTTGCATCGCCGGTTTCAAAAAAATATCAAATGAGCGAACACACACATATCAAACCATTTTTGAGGTTAAGCGGACTAGAGCCATTAGTGGTGAGGCCCGAAACAAATTTTGTAAATGTTGGTGAGCGTACCAACGTAACCGGTAGTAAAAAATTTGCAAGGCTTATCCGCTCCGGTGAGTATGAGCAGGCGCTTTCTGTTGCCCGTCAGCAGGTAGAAAACGGCGCACAGGTACTGGATATAAATATGGATGACGCCATGCTGGAAGGTGTGGAAGCGATGACCACATTTTTGAACCTGGTACAGGCCGAACCGGATATTGCGAAAATCCCCATCATGATTGACTCTTCAAAATTTGAGATCATTGAAGCGGGTTTGAAATGTGTGCAGGGAAAATGTATTGTTAACTCTATTTCGATGAAAGAGGGTGAAGCAAAATTTATTGAACAGGCGTTTATCTGCCAGAGTTATGGAGCTTCTGTAATTGTAATGGCCTTTGATGAAGTAGGACAGGCAGATACCAAGGCACGTAAAATAGAAATTTGTCACCGTGCTTATAAAATTTTAACCGAGCAGGTGGGCTACCATCCGCAGGATATCATTTTTGATCCTAACATTTTTGCAGTAGCTACCGGTATTGAAGAACATAACAATTATGCAGTAGATTTTATTGAAGCAACCCGTGAAATAAAAAGACTGATGCCGCTCACCAAAGTGAGTGGTGGTGTAAGTAATGTATCGTTTTCTTTCAGGGGAAATGATCATGTAAGAGAAGCGATACATAGTGTGTTTCTGTATTATGCTATTCATGCAGGTATGGATATGGGTATTGTAAATGCGGGCCAGTTGGTAGTATACGATGAGATAGAACCAGTGCTGCGACAGCTTTGCGAAGATGTATTGCTGAACCACAACAACGATAACAACGAAGCAACTGAAAAACTAATTCAGTTTGCAGATACGGTAAAATCGAAAGGCAAAGAAAATATTAAAGACGAAACCTGGCGCCAGGATGCGGTTGAAAAGCGGTTGGCACATTCACTTGTAAATGGCATTACAGATTATATTGATGCCGATACAGAAGAAGCCCGTTTAAAATATCCCAAGCCACTGGATGTAATTGAAGGCCCGTTAATGGATGGTATGAACATCGTGGGTGATTTATTTGGTGCAGGCAAAATGTTTTTACCACAGGTAGTAAAAAGTGCCCGTGTAATGAAAAAAGCAGTGGCGGTTTTAACGCCATTTATTGAACAGGAAAAAGAAGATAGAAGACAGGCGCATCTTACTGCAGGCACTACCAACGAGGAAGCGGCAGGTGCTGCTAAAATATTACTGGCCACTGTAAAAGGTGATGTACATGATATTGGTAAAAATATTGTGGGTGTCGTACTAGGTTGCAATGGGTACGATATTATTGACCTGGGTGTTATGGTGCCTTCTGACAAAATATTGGCAGAAGCAAAAAAACATAAGGTGGATATTATTGGATTGAGCGGCCTTATTACTCCCTCGCTGGATGAGATGGTACACTTTGCCAAAGAAATGAAAAGGCAGCAACTTGACTTACCATTGATGATCGGTGGCGCCACCACATCACGTATGCACACGGCTGTAAAAATTGCACAGGAATATGATAACGGTGTAATTCATGTGCTGGATGCAAGTCGCAGTGTAACTGTTGCAGGCAGCTTACTCAACAAAGAAACCAAGCCAGTCTTTTTAGGTGGCATTAAAAAAGAATACGATCGGTTAAAGGAAGATTTTGGGAACCGTAAAATGATAAAAAATTATTTGCCTTTTGCAGAAGCACAACAAAACGGAGCAGCAATTGATTGGACGAATTTTAAACCGGTAGAACCCAGCTTTACCGGAACTAAAATATTTAAAGACTACGACCTTGCTGAAATAGCGGAATACATTGACTGGCAGCCTTTCTTTATTGCCTGGGAAATGCATGGCAAGTTTCCGGCATTGCTTTCGGATGAAGTGATTGGTGAAGCAGCTACGAACCTTTACAAGGATGCCAGGAAATTACTACAACAAATCATCGATGAAAAATGGCTGAGTGCAAGAGGTGCGATTGGTTTTTGGCCTGCTGAAAGAACTGCACCGGATACGATTGTTGTTGATACGGATAACGGCTTTGTTAAACTGGAATTTTTGCGGCAGCAGATTAAGAAGGCGGTGGGGCAACCGAATATTTCTTTGGCGGATTTTATAATGGCGAACAGCAGCCCATCCCCGACAAACGTTGAGCTGGTTGGTGAATCTGCTGAAGCCCCTTCCCGAGAGGAAGGGGTGGTTAAAGCTGGCTTCGGATATGAGATGGCCGACCCTTTGACTTATTCGCTTTTGAAAGCTTTTGCTTTAACACATCGTGCTAAACCCACAAAGGCCGAACAAACACTTTGGCACATTATTAAATCAAAACAGCTTGATGGATTTAAATTTAGGCGGCAACATATTATTGGGTCTTACATTGCTGATATTGTTTGCCTTGATAGTAGGCTTGTTATTGAAATAGATGGTTTGATTCATCAACTGCCCGAAAATGCAGAAGCGGATGAAGTAAGAACGGCTTGGCTTGAAGGAAAAGGATTTAAAGTTATAAGGTTTACAAATGATGAAGTGATTGGAAATACAGAAAATGTTCTAAATAAAATTGTAGCAATATTAAAAGATCAACCGTCTATCAAAGCAGGTAGCAATCCGGGTTCCCCCTTCGGGGGACAGGGGGCTGATTTCATTGGTGCCTTTGCTGTAACAATTGAAGGCATTGAAACCCACATCAAAAAGTTTGAAGACAACCTGGATGATTATAACAAGATTATTTTACAGGCCCTTGCCGATCGGCTGGCCGAAGCCTTTGCAGAATTATTACACAAAAAAACCAGAACTGAATATTGGGGCTATGTAAGTGAAGAGCACCTGAGCAATGAAGCATTAATTAAGGAAGAATACCAGGGCATTCGTCCGGCACCGGGTTATCCTGCTTGTCCGGATCATACTGAAAAATATAAATTATTTGAAATGTTGGGTGGTAAAGAAGCTACGGGTATTACCTTAACGGAATCGCTTGCTATGTATCCGGCTTCTTCAGTGAGCGGTTGGTATTTTGCACATCCGCAAAGCAAATATTTTGGTGTGGGCAAAATCAATGAAGATCAATTGCTTGATTATGCTTCAAGAAAAGAAATGCCGTTGGAAGATGTAAGAAGATGGCTAAGCCCGATTTTGGATTAACAACAATATTTTCCATTTATACTATTTTTTTTGTGGTGTACTTAAGTTTCTTACGACAAACTCAAAAGCTTTTTTAATTGCCTTGACATAAATAATAGGGGCCTTTTTTTTGCCTGGATTTGTCACACAATAGTTACGAATAGATGATCTACATTAAAAGCCAGTACAGAAAATTTCAACATTACATTAAATAACCCATTGTTGGTTTTACAATAGTCTTTGCTAAATTTACAGGCACAAATTTAAATCTACTTCTCCATGCGTATTATTTCCTACAATGTCAATGGCATCAGGGCCGCTTTTAAAAAAGGCTTTATCGATTGGTTAAAAACAAATCCGGCAGATGTTATTTGCCTGCAGGAAACAAAGGCTACCAAAGATGATGTAGACATTAAGCAATTGGAAGCATTGGGCTTCGAACATCATTGGTTCAGTGCCGAAAAAAAAGGATACAGCGGTGTTGCCATCTTTACAAAAATAAAACCTACCAATGTGTGCATTGGCTGCAATATTCCAGTAAGCGATGCAGAGGGCCGTGTTATACAAGTTGACTTTGGAGACATTCGTTTAATCAATGCCTATTTCCCATCAGGGACCAGTGGCGACTTACGGCAGCAATTTAAATATGAATGGCTGGATGAATTTCATGCTTATCTCAACAAGCTTAAGAAAAAAAATCCCAAACTAATATTATGCGGCGATTACAATATTGCCCATGAAGAAATTGATATTCACGATCCGAAAGGCAATAAAAAGAGCAGCGGGTTTTTACCAGAGGAAAGAGCGTGGATGACAAAATTTTTAGAAAGTGGCTGGATCGATACGTTTCGTGTATTTCATCCAGAGCCACACCGTTATAGTTGGTGGAGCCAACGCTTTCCAACTGTACGTTTAAACAACAAAGGATGGCGTATCGATTATATCACCGTAACTGAACCACTCAAATCACAGTTAATAGATGCTGATATTTACGACCAAATAAAGCATAGCGACCATTGTCCGATTTATCTTGAAATAAAAGCCTGATACACATTACAGAAAAATTTCACAACTATTTCAGCATAATTTAATTGCAGCAACTTATCTTGCTGCAACATACCCAAAAACATGCTGCTATGGAAGCCTTGATTTTTATTGCATTTGTTATCATCATTATTTTATTGGTCAAAATAAAATCTTTACACCGGGCATCAGCAGAGAAAAATTATCAATATTTTCAATCGCTTAAAAAAGAACTGGAGGCTTTAAAGGACAACAATATTTCTCCCGCTTCACTAGCGCCAATAACAAACGTACCTGTAAAACCTACTGACGAAACTGTTGTGCAATGGCGCCCAATTATTCCGATTGAACCAATTGTTGAAACAGTTGTTAATCCACTTGAAGAAAAAATAATAGCAGACCAAAAACCAACAGTTGAATCAATACCTGCAGAGACATTTTCAGATGAAGAAAAAGCTTCTCAACCTACTTCAACAACACCATATATTCCTGCTCCCGTGCAGGAAAGCTGGACGCAGCAATGGATGAGAAACAATCCCGACCTGGAGAAATTTATTGGCGAAAATCTCATCAATAAAATAGGCATTACTGTTCTTGTATTGGGCATCGCATTTTTTGTAAAATATGCAATCGACCAGGATTGGATCAATGAAACCGGGCGTGTATGTATTGGTTTAGGTTGTGGCGTTATCCTGGTTGGATTGGCGCATTACCTGCGCAACAGTTATCGTTCTTTCAGTTCTGTACTTGCAGGTGGAGGAATTGCTGTGTTTTATTTTACCATCGCTTTTGCGTTTCATCAATATCATTTATTCTCACAAACGGCGGCCTTTGTTATAATGGTTGTCATCACCATTTTTGCCGTGCTGCTTTCTCTTTTATATGATAAACTGGAGTTGGCCGTCATAGCAGCAATCGGAGGTTTTATCACACCTTTTCTCGTAAGTACAGGCAGCGGTAATTATGTTATTCTATTCAGTTACCTCATCATTTTAAATATTGGAATGTTGGCACTTTCTTATTTTAAAAAGTGGCCGGCTATTAACGTGATCGCTTTATTTTTTACAGTCATTATTTATGGCGGTTGGCTCGGTAATGAATTAATTACCAGCGATCCTTTTTTAAAATATAAAAACGCTTTATTGTTTGCTACCGCTTTTTACCTGTTGTTTTTGGCAATGAATCTTGTTTATAATATCCGCACGAGTAAGCCATTTAAGGGCTTTGATTTTTCTATTTTATTGGTGATAACATTTGGTTACTATGCAGCCGGTATGCTTAATCTTAATTGTTGGAACGACGGTGCTTACCAGGGATTATTTACCATTATACTAGGTGTTGTAAATCTTGGATTGGCCTGGTTCTTTTACATATCACAAAAAGGCGATCGCAACCTGCTTTACCTGCTCATTGGCCTTACCCTTACGTTTATATCACTTACTGCACCGGTACAATTACATGGCCACAGTATTACGCTGTTCTGGAGTGCAGAATTTGTATTGCTTTATTGGTTGCACCAGCGAAGCAATATCGCCGTGTTTAAATATTCTTCGTTCATTGTGATGGCATTAACCATCAGCAGCCTGTTAATGGACTGGGAGTATGCCAATGAGGATGCTATTGTTCACCACCTTCCTGTTTTGTACCGCACAATCCAGGGATTCATCACCAATCTTTTTGCCATCATTGCTTTTGCCGTATTCGCAATTTTGTTAAAAAAGCATAACACTAAAGAAAAATGGTTGTTGGGGTTAACGAACCTGCAGGCAAGTACAATAATGGTTTTAGTCAGCATGGTAATCTTTTATCTTACCTGCGTATTTGGTGTTAATCTTTATTTCTATACCAACACTTCGTTGGTAGTGCCCAATACATGGCATCAATTGATTACCTATGTTTTTGTTGCCGCTATGTTACTTACAATAAAAAAGTACCAGTTAAGTGTAAACGCAATTATGCAAATGCTGATGATAACAGCTTGCGTTTGCTTTTATTTATTAAGTATTCAATCATCGATTCAGCTCAGAAATTCAATTATTGATGGAAACGTTGCTGTATTGTTTTTATGGATACATTGGCTGGCAGCCGGTGTTTTATTGTATTTGATGTTTGCTGCTATCACTATCTATCGGAAAAACATTAATCAGTTTTCACATGCAGGAAATGCCATAGTGTGGTTAATCAATTTTGTACTGATTACAATTTTAAGTGTTGAATGTATGCATGCATTTATTTACGCAACCAAAGGTGTTCAAACACCTGGTGCGGCTTTGCAACAATATATTAAAGCAGGTGTTACCATCGTATGGGCAGTTTGCTCTTTTGCTATTATGTGGCTGGGTATGAAATATAAATACAAGACTTTGCGGATAGTATCGCTGGTGGTGTTTACTGTAGCATTGCTCAAGCTTTTTTTCTATGATATCAGGAACATTTCGGAAGGAGGAAAGATTGCTGCCTTTATTATGTTGGGGGTATTATTGCTGATCATTTCATTTATGTATCAAAAACTTAAAAAAATAATTATAGATGATCCGGCAGTTTAAAATAGGAATTACTTTTTGTGTAGTGCTGCTGATTTCATGCTCATTATCAGCCCAGCAGTTTCATTTCAAATCACCATTGGCAACTGTTGATACAACCGGCTTTTATATCATCAACATATCACCCGAAATTTCGGCTTACTTAAAAACAGATTTTTCAGACATAAGAATTGCCGATGCCAAGGGTCAATGGATTCCACATATTGTAAAAACAAACTGGGAAAGTAAAAAAGACAATTCAGCAGTACAACTTACAATATTACAAAATACGGTTACGGACAGTAGCGAGAATTACCTGGTGGTGGAAAATTCAACTGGTGCAACCATTAACAACCTTGGACTGTATTTAAAAAATGCAGCTGTAAATCGCACAGCTTTTTTAAGTGGCAGCAATAATCAGCGTGACTGGTATATTATTGATGATAACATTTTAATTAACCGAAGTTACGAACAGGTTAATGATGAATACAGGCAAGAGGTAGTATTTCCGCCAACAGCTTATCATTTTTTTAAACTGGTCATTAACAACCTGCAATATGATCCTTTACTTATTTTAAGAGCAACCACAAATCCTTCCTATGCTAATTCATCATTCAATAATTATATTGATAACCCTTCATCCTCCTTTACACAAACAGATAGCAGTAAAAAGTCTTACCTGATAGTATCGCAGGCAAAAAAATATCTCGTTGATAAAATATTGCTTGACATAAAAGGCCCGGCTTTCTATCATCGTGAAGGTGAAATAAGTGTTGTTAATTCATCGGGAAATAAACGACAGTTCAATACTCCGTTATCTTATCATTTCGTTTTAAATGCCGGTACGATGCCTGCTATTATTTTACCTAAAACAAGTGCTGATTCTTTTTTAGTAGTTATTGATAATGGGGATAATCCACCACTTGAAATTTCTGCAATTCATACTCAACAAAAAAAGGTCGCTTTGATCAGCTACCTGGAAAAAGATAAAAAATACGAGCTTAAATTTAATGATGCCAATGCAACATTTGCCAATTACGACCTGCAAACTTTCCAGGATAGTATCCGTTACTTACAACCACTTGCAACAGGAGAAATAACAGCTATATCAACATCAGTAAATCCTGTTTCACCTGGTAAAAAAAATAATTGGTTATGGCCGGTGATCATTCTTGCACTGGTAGTACTCAGTTTTCTTTCATTCAAGTTGGTGTCGGATATCAATAGAAAAACTACCTAAATATTTTTATTTTACAACCATGATTGTTTATAACATTACAACGAAAGTTCATCAACGTATCCACACCGAATGGTTGACATGGCTACAGGAAATCCATAACCCCGAGATATTAAAAACAGGATGTTTTGCATCCATTACAATTTTAAGATTATTGGAAGGTGACGATGAAGAAGGGCCAACTTATGCGGTACAGTATTATGCAGAAAGCAAAGCGCTTTACAATCGTTATATCGAACAATTTGGAGCGAAGATGCGGCAGCAGGCTTTTGATAAATGGGGTAACCAATTCATATCATTTCGGTCACTTATGCAGGTTGTTAACTAAATGTGCAAAATAAAAAAATTGGCTTTTTTAAAAGAAAAAAGTTGTTATATTCTTCTCAAATCCGCTCGGGTAGCGGATTGTATGCAACAAATCTCTAAAACCCCTATCCACAAAGGTTTTCAGAAAATTGAGCTTAAAAATGTGATCTCATTTAACAGGTACGAATTTTAGTCAAATGCTTATTCCTTGCGGTTTCCAGCGATTTTTTGAACGAAATAAAAGTAGAAAAAATTTTGTCGCAATTAAAAACCGTCTATATTTGTCGCAGTAAAAAAATTTTCAAAAAAATAAATTATGAACAAAGCAGAATTAATCGCAAAAATCGCTGACGATGCAGGCATTACAAAAACACAAGCCAATGCAACTTTAGATTCTTTTGTAGAGGCAGTAACAAAAACTTTGAAAGGAAACGGCAAAGTAACTTTAGTTGGATTTGGTACTTTTTCAGTATCAAAAAGAGCAGCTCGTAATGGACGTAATCCACAGACTGGCGCTGTAATTAAAATTAAAGCGAAAAAAGTAGCTAAGTTTAAAGCAGGTAAAGAATTGTCTTCAAAATTGTAATGATTGCTCAACCACATTAAAAAGCAAGACGTAATGTTTATGTCTTGCTTTTTTTAATTTAATACAAATAAAATAAAAAACACAAATATGGGACGCGGAGATGTAAAAACAAAAAAAGGTAAAATAGCAAATAACTCTTTCGGAAAAACAAGGCCCGCAAAGCCTGCAAAGAAAGCTGCTGCTGCTAAAAAAACTGCCTAGCAAATAAGTTGATAAGTTGATGGAAATTATGTTCATCTACTTATCAACTTTATCATTTAAAATCAGGGGGCAAGTCTTTCTATCTTCCAGGTATTTTCTTCCTCTAAAGTATATTGTAAACGATCATGCAACCTGCTTGACCTGCCCTGCCAAAATTCAATTAAGTTTGGTTTAATGCAATAACCTCCCCAATGCTGCGGTCGAGGCACATTTTCACCAGGATATTTTTGCTCATACTTCAATACATTTTCGTCAATTACTTCCCTGTTTGCAATCTGTTTGCTTTGGGGCGATGCCCATGCGCCGAGTCTGCTACCTTTAGGTCTCGAATTAAAATAACTATCGCTTTCCGTTTCACTAACCTTTTCTACTTCACCTTCAATTCGTATTTGCCGTTCCAGTTCTTTCCAAAAAAACACCATCGCTACCTTTCCATTTTTTGCAAGTTGTTCCCCTTTATTACTTGCATAGTTTGTAAAAAAAACAAACCCATGATCATCATATCCTTTTAATAATACAATTCGTGCAGAAGGCTTTCCTTCTACCGTAGCAGTGGCCAATGTAAATGCATTTACTTCATCAATTGAACTGTTAATAGCATCCTGCCACCATGCAGTAAATTGCTTAATAGGGTTGATGTCAACATCAGCTTCTTCCAGTGTTTGCAAGCGGTAATCCCTTCTTATATCAGCTATATTATTCATTGAAATATATTTAATTGCAAAGTTGAAATAATTACTACAATTAAAAAGCAATAATTATCAGTAACGAGTTTATTTGAAAAATGCAAGATTTTATTGAATGTCGTATAGTCCTTAAAAGTGCAAGATTTTTCATCCCCGGATTTTATTTCTTGAAAATTTGATTCGCAATCATTCACTTGCTTGTCTTGAAAAAATTATCATCACTGGCGACTGCGATTATAATGATCTGTTTATTCCGGATTATTTTGATTGTTTTTCATTTGATCGATTTCTTCTGCTGCATTTTCCAGCATACTTTCAAGCTCGGCGATTTTACTAGTTTGGTGTTGCAGTACCAGGTTTCGGTTATTTAATTCAATCAATTGCATCTGAAGATCCGTCATCTGAGTTTGCAAATAGGCATATTGCATTTTCATTTCTTCAAGTTGCTGTTCTACTCCGGCCGAACTTACCGGATAGGTATTTTTTGATGTGCCAATGTAGGATGAACCCGCAAATTGTTGCCGCAACTGAGCAATGCTTTCCTGCAATTCATTCAGTTCATTTACCTGGCTATCCAGGTTACTTCTGTATGCGCTTGATTCGGTTAACATGGATTGCAACATTTCAATCTCATTATCCCGGCCCTTAATTATTTTGGTGTACTCATCCAACCTGGCCTCCAAACTGCCGTTTAATGCAAGTATCCTTTTGAATTCTTCCGCTATATTTATGTTGCCCGAATTATCCATCATAAAGTGTTAACTGATTACTGCCAGCTTTTAAAAGTATAAATGTAGATTTACCGTGTCACCCAACAAAGAACAATTTTACCAGGTCTTGGTTTGATAAAAATAAAAAGCCTCCTTATGAAGGAAGCCTTTTAATTATATAAGCAGATGTATCATTTATCCTTTAACCAGTGTGCCTACCTTCTCTCCTTCAATTACTTTTAGGAGGTTTCCCGGCTTGTTCATATCAAAAACAATAATTGGCAATTCATTCTCCATACACAATGTAAAAGCAGTCATATCCATTACTTTTAAATTGTTGCTAATGCAATCTGCAAAAGAAATCTTTGAATATTTTGTTGCCGTTGGATCTTTCTCCGGATCTGCAGTATAGATTCCATCAACCCTCGTTCCCTTTAGAATCACTTCCGCTTTTATTTCTATTGCTCTTAATGAACCTGCAGTATCTGTTGTGAAATATGGGTTACCAGTACCGGCGCCAAAAATTACAACCCTGCCTTTTTCAAGGTGGCGCATTGCCCTGCGGCGAATATACGGTTCAGCAATCTGTTCCATTTTGATGGCACTTTGTAAGCGGGTATAAACACCTGCTTTCTCAAGACCGCTCTGTAGAGCCATTCCGTTGATAACAGTAGCCAGCATCCCCATATAATCGCCCTGTGCCCGTTCAATGCCCGTTTCAGCTTCATTCATGCCACGGTATATGTTTCCACCTCCTATTACTATTGCTACCTGAACGCCTAATTCTATGATACTCTTAATGTCTTGTGCATAGCGTGCAATTACTTTGCTATCTAATCCAAAACTATTATCGCCCATCAATGATTCGCCGGAGAGTTTCAGTAGTACTCGTTTAAATTTAGGTAGCATTTTTTAAAAATTTTTGCGAAGATATATTTTTATAATTGCTTCGCTGCTTAATTGAGTATATCCCAGGCAATTTTATATCAGTTGGGCTGGTTAAAATTAATACCTGTCCAATTAAATTTCAAATGATTTGTTTGTTGGAATAAGCAAGTTTACCCGCTCGTTTTAAAAAATTAATCAGCATGAGGTATAGACAAAAAAATACCGCCAGTCGCTAAAACTGGCGGAGAGAAACTATCAACCTTGCTCTAAAGATTTTTGACGTAGTTAATGGCAGCAACAACTAAAGTAAGACGGAAACTGATATATAAAAAATTTAAATGATTAAATTTATTTAAATTTATTTAAAAAAATTATCAATTAAAATACCCAGTCTACGGTATATTTTATCTTCTAACTATTCGAATATTGTTGTTTGTTTAATCAACAACTATGCTATGTACGAAAAGAGCGAAACATAAGTTTCGCTCTTTTCAAAATAATATGGAAATAAATTAACCTAAAGCCACACGCTTAAATTCAGTTACTTTAAGATCTGCGTTTACGCTTTTCAGGTATTCTGCAACACTTTTACCATTGTCTTTTACAAATGCCTGCGCAAGTAAAGTATTGTCTTTAAAGAACTTATTTACTTTACCAACTGCAATCTTTTCAGCCATTTCTGCCGGCTTGCCTTCTGCTTTAATTTGCTCGATAGCAATTTCTCTTTCCCTTGCAATTGTTTCCGGTGCAATAGAAGTTTCGTCAACTGCTAAAGGATTCATAGCTGCAATTTGCATCGCTACATCTTTTCCTGCATCAGCTGCTTCCATGCTAAGGCCAACTAATACACCCATGCGGTTTGAACCATGAATGTAAGAAGCAACGTACGGTGCATCTACTCTTTCAAATTTAATGGCAATTTTTTCACCGATGGCAGCCAACTTATCGTTGATTAGCTCGGATATTTTAGTTCCATTAATTTCTACTTCGTTCAATTCCTCTGCAGATTTTACATTGCTGTTAATGGCTGCATCTGTAATACTTTGAGTAAATGCGACGAATTCTGCATTTTTACTTACGAAATCTGTTTCGCAGCTAACACAAACGATCATGCCTGTTTTGTGATCGGCTGTAGTTTTTGCCAATATCACACCTTCTTTTGCTTCCCTGTCGCTACGTTTTGCTGCTACTTTCTGACCTTGTTTGCGTAACCAGTCAATGGCTGCTTCAAAATCGCCATTGCTTTCTGTTAATGCTTTGCGGCAATCTAACATGCCGGCACCTGTTGCCTGGCGCAATTTGTTGATATCTGCTGCTGTTATTGTTGCACTCATGATATTTAAATATGTTTACCCAACCCACTCAACGCCCTATTGACCCCTGTGGCCGGGATGATAAAATAATTTATTAAACCCTTTTTAAAGAACTGCTCCCTTGTGATTTAAAAGTACAAGGGAGGGACACAACGATGATGAGTAAAATTACCAATGCTGGTAAACAACCTATTAACTATGCCAATTACTTTACAGTTGCCTTATCTTGGACCACTTCCTGGGCCACCTGCAGGCCTTCTACCACCGGCACCAGGACCTGGAACACGACGTTTTGTTGGTGCTGCACCTCTTGCTCTTTTGTTCCTGTCATCACCACCGTCTGCTTTTTGCTCAAAACGAGATGCTTTTGCTTCTGCACTTTCGTCGCTATCGCCACTGCTATCATCTTCGTCTTTTTCAGCCTGGCGCTCTGCCAATCCTTCTGAAATTGCCGCTGCTATATAGTTAACAATGATTGCGATTGATTTTGTTGCATCATCATTTGCAGGAATTGCAAATTCAACTTTATTTGGATCACAGTTGGTATCAACCATTCCAAAAGTTGTGATGTTTAAACGCTTTGCTTCCGCAAGTGCGATGTGCTCGTGACCAATATCTACTAAAAATAAAGCTGCTGGTACACGACTAATTTGTGCGATACCACCTAACACTTTCTCCATTTTATCTTTATCGCGGGTAAGTGTTAAACGCTCTTTTTTTGTAAGGTTGTCAATGCTGCCGTCGTTTAGCATTTTTTCGATGCTCTGCATTTTTTTAACACTTTTACGAACTGTGTTAAAATTTGTAAGCATACCACCCAACCAACGTTCTGTTACAAACGGCATGTTGATGCGTTTTGCACAATCAGAAACAATTTCTTTTGCCTGCTTTTTTGTAGCAACAAACATTATTTTTTTACCGCTTTTTGCAATTGATTTTAAAGCAGCTGCAGTTTCCTGTAAACCTTCAACAGTTTTGTTAAGGTCAATAATGTGAATACCTTTTTTTTCAGCAAAAATGTAAGGTAACATTTTAGGGTTCCACTTCTTTTTTAAGTGACCAAAGTGTACGCCTGCTTCAAGAAGTTGCTGTTGTAAGGAAGTGTTATTTTCCATTATAGTAATTTGAAAATTTGAAAATTGAAAATTTGAAAACGAATAGCCATTGCTCCCCTTCAGGGGATGGGGGCTTAACGTTTGCTGAACTGGAAGCTTTTTCTTGCTTTTTTGCGACCTGGCTTTTTACGCTCAACAGCACGTGGATCTCTTTTAAGCAATCCTGCTGCTTTTAAAGCCGGACGATAGTCAGCACTCACTTCGAGCAATGCACGTGCAATACCCAATTTTGTTGCTTCTGCCTGTCCTTTAATTCCACCACCCTGCGCATTGATAACGATATCAAATTTATCTACTGCTTCAACAGTTTTAAGTGGAGCTTCTACCTGGTTTTGCAGGTATACTAACGAAAAGTAATTTTTATAGTCTTTGCCATTGATCGTGATTTTACCATCACCCTTGCTTAAGAACACACGGGTTACAGCTTCTTTACGACGTCCAACTGCGTTTTTTTGTTTTTCCATTATTTCAATTTGAAAATTTGAAAATTTGAAAATTTGAAAATCGGCTCATCAAATCTTCTATTCAATTGTTAGTGATTAAAATTTAAGTTCTGCTGGTTTTTGTGCTGTATGCGGATGGTTGCTGCCTGCGTACACAAATAGTTTTTTGTACATTTTGCGGCCCAAACGATTTTTTGGCAACATTCCTTTAATTGCTCTTTCGATGATTACTTCTGGCCTGCGCTTTAATAGATCTTTAGCAACTTCTTCTTTACGGCCACCGGGGTAACCACTAAAGTTGTCGTAGATTTTTTCATTCAGCTTATTGCCGGTGAATTTAATTTTATCGCAATTGGTTACGATTACAAAATCTCCACAATCAACGTGGGGAGTGTAATAGGCTTTATTCTTACCACGAAGAATTGCTGCGATTTTGGAACACATACGACCAACGGTTTGATTAGTACCATCAATCACATACCAGTTGTGAATAACGGTAGCCTCGTTCGCATGTTTGGTGGTGAAATGTAGTTTGCTCATTGTATTTATTTTTAAGTGATGCGCCCGCTATCCCGGGGGCTTTTTTAAATGGACGGCAAAGGTATGTGGCGGGAAATTGATTTCCTACAAAATACAATACTATTTTTTATTACACCTTTGTAACTAATTGATTTTTAGTAAAATTTTTGCACAAATATTTTACTGGTATTGAATTAACCGTAAACCTCCGCTAAAACACTGGTAAAAAAATATAAAAAAAGGCGCCCCCCTAAAAACAAAAAGCAGCCCAAAAAGGAGCTGCCAGTCGTTTTGCAGTAGGGTGTATAATTTGAAAGTGAGTTATTGAAATGGAAAACCCGTGAATCAATTATAGGAAAATGGATCGAATTGACTAACAGGTGAAACAAGATCTCGCCACCCTAATTCAAATATCATAAAGAATAATCTTATAAAAAACAGGAAAATACCTGTTTTTTTTGGGTTAAAACAACATATAGCTTGGTCAGGTTAACCGGATGTCACTGATGCTATTTACATAAATATGTGGTCAATCTCTGGGATATTTCATTAGTAGTATGGGCACCAGCGGAACCGAAAAGTTCTTTCCGGTATCCCAATATTAGCGCCTCCGGATGTTAAATTTCCCTTTCCCGTTTCGTCACCATAGCTTAATGTCCATCCGCCATTGGTCTTGAATTTAAACTGGTCGCCTGCAGCCGTTGCTGATTGTCGCACTCCATCTGTCTCCCCAGCGTTATATGTCATTGGAATATCTGCACCCCAATTACTTGCAGCGAAACTTCCAATTACACCCCAGGTAGTTTTAGTTGCTGCCCATGTTTTTGCAACGGTATTTGCTTCAAGATGATAAAATCCTCCATCAGTCACACCTAAATCACCTCCTCCACCAATTATTAAAGTGCCTGCACCGCCATCGCCAATTGCATTATTCCAATCAGGAGTTGAGGTTAATTTAAATTTGTATGATCCGCCAGTAGGAATGTTTACATATCCATCTTACTTTCCGTCATTATCAATAGAACCCAAGGCGGTAGCTTTTGAAGGATCCCGTACCTGGTAATCGCCAGGAACATAATTTTTTTTTGGGAGACATTAAATTCCCTGAAAGTCTTATACAGTCTGTAATACACGAGATAAAACGGCAAACCTTGGTATGAATATCTATTTGATATTTAATCTTTTAGAAATCAATTCCTATCCATTTCTTTTTCTTCTTTTCATACTTTTCAAAATTGAATTTGTACAATTTTCCAGGCCTGTGCGGAACATCCTGCTCCATTTCATTTAAATCGGTCAAACAATCCATCGAAAAGAATTTTTTCCTGAAATTTCTTCTGTCCATTTTAATATCCAGGATGGCTTCATATAAATTTTGCAGATCTCGTAGTGAGAATTTTTTAGGTAAAAGATTAAATCCTAGGGGATGTTCCTGCACCCGCTTTTGTAATTGATGAAGACAGGTATCAAATATTTTTTGATGATCAAATGCCAGGTCATTTACATTTTTTACATCATGCCAATGCAGTTCATTATCTAATATATTCAGCTTGTGATGCTGTACATTGATCAATGAGCAATAAGCAACCGTTACTACTCTGCCTGCAGGGTGACGATTTACACTTCCAAAAGTATTTACCTGTTCCAGATATACATCATTGAGTCCGGTACGTTGCTTTAGAATGCGATAAGCTGCTGCATCCAAATCTTCATCCGGAAATAAAAGATCGCCTAACAAGGACCATTTACCTGCATATTTTTTTAAATCGCTTCTGATGAGCATTACTTTTAGTTTAGCTTCATCAAACCCAAAGATGATACAGTCGACAGATAAAGCAATCCGATTACTCGTTTGTACTTCTGTCTGTATGGTTTGTAGCGTCTTTGTTGATTTTACCTGTTGTGTTTTATTTGCTGTTATCATATAGAAACTATTGAACGGTGAGATTAAGCGGAGTTAGAATATTTTTTTCTGCAAAACCAGTAAATTTAGCTCCCAGTACCGAAGATTGCTTTGTGTTTGAAAGGGAGGTGCCCAGGAAAGCAATTGAGCATCAGCCGAAAAAAATATCAGATAAAGTAAGTCTGAAAATAGGGGTTTTCGCATATAGCAAGGTGTTTAATGTGTAAATTAAACACATTATCATTAATAGCAAAAAATGTTATTGTTTTTTAAAAAAATTCTAAAAACAAGTTGCGCTATTTTATACAATTGATTTAGTTGATCATAATACCAGCGTTATACCAATAAATGAAAAATATAAATTATAAGTATCCTTTTGAAGGCAGATTTTTAACTTTGAGCTTCTAAATGAATTTATGTACCAAGCAGAACAAACAAAAGCACTTCAACAACAATCTAAAGATTGCTTGTTGTACCTGGAAACAGGGAAAGATGAGCAGGAAATCCCCGTAGATATTGAAATTTTACGAAATATTCTCCGTTTTCATGAGTACCGGTATTATGTACAAAACGATCCTTTAGTGAGTGATTTTGAATATGATAGTTTATATAAATTACTTGAACTACTTGAGAAAAAAGATCCCAAATTAATTACTGTTGATTCTCCCACGCAACGGGTTGGAAAAGGCTTGGTAAATGATTTTCCAAAAGTTGAACATCTTGTTCCAATGCTTTCATTGGAGAACTCTTATAATGCAGCCGACCTTGCTGATTGGGATAGAAAAGCAAGGGAACTATCAAAACTTCCGGCAATTGAATATTGTGTAGAACCAAAATTTGATGGCGCAAGTATTTCATTGATTTACGATGCAAATATATTTTCACGTTCAGCAACACGAGGCGACGGGGTGGTAGGCGATGAAATAACATTGAATACAAAACAGATCAAATCTGTTCCATTATCTGCGGGTTTTTCAAATTATGGAATTGACCAGATAGAAATAAGGGGTGAAGTATTAATTAACAAAAGCAACTTCAAAAAGTACAATGACAAACTAATAGAAGAAGGAATTCCTCCATTTGCCAATCCACGAAATTCAGCCGCCGGATCATTGCGAATTAAAGACACGGCAGAGGTTAGCCGAAGAAACCTGGAAGTTTTTTTATATCACGTCAGCTATTTAACAACAGTTGCTAATACATCATCAAATAATGTATCAAACGAGCAACCACCTCAAACACATTCCGGCATGTTGGAAATGCTTTGGAACTTAGGTTTTCGCAGTCCTAAAAAGGAAATGAAAGTGGTAACCGGTATTGAGCAGGTGATAAAATATGTTGAAGAATTTGAGGGAAAAAGAGACGAATTGCCTTATGAAATTGATGGAATGGTAATAAAGGTAAATGACCTTCAATTACAAGATAGATTAGGCATGACCTCTCATCATCCCCGATGGGCAATTGCTTTTAAATTTAAAGCACGGCAAGCAACCAGCAAATTAGTTGGGGTAGAATTCCAGGTTGGTCGTACTGGTGCAGTTACCCCTGTTGCTAAAATAGAGCCTGTTGCCGTGGGTGGCGTTACTGTTAGTAGCATATCCATCCACAATGAAGATTATATCCGTGAAAAAGAGCTGATGCTTGGCGATACAATTTTGATTGAACGTAGCGGAGATGTTATTCCCCAGATTGTAAAATCATTTCCTGAATTAAGAACCGGGAAAGAAACAATGATTCAATTTCCTACGCATTGCCCTGTATGTAAGCACCCATTATATAAACCCGAAGGTGAAGCAGTTTGGCGTTGTATAAATATTAATTGCGAAGCACAGGTAGTAGAACGCATCATCCATTTTGTAAGTAAAGATGCAATGGATATCAAGAGTTTTGGAGATGCGAATGTGCGTAAATTTTATGACCTTGGTTTATTAAAAGATGTGCCCGGCGTTTATCATTTAGATTATGAAGTTATTGGTAAGATGGAAGGCTTTGGAAAAAAATCAATCGATAATTTACAAATTGCCATAGAAAAATCAAAAACACAACCACTACATAGGTTAATGTATGGATTGGGTATACGTTACGTGGGTGAAACCACTGCTAAAACATTGGCTAATGCCGTTAATCATTTACTCGACTTCAAAGATTTTAGTGAAGAGCAACTTAAAAATATGGAAGATGTTGGTATAAAAGTAGCTGGTAGCATTAATCGGTTTTTTCATGATGAAGACAACCTGAAAATGCTTGTAGCGCTTGAAGCATCGGGCATTTCTTTAATGAATCAAAAAAAGCAAACCGCACAAAATGGTAATCTTTCGGGTCAAACATTTTTGTTTACAGGAACATTGGTACAATTAAAAAGAAGTGATGCTGAAGCATTGGTAGAATCAAATGGTGGTAAAATTGTAAGTGGTGTTAGTAGTAAATTAAATTACCTGGTTGTAGGGGAAGATGCCGGAAGTAAATTGGAAAAGGCAAAGAAAATTCAGTCAATAAAAATAATAAGTGAAGAAGAATTCATAAAAATGCTACCTACTTAGTGGTTTTTTTTTTTATATTTATAGTAGAACCTAACCATCCGATTGTAAATTTCGCACAGGCAGTATAGTTTGCCTATATCACTCACGCCTAAAACACCATTGTTATATGATAAAGAAAATCCCAGGTGAAATATGGAAGCAACTACAATTCAGTGGCCACAAACAACTCCGCAAAAAATACGCTGTCTCCTCATCGGGCCGTGCGGCTAGTTATACTGAAGATGTAAATGCAGATGGAAAAATACTGAATGGCTCGTTAACATCGGGTTATCGAACGTTGAACCTTCATTTGCAACAAGGAAATGGCACCATCTATTTGCATCGGGAAATTGCAAAGCAATTTTGCAAAAAGCCATCACCCAAATACAAATTTGTAATTCATCTAAACCATAAAAAGGAGGATAATAATTATAAAAATCTTAAGTGGGCTACCATGGAAGAAGTGGGTAGCCACCAACAACTAAGTCCACAAAAAATTGCGTATAAAAAAAGACAAGCCAACAAAACGGAAGGCCTTAAATTAAACGTAATAAAAGTAAAAGCAATAAAGGACGCCATTAAAGATCCTAAACGTAAGATTACCTATAAGCAAATGGCAGAAAAATATGCTGTAAGCGAAATGACATTGTACCGTATAAAAAGCGGTGAAAATTGGAGTAAGGTTAAATAAAAATATTATACAAATTTTATTGAGGAATGGGTTTAAATCCATTCCTCTTTTTGTTGCAAATACCCGAAATTTGCGGAATAAAGAAAAAATTATGTTACAAGCTGATACGTTGAAATTTTTAAAGGGGGTAAAGAGTAATAATAATAAAGAATGGTTTGAAAAACACAGGGCAGACTATGAAACTGCAAAAGGTGATTTTTCATCGATGGTGGAAAATATCATTTCAGTAATTGCAAAATTTGATGCACCCATCGGATTATTAAAACCAAAAGAATGCGTCTTTCGCATTAACAGGGATATCAGGTTCAGTAAAGAAAAAATTCCCTACAAAACCAATATGGCTGCATCCCTCAGCAAGGGTGGCAAAAAAGCTATGATAGCAGGTTATTACTTTCATTGCGAACCGGGTCAAAGCTTCGCAGGTGGTGGATTTTATATGCCAATGCCTCCTGAACTTGCAAAACTTCGACAGGAAATAGATTATAATTTTGATGAATGGAAAAAAATCATCCACAATAAAAAATTTAAAACCCAATTTACCAATGGTGTGCAAGGTACCGATACATTGATACGGCCACCCAAAGGCTATGATGAAAACAACCCTGCAATCGACTTTCTAAAAATGAAAGGCTTCATAGTTACCCGTCCGTTAACAGATGCTGAGTTAACAGATAAAAAAGCGGTAAAAGAAATTGTAAATTCATTTGCTGTTATGAAGCCCCTGATCGACTTTTTGAACAGGGCCGTTGATTAAAATATCTATCTTTTTATAACCGGGCAGCCCAGTTTATTTCCTTTGCCAAACCGGTACAACAATCCAATAGTATGTGAGTGGTAATAATCCTTTTTATCAGGATTTGCACCTAAACTAAATCCGTCTATATAATCACTAAAAGTATACCTGAAACTAGTTTCTAAAGTAAGAGATAAGTTGGGTGTTAAATAAACTTCCGTTCCTATGCCCACAGGCAATACCAAAACAGCTCTTGGAGGTATTCTGGCAATATCTGCAGCAAGGCCATTAAAAGTTTTTGAAGAACTGCTAAAATAAGTTGTATCTAATTTGCTGTAGTCTCTGTTTACATTTAAGAAACTAACGCCTGCACCGGCAAACATGTAAGGCGAAAATCGTTGTGCCAGTTCGTTTCCATTATTGCTAAACATGTTCCACACCAGCAATTCAGAAACTTCTGCAAGAGGCGATGTAAAGGCATAGTTTCTTTTCTGCCGCCAGCTTGGTGAGTTATAGCTGGCATCATTTCCATAAAGCCTGCCGATAGCCAGGTTTGTTCTTAATAAAAATGATGAATTTAATACCCGTGAAATGTATAGTCCGCCAACTGGTTGTACAGTTTGATATGAACCTATATCCTGTTTGGAAAGATCACCCTGGTATACTAAAATTCCTCCATTAACACCTATTTGCCATTTACTAAAATCACGTTGTGCATTGGCTGTATTTACAATAATGAAAACAAACAGAAAACTGAATAATGTTACATAAAAACTGTGGCTCATGACGTTGTTTTAAGAATTAAAAAATAATTCTCATACAGTCAGTAAAATGGTAAGTGTACTGTGTAGATGTTTAATTCATTGAGTGGAGAGCCTTCTTATAAAACGTTGAATAATTATTCTTAGTAATAATGCAGTAACAGAAATTAAATTGTGTTGCATTTCTTAAAGAAATCATAAAACAAAAAAAGTATCCGGATTTAATTTTTTGAATCCGGATACTTGCTATACAATACCTGTGTAGCTCGTTACTTTACTTGATGGTGATATTTCCCGGTATTGAATGATTGAAATACCAGGCTGCATCGACAACATAAATGTTTCCACTGCCGATGTTTGAATTGCGGCCGAATCGGTTTCATTTGATAGAAGCAATGTATCACCAATTATTTCGAGCAGCATAATATCTGTTGTTATATAATGTATGGCTACCTGGTGTATTTCCTTATTTGTACTGTTCGATTCTAATACTTCGAACTTATAGGTATCAAAAGGCAACGCCGTTCCTGTATTATCATTGAGTGTTGGAATTTTGTTATTTAATGTGGTGATAAAACCTGCAATGGCAAAGCCACATTTATAATGAAGTGAATTAGCTCTGCCATCATTTGCTTTAAGTTTTGTAAGTGTGGTAAACACACCGTTAAGATTATAAGCTTGCGATTTTAAACAATATTCATTGTAAGAATAATCAAATACCTGTTTTGCAAATGCATCTGTTGAGCTTGCGTCAATAACCTGGCGGTATGAGAGCTTTATAACTGCCTTTGACATAGAAATTCATTTAACTAATATGGATGATAAAACGGGACCAATTTTTTTCAAAATAGATCTCAAAAACTACAACGAAATACCTATTGTGTAATTTCCGGTATATCCTGCGGTTGTGTCTCCCGTAAGTGCAACGGTTTCATTTGCCAGGTCAGTTGCAGAATTATTGAAAATACCATCAGAAGAATTTCTTATAGTATTTATTCCATGTGCTGCATATAATGAACTCAGGTGAACAGCATCAGAAATAGTTTCCGGAAATGTTATCTGGGCAGTTTTCTTTAATGAATTATTTACAAAAACTTCCAGGTGTATATGTGTTGCCCTGCCCTGGTACCATCCCGGATAAATGGTGGCAAACAAAGCGTTGCCTTCTGCATTTGTTAGTTGGTATCCTCTAAGCCAGGTTTGTCCTACATAACTCTGTGTACCCAATACGCCCCCATTTTGTGAACCGTAGCCCGAATAATAACCATCTTTATTACAATGCCAGATATCAACCCTGGCACCTGTTACTATTGCACAATTGCTATTCACATTTACTACATTAAATGTAAAACTAAGCGGCAACCCTGTTTGTCCACCGGTAACATCGGAACGTAACAATGGATTGGTTATTTCGCCACCAACATATGGGTAAGGGCCTTCCACTTCAGCAGGACTAACTATACAACCACCTGTACCGCTGGTTGTGGTAGTTGTAGTGGTACCTGTTACATCTGTTTTTTTACAGGCATCTATCAGCGCAACGGCACCTAATAAACCAAACGAATTTTTAATAAAACTTTTTCTTTCCATGGTTGTAAATTTTTGTAGTAAAAAATAGGTAAAGCTGTAGTGCCGATAGTGTGATATATTAAAAGATAAAATGAGAAATTATGTTGAAGTAAAATTAAGTGCGAACGTAATGCGGGAAATGAATGTATCGGTGAATAAGAAAATTGTGCCGATGACTGGATGAAAAAGAAATTTAATTATTGAGAAAGGTATTACCGGGCATTCATCCAATCATTTACGGCAGATGTATAGGAATCGCTGATGGGTAATTCCTGGCCTGTATTTAACAATACTTTCTTATTTACTACAGATGAAACATTTGCCAATGGTATGATGTAGCTGCGATGAATACGTAGGAATTTTTCGGCGGGTAATTTTTCTAAAAATGCCTTCAAGGTTGTGAGCGTAAGTACTGGCCGTCCACTTGTTAAATGAATCTTTATATAATCTTCAAGTCCTTCTACATAGTCTATATCATTCAACTCAATCTTTATCATCTTATACTCCGAACGCACAAATATATTCTCTGTGTGCTTATTCTTGCCTAATGCTTTGTATTGATGAAATTCAATTGCCTTTTTTACAGCTTTTCCAAATCGTTCAAAATTGATTGGTTTCAATAAATAATCTATGGCTTCAAGTTCAAAACCATCGTAAGCAAATTTTTTATATGCTGTAGTAAAAATAATCAGCGGCTTTATCTTAAGTGAACGTACCAATTCAATACCCGTAATATCGGGCATATTTACATCCACAAATAAAATATCAACTGGGTTGCTTCTTAAAAACTCACCACCTGATATTGCATCATCAAATGTTTGTAACAAAGTTAATTGTGGTAGCCGTGCTGCATGATTTTTTATCAGCTCCAGCGCAGGCGGTTCGTCATCTATGGCAATACATTTAAATAACATTTATTGCTGTTTTAACTATACAAATCTAACTCAACGGTAAATAAACCATTGCTCCTGGTAATATTCAACGCATGTTTTTCAGGGTACAGCAATTTTAATCTTTCAGTTGTGTTACTCAAACCAATTCCTTGTCGCTCTTTATTAAGCGAATTTTCAAATATTTTGTTTTGCGCAAAAAAATGAATGTGCTTTTTTCCGGCAACCAATTCAAAAAAAATATCTGTTTGTTCGTGGCTACTTATACCGTGCTTGAATGCATTTTCTACAAAGGTCATTAATACAATGGGTGGAATAAAATATCCATTCAGATCGCCCTCAATTTTAACCTGGATATCTACTTTTTTACCAAGTCTTAATTTTTGTAAGCTGATATAATCCTGTATACAATTCACCTCATCTTCCAGCGCAACGCTGTCTTCATGTACATCATCTGTAACATACCGCATCAGGTTGGAGAGTTTCATAATGGCGTCGGCCGTATTTTCATCTTGAGTAACAGCCAATGAATAAATATTATTGAGTGTATTAAACAAAAAATGAGGATTTATCTGCGCTTTCAGAAAAGATAATTCAGCATGGGCTTTCTCCGCTTCGGCTTGCAATGCCCGTTTTTCTGAAATTCTCCATTGCTTCACCATTTCATTTAATATTCCGGATAATATAATCATTACCAAAATAAATACACTTACCATATCAATAAAAGGTGTTGTTCGTCCCCTTCCTCCTTCACCCTGTGGTAGAGGCCGTTCACCTGATTCTGGCAGAAAAGCAGGTCTGTTCCGGTTAGGTGGTGGCGGAACGTTTTTAACCATTTCCTGGTTAAAATGCCTTTGGTGTTTATTAATAAGTGCATCAAAAGGTTTAACGGCAATTATTACAACCAACAGCATAAAAAGGCTTAAAAAATACCACGCATATTTTCTTTTCAGATAAAATAACGGAATTAAGGCTTTGGTATGCAGGTAGTAAACTGCAATAAAAGCACCACAAAAAAGCAAATACTCAGCAGAAGTGAGTAGTTCTGCCACGCTGCTTAAACCAAACTGGCCACTATGAAAAAATAAGGGTATGCTCAGAAAAAATAATACACCTAATAAATTACCAAATAGTGAAGTGGTTCGTAAATTAACCATTCGTTAAAGTTAAAAAACATTGAAATAAAGGGTGTAATCTGTCGATAGAATAACCTTTTCTGTGGGTAAATGGCTCTAAAAAAAGAGTGGCCAGAGATAAAAATCTCCGGCCTTGCTTACCTCTGAAACCACAAGAAAAAAAGTTACTAATATTTTTATAAGGATATATTTTATGAAAACTAAAAACTACACACTATAGATAAACTATTGGGAAGGGCTTTCATTAAGATTGGAGAAAATTACTACTGAGCAGGTTGTAAAAGTAACATAATTCCTGAATAAATATAAATTATTTTTATAAGAATTTTCGCTTCTGTTGAATTTTCGTCAATGTACCTATAAAAACCTTTTTCATTTTCCAGTTATAGCGTCATTTTTAAACAAATTTTATAATTATCAGACATTTATAACACAAAATTTAAAAATTAAAAATTTTTAACCTGATTCAGTTATTCCTACTCATTAACTAAATCTAGCCATAACACACTACAAAAAACATGCTCATTGTAGTATTTCAAGCACCTTTTTTAAAAAAATTAATTTCCCAAGACGCTCAAATTAAAACTATCTATTTCCCAATTGCTCTATCAACTTTTTAATAAAGCTTTATTATCCATCGGTAAGCGGTTGAAAAAACAAGTCTTTTCTATATACCGGAACGTTAATTTCAATTGAATTTGTTTCAAAAGCATGTACAGCACAAGCATCATCATCATCATCTAATTTTAAAACTTCATGTATGCTTTAACGATATAATCAGGTTGGCATGCATTGCATTCATTGATCAACCTCATTTTATACAATTTCGCCTTCTTGTAAATTTAAAAACAAATTCAAACTAAATAAAAAACTCTGTTTAATCTTAACAATAAAATATTCGTGTTTAACTTATTCCGCTATCATTCACTATTTAAGTTGGCTTAAAAGTAAGGAGGATCTTAACGGGTTATGGCTATTTATGAACCTCACCAGGTTTACCAACAAATAAAACAGAGTAAAATTGCAAAAACAAAAAA
Source organism: Ferruginibacter sp. (assembly GCA_040002495.1). Taxonomy (GTDB): domain Bacteria; phylum Bacteroidota; class Bacteroidia; order Chitinophagales; family Chitinophagaceae; genus Ferruginibacter. The sequence goes on from JBDUEK010000014.1 coordinate 43,488, forward strand.
CTAATAAGTGTTAGTTTTGCATAAAACTTTACTAAGGCAAATGGCTAAAATTCTTACCCCTAAAAAAGGTTCCAGAAAAGAGGTAATCATCGAAAAAGCAGCCATGCTGTTTAAATCCAAGAGTTATGCTGCCACTTCAATGAGGGAACTTGCCGAAGTGCTTGGTGTAGAGGCGCCTAGTTTATATAATCACATTGGTTCTAAGAGTGAGTTGTTGCAGGATATTTGTTTTAGAGTGGGAAATAAATTTATAGGGCAGATAAAAAGCATTGAAGCCAACGATGATACCATTACCGGTAAATTAGAAGCTATTATCCGCTTCCATATTCAGATGATGATCGAAAATTTTAATGAAGTGTACGTTGCCAACCACGAATGGAAACATTTACATGAACCCTACATGACCGATTTCTTAAACATCCGGAGAAGCTATGAAAAAAGTTTACTTACACTTGTAATTGCTGGTATAGATAATAACGAAATCAGGCCGATCAACCCGTATGTTGCAGTACTAACCATACTTAGCGCAGTAAGAGGCCTTGAATTTTGGCAAAGAAATAAGAAAAATATTTCTCAAAAAGTATTGGAAGATGATATGGTAATTCACTTGCTAAAAGGAATAGTAAACTAATTGTATGGCAGTACATTTTCATCCCCTCACCGTAAAAAATATACAAACAGATACGCCTGAAAGTATCATCATAACTTTTCATATTCCTGAAAATTTACAGGATACATTTAGTTTTATTCAAGGTCAAAATTTAACCCTTAAATCTTTTATCAACGGAGAAGAAATTCGCCGCTCTTATTCAATTTGCTCAGCGCCCTTTGAAAACGAATTGCAGGTTGCCATTCGTAAAACCACTAATGGAAAATTTTCAGGATACGCCAACGACTACATGAAAGCAGGTGATTCAATTGAAGTGCTTCCTCCCACCGGTAGATTTTACACTAAACTAAACCCCTGCAATAAAAACAATTACCTGGCCATTGCAGCAGGTAGCGGAATTACACCCATCATTTCTATTATAAAAACAACTTTAAATACCGAACCCAACGGCAGTTTTACACTCATTTACGGTAACAGGAGCCGTAGCTCAATTATGTTTTTTGAAGCATTGGAAGCACTCAAAAATCAATATATGGCCCGCTTCAACTTCGTTCATATTCTTAGTAGGGAAAAAACTGATGCTTCCATAAATTCAGGTAAAATCAATGCTGAAAAGCTTACAGAACTCGGCAAATTAATCAACTACAACGCCTTCGATGAAATATTTATCTGTGGCCCCGAACAAATGCTTTTCTGTGCAAAAGACTATTTAGAACTACAGGGCGTAAATAAAAAAAATATCCACTTCGAATTGTTCACTACTCCCGGCCAAAAAACAATTGAAACAACCACCAGTAAAACCGACGGTGACAATACAGCACAAAGCAATATCACCATCAAACTAGACGGTAGGTCTGTTAATTTTAAACTGGCATTTAATAGCGAAAGCATTTTAGATGCTGCATTAAAGCAAGGTGCCGATCTTCCATTTGCCTGCAAAGGCGGCGTTTGCAGTACCTGCAGGGCAATGGTTACTGAAGGCAAAGTATCGATGGATAATAACTATGCGCTTGAAAACGAGGAACTTGAACAAGGCTACATACTAACCTGCCAATCGCATCCACTTACAGCCATTGTATCCATCGATTTTGACAAAAGGTAGCCTTAATTAGTACATAATTTCAATATATAAATCAGTGCCAGTTTAACTAACAGTTGTTAGTTTTTTCCGTAATTTTATTGATAAACAAAAAACGATGTCATTGCAAAATCACGAAAATATTTTTCAGGATAAGGTTGATAACGAAATCAAAATTGAACCAAAAGACTGGATGCCCGATGCGTACCGGAAAACAAATATCCGCCAGATTAGTCAGCACGCACACAGCGAAATAATTGGCATGTTACCCGAAGGCAACTGGATATCAAGGGCACCATCTTTAAAAAGAAAGGCAGTGCTCATTGCCAAAGTGCAGGACGAAGCCGGTCATGGATTATATCTGTATGCTGCGGCAGAAACGCTCGGCATTTCAAGAGATGAAATGATTGCAGATTTGCACAGCGGCAAAGCAAAATATTCCTCCATTTTTAATTATCCCTCCTTAACCTGGGCAGACATGGGTGCCATTGGATGGCTGGTAGATGGTGCCGCTATTTTAAACCAGGTTATGTTGTGCCGCACATCTTACGGCCCTTATGCCAGGGCAAATGTGCGTATATGCAAGGAGGAAAGTTTTCATCAACGGCAGGGCTTTGAGTCATTGCTGATTTTAAGTAAAGGAACGGCGGAGCAAAAAGCCATGTGTCAGGATGCCATTAACCGCTGGTGGTGGCCCAGCCTTATGATGTTTGGCCCAAAAGATAGTGAAAGCACCAACAACGACCAGAGTATGCACTGGAAAATAAAACGCAAAACCAATGACGAACTGCGGCAGCAATTTGTTAACATGATTGCTGAGCAGGTAAAGCTGCTGGAGATGACTTTACCCGATGATAACCTGCAATGGAACGAAGAAAGAAAACGCTACGATTTTGGCGAAATAAACTGGGATGAATTCTGGAATGTGGTGAAAGGCAATGGCCCCTGCAACAGGCAAAGATTAAATGCCCGTAAAAAGGCGCATGATGATGGCGGCTGGGTTAGAGAAGCAGCAATGGCATACGCAAAGAAAAAAGAACAACATGCTAAAGCAATAACTGTTGAAAAAGCAAAACACCCATTGGAGGTTGTATAATTGATTGCCCGGCAGTTGTAATCAACTCAGCTTCATCCGATAGTTATCGGATGGCGTTACTTATCCCGATTAAGGTTTTGTGTGCTGCATCGGGACGCACTCTTGTACTTCATATCATTGGTCATCATTTTACCAAACTATCTATAATACTGGATTTAAACGGACGAATTTTTAAAATCAGCAATAGCAGCACATTCATCAATAATAAATTAAGTCAACATGGCTTTCAAAAGTATTAAATATTATTACGGTGATATTCCCGAGCAAAATTCAGGAGCAGGCGAAACAACACCTGCAACTGTTGGCAGCAAAGAACCAGCCTGGCCTTTGTGGGAAATTTTTATCAGAAGTAAACAAGGCATGGATCACAAACATGTTGGTAGCCTGCACGCTGTTGATGCAGTAATGGCCATTGAAAATGCCCGTGACGTGTACACCCGGCGAATGGAAGGTGTCAGCATTTGGGCAGTTGAATCCAAAAACATTCATGCAAGTAATCCCGATGAGGCAGATTCCATGTATGAACCGGCCAAAGATAAAATTTACCGCCATCCAACTTTTTACGAGTTACCGGATGAAATAACCCATATGTAAAACAACCGATTTACATGTTTTACAATTACACTTTTTAAAACGCATTCAATAATGCAACAAAACCTGTCCCATAATATTGAAGAGCCTGCTTCTTCTAAAACGGCTCAGAAGATTCTTGAAAATCACCCTGGTGATAATAAACTTTCCTATCTACTTCACCTGGCAGATAATGCATTAATACTTGCTCAAAGAAATGCAGAGTGGTGCGGCCACGGCCCAATATTGGAACAAGATATTGCTATCACCAATATTTCACTGGATCTGTTAGGGCAGGCAAGAAATTTCTATCAATACGCAGCATTACTCATCAATCAACAGAACACATCGTCAAATGATCCATCATTAAACACCGGGACGGTTACTGAAGATACCCTGGCCTATTTGCGAACCGAGCGTCACTTTAAAAACTGCCTGTTAACAGAGCAACCAAATGGCGACTGGGCGCAAACCATCCTGCGACAATTTCTATTTAGTAACTACCAATATTTTTTATACCAGCAATTACAACAAAGTAAAGATGAACAACTGGTAGCCATAGCCGCAAAAAGTTTAATGGAGGTTACATATCACCTTCGCTGGAGCAGCGAATGGGTAATTCGTTTGGGTGATGGCACAGCAGAAAGTCATCAACGAATGATAAATGCGCTAGAAGAATTATGGCAATACACCGGAGAATTATTTCAACCGGCGTTCTATGAAACTTCAATGGCAGAAACAGGTATTGCTGCTGATCTCTTATCGATAAAAAATAAATGGATGGAGAAAGTAGTGGCTGTTTTTACTGAAGCAACTTTAACAATACCCGAAAAAACGTTTATGCAGCAGGGTGGTAAAGAAGGCAGGCATACCGAACACATGGGATATATATTAACGGAACTTCAATATATGCAAAGAACCTATCCGGGCTGCAATTGGTAAGGCAGTCGTTTTCACAAGGCACTTATTTAAAAATGATAACATTAAAAAACATATCAGGCTCAGCTTTACAGCAAGAAGAAGAAAAAATTCTTGAAATACTTTCCACGGTAACAGATCCCGAAGTGCCTGTACTAACAATACTTGATCTTGGCATTGTACGGCAGATTAATGTAACTCCCACAGATGTTTCAACGGTTGAAATTGTAATCACACCAACTTACTCCGGTTGCCCGGCAATGGATGTTATTGGAATGAATATACGACTGGCTTTGCTTGAAAAAGGGTATAAAAATATCACCATCACACAGGTGCTAAGTCCCGCCTGGACAACCGACTGGATGACAACATCCGGAAAGGAAAAATTGAAAGCGTACGGTATTGCTCCCCCACAAGGCCAATCATCCCGCATTGAAAAACTATTATTTGAAGAAGATAAAAACATTGAATGCCCTTTGTGCAATTCAATCAATACCCGGTTAATATCACAATTTGGTTCCACTGCCTGCAAAGCTTTATATCAATGTAACGATTGTAAAGAACCATTCGATTATTTTAAATGCCATTAAACACAAAAAGAATAAGTGACAACAAGCCATATTAGCTATAGTGAACAATGGGTAAATTAGTGAACAATTTTTTATGAACCAGGCAGATGTTTTCCAATTAAGCTTCAGTGGCAAATATGATTTTGTTATTATTTCCTTTTAGTAAAAGGAAATAATAACCACTCGTGTACATTTTATCAATGAGGAGCAAAACACCAACTCACTAACTTATCCCTTGCGAAGTATAATAATTTTTACATTCAACATTATTTAATCAAACCAATATTTGCCATGTCTTCCATTTTATTCGAAGTAAAAGAAAACGTTGCCACTATACGACTGAACCGGCCCGAAAAATTCAATTCATTTAACCGTGAAATGGCACTCCTTTTACAAGATATATTGGACGAATGTGCAAGCAATAAAGCAATCAGGGCAATTTATTTTACCGGCAATGGCAAAGCCTTTTGTGCAGGCCAGGATCTTGGTGAATTAACAGGAGAAAACCCTCCCGGGTTTGAAGTTATTTTATCCGAACATTACAACCCTATTGTGCAACGAATTCGTACAATAGATAAACCTGTAGTATGCGCCGTCAATGGAGTTGCCGCCGGAGCCGGGGCTAATATTGCTTTGTGTTGTGATGTTGTAGCTGCTGCACATTCCGCAACATTCATACAGGCTTTTAGTAAAATTGGTTTGATCCCCGATAGTGGTGGTACATTTTTTCTACCACGTTTAATTGGCTTTCAAAAAGCATCCGCACTTATGATGATGGGTGATAAAGTAACCGCTACAGAGGCAGAAAGAATTGGCATGATCTACAAAGTTTTTGCTGATGAAAGCTTTGAATCAGAAAGTATAAAAATTGCACAAAACCTTGCATCAATGCCTACTAAAGGGCTTGCCTATACGAAACAGGCACTAAATTTATCAATGCACCAATCCTTCGATCAACAATTGGCTACAGAAGATAAACTTCAATTTGCAGCGGCACAAACAACCGATTTCAAAGAAGGAATAACTGCCTTCATAGAAAAAAGAGCTCCCGTATTTAAAGGTGAATAAAATCAACAATTATGACTAACCAGGAAAATAAAACGACACCCGAAGCAGTGGTTTCGCACATGATGGCCAACGACCTTTTTAGTCAATGGTTAGGCATACAGGTACTTGAAATTAAAGAAGGTTCTAGCAAAATAAAAATGACTGTTCGCCCGGAAATGATCAATGGTTTTGGAATTGTGCATGGCGGCATTGCATTTTCACTCGGCGACAGTGCCTTTGCTTTTGCCTGCAATAACAGGAATGTATTGTCGGTAGCGCTGGATACGTCCATCAATTTTATTAAACCAGTTCATGTGGGTGACGAGTTAACTGCAACAGCAACTGAAACCCACAATGGAAAAAGCACTGGATTATATCACATCAGTATCTCCAATCAAAAAGGGCATGTGGTGGCCATTTTTAAAGGCACTTGCTTTCGTACCAATAAACAATTAGTACATAGCTAATTCAACTGCTAACTCTACCTCCACAAACCAGTTTAGTATCAATTGCTTTGCTCAATCATAATAAATTACCTTTGCAGCAATAATGGAAAAATCAAATTTTATCGACTACATCCGCATTTTTTGTCGGAGTGGTCATGGTGGAGCCGGAAGCAGGCATTTTATGCGTACTAAATACAACGCCCAGGCAGGCCCGGATGGTGGCGATGGCGGAAGAGGCGCACATATTATTTTACGGGGCAACTCACAATTGTGGACATTGTTGCATCTTCGCTATTATAAAAATGTGTTGGCAGAAGACGGCGAAGGTGGTAGCAAAAACAATAGCACAGGTAGATTTGGCAAAGATATCATCATAGAAGTGCCACTTGGCACCATTGCCAGGGACGAAGAAACCGGGCTTAAAGAAGTAGAAATACTGGAAGATGGGCAGGAAGTTATTTGGGTAAAAGGTGGCCGCGGTGGCCTGGGCAATAGTAATTTTAAAACAGCCACCAACCAGGCACCGGAATATGCACAACCCGGTGAAGAAGGAACAGAAGGCTGGAAATTACTGGAACTAAAAGTGTTGGCCGATGTTGGTTTGGTAGGATTTCCGAATGCGGGTAAATCTACCCTGTTATCTGTAATAACAGCAGCAAAACCAAAAATTGCAGATTATGCTTTTACAACCCTTACACCACAATTAGGCATGGTTGACTACCGGGATGGCAAAAGTTTTTGCGTAGCAGATTTGCCAGGTATTATCGAAGGTGCTGCCGAAGGCAAGGGATTGGGGCATCGGTTTTTAAGGCATATTGAACGTAACTCTATTTTATTATTTTTAATTCCGGCCGATTGTCCCGATCATAAAAAGGAATTTGAGATTTTGGTAAATGAACTGAAGGAATACAATCCGGAAATGCTTCAAAAAGATTTTGTGATCGCCATCAGTAAAAATGATATGCTCGATGATGAACTAAGAGCAGCCATTGCAAAAGAATTACCACAAAAAATACCGCATATTTTTATTTCTTCTGTAACCGGAAAAGGTCTACCAGAGTTAAAGGATCTTCTTTGGCAAACCTTAAATGCAGGTGAAAAAGAAAACAAATAATTTCGATAAAAACGGGCTGTTATCTTAAAGGTGATAGCCCGTTTCACAATAAATACTACCCGCAAGCCAATCCTTTTTCTTAACCTTTCACTTCTTATCTTGCAATAAATTAAAAGCCGTTTGCACATCGGCTTATTTTTAATTCTCATCATCCAGGCCATTGAACCAGGTTTTTAAATACATCAGGGATTTTTATTCAAAGGAGTTTAATCTTATTTACATACTGGTAATAATGTCCATTCTTGGGTTATTAATTTACCTGAACTACTGGCATGGCCTCGAAAGAAAATATGCTGCCGGTGGCAAAACAAAACTGGCCAATTTCGCCGGCTATTACCTGCTTTACTTTGTTCCATTTGCCACCGCCTTTTTTTTACAATTACTTTTTTATAAGGACTGTAGCTATTTTAAAAATGCATGGTTCTGGGCCATCCTCTTACTGGCGCCGGCATTCTTTTCATTCAGGGTAAATTTTGATTTTCATCAACCCATCATTTTTAAAAAATTTACCGGTGCCGATGCTATTCTTTTTAAATACAGCATCAACTGGATAGTACGGGTTTTTGTGGTATTGATTCCGGTAACCATTATTTGGTTTATAAAAGACAAAAATGTGCAGCCGCTCTATGGCACAAGGCCGCTTGACAATATCAGGCCATACCTTATTATGTTATTAATTATGGTTCCGCTGATTGCATTGGCAAGCACTCAAAAAGATTTTTTACAGGTTTATCCAAAGGCAAAAGTGTTGAATGCTATTCCCATGCAAAGCTGGACTGATAAATGGCGTTACCTGCTTTTCGAATTAAGTTATGGATTCGATTTTATCAGTATTGAAATGTTTTTCCGCGGTTTTCTTATTTTATCGTTATCAAAAATTTGTGGTACACATTGTATTATTCCGGCAGCTTGTTTCTATTGTTCTATTCATTTTGGCAAGCCGATGGGTGAAGCTATTAGTAGTTTTTTTGGCGGCACATTGTTGGGAATTGTAGCTTTTAATACCGGCAGTATCTGGGGCGGTTTGTGGGTACATCTTGGTATTGCCTGGTTGATGGAAATAGGTGGTTTTACCGGTCATTTTTTTTCCAAAACTAAATAGGCACTCACTACTTCCATTGCTGAAGCTTTTTGTTTTTAGCTTTAATAGCCTTATTTTTAGTAAGACTATGAGGCAATTTTTACCAATGCTATTACTGTGTGTACTTGCTGTTTCATTATGCGGCTGTCCGTACGATTCCCCTTATAATTTAGACGAAGTTCCACAAGAAAATATAGATGAACGCCTGGTTGGTACATGGCAGACCATTGTTGCAAAACCATCGGATGATACCCATACTATAGAAGATCCGGTAACAATAATTTTTGAAAAAAGAACCGACAAGGAATATGATTTTGCCATCACAAAAAATATCAACGAATTAAAACCCTACCAGGTTATTGTAAATGATTCCATTAAAGGAACAGCTTATATTTCCACACTTGCAGGAAAACGATTTCTAAATGCTTTTATTCGTGGTAAGGTTTACCTGGCCGAATTGGTTGTAGAAAATAACAACATTTCCATTTATCCACTGGCAGAACATTTTACTTCCAAGTACATAAAAAACAGCCGTGAACTTCGCACTGCTGTTGAGTTTCACTACAAAATGCGGTTAAAGCCGGGCTACGATCAAGCTTTTGCCTTAAAGAATTTACATAAGGCCAGGTAGCCGATATTTTTAGTTGTAAATGTAACGGTTGCAAATCATGTACATTTTTGTAAATTGCTGATTCATAAAAAAACGAATGCATGCTTAAAAGTAGAATTGCCGGAATAGGAATGTATGTGCCTGAAAATGTTTTCACCAATGATGACCTGAAGCAATACATGGAAACTACTGATGAATGGATACAGGAACGTACCGGCATAAAAGAAAGAAGGTATGCACATCGTACCGAAGAAACCACCACCACGATGGGTGTTGAGGCTGCTAAAATAGCCATGGAAAGAGCAGGTACAACAGCACAGGATATTGACTTCATCATATTTGCTACACTTAGTCCCGATTATTATTTTCCCGGTTGTGGCGTGCTTGTGCAACGAGCCATGGAAATGAAAGAAATAGGGGCGCTCGATATTCGTAATCAATGTAGCGGTTTCGTTTATGCCATATCGGTAGCAGACCAGTTTATTAAAACTGGTATGTATAAAAACATCCTGGTAATTGGCAGCGAAAAACATTCCTTTGGATTAGACTTTACAACCCGTGGCAGAAATATATCTGTAATATTTGGTGATGGAGCCGGAGCCATAGTTTTGCAGCCAGCCGAAAAAGAAGGCCAGGGAATTTTAAGTACCCACTTACATAGCGATGGAGAAAATGCAGAGTTATTGGCCATGTACAATCCGGGTACACACGCCAATCATTGGGTAAAAGAAAAAGTGGCCGATTTTAATGAGGCACCCATTTCAGATATGTTTATGAGTAAGGATATGATTGATCATGCTCAAAACTTTCCTTATATGGATGGACCTTCCGTGTTCAAAAAAGCTATTGTAAAATTCCCGGAAGTTGTGAAAGAGGCATTACAAAAGAATGGCCTTGCCACTACCGATCTCAACATGCTTATTCCTCACCAGGCCAATTTACGCATCAGCCAGTTTGTTCAACATACCCTTGGTTTGTCCGATGCACAGGTACATAATAACATACAGAAATATGGTAATACCACAGCCGCATCTGTACCAATTGCACTCTGTGAAGCCTGGGAAAATGGAAAAATAAAAGAAGGCGATTTGGTTTGCCTGGCAGCATTTGGAAGTGGGTACACCTGGGCAAGTGCATTGATCCGTTGGTAGTTAATCGTTCGCTTAGGTTCCCAGTTTTACTTTTTATAAAAATTAAGCATTGCAATTTTTGAATGCTTAACATACCGACACCTGTTGTTACTAACTATATTTGCGGTCACTAATATTTACCTGGCAAATACGCAGGTATTTTAAACGATGGAATAATATCAATGAATCGCAAAATAATTTATTTCGTTAACCCCATTTCGGGCACCCGTGGAAAGGAGGAACTGCTTAAAAAAATTGCAGCACTTACCGAGCTCCAAAATATTCCATACGAAATATTACATACCAATGCCCAGGGTAATTACTACTTTTTAAAAGAAAAGATAAACAATGAACAAATAACTGATATTGTTATTTGTGGGGGTGATGGGACTGTTAGCCAGGTTGCCGGTAACCTGATAGATGAAGATGTTAGGATTGGTATTATTCCAATGGGTTCCGGAAACGGACTTGCACTCGCAGCAAAAATTCCCAAAAATATCGACAAGGCCATTGACCTTATTTTTACCGGTAAAGCTTCTTATATTGATTCTTTTTTCATCAATTCTACTTTTAGTTGCATGCTTTGTGGCTTAGGTTTCGACGCACAGGTGGCGCACGACTTTGCCAAACAGGAAAGCCGTGGGTTATTTACTTACATCAAGCAAACCCTTACAAATTTTATTCATGCAACACCCTCGTCATTTGAATTGATCAATAAGGGAAAGTCTTTTACAGCTTCGGCCTATTTTATAAGCATAGCTAACAGCAATCAATTTGGCAACCAGTTTACTATTGCGCCAAAGGCCAGTTTAAATGATGGCTTGCTGGATATAATTGTTGTAAAAAAAATGAGCAAACTTAGGATGATATGGGCCATCATTCAACAAGTACGTAACGGTCAAATAAAAGATTATGATGAAAAGACGTATCATAAAAAAGATGTGCTTTATTTCCAGACAGAAAAACTGATCATACACAATTTAGAAAATGCCCCGCTTCATATTGATGGCGACCCTGCGCATACTGCCAAAAAATTTATGATTGAAATAATCCCGAATGCATTCAAATTGATTCAACCTAAATAAATTTTTTATATAAAAATTGGTAACTTAGAGTGTAATTTTTTAATCAGATAAAAAACGAAAACTACATATGAGAAGTGTTGCCAATATATTACAGAACAAACAATCTTCAATAAATTTTATTGAGCCTGATGCCAAAGTAATTGAAGGATTACAAATGATGAATGCTGTTAACCTTAGCTATTTAATTGTTAAGCACAATGATACCTTTCATGGTATTTTTTCTGAAAGGGATTATAGCAGAAATGTTATTTTAAAGGGCTTGCACAGTGATACCTGTTCTATAAAAGAGGTGATGAGCACTACACTTCCAATAGTTGCCATGCAGGATACTGCTGAGAAATGTATGCAAATGTTTAATTCGCATAAAACACGTTACCTGGTTGTATTTGACGACACAACTTTTAAAGGTGTAATTACCATCAATGATATTTTGAGAGAAGCCATCGACAATAAGGAAATGGTGTTTGACAAACTCGCCCTTAGCATGGCAGAAATGCAGGATAAAATTTATTAATAATTTATCACCGCATCAATGCCAGCAGTTGCTTTAAAACCTGTTGATTATAATCAGAATTAAAGGAAGCGATCACGTCTTTTTTCTCCGCCGCTGTGAGGTGAAAATTTAGTGCAGCTCCCTGATCTTCCTTTTTTGGCGAGTATACAAAAGTTAGCCGGTGTAAATTTTTAATGGATGCATCTTTCAGGTAGCTATATTGATCTGCCTGGAAGTAATCCTGAAAATTGTGCCAGTTATGTTGCAGCATGGTGGCTGGCTTCACCAGTATATCTGTAATGGTGCCGGTTTCCAGGGGATGGTGCCAGTCATCATTTACACGATCCCTAATCTGGAGCACAATAACTCCGGAGGTATTTTCAACAATCCATTCTTTAAAATTATCTACAAAACGCAGGGTACTTTCCTGTCCAAAATTATCCCTGATTCCTGCGTCCATCACATCAATTACAGGTTCGCTGGGCAGCCAAACGTTCGGCAGCACATAAGGGAAAGTTGCATTCATTCTTAGTGCACTCAGTAGCCTGAGATTGGAAGGATGTTGTTTGGCAAACAACCTGTTAAAATCTACTGCATCAGGACTAAAAGAAGTATCATTGGCAAAAATCAACGGCTTCATCATAAAACTAATGGGTTGCGTGCCAATCATCATTTTCCTTCCATCCTTTGTTATCACTGAATTATAGATGATCATAGGAATATTGGCAGCCTGCTCATCGGCTGCATAATCTTTTATTTGCTTATTTAATATATTGCCCGAATTTTCATTGAGTTTTTGCTCAAATGCAAACCCCCTGTCTTTAATATATTGATAAGAGCCAATTGAAAACTTCTGTGCAGGCGAAAAAATATCCCTGCTGATCATCGAAGAAAAAATAGGGTTTAGCAGATCCTGTGTTATGCGATCGGTGTATTTTGTGTCGTGTAAATTGATGGAAGAGTTCTTAAACGATTCAACATATAACTCACGGTAATAGGTAGCGGACAACATACCTCCACTGGCACCATTGAACATAAAGGTTTGTTTCATTAACCTTCCGGAAGAAATACTATCCAGTTGTTGTAATGTGTTCATCACAAAAGTTGCACTTCTTAACCCGCCCCCACTTACATTGATAAAGATCATTACAGGCTTTTCTTCCGATTGCTTTCTCTTCCAGTTATTTAAAATACCAATCATATTAGCCCTGTCTTTCTCAATTATTTCAGGTGTGCATATAGCCTGTAAAGATTCTTTTGAATACTCAGGCCGCCCATCTTTATTAGTATAATCAATGCCATAAGCCTTGTTACGTGGATCTATGATTTCATGCTGATAAAGTATGTTCAGAATAAATGCCAGTCCTAATACAAACAATACACTCCAGCTTTGTAAAAAATAGGTTAGTGCCCCTATAACTGCAACCAATATGGCAAAGAAAATAAATATGCTGGCAGCAGCCGGAGCCTGGAAAAATTTGACATCCAAAAAAAATCCGCCAGTAATCAAAAATATGAAAGCCAGTATTATTCCAATAATGGCAGCAAAATGGTGCCGTTTGAATATTGTGTCTAAAAATTCTTCACTGTAATGAGAAACCGGCCTTGCTTTTTTATATCGGAACCTGCCGGTAATAAAGTAAGTAACCTTCATACCAAAACCATCGGGCTGAGAGCTTTTTGCGGGATCATAAGTTCTTTTAAAATGATCCCGATTGGCAATTACAGGCGCAATGGTTCGAAGGATGGTTCTGTCGGCCCCAAAGAAATAGGCAAATGAAAAACTGATTAGCAAAAAAAGACCGCCTAAAAAGCCAAACAAATTCACCAACAATTCAGGGATTGGAAGCAATTCTTTGCCCAGGTTGTACTGAATATATTTTACAATATAAAAAATCAGAAAAGCCAAAGGAAGTGCCGCATTATTAATACAGTATTTAAGAAATGGTTTGGAGGCTGCGGCTAAAAACTTAAACCGTTTTGTATGTAAAATAAAGGTGGTGATGTTCCAGCTCATAAAAAAAACACCCATAGAAATACCCATCAGCATGGCGCTGAGCGCATTTACGTTTCCCATGTATTCCGGTACAAAAAAAAGCGAATCTGCACCATAATTTTTCATAAAGCCGCTATTAACCACACTGGTTAAAATCAGCCAGCAAATCAGTAATATCTGATACTTACGAAAATGTAAAATGAGCAATTGTACAGGAAAAGAGTAAAAGATATTCTTTAGTAATGGCCGCATCAAGATCGTTTTGTCTAAATGTACAACGATAAAACAGATGAATTAATATGTTCTACACAATTTTAGGTACCACAAAACAATAATAAATATCACTGGCAGATTTATAACTCATTAAGCAGTAGTTCTTAACCAGTTATTGTACAGCGCAATAATTAATATAGTAGAAAATAACAGATGCAGTGGCTGGGCTATAGCCGGAACATCAAAATACGTCATTATAACTCCTAATATGATTTCGCTAATCACACTAATTATTATTAATGGGTTACTTAATAGTGGAATGCCGGACTTTTTGAATTGAGTATAAATGTAAATGCATAAGGCGGCAATTACGATAGAAAAAGAACGGTGTATATAAAATATATAATCCAGTTTGTTGATCCATAGTTCCCTGCTTTCAAAATTTAATTTATTACTAATCTCGTCTATTTGTTCCCTTACAGCAGTTCCCATTGTTATCTGAGCTATCAACAGTGCAAGCGTAAGTAAAGTAATATTTTTTAATTTTTTATTTTGATACTGCTGAACGTCCGATAAGAAATGGATAATAGTTAATGCAAGCCCGGCAATAACGATTGCTACCAGCATATGCGTGGTAATTTTTATGGTAGCAAGATTAGCATCCACCACACGCTTACCCAACCATCCCTGAAAACCAGTAAGCAACAATACACCCAAGCAAAGCCAAACTATTTTGCGGTTTGTTTTCCAAAGTTTTAAGCTCCAAACAAATTGAATAAGCAACAATAACCCTAACAAAGCACCAAATAACCGGTTGATATATTCGGTCCAGGTATGAAATACATTAAAACTATGGTCAATATCCTGTTGTTTTAAATAGTGTTCAAAATCAGCAGGCAGTTGACTGGCATTCGTTGGAGGCACCCACATGCCAAAACATTTTGGCCAATCGGGACAACCCATGCCGCTTTGGGTCATTCTTACAACTCCCCCGGCAATAATCACCATAAAAACAGCTACTAATACAACTACTGAAAACCTATAAAACGATCTGAATGATTTCATATTTGCACAAAGGTATTGCACCAATTATTTATAAAAGTAGTTTGTTGATTCATTATTTTTGATCATCAATGCTATTACCTTTTTATCAAAATAAATTTACAGAAGCAGGGCTCGACGAAGCTGGCAGGGGATGTTATGCTGGTCCGGTTTATGCTGCCGCTGTAATATTACCCATAGATTTTTTCCACCCATTACTTAATGATAGTAAACAGGTAAAGGAAAGAGACAGAGACCTGTTAAGATTGGTTATAGAAAAAGAAAGCATTGCATACGCAGTTGCGTCCGTTGACAATAATGAAATTGATGCCATCAATATTTTACAAGCTTCGTACAAAGCTATGCACCTGGCGCTTGATCAACTTGGCACTCAACCGCAGTTGTTATTGATAGATGGCAATCGTTTTAAGCCATACAAAAAAATTCCACACGAATGCATCGTTAAAGGCGATGGCAAATATGCTTCAATTGCTGCAGCAGCCATACTGGCAAAAACTTACCGCGATGAATACATGCAAAAACTACATCATCAATTTCCTCACTATGGATGGAACAATAATAAAGCTTATGGAACCGCCGTTCACCGGCAGGCTATAGAAGTACACGGCTTGTGCGTTTACCACCGTAAAAGCTTCAATATACTCAGCCATTCCATTGTAGATCCTGGTTGAAACAGTCATTTTTGCCAATCTCATTTTTCTGGTTTGCAACAAAATATTTTCTCCGCTTTAAACCTTAATGACAATCTTTCGTCTGTGTATACACAACCGGTTGAAAGCATTAAAAAATCAAAAACCTCAAACCAGCATTTATGAAATCAAAATTTATCATTGCCACAGCAATCATTTTCGCACTTGGCATCAGCAACACTGAAGCACAATCTAAACCAACCAAAACACAACATGCCCGTATCAGACAAGGTGTTAGAAGTGGTGAACTTACAAAAGCAGAAACCGCTAACCTTGCACACGGCCAACGTGAAATAAGGCAGGATGTAAAGTCTGCAAAATCAGATGGAGTTGTTACCCGTAAAGAAAGAAAACACATTCGCAAAGAAAAACGCCAGGAGAGCCGCAAGATATTCCGCAAAAAACACAACAAAAGAGACAGGGGTTAACAATACAGCACAAGCACAAATTAAAAGGGCCGGATACAATCCGGTCCTTTTTTATAAACCCCCTAAAGTAAATTCAATAGTTGCTGATTATTTAATCAGCCTTAATGTAAAAGGATACCTGTATAGTTTGCCTTCGCTACATTTTACACTGGCAAGTATCACCAATATCAGCGCAAGAATTCCTACCAGCCATATTAGTAAAATGCCAATGATGGTAACAAAGAGAACAATGACCATGATAAAAAGCGTTATCTGGAAGTTCAAAGATTCTTTGGCATGTTCCCTTATAAATTCCGATTCGTCTTTCTTGATCAAATAAATTATAAGTGGCGCCAAAAAGCCTGCAACAAATGTAAGTGCATGAGAAAGGATAGCGATTGTTTTTTCATCGCTGGTAGGCACAATCATTGGTTCTGTATCAGCACCTAAGTAATTTTTTTCTTCCATAAATATAATTTTTCCAGGTAAAATAAATTATTCTGCTCATAATTCATAGCATTACCCAGCTTATTTAATTTGATAATATTAGGCATTTACTTCGCAAACGCATGCTGGTTATGGCCTCGAATAAAAAGTGCTAGAAATTTTCAACATGATCCGTTAAAAAATCAAGGCTGTTTGAGCCAGCATAAATTATAAAGTATTTTACTCTGGCGGCGAGTTCCTTGATTTTAGGATTACGTTGAAAATTTCAGCCTTTTTATTCGCAGCCTTGATTTTTTTTGTTTCTTTTTTTTATCAAGAAAAAAAAGAAAATAGAGTCTTAAATAATAGATTAAAGACTTTGAGAAACAAGTGCTCAGTCTAATAATTTGAAATTAATCCCGCCCCAAAAAAAAATTACCATGCAATCAAATCACCCCTCCCATTCCCCGGCTCCCTGTCTTAAAATTGACCACTCGTCCGAAGTGCAATCCACAATAGTAGATGGCACCATGCCACCGCTACCACCATCAATTACAAAATCAACCAGGTGCGAAAATTTTTCATAAATAATTTCAGGGTCGGTGTAATCCTCCACCATTTCGCCGGGAAGCGAGGTACTCAAAATAGGATTTCCGGAAGCTTCCAGAATTTCGTGGCAAATAACATTGTCGGGTACACGTAAACCTATGGTGCTCTTTTTACTTTGTAAAATTTTAGGCACCTGTTTACTGGCAGGCAATATAAAAGTGTAGGGCCCAGGCAGGTAATTTTTAAGCATCCTGTACAGCGGCGTATCAATACTTTTTGTGTAATCGCTCAGGCGGCTCAGGTCGTTACAAATAAAAGAAAGTTGTGCCTTTTGAGGGTCAATATTTTTTATTCTGCATATTTTTTCAATGGCCTTGTGATGCAAAATATCGCAGCCCAGTCCATAAATAGTATCGGTCGGATAAATAATAACGCCCCCGTCCTGCAGGCATTCTGCCACTTGTTTAATCCACCTTGGCTGTGGATTTTCCGGATGTATTGTTAAAAGCATATTTAAAATTATTTTGCCCGGCCAGGAAACTTTCTTCAGCTTCACAGGCGTCGCACGTTTGAAATTGGGTACTACTATTAAGCTTTTATTGACACGCTATTTTACCCAAATATTTTGTTTCAACACATTTAAACATAAAGCAAAGTTGCCATCTTGTATCAAATAATAGCAATGTTTCAATAAAAACCCGGTTAAAACAGATTTGCCGGGTTGCGTTTCTGTTATCATCTACCCATAAAACTTAGTAAAATATGGCCCTCACAAGGCTTAAACCGTTACTTTTGCAGCGGTTTTTTAATTACAGCACCAGGCTTTAAAGCCAAACAAATTTAAATAAAATATCATGGCATTAATTTCAGTAGGTACCATGGCATTTGATGCCATAGAAACACCTTTCGGAAAAGTAGATCAAATTGTTGGAGGATCCGGCACTTATGTGGCGTATGCAGCAAGTAATTATGTAACACCCATTCAACAAATTTCCATCATCGGATACGATTTTCCAAAGGAAGAATTGGAAGAACTTAAAAAACGCGGTGTACAATTGGAAGGTGTAGAACTGGTGCCCGACAAAAAATCTTTTTTCTGGAGCGGCAGGTACCACCTGGATATGAATACCCGTGATACTTTAGTAACCGACCTGAATGTACTGGCCGATTTTAATCCGGTAGTTCCAGACAGTTACCAGGGTGCTGAATTTTTGATGCTGGGAAATTTATCTCCCGCTATTCAAATGAGTGTGATCAACCAGCTTAAAGTAAGGCCAAAGCTGATAGTAATGGATACCATGAATTTCTGGATGGATATTGCATTGGAAGAACTAAAGGAAGTATTAAAAAAAGTAGATGTGCTTATGATCAACGATGCAGAAGTGAGGCAACTGAGCGGCGAAGCATCATTGGTTAAAGCGGCCAGGAAAATACTGGAAATGGGACCAAGATTCCTGGTAATAAAAAAAGGTGAGCATGGTGCTTTATTGTTTCACGAAAACCATGTGTTCTCTGCACCCGGTCTTCCATTGGAAGAAGTATTTGACCCAACCGGAGCCGGCGATACATTTGCCGGTGGATTTATAGGATACCTTGCTAAAACAAAAGACATCAGCTTCAACAATATGAAAACCGCCATCATAGTTGGAAGTGCCTGTGCCAGTTTTTGCGTTGAAAAATTTGGACCAAACAGGATGAAAGAAATATCCAAAGCAGATCTTGATGAAAGATTGAACGAATTTGTACAACTGGTAAATTTCGATATCGACCTGGTTTAACCTTTAACTATTACATCTTAAAAACCGAAGCCATCAAAACCTTCGGTTTTTTAGTAAGGCCTTTGCGGAACAATTTTTTTAAGCAATGGTTATGCAAAAACCTGACAACATTAAATTGTAATAAAACATGTTAGAAATAATAGCGCTTTATTTTCTTTGTCGTATCAATGGCAAACTTGCCATTAAAAAAGGGCTAAACCCAACCCGCTGGAAAATTTACACAGTGGGCGCCTGGATAGTGGCAGAAATGATTGGGGTAATTCTCGGGATCTTTTTATTTGGACAAAATAATCTTCCGGGATTAATGGCTATGGGCCTCGTTAGCGCATTTGGCGGCTATCTTTATATAAAATATATCTTAGAGCATAAGCCAGATTCTTTAGATGATGACATCAATAATATTGGCAGGTTTAACTAATCGGGCAGGTAGTATAAATTTATTAGGTTGTGCATAACTGCAAAAAACTGTTCGGTATTTGTAAACGCTTTCGAAAATAACTTCAGCAATTAATTAAACAATGTTACCCAACTCGTTACCTTCGGGAGGTAAACAGACAACTATCAACATTCTGGAAATACTTCTTTGAATTTAATAATAACCTTGACCAAAAAACCAAAAAGTCCGTATTTTATTGATAAAAAGTTAAATGAAGAAAATGAGAAGGGTAACAGAAAAAAAAGTAAAAAATAAAATTTTATCCTGGGATAAACATTTAGACAACAAATATGGTGTTCACGGAACTTCTACCCGTTCTGAATTTGAGATGAAAGCACAGACCTTTATTTTGGGCGAACTCCTGAAAGAAGAAAGAGAGAAGCTGATTTGATTTAACAAACAAAAATCAAATCAATTTTTATATTCATTTTAGCATTCCGTAGGTGATTTAACCATGATCAATCACTTACTTTGTTTTCTTTAACAAATTGCAATTCCAGGTATGTATCAAAAGAAATTACTAAAGGTCAGCTTAAGCTTTTTATTTTTTGTATTATCCATGGGTTTTGTAAAGGCACAGCGTTTGGATTCGCTGGTAACTTTGCTGGATGTAAATTATCCCCAGGAAAAGATGCATATACAGTTCGACAAATCTGTATATAACCCCGGCGAAACCATTTGGTTTAAAGCATACATCACCACAGATAATTTACCCGGTGCCATCAGTAAAACAATGTATGCTGACCTGCTTGACGAAAAAGGCAAAATCCTACAAAGAAAAATGATGCCTGTACTTCAGTCTGGTGCCGCATCCAGTTTCGATCTGCCAGATACGATGTACACCAATCGCTTGTACGTACGAGCATATACAAAATGGATGATGAACTTCGATTCTTCATTACTTTATTCAAGGCCAATACAAATTCTATTGCCAAAATCTGCTGCAAAAAAAGCTCCTGTACCGGTAACATATAGTGTGCAGTTTTTTCCGGAAGGTGGCGACATGGTTGAAAAAGTTAGTTCAAGAATTGCCTTTAAAGCAACCGATAACCAGGGCGAGCCCATTGTTGTTAAAGGTGATATTGTAACTGGTAGTGGAAAAAAAATCATAGCATTTTCTTCGGTACATGATGGCATGGGGTATTTTGAATTGACTCCAATAACAGGCGAAACATACAAAGCCATTTGGAAAGACAAAAAAGGTGTGCAACATGAAACCTTTTTACCGGAGGCAAAAAAACAGGCTGCAACTCTATCCATAGATCAAAACGATAATCAAATACTTTATACCATTAAAAGGCCCGATACTGTAGCACCTTCCTTTACCGGTTTTTACATAATTGCACAGATGCAACAGCGGTTGGTATACAGTGCCCGAATTAATCTCGCAAAAAAAACAAGTGTTACTGCACCCATCGAAACAGACAGTTTGCCCAATGGCATATTGCAGTTAACCATTTTTAATGCAGATCAATTACCGGTAGCTGAAAGAATTGTGTTCATCAACCACAATAATTATTTTTTTATTACCGATCTGCATTCAACAGAAAAAAACCTTACAAAACGTGGTAAAAGCGGATTACAGATAGATGTAGGTGATGTGTTGTTTTCCAATTTGTCTATTTCGGTTACTGATGCCGACATTAACCCGATTTCTAAAAATGAAGAAAATATTTACTCGGGCCTATTATTAACCAGCGATCTGAAAGGATTTGTTTACAACCCGGCTTTCTATTTTTCTGATACAGATGATTCCACCAAACTGAAACTCGACCTGGTAATGATGACCAATGGATGGCGGCGGTTTAAATGGGAAGACGTTTTAGCAGGTAAATGGCCGGTACTAAGAAATGTTCCGGAAAACTATCTTTCTATTACTGGTAAAATACTAGGACTATCCAAAGCACTGCTTTATAAAAAAGATATGACCATGATCTTAAAAACCAAGAATGGTGGAAATAATTTCTTTTCACTTCCTGTTGCAGAAGATGGGTCATTTAAACAAACTGATCTCTACTTTTTTGATTCGGCTAAATTACATTATCAATTAAATAACGATAAGGATAAAACGCTTACCACTAGTGCAACATTTGCCTTTGTAAATAACTTAATTACCGCCCCAAAAACACCATTGTCTTTTTTATCCGATTTGTATCTGCCACTCAGAGACGATAGCACATCGCTTAAAAGTAGTACTATGGCCGCTTTACAAAGAGCCCAGGTTGAAAGCAACAAGGTAAAAACGCTTGCCAATGTTGAAGTAAGAAGCAGGCAAAAGTCATTAAAAGAAAAATTAAATGAAGAATATACATCCGGCTTTTTTACAGGAGATGATGGCTATACCTTTACCACAGAAGATGATCCGTTTGCTAAATCAGCATCCAGCATTTTTACCTACTTACAGGGTAAAGTGGCCGGGCTACAGATTTCTACAACCGGAGATGGCGGAGCAACCTGGCGGGGAAGTCAAACAAGTTTCTTTTTAAATGAAGTGAATACCGATGTGGGCGCTTTGCAGGGCATTAATATGAATGATGTTGCCATGATCAAAGTATTTCGTCCTCCGTTTTTTGGAGCAATAGGCGGAGGTGCCGGGGGAGCAATTGCTATCTATACCAAAAAAGGCGCATCCGCTAACGCCAATGTTGTAGGGCTTCCGTCCACAACTATTAATGGCTACTCGTCAATAAAGGAATTTTATTCGCCGGACTACGAAGCAAAGCCACAACCCGACGTTAAAGACTACCGCACTACACTTTACTGGAGCCCGTTTTTATTCTTTGATAAAGAAACCCGTAGAATCACCATTCCTTTTTACAACAGTGATAATTGTAAAAAAATAAGGGTAATCATTGAAGGCATCAATGAGGCCGGCCAGTTAACGCATGAAGAAAAAATTATTGAGTAAATAAAAAAAATCAATAAGCCCTTCATTAACAAAATAGTTGTAGGCAATTTTTATGGAGAGTTCATTAAATAAAATACGACAAGTAAGTTTAGGAGATAACCCGCTAAATAATTTGGAAGAATTAGTTAATATTTTTTCTACCCAAGGCTTAACACGACAAAATATTTACGACATGTTTTTAAAATTTCATAGTGATAACCAACACACTGATGAATGGTTAAAAATTGCAAATAAATTTAACGGCGACCATCCTGTTGAATTAATATTGGACGATCTAAGTGGTTGGTGTAACCAAAGCCACGTCCTATTACCAAATGAACCTTTTAAAATAAACAAAGCGTAACATTTTCTTTTTTACTAAACAAAACTGCCTACAATATCAGGTTTTGTGCAAGGCTGGCAGGACGTTGTATCAATCGGTTTTCAACTCGCTACTGTACTTCATCTGGGCTGGTCGTTATAAACGCTATTAGAGCAGCAAGCCCTAGACAATTTTTGCAGGTTTTTCTCAAAAAAACTCCCAGGGAAATTTGTAATTACAAATCCCTGAGGTGGCTGTTGGACATCTTGAGTTGTTATCAATGATTACATCTTTTTGAATGCCTAATTCCATACTGCCATGCGTGGTGCCAATACCCGGCTTGTTAGCTTCCGCATCATATCCAAAACCCAGCCTGTTAGCATATTCGTTCGTGTTATTGGAAAAAGTTTTTCCCTCTCCCCACTTCCAGGTAAAGCCTACACTAAAAGCATTGTTGTAATTAAAGCCCACATTATTTCTGTACCAGGCACCCATCTGTATTGGGAACTCGTTAAAATCAAACAAAGCCCCGCCGATAAAAGCCCTGCTTTGTCCCTGCACTTGCACCATTACCACGGGTTTTACTTTAATAATTTCATTGTCGAAAATATAGCCGATATGCCCGGTGATTTTCTTGGGTAATCGTCCATTTTCAGGCTTTCCATTAAAGCTGATGTTTGGCTCGTTTAAATGATGCATTGCCCCACCAATCATAAAATTGTTCCAGGTAAAAACAAACCCGGCCCCCATATCGAAATAGTTTTTGTTGGTGGCATTTATAAACAGGTCCACATCTGAGGCATTGCCGGTAATACCATTTTGATCTAACTGATCTATAAACACAAACTGGTTGGCATTTACTTTCGAAAAAGTATAACCTGCCTGTAGTGCCAGGCTTAAAAACCAGTTGGCACAATCGCCATTATCTGTACCAAAGCTGCGGCCAACAACGCCGGAAATATTGGTGTTGCTTAAATAGCCTTTACTGGTGTGATTAACGGCCAGGCTCATGTTCACCACATTCCGCAGGTAATCATCATACACCGAAAAATCCGCTGCGGCCGCTACAGATTTAAAAGGTTTGTATAAATTAAACCATTGCAATTTGGTGATGGCAGAGAGGCGAAGATTGTTTTTACCACAGCCTGCAAGCGCAGGGTTTAGGTAAACGGGCGCATAATGAAACTGTGTAAACAAGGGGTCCTGCGCTTTTGCTACTGCACTTATTGCAAGAATAAAGAATGCAAAAAATATGTTCCTGTACATTGTAAGTAGAGTTAAGTTAAAGCTGACTTATTAATTGCACGAATTTTAAAACCTTATTACACGAATTACTAAATCATATGGATGAATTAGTGTAACTCGTAGTAATCTGTGTAATAAAGTTTACGACAAAACATAGTTAACATACCAGTCGATTTATCTGAATAATGTAACGGTACCAAAAGTGTTGCCCGGTGCACCTTCCAGGCTGTTGTTGTAACTCATGCCATCCCATTGCCGACCGTTTCTAAAAGTGGCTTTTATCCGCCAGGCGTAAGCATCCTGCGGCATTGGCCTGCCTTTAAAAGTTCCATCCCAACCTTTTACCGGGCTACCCGCCGCATCCAGTTCTGTAGTTTCAAACAACAATTTCCCCCAGCTATCAAACACCTGGAAGGAATATTTTTCCAGCCCTTTTCCGATAGGTTTAAACGACCTGAACTGCACCTGCAAACTGTTTGGATAAAATGCATTGGGCACATATAAATGACCCGGTGAGCCAATGATCCTTGCAATTTTTATAGTAGTATCGGGGCAACCGCTTATGTTGTCAAATACAACTAATTGGATTGGGTAGCTGCCCGTGTCGTTATACTTATGCTGTAACACATCACGGGTAGTGGCTGAAGTGCCATCACCTAAATTCCACAGGTAGGAATAGTTGGGCCTGTCTGTTGTAAGGTTATTAAATGAAAAAGTGTATTGCGGTATTGAAATTGTTGGTGAGGGGCTGATATTGAAATCCCCTGCCGGTGGCACTTTGGCCAAAATATAATTTGCTTTTGTAAGCGAATCCTTGCAGCCAAAGTTATTGAAGGCAACCAGCTTGACAGTGTACAAAGCACTGCGTGGTACAAATGAATGAAAAGGATTTTCATCAGTACTAAAGGTTCCATCGCCAAAACTCCAGAGATAAGTAGCGCCATTGGTAGTAAGACTGGTAAACTGTATCCTGGCCGTATCGCAGGTAATGGTTTGGTCTGCAGCAAAATCTACCAGTGGAGCTTTTGACACTTTTACTACATGTTCGGCGGTATCTGTACATACGCCATCACTTGCCACCACGTTAATTAAATACTGGCCGGTAATAGTAAATAAATGCGTTGGGTTTTTACTAAAACTGTTGCCTGTTCCATCACCCCAGTTCCATACATAACTGCTGGCACCTGTAGTTATGTTATTCGTAACCACATTGAGTGAGCCTGTGCAACCCAATGTATCACTGAGCGTGAAAGCAGCGACAGGTCTGGCTCTTGAAGTAAAGCTTACTTTAAAAGTATCTGGTTTACACCCATAAATATTATCAGCAATTAAGCTGATGGTATATAATGTTGATCCTTTTGTAATCAGCATGGTTGGTATAGCCGCAGTATCAACCAATACGCCGTTTAATAACCATTTATAAGATGACCCGTAAAGAGATGCGTTGCTGATTGTTGGTACAAAGGGCACACAATTATTTGGATTGCTTACAACAAATGCGGCCTTAGCTGTAGGATTTATCTGCACGATTGAAGTGGTCGTATCACTGCAACCAACGCTATTAGCTACCACCAGCGAAGTGGTAAAGGTATAAGGTAATGCGGCATTGGGTGCAACGGTAAAGCGATGGGTAAAATTGCCGGAGGTAGCGCTCAGCACATTATTTACCAGCCATTGAAAACTAACCGGCCCGGTGCCATTATAGGTACTTGTGTTGATAAAGTTAATAGTAGTATCTCTTGCACAAACTGCCAGATCACCCGGTGTGAAAGATGCGCTGGCTGTGCCTTTTACGGTGAAAGCAAATACGGTACTGTCGCTGCAACCGATGGAATTAGCAGCTAAGAATTTTATAGAAAATGTACCTGGCTTATTGAAAGTATAGTTGGCACTATTGCCTTGTATTAAAGTGATGGCCGGGGTTTTGGTACTGTCATAAATATACCAGCCGACCGTTTCGTTGGTGATGCCCGGCACAATACCGTTAAAGGTATAAGGCGCACAATTGATAGCGCCAATATTTGACTGCACCCTTACATCTGGTTGTACCAATACCGTAATTGGCCGCACAAAAGTATCTACGCAAACAAGGCCAGCGGCATTCGTTCTTTCAGCCCTTAATAAAATATTGTAGCTGCCGCCAACAGTATATACATGTGTCGGGGCTGTAAGACTGCTGCCAGTTCCATCATCCCAAAACCACTTGTAATTGGTTGCGTTGGTAGAATTATTCGTTACCCTCACTGTATCTCCTGAGCAATATGAATTTGCATCTGTCGAAAAATCCGCAACAGGCTTTGGATAAACAGTTACCTGCCGGTAAACAGTGGTATCACTACAGCCATTGGTGATATCAATAGAAATAGTAAACGTGCCCGCGGTATTATATTGATGGGTGACCGTGCTTTGATTATTATTGGTAATAACGGCTGGTGAACCATCCCCAAAATTCCAGGTAAGCCCGGTGGCGCCGGAACTGTTATTATTAAAAGTAACAATATGCGGTGTGCAGCCAAATAATTGCGAACTGTTTACATTGATCAGCGGCTTGATGATATTGGGCGCAATGCGAACATTGAGCGCCTGTGTATCACGTCCGCACTGGTTTTCACTGATCAGTTGTACAGTGATAGTGTCAACCATACTGCCGGTGTTATACAAATGCATCATGATGCCATTGATGGTAGTAGTATCTTTTTTTCCATCACCAAAATCCCAGTAATAAGTATTCGGCCCACCGGGAGAAGTATTATTTATTTGTAAGGTAAAAGGCGAACAGCCAAAAGTTGTATCTACTCCAAATCTTGCTTTTGGATTGGACCTTACTTTTACACTATCCAGCCAAACAGTAGTATCACAACCATTGTATGCTTTTAGTGAAATCTGGTAGGTAGTATCATTAAAATCAGGACTGCTTAAAAAATTGATGCCACCGGGTTGTGCAAGCTGACTGGTTTTACCATTTCCAAAATCCCAAAAAAAGTTAATGCCATTGATAATGCTTGAAGTATTGATAAACGTTACCGGCAGTGGACCGCAACCAAAACTGGTATCTTTTGTAAAACCGGCGATGGATGTTTTAATAGTGATGAATTGTTGTTGGATGCTATCCGGCAAGCAACCGTACGGACTGGTAGTTACGAGTTTTACTATAACAGTATCATCGGGATTAGCGATTGAATAATTAGGGAAAACTCCGGTACTATTGCTGCCGAATAATATGCCATCGGCATACCATTGGTAAAGCCCGTTATTGTTGGGAAGGGCATTAACCGTAATAAAATTTCCCAGGTCAGTAGCACTGCAGACGGTAGTAGCGTTTGCTGTAAATATTGCTTTGGCATCCGGACGTACAGTAACTGTAATCACATTGCTTATTGAAGCACAGCCACCACTGATTACATTTCTTCTAAAATAATTAATACCAGCTACGGTGTAAGTGCCGGGCTGATAACTTAGTGTTGTTGCAATATTGTTCCAGCTAATGCTGTCTGTGCTGCTTTGCCATTGATAAACATAATTTCCATCCCCACCGGAAGGAGTTGCGCCATTTAACATTGAAGGCGTTATATTGATACAAACCTGATGGGAAGCACTGACAGTATTATTGGTGATGGCAGCATTTACTGTGATGCAAACGGCGTTGCTGACTACCTCACAAAGATTATTGCTTTTTACTTTTCGCCGGTAGCAGGTGCTGATGACCGGGCTTACAGATAAGTTTGCAAGGGTGTCCCCAGGCATTGATTGCCAGTTTGTTTGTCCCATCGGCGTAGATTCCCATTGGTAAGTATAAATAGGATTGAATATTGCCGTGCTGCCACCGGATAAAGCCTGCGTTTGCAGCAACACTTGTTGACTGGAACAAATTATCGTATCATTTTTTATTACATTAATGACCGGCGTAAAAATATCAATTGTATCTTTTGAAACAAGGTTAGCCAACGAAACACATGTATTGCTGTCGGTGATTTTTGCAAGGCTAATAATGTACCTGCCCGGCGCACTGTTCGGGGTAATTACGTTTATTGAAGATGGCCCTTTGGTATTGACTGTTCTTATTAAAGTTGTATCTACACCAACAGGCCTTTTTAATAATATTTCGATGTTGAAGGGAGCGATACCAGTTGTTGCGCTGAATAAGATATTGCCTTGATCTGTTGTACAGATGGATTTTATTGGTGCAGTAATTTGTCCAATGGGTAAAGGTTTCACTGTTATCACCACTACATTTGAAACGGCACTGCATTGGCTTGCAGCAACTTTTCTTCTGAAATAGGTGGTTTGTTGCAATGCGGCAGGCAGGTAGTTGAAGCCTGCGCCACCCGTATTATTCCAGGTAGTATTATCAATGGAAGATTCCCAGGTGTACATGTAAGCACCACCGCCGCCAGTTGGCAGGCCTCCCCTTAATGTATCAGGTACCGACCCGGCGCAGACTATTTGCGCAGCCGTAATATTATAATTTGTCAGTGCACCCTGCACCGTAATGGTAACAACATTTGATGTATCAGTGCATGTGCTGCTATTTACAATGCGCCGGTACAAAGTTGTAGCAGTTAAAGCCGGTGGCGAATATGTTGCACCAGTTCCGACAGTAGTATTTACCCAGGTAACACCTGCATCTATCGAGCTTTGCCATTGGTAAGTAAAACTGCCATTTCCCCCGCCAATAATATTTACTGTATTAAGTGTGGAAGGAATTGTGTTTGCACAAATATTTTGACTGGTGGCAATACTATCTCCGGAAATGGCGGGATTGATGGAGACACTAATATTTGACGCGACACTTTCACAGCCAAAACTATTTTTTTGTGTTACGAAATACTGAAGCGTTGTAGGTATATTAGTGGCAGGTGTGGGAGCCGTTGTACCGCCGCCGGTAAGATTACTATTGTTATACCAATACAAGGTATCGCCTGTTGCCGCTGTTGGGGATAAAGGAGAAGCCGACGTATTTAAGCAATAAATAAGTGATTGAATGGTAACTGGTACAGCAGGCCGTGGATTTACATTGATAAGAAAAGTATCGGATACCCCGCTACACTGTGGATTTACATAAGGCGTAACAATAATAGTTGCCACAACAGGGTTTGCTCCATTGTTGATTGTTGTAAAAGAAGGAATATTGCCTGTGCCGCTTGCTGCGAGGCCAATAGAAGGGTTACTATTTGTCCAATGATAAACCGGTGTACCAATAGTGCTCGAAAAATTAATGGGTGCAGTAACTACTCCACCACAGTATTTTTTATCTGTAGTGGCAACTATATCGGGGGCATTGGTAACCAGAATGCTCGTGTTATCAATGGTGGTACCGCATTCATTGGTTACTGCTAAAGCAATTGTATGGTTACCAACCGCAGAAAAACTTATCGGTCCGGGGTTAGCCGAAGTTGAAGTAGTAATCGAACCTCCTGCAAATGTCCACAAATAGGTAAGTGGTGTTTGCGTGCCACAGGATGTTACTGTTGCTGATGGGTTAATAGTTACAGGCCCACAAGGATAAACCGGTGGAGTAATTTTTACTGTGGGTGGTTGTTTTACATTGATGGTTTGGCTGGTGGTAAATGTGCCGCAGGCGTTGGTGACATCCAAAAAGATATCATAAGTACCTGAACTGGTAAACTGAAAAGATGGATTAGTAGATGTTGAGCTTGTGCCTCCAACAAAACTTGACCCATCAACAATACCGCAAAATGCAGGTGTATATTTTACTCGCCATTTATAGGTTGGATTTTGACAGCTTCCGAATGTATTAGTTGTATTAATGGTTGTAACTAACAAAGGTTTACACCCGGAATTGGTACTTAACGTAAAAGCCGGATCAGGTGGCACGGTAATGCAAACCTGCTTAGAAATAGTAGTAGTGCCGCATGGATTTGTTGAAGACAATGACACATTGTAAGTACCTGCCGCAGTATAAGTATGACAAGGACTTTGTTGATTACTAAGGGGGCTGCCATCTCCAAAATCCCAAATGTAGGTAGCCAATGTTGAGCAATTAGGTCCGTATGAACCGGCGGTAGTAGTGTTATTAAAACAAACAGATTGACCCACGCATGAGGGACTTTTCACAATGTCGAAATCAGCGGTAGGCTTTATTCTTATCTGGATATTACCGGCTGTATAAGGTGTGTTATCGCAAGCATTTATTACGCTTA
Organism: Ferruginibacter sp.; assembly: GCA_040002495.1. Taxonomy (GTDB): domain Bacteria; phylum Bacteroidota; class Bacteroidia; order Chitinophagales; family Chitinophagaceae; genus Ferruginibacter. The sequence continues at coordinate 73,506 of JBDUEK010000014.1, forward strand.
AAACAGCCGTATAACTAGGAAAGGGACAAGAGGATGTTGTATAGTTATGATTAACTGTATGAGTTGTCATACCTGGATTTAATGGTTGATTTAATGTTACAGATGTACCATCTCCAAAATCTAAAACATAAGAGGTGCCAGGAGAATTGATCTGCCAATTACTGATGGTAAATGGCACTACTGCCGGAACACATAAATTGGTAGTGGAACCTAATGTGCCTAAACTACCGGCGGGGTTACTTTGGTTGGCTATTACGTAAGTTTTTGAATAGCTGCAACCATTACTTCCGAGTGCTGTTACTACCAGGTTAAAAGCACCCAGCTGCGTGTACATGTGGGTAAGCGGAAAACTAACACCATTTTGAGAATTACCATCTCCCCAGTTAATATTATAAGTGGTAATGCAGGATGCGCTGGGTGAAATATTATTGACCGTCAATGTATAATTTGGATTTGCTGCGGTGGGTGAATTACTACAGTTACTAAAAGCACTAAAAACATTTTGATCTGCGAGTTGAACGTCAGGTGCCTGTAGCACATTAACATTGTGGGTTATAACGGTGGAGCAACCTTTTGAATCTGTAACAGTTAACTTAACAGCAAAAGTACCGGTACCACAGCCAAGAGATGTAAAAGGATGAATAGGATTTGCTGTAGTAGCCGTTCCATTTCCCCCAAAGTCCCAGGTATAGGTGAAAGGTGCTGTACCTCCTGTAACTGTTGACGTAAATTGAATGGGCGTACCCGAACAAACGGTTGTGTTAGGGGTAAAAGCAAAATCTGCAGTCGGCACCGGATTAAAAGTGACGACAATATTGTTAAGCGTATCAGGTGGATTGACGTTTTTGATGATAGCCGTATAAGTGCCCGCAGTATTCGCTATATAATTTATACCAGTTGCACCGCCAATGGCCGCATTATTTTTCAGCCATTGGTAAGTGGCGCCGGGTGGCGGATTGACTACACTCAATTGCACTGAACCACTACCGCAAAATGAAGTAGAACCATTGGCATTTATTGACTGACCATTAACAGCCAAATAAAAAAAAATTAAATACAGTACAGATAAAAGATATTTCATTAACAGCGTTATGATTTACAAACTACTTTCATCACATAGTATAAGCATCGTGGCAATTACAAGATTCTTCTGTAAAAATTGAATTTTATGACCCGGGTATGAAGAAATTTAAGTCGGGCGTTTTAAGGATTGGTAGTTGTTGATTATATCTGAAACTGATAAATACAGATCATTTATTTTACTCTATCCAAATAGAAACGGTTAGCCAGAAATCAAATATAACTTGCTTTTTTAAAAATATATTTATTTTGTTAATTAAATATTTATTCAAAAAAAGGCAAAACCGCAGTTCCGCCTTTTTTGTCTTGAAATATAATTTTTATCGTCACCCTATTCTGTAATCCCTTCAAGCGCCAGCAGAAACGCATATTCCCTGGCTTTGTCTTTTAAAGGTTTAAACCTACCGGATGCACCTCCATGCCCGGCTTCCATATTGGTGTATAAAAACAGTTTATTGTTATCCGTTTTCATGGCACGCATTTTTGCTACCCATTTTGCAGGTTCAAAATATTGCACCTGGCTATCATGAAGCCCGGTTGTTACCAGCATATTCGGGTAGGCCTTCTTGTCTACGTTATCATATGGAGAATATGATTTCATATAAAAGTAACTTTCCTGGTTAGCCGGATTTCCCCACTCATCATATTCATTGGTTGTAAGCGGAATGGATGCATCACTCATAGTGGTAACAACATCCACAAATGGCACCGCTGCAATTACACCGTGCCAAAGTTCGGGCCGCAGGTTTACAACGGCACCCATTAGCAAACCACCTGCACTACCACCATTGGCATACAAATGTGCTGACGAAGTATATTTATTCGCAATTAAAAAATCGGCGCAATCCACAAAATCGGTGAAGGTGTTTTTCTTTTTCATCATTTTACCATCCTCGTACCAGTACCTGCCCATTTCCTGGCCACCACGTATATGTGCGATGGCAAAGGCAAATCCTCTGTCGAGTAAACTAAGCCGTACACTGCTGAAATAGGCATCGGTACTATTACCGTACGATCCGTAACCGTATAATAACAATGGAGATGTTCCGTCCTTTTTATATCCCTTTTTATATACAATGGAGATAGGTACCTTGGTTCCGTCTTTTGCAGTTGCATATAGTCGCTCTGTTTCGTAGGCTTTTGGATCATACCCTCCAACCACTTCCTGTTGTTTCATTAACTTTTTCTCTTTGGTTACCATGTTATAATCATACACGGAATTGGGAGTAGTTAAAGAGGTATAAGTAAAGCGCATCATATCTGTATTGTAATCAGGATTGGTAGAAATTTCAGCAATATAAGATCCCTCTTCAAATTTTAAATAATGCCTGCTGTTGTCCTGCGTGTTCATTATTTCAATCTGTGTAAGTCCGTCCTTTCTTTCATCAATAGCCAGGAAGTTTTTAAACAAATCAAATCCTGATATTAACACACTATCGTTGTGGGCTACCAGATCTTTCCAGTTGCTGGTATCTTTTTTGTCTTCGGTGCAGGTTACTATCTTAAAGTTTTTTGCACCCAGGTTGGTACGGATGTAAAAACGATCGTTGGCATGATCTACATCATACAATACTTCTTTCATACGTGGTTGAAAAACTACAAACGCATCATCGGGTTTATCTGCGCTGATCCATCTTACTTCAGAAGAAAGTGTGGCCTGCGATACAATCATAATATATTTTTCAGACTTTGATTTTGCAACGCCTATATAGTTAGAAGGATCTTTTTCAACATACACTACTTTGTCAGTTGTTGCCAGAGTACCTAATACATGCTTTTGTATTTTTTCAGATAAAAGAGTAATGGGATTTTTAGCGGTGTAAAAAATAGTTTTATTGTCGTTTGCCCAAACAGAACCGCCCTGGCTATTCGGTATTTCATCGGCATAGATGGTTCCGGTCTCCAGGTTTTTAATGTAGATTTTATATTGTCTTCTTGACAAAGTATCCACACCAAAAGCCAGCAGTTTATTGTCGGGGCTTACAGAAAAACCAACCGCTGAATAATAATTATGGCCTTCTGCCATGGCATTTACATCCAATAAAACTTCTTCGGCAGCATCCAGTGAACCCTTTTTGCGGCAGTATACAAAATAGTCTTTCCCCTCTACCAGTTTGCTGTAATAATAAAAGCCGTTTTTAAACACAGGAACCGATTCATCTTTTTCTTTAATGCGGCCCTTCATCTCTGTATATAATTTTTCCTGCAGGCCTTTGGTAGCCGACATCATTGTATCATAGTACTTATTTTCTGCCTGCAGGTATTCCACCACTTTTGTACTGTCGGGGCCTTTTTTAAAGTAATCGTTCATCCAGTAATAGTTATCTATCCTGTTATCGCCATGTGCAGTTAACGTATCGGGTTTAATTTCAGCTATCGGTGGCTGCGCATTTTCGGGCCACATGTAGGCAGTTCTTTTCACTTCAGTTTGATTATTACATGATAAAATGGTGATAGCTAATATAGCCAGGCCGGATATTTTTTTTAACTGCATTTGGGTAAAATATTAATGAGTGAATAATATTTAATCTTGGCATCCTTTGGGTTGGTCATTAAGCACCAGATTAGTTGCGTGTTATTAACCCGGCTTAATTTATTCCCGATAAAAATTTAACGGGCCTAATTTCTTCTAGCCAATACAATCGGGTTCTTAAATTGTTTCCTGCTTCCGTTTAAATTGAATACTTCTGTAAATACTACATACACTCCTACGGCTAAGCGCTGCCCTTTTTCACCCAGTCCATCCCAACGGAAACTACCCGTGGTACCGCAAAGTGCATTGCGCTGCAGCAACCTTACCACTCTTCCCTGTGCATCAAAAATTGTGATGTTAGCCACATAACCCGGATCCGGAAAACTATAATCAATGGTTGCAAAATCATCTTGTCCGTCATTATCCGGCGAAACAATTTCCGGAGATAATTTTACTTCCCCTTGTACACCAGCGTTTATTTTATACTGAGAATTTTTATACGTTGGTGTTCCGTTACCAACTGAACTGGCGGCGGAATGCCAGTTTTCCTGCGACTGTGTTGGAGCATCATAATCAATTCTTTCAAGTGCAACGCCTTCTTTATTATCGATCAATTTAAAATGCCATTTATCGCTGTATGTTAACTGGTCAACAATATTTCCCTGGCCATTTAAAATAATCACCGTGCTTTTATCATCATTGAAAGATGGCATGGAAGATAACTCTACAAATGCATCCAGGTTTTTGGCAACGTAGGCAGCTTTTACCAACGAAGCATTTTGAGTAATTACCATAAAATCTTCAGGGAACAACAAGTTGCTTTCAGCACTTAACTGGTAAATACTGCTGATTGCTCCCGCAGTATTACGGTTAGCTATATAGGTTTGCTTAAGGTCAATGATTTTTTTGCTGCGGTTATATATCTCTACATAATCGTTGCCGGTAGGTGGTGGGTTAAAGAGAATTTCATTGATCACAATATCAAAACTGTCTGCTATTGTACTTAAACCAACCCTTGCAGTATTCTTTGTTCCGATGGCATTGCCTACACAATCTGTAACGGCTGATGCGGTAATGGTATATACTTTACCGGTAGTTAGTGCTGTATTTATTTTAAGGGTAACATGATCGAAAACAGGGCCTGCAGGAATTGCATTTGTTGGCACACCTATGCCATCGCTGATTGCATAACTGCCGGCAATTGCAGCCTTTGTACTGTCTAATGGCTCGTCAAAAACCAGTGTAATAGTTTGACTGTCGGGAGCAAAAGCTCTTAATAATTTAGGCGCTCCCTGGTCAGGATTAACTGCATCCACCGCATTCTTTTTACCCGGCGATCCCCCTCTTAAATCAGTACTGGCTTTCCAGTTGCTGATACCGGAACAAGGATTTTTTGTGTCGATCATTTCCAGTGTCCAGCCGCCATCCTGCTTTAATGCATTCTGATACCAGTTGTCGGTATAGCTTACAGAATGAATTACCCTTCCCTGTGGGGAGCGCAGAAATATTTGGTCGGCTGTATTATCCATTGATGGAAAACTGGTAACTGAAATCGTGTTACCAAAAGCCGACATAGCAGCAACAGCGCTACTGGTGCAAACAATTACTACACTATCGGGCAGTAAAAGATAGGAAGGCATTGCACCACTTTGCCCGGTTGGATCGCCAATTTTCCAACCCAATAAATTGATGGCTGATGTTGATGTATTTCTTAATTCAATCCATTCATTATTGGGCAAGGCTACCTGTGGAGTAGGGTCGGCCATTATTTCATCAATTACCACATCGTACTGGCGGGGAACATACGGTGCAAAGTAAGTAATGGAAGTGGTGCCATTTACGATTGCATTTCCGGCAAGATCTTTTACTCCATTAACCGTCAGTAAGTTACTTGTACCACTGGCAAAGTTGTTTGCAAACACAAGATGAATCAAGGCTGAATTGGCGGCGTCCTGTGTTGCAGAAACCGGCGTACCTAATCCATTGCTGGCCGAATAATTGACTACAACCTGGCTGCTTGTTGTTTCCAATGGTTCATTAAAAAGTATATCCACAGCCGAGGCAGAAATAACAGTAGCCGATTGAATGGCAGGAGGCACTACATCCGGTATAAAATCTTTCACAACTATATTGTCAAAATAATGACGCTGAAAAAAGCTAGCAGTACTTTGCTTAATAAAAATCCCGAAGAAAGAACTGGTAGTAAAAGTGGCATCGGTTACTGAACCTTCAGCTACATACGCATTTCCTGTGCCCGTAATGTCCCTCGACAAGATCCATTGATTGGCAGCATCTCGAACTACTTTAATTTTTAGCGTATTGTTGCTGGTATTTGTAATGCCATTAACACCGTCAATAATTTTCGTGATTGTACCACCGGAAGCTTTCCTGTATAGCGAAATTTCATCGTCCGTATTTCCTATCCTTATAAAATATCCGCTGGTAGTAGTTGCCGAAAGATCACTTGCGGAAGCTGTCAAAAAAACATCTACATAATTAGTTGATGAAGTATTGAACGTAAGGGTTACATCAAATTCCCACTGTGCACTTAAAGCAAGCGTACTTGCTGTGCTCAGGTAGTAGTTGCTACTGGCAACTGTGTCGTTGCTTTGTAACTGAAAAGATGTGTTTACTTTAAAACTTGCCGTTCCGCCTACCCAGGTTGGATTTGCTGTAAAATCGCCGTCATTAAAATTATCTGTGAATTGAGCCCTGACTATTACTGAACTGAGCAGCATAAAGAGACAATAGAATATTTTCTTCATCATAAAAAACAGAAGTTGGCTAATTGATACTTACTTTAAAAGATTGGTAAATCTATCAAACAATTAGCTAATTAAGTTAAGCCCCAATAAAATTATTCAGTAAATTAAATGAAGCTTTTTGGTGATTTAATCCATTGTCTTTACTTTTGCTCCACAAATGACGAATAATAAACATACAATTACTATTAAAAAACGTTCCGACACACTGGAAGGTCTATGAGTATTTTGTTTGTTGTACAATATGCAAAGCCTTCCGCAAAAAACGGGAGGCTTTTATTTTGAGCAATTTTTAAACTTCATATTTAATAATAAAAAAACAACCTAAAAAAATGAAAGTAGCTGTAGTTGGCGCAACAGGCTTAGTAGGCAGCAAAATGTTGCAGGTATTGGCCGAAAGAAATTTTCCCGTAACTGAATTAATTCCTGTTGCCTCTGAGCGATCAATTGGTAAGGAAGTAACCTTTAAGGGAAAGCAGTATAAGATTGTTGGTTATGCCGATGCCATCGCTGCCAAACCTGCTGTAGCAATATTTTCAGCAGGCGGAGGCACTTCGCTGGAACTTGCACCTAAATTCGCAGAAGCAGGCATTACAGTAATTGATAACTCAAGTGCATGGCGCATGGACCCTACCAAAAAACTGGTAGTGCCAGAAGTGAATGCCAATGTACTGACAGCGGCTGATAAAATTATCGCCAACCCAAATTGTTCTACCATACAAATGGTGATTGTGCTAAAACCACTGCACGATAAATATAAAATTAAGAGAGTAGTTGTATCTACTTATCAAAGCGTAACAGGTACCGGTGTAAAAGCAGTTGACCAGTTAAAAGCAGAAAGAGCGAAAGATGTAAATGGCGAAAAATCTACGTACGAAATGGCCTACAAATATCCGATTGATATGAACGCCATTCCGCAGATTGATGTTTTTCTTGAAAATGGTTACACCAAAGAGGAAATGAAAATGACCAAAGAAACAGTAAAGATTATGGGTGATGAATCCATTAAAGTAACCGCTACCACGGTACGCATACCGGTAGTTGGTGGACATAGCGAAAGTGTAAATATTGAATTTGAAAACGATTTTGACCTGGATGAATTAAGAAAAATATTGAGCGAGGCACCCGGTATTGTTGTTCAGGATGATATTGCCAATTTCATTTATCCAATGCCTTTAACAGCACACGAAAAAGATGAAACGTTTGTGGGTAGAATCAGGAGAGACGAAACTCAGCCAAATACATTAAACTGCTGGATAGTAAGCGACAACCTGCGTAAGGGTGCCGCTACAAATGCAGTACAGATTGCTGAATACCTTGTTGAAAAAGGGTTATTATAAAATTGAAATTTTCCGGAAGTTGTATCGAATACAGCTTCCGGATTTATAAATAATCTCCCCTTCATTCAACTTGTATAATTAGGTTTAAAACTGAAAAAATTTATAGTATAAAAAAACCGGCCAATCAATCAGCCGGTTTTTTTATTACTAATTATCTTTTAATTGATCGTCCAGATTTCGTTGCCTCTTAATAATTTATCCAGGTCACCTTTTCCTTTTTTGGCAATTACCTCTTCAATCTGCATGGTCATACCATCTTCATAACATTGTCTGTCTGTTTCATAAAATACACCAAATGGCCTTGGTAAATGACCAGCCAGTTTCGGATCGTCAAACATACGAACCAATATCTGCGCCTTATAAAAATCACGGTCATCATGAATCCAGCAATCATCTTCACTGCAAACGCCATTTTCGCCTATCTCTACAATTACCGGATTAAAACCATCCAATCTGATTCCCTTGTCGCGGTTTGCTCCAAAAACCAATGGCTTTCCCTGCTCTAAAAACAATGCTTCTTCTGGTTTGCTGCTTTTTTCAGTAAATACTTCAAATGCTCCATCATTAAAAATATTGCAGTTCTGGTATATTTCCAGGAATGAAGCTCCTTTATGGGCCTGCGCCCTTAACAACATTGCCTGCAAATGTTTTGGATCTCTATCCATTGTTCTTGCAATAAAGCTTGCATCTGCACCCATTGCCAACGCAAGTGGATTAAATGGATGATCAATACTTCCAAACGGAGTTGATTTGGTCACCTTATTTTCTTCTGAAGTAGGAGAATATTGTCCTTTGGTTAATCCATAAATCTGGTTGTTAAACAACAATATATTTACATCAAAATTCCTTCTTAATAAATGTATGGTATGATTTCCACCAATGCTCAGTCCATCACCATCACCAGTTACAATCCAGATACTTAATTCCGGTCTTGCAGCTTTTAAGCCACTCGCCACGGCAGTTGCCCGCCCGTGAATACTGTGCATTCCATAGGTATTCATGTAATAAGGAAACCGGCTGCTACAGCCAATACCACTTACAATTACAATATTTTCTTTGGGAATGCCAAGCGTAGGCATAATTTTTTGAACTTGGGCTAAAATGGAATAATCGCCACATCCCGGGCACCAACGAACTTCCTGGTCGGTGGCAAAATCTTTTGAAGTTAGCAAGGGTGCGACTGGTGGAGTTGAACTTACTGATTGAGTCATGTTATAATCGTTGAATACAAATTTACGCGGCGTAAAGTTAAGAAATCTCCAAGTTTGTTCCGAATTTACTTGTACAAAACAGGTTGATTACTCAAAAGAATCCAGGTTTTTACACTGATTTTACTAATTTTTTGCAATATTAGGCCGCACGTCAGGTATGAGGTATAACGATTGTATCCCATATTATATTGGCTACCGCAAATACTTCAATCAATTCCCTGGTTCTTGCACGGGTTTTAAAAGCTTTCTCCAAAATAATATTTAACGCATTCACGCAAGTAGCACTTTTGTTTTAAAAGCTAATGCACATTCAACATAAGTACTGGTATCTAAATTTCACGGTGGTAAAATTTTTAATCTTTCGGGAGCTTTTCCTTTTTTGTTGCCTCCAAAAAATCTTTAACGCCCTGAACAATTTTATCTGCCATCTGAAGTTGAAATTTATCGTCCAGTATTTTCATTTCTTCTTCCGGATTACTTAAAAACAAGGCTTCTACCAGCGCATTCGGATATTCAATCGGGCTGTTGAGCATAAAGTTAAATGAGCCTGTATTACCGTATTCTGCAAGTCCGAGTTCAAGCATGCGTTTATAAATACTTCGGCTTAAATTTCTAAATCCTACATACCGGTAAAAAGCTCCGGTACCGCCAACCCTTATAGGATCTGAAGAAGAGTTTAAATGAAAACTGATTAACAGATCAGGTAAACTATCCCGGTAAAAAAGTATCCTTTCTTTATTGTCAAAAAATTGCTCTTTGGTTCTTGTCATGATAACCCTTGTGCCTTCTTTTTCAAAAGCTTTTTGCAATTTTAATGCTACGGCCACTGTAAGGTCTTTCTCATACACACCGGTTGGGCCAGCCGCACCTGTATTGCTTCCACCATGCCCGGCATCAATGGCAATGGTAAGATTTTTCAATGCAAGCTCTTCCGGTTGCTGCCTTACTTTTATCACCAGCGAATTACCTGCATAATAAATCTGGTGGCCCCAATGTTGTGCATGTTTTAATTCGATGGTTATGCGAAAAACATCATCTTCTTTTTGTTCATAATAAACATTGGCAATTTCTTTAGCTGTTTCCAATTGGGTGATCCAGTTGGTATTATTGGTAGCACCAAAAACATCCACTACAATTTTAGATGGATTTACCAGTTGAAATGACTGATAAGGTAATTTTTGAAACAGCCCGACTTTTACATAGTCAAATTTATCGTCTCCATAAACGCTCCAGTTGGTGGTTAAAGATTCAGGCGTAAAGGTTCCCTTTGGCATTAATTCTACCAGGTCATCGGGTATATAAGCGGTAAGTGTTTTTGATAATTGCACCCGGTAATGTGTGCCGACCTTGCCCGTAATTTTCAACACAATATTGCTATCGAGATACCCGATTTTTGCACCTCCCAACCGGTCATCGCCTAAGCCGTATTCAAGATGCGCCAGCCTTCCCTTTGTAATTGCAATATTTGAAGCAAGGGGCGACAATATGGAAAAATAACCCGGAGTATCTTTACTTACTACATTCCTCGATGAGTCAGTAATTGATACGCTGATTTTTTTAAGATTAAAAGTATCCGTTTCCTTTATTACATATTCGCCCTGGTAAATGCCCGGCATGCCATTGGTTTGGGTTACCGGCAATTCATAGAGTACTTCAGTTTGCATCGCTTTTACAATGCAATTTGGATATGCCTTCACTTTAAATTTTATCACATCCCCGGCTTTCAATACCAGGTTGCCTTCGGGAAATGTTTGAATACTTTCAATACCCAACGATTTAACGGGTTCGGCAGGTTTAGGAATTGTATAGGAGTAATTTATTTTTTTGGAAGATGATTTAGCGCCACCTTCAGCTATCATTGTAAATGTTGTGTCACCCGATACCAGGTTTAATTCGTAGGCAAACGCACCGGTTGGATATATTTTTACAGTTGTACCATTAATAGTAAGCCTGCAGTTTTTGCAGGTTGCGCCAATGATAAAATTCCTGGACCACTTCACTTCATTACTTGATTTGTATGGATTTGTCAAACGGATAAAAGGTGTATTTGCATCCTGGCTGTAGACTGTATTTAATAAAAAAAAGGTAGCAATTGTAATCAATATTTTCATGGGTGTAAGTTAAAAAATATTGGTTATGGTAATACAGCTTTTATGGTTGAGTTAACAACATAGATTTCGCCAACCAGAAAGTGTATGTGAAAAATTTCTAAAGGATGAGGAAGTTTTTGGGGAAATGATTTATGATGACGCTTGTCGCCGCCATGAAAATATACAGATGAACGGATTGCGACGCAACAATTGATGCAATGAAAAACTATCGTTGGTATTAAAAAAATTAAATCGAACAGCTCTTTATTTACTATAAAACAAAGGACCATTCCTATAAAAGAAATGGTCCTTATTATCAATCAAAAAACAAAAAACTACCAGGGATATTTATTGGCTGCAATGAGCGCATCTGCAACCCTTCTTCTTGCATCTTTACTGTTAAACGGAGCCGCTTTTGTAAAGCGCTTTAATCCAAGTAACATCATGCGTTGCTCATCGCCTTCGGCAAAAGCATTGATAGCTTCCTTACCTGCTTTATTTACTTTGTCAATTGCATCATTCAGGTAGCAGCGCATCATATCAATATGAACCTGGCTCGTTGCTTCGCCCTGCTTGTCTGCCATTTTAATAATACGCAATAAAGTACTTTCAGCTACAAAAGTTTCGATAACCATATCAGCTATATTCATCAATATTTCCTGTTCATCGGAAATCTTCATCATTAATTTTTGTACAGCAGCACCGGCAACCATTAAAATACATTTTTTCATGTTCCGCACCAATTTCGTTTCAGCAGCAAAAGCTGATTCATCCTCCTCACCAAAATCAGGGATACTCATCAATTCTTTAGAAACAGCCATGGCCGGTCCCATCAAATCAAGTTTTCCCTTCATGGCCCTTTTTAAAATCATATCAACGGTCAGTAACCTGTTAATTTCATTGGTGCCTTCGTAGATGCGGTTAATTCTGCTATCCCTATATGCACGGCTGATAACATATTCATCACTAAAACCATTTCCGCCAAAAACCTGTACCCCTTCATCCACTACATAATCCAACACCTCACTGCCATGCACTTTTAAGATGGCACATTCTACCGCAAATTCTTCCGCTGCTCCCAGCACGGCTTCATTAAAGGGTTTACCTGCATTGGCCAGTTCAGTTTCTTTATCATCTACCCATTTACTGGTACGGTATAAGGCACTTTCGCTGGCAAATATCCTGATGGCAGCTTCAGCTAACTTATATTTTATGGCACCAAAATTGGCAATAGCTGTCTGAAACTGTTCCCTTGTTTTTGCATATTCAATGGTGGTATCCAGCGCCATTTTTGAACCTCCCATAGCGGCAGCACATAGTTTAAGCCGGCCAATATTCAGAATATTGAATGCTATAATATGCCCTTTCCCAACTTCACCCAGTAAGTTTTCAACCGGCACTTTACAATCCTGGAAATATAATTGTACCGTTGAAGATCCCTTTATACCCATTTTATGTTCTTCGGGCCCCTGCGTAAAACCTTCAAACCCACGCTCAACTATAAACGTAGAAAATTTGTCTCCATCAACTTTGGCAAAGACTGTATATACATCTGCAAAACCACCGTTAGTAATCCAGCATTTCTGGCCATTTAAAATATAGTATTTCCCATCCGCAGAAAGTATTGCTGTGGTTTTGGCGCCCAATGCATCACTGCCGCTATTGGGTTCTGTTAATCCATAAGCCCCTTTCCATTCGCCGGTTGCCAATTTTGGAATGTATTTTTTCTTTTGATCTTCAGTGCCAAAATAAAGGATTGGCAGTGTACCTATTCCGGTGTGAGCGGCAATTGCTACACTGAATGAATAACCACCGCCCAGGCCTTCGTTAACAAGGGTAGAGGTTACAAAATCTTTTCCAAGGCCACCTAAATCTTCCGGGATTGAAGCACCCAATAAACCTTGCTCACCTGCTTTTTCCATTAACGATGGCATCAGGCCGGGCTCCAGTTTTTCAACGCGGTCAGCTACAGGATGAATTTCAACTTTTAAAAATTGCAAACACATGTCTTTTACCATGAGTTGCTCCTCATTAAAATCTTCGGGAGTAAAACTTTCAAAAGCGTTGTTTTCTTTTATTAACCATTCGCCACCTTTAATTGACGTAGCGGTTGAAGTGGATATACTCATAGTTGTAAAGTTTATTCCAGCATTTTAGCCGGATGGGGGAATGATTTTATTTAAAGATTAATTCAGCAAATCGTATGTTTAATATCAATAAATACTTCATAGCGCTTTTCCTGAATCATACAGGGTGCAGCTCCTACTTACTTTTTATACTTGCCCGCTGTCCATTTTCTTCGGCTAAAACCAACGGAGCCGAAAGATTATCATATACTTTCTGGAGTACCTCCTTTGCAATTTCTATTTGTTCTTGTGTAACACCTTCCAATGCTTCGTTTAATGTTTGGCTGGCAAGTTGCATTGTTTGATCCTGCAATTGTGCAGCTTCTTTTGTAAGGTAGATCATGTTTATACGACGGTCATCCTTACTCGGCACACGGTTTACCAGTTTCAATCTTTCCAGGTTGTCTACCAGCCTGGTTATACTTGGCTTATCCCTGAAAGTAGCTTCGCATAACTGCTGTTGACTAAGCCCATCCTGCTTCCACAAATGATATAACACACTCCATTGCTCAATGGTAATATCAAGATTTGCCTGCTTAAAATTCTTTTGCAGGCGCCGTGCAATGGCAGTGCTTGCCTTGCCGGTAATAAAGCTGTAGAGTTCTCCTCTTTTAAATTGGTTGTTTGACATATAGTTGTTTAGACAACTATATAAAGATAATGATTCATTTGAATTAATAAAAATTATTTTTGCCCTGGCGGAAATATTTATTTCATATGCAAAAAGTGACTGATAAGCCGGACAGTTAACTTTTAAGAGAAACCGCAAACCAGATTTTTTAGTTCCGGCATTTCATTATGGAGTCCATATTATTACTTGTTTCACTTATCCTGTTTATTGTTTATGTCGGCCTTATTGTATATTACCGGCAGGGTTGGCTGTCATTACCCTTGTTCGAAAAAACTGTAGTTTTTTTGAAACCAACCACCAGGATAACAATCATCATTCCGGCCCGAAATGAAGCAGCAAACATTGGTAACTGCCTTCAGTCAATTTGTAATCAGACATATCCTGCCGATTTATTTGAAGTAATTGTAGTGGATGATCATTCTACTGACGAAACGGTTTCAATCATTCATTCATTTTCTCAAAATAATATCCGGTGCATTTTGTTGAAGGATTATGTAACCGACCCGATTAATTCTTATAAGAAAAAAGCAATTGAAATAGCCATATCCAAATCGACCGGCGATTTGATTGTAACAACTGACGCGGATTGTTATATGGGAAAAGATTGGCTTACAAATATTGCCGGATTTTACGAAACATATAGCCCCGATTTTATTGCAGCTCCTGTTGCGATACAATGTAGTTTAAGCTTTATTGAAATTTTTCAGGCACTGGATTTTATGACTCTGCAGGGCATTACCGGCGCAGCGGTTCATAAAAAATTACATAGTATGTGCAATGGCGCCAATCTGGCTTACAGCAAAAAAGTGTTTGAAGAAGTTGGTGGGTTTAAAGGGATTGATAATATAGCAAGTGGCGATGATATGCTGTTAATGCATAAAATTTATGACGTTAATCCAACGAAAGTAATGTTCTTAAAATCGGCGGACGCCATTGTGTACACCGAGCCAGCAAAAACGTTAAAAGATTTTATTAACCAACGAATCCGTTGGGCCAGCAAGGCCGATAAATATGATGACAAAACAATTTTACCTGTTTTGATTGCCGTTTACTTTTTTAATGTTTGCATGTTGCTGATACCGATCGTAGCTATTTTTAATAATATTAACTGTTCTTTTTTAACATTCAATTTTTCGCTGTTAACCTTTTGGTTATACCTGTTGCTGTTAAAGACGTTGGTTGAATTATTTTTCCTTTACCCGGTTGCACAATTTTTTAACAAGCAATCGTTGCTTTGGCTCTTTCCGGTGATGCAACCTTTTCACATTGTATATACAATTATTGCCGGATGGCTGGGCAAATTCGGAACTTATAAATGGAAAGAAAGAAAAGTAAAATAAAAGATACCTCTCAAATAAAGGCAAAGGTTGCCAACCTTTAATATTTTATTTCAACTTGATAAATACTTTTCTAAGGTTGGCAACCTTGAAATACCTTCAACACTATGGGATGCAACCAAAATAAATGGGTGCATTTAAAATTGTCGCTGCCTAAAAATAGAGGTGTCATCTTTTTTAAT
>JBDUEK010000015.1:0-86878 GCA_040002495.1 Ferruginibacter sp.
TTTGTAGTGGCAATGCATGCCTTTATCCATCTGGCAGATTATATACTTAACAGGTCAACACCAGCTATGACTCTGCCAAGAGCTAAATGGGAACAAAAAAATAGCAGGCTTAGACCATCCACTAATAATATCCTCAACAACTTTAGAGGATGCTATGTATTTGAAAAACTCGGCAAATCTTTCTCCGACTTCGTAGTGAAACAACACCAGATCATTAACGCTATTAATCCAATAATTGACGTGTTAAATCCCATTTTTTATATCCGGAGATAGCCAAACTCGAGTCGGATGTTGGTCATAAGACCAACATCCGCCTTTGGGATAGGTTGAGAAATTAGATTCCAACAACGGCGTAAATGGAGACATTCGTAGAATTTTCTTTTTTAACTGCTACTGTTGGCATAATTTCTTTCTTATAAGTTTGAATTTATAATTTTTATTTAGCTTTTAACGCATTCCAATTACTCTGTCTTCTCCTAAAATAGTTTTTTTTTATTAATTAACCCCTACTATATCCAGGTTAAATCCGGTAAAAATTATTATAGACGTGCCCGATACATTGTGCAAACTTTTGCAGGTGGCCATTGATTTTACTTCGGGATTATTTGGTTTGCCAGGCCCTATAATTACATTAGTGGTGGCATCGGGTATATTGCCACAGCTCCAGTTGGCAGGGTTTTCCCAGGCAGCAGAAGCAGCGCCGGTCCAGTAATTAATGCTGCATGCCGGGGGTGTGCTTAAAAACATTACGCCATAATCTTCTACTTGCCCGGCTATAGGATTATAGCAGGCATTTGCTGCGCCGCCAATACAATCTTTTGCA
Source organism: Ferruginibacter sp. (assembly GCA_040002495.1). Classification (GTDB taxonomy): domain Bacteria; phylum Bacteroidota; class Bacteroidia; order Chitinophagales; family Chitinophagaceae; genus Ferruginibacter. The sequence goes on from JBDUEK010000015.1 coordinate 824, forward strand.
ATCAGCCTTGCCCGCAACAACTGGTTTAAAACCGGCGGTGCTGCCGGGGTGGTAAATGCAAATTGGTGATTGCCTATGTAGCACTGTGCAGAATTATAAACATTTTCACCTGCATCTATAAAATCGCCATCGTTATTATAATCAATAAAAAACTGTATTAAATTAAATGCGTTGGCAGGTACCGTTGTTCCCACATTGGCAATTGCGGTATAGCTGGTGCCTGGCAACAAAATAGTATTGTCCGAACATGAAAAATCAAAATATTTATTGCCGTCGGTGGCAAGGCCTGCCGTTACTTTATTTATATTATTTAAACTGAAAGCATTAATACCTGCATTGCTGGTACCTGTACCAGTTGTAACGCAGGCGGCAGCAGGGGGTGTACTTACAATAACAAAATTGCTTTTAACATTAGCCCCGTTGATATTACTGGTAATTAATACAATATTTTTTATACCTGCAGATGCGAAGCTTATTACAGGGTTCCGGCTATTTGAAGTTGAAGGGGTACCGCCTTCAAAGCTCCAGTTCCAGGCGGTTGGCCCACCCAGTGTACGGTCAGTAAATTGTATGCTGCCGCCAGCGCAGGTGGTTGCCGGAGCCATTAAAAAATCGGTAACGAGGCTGTTGGAAGCACTACATTGATCCAGGCATGTTCTTGTGGCTACATGTCCGTCAATGGCTGCGATACTTGCAGGACTCCATGAATGGGTGTTAGTAACAGAGGGAGCCATAATAAAACCAGAACCCGCCGTATCATGCGAGGCGTTGAAGTTATGGCCGGTTTCATGTGCCGTTAATATCTCCAACACATAGCCGGAACCGGATGGATTAAGGCCGGAAAAATCTTCCAGCAACTGGTACCTGCTCGATGTGCAAACAGTGCCTACATAAGCCAGCCCTATTATTCCGGCGTTAGTACCTGCGCCGTCATTATCAATATTGCGGGTGGTCCAAAACTGGGCAATATCATAAGTAAATCCAAAGTTTAATGCCTGTCCCCATGTCCTGAAATTATTGAGTATGGTATTAGAATTAGTGCCTGTATATGCAGGCGTAAGCTGGTTGGTTGCGGCAGTTGTTGACACATTCTGGCCCGCAATTACAAACTCTATATTGTTGTTAAACTGTGCGTTGGTATAATTCCAAATCACATTATTCATTACGCCGATATTGTGTACCTCCACCGCATTGGCGCTTCCATAACGCAGAAACATCTGGTCGTCTGATGCAATCGCAACTTCAGTACGCACACAGTTAAGCCCGGCTAAAGTGCCGGTTGGCTGCTGCATCTTTTGAAGTGCCGTTGCCCTTTCTGTAACAGCACAAGTAAGTGAAGTATCAAAAATTACATCGGCAGTTTCATACAGCACAAATACAGCCGGGTCTGCATTTTTGGCAAAATATTTTAAAGGCTCAATGAAATATTCTTTGTTATTGCTCCTTATGCTGCCATAAATAAAATCAGCAGTAATCGTAAGCCTTGCAGCACTGTTGATATCATCAGTTAGATATCCGGCGTAGGTCATACAGGATGGTTTGTCAAATTGCTGTTTGCCTGTTGCGGAAGCTACTGTTAATTTATAACTGCTGCTGAGTATATTGTTTTCGTGCAGCAAAAGGTTGAAGCTGACAAGCTGCGGCAGTTCAAGTATAAGATTCGTGTTGCCTGTTCTGCCCGCTTCCATACTGGCTTTTATGTTGGCAGTATTAATATTAAACAGCGAATACTTTTTAAAGTTGCTACTGAGTGATTTTGAAGTATTATTATTTACCCGGATTGCAGTTATTTTATTTTGGGCCAGCAATGTTAGGGGCATTAAAAAGAAAACACATACAAGCAGTTTCAGATTTTTCATCGATAAGCAGTTGTTATTTTTCAAATATAAAGTAAAACCGGCTACACATGAACAGGGTTAATACTTCAAGAAATTTTAAAAAGCGGATAAAAGTTATGTTGTTCAGGCAAAGAAGCAAGTCGTCTTGGAAGTTTTATGATTGATGACGGCTTGCTTCGGAGTAGCTTTCTTCATCAAAAATTTTTCAATCAACATTTGTTCCGGTCTGTACCTTCAATGAATCCCACACCTGCAGCAATACTCAACGTTGGCTAAAATTTTCTAACGTTTTATAATTGGTTAAACTCTTTATCTTTAACATATGCAGTACCAATTATTAAATAACCCCACCAAAGAATGCAAATGAAAAATATATTGTACTCATTTTTAGCAGTAATAACGCTTGGGATAATTATCTTATTAATATCTTATCCGGATAAACAAGGCTTGGGAAATTTTTTTAGCGCAACTATTTATTATATTTTGACATTATTCACTGCCTTAGGACTTGGAGTTGTTGCATTCTTACTTAGACTTTTAGGGATATTCAGAAATAAATCAAACTTTTTTTACACATTTGTTGGAGTTTTAAATCTGAGTATTGGAATCCTGGCGTTAGTTCTTGACCTTTTCAATAAGGCAACTGAACCATACTTCATCAAACTTTTTCTTTTAAGTTTAGGTGTAGGACTTGTAATAGCTCTTGACCTTTTCGTAAATAATAAAATTCAGTTCAAAAATTAAAGCTTCAGCGAATCGAGTAAGGAAGGGGAGTTTGCCCCGAACCTCCTTTTTCCCGAACAAGTTTTTCACGCAGCAAATCTGTCACATACCTTCATTTCATATAAGTAGTCTTAGTTCACCAAATCGATAATTTGATAGCAAACCATGTGTACCCAACCTTCCCTGACGATGTCTCCTCAGCACGGGTTTGTGCGAAGGGAGGGACTCGGAAGCTGCATACGATATCTTAAAAAATAAGTGTCAATAAATCATATTAGCGCAGTGTTGCAGTTTTTAATTTAGGTGGTTACAAAATATACCGAAACTAAATTTCAGGGAACTAAATGATTTTAATTTAAGCAGTCATTCCTGAATTGCGGCGAGTCCTGCAAGCCAGCACACATCGCTATTGCAGAGACTCGCCTTGGAAGTATCATGATTGATGAAGACTTGCTTCGGAATAGTTTTTTTCATCAAAGATGATATCTTAATTTCGAAGGAAATAACAGCAACTATTACATATATGATTTGTAGCGTAATTTAAAAACAGGAACATCTACATTCTCAAAAACCAAACATTAGTACCAGCGTATCTTTTTATGAAAAATTCTTTTATTTTCTTGCTGTTTTTAATTGGTTGTTCAATTTCTATTAAAGCATCCGCTCAAGACACTGCGCTAATTAATTATTTAGTAAATCGTATTTCCCAGGAACAAGTAAAAAGCGATTCATTCTTTTTTCCCGGAATATTTCCTTCTTATATTTCCAAAAAGCAACAATTTACTCAAAAGAAGGGTGATAATAATGTGTTTTATAACGGGTTAATTCTCTGTACAATTAAAGACATTTATGGGGAGTTATCGCCCGGCAATCAATCCATTTATGACACGATGGTTTCCCGAAGTATTCCATTTTTTAAAAAGTTCGAAAATAAGTCAGGACGTTCAACCTATAATTATTGGCGCACCGATTCTGCCTTTGTATTTCCTTTTACCTGGTGGGTGCCGCTTTTAAGCGGTTTAGGATTGGGCAATTTACCGGATGATTTAGATTGTACTGCTTATGGATTGATGAGTTTAACCGCCACGGATTCTACTGCTCAAAGCGTTCATGCATTGATGCAACACTATGTGAATAGTGATGCTAAAAAAGTGAAAGGCTGGCCTAAAAAATATAACACCATTCCGGCTTATTCCACCTGGTTTGGTAAAAGCTTTCCTGTTTCATTTGATGTGACTGTTTTGTCAAATATCCTATACTTTGTTCAATCTTATAATTTGCCATGGACGCATGCTGATTCTGCCAGCTTACAACTCATCATCAAGACAATAGAAACCGGGGATTATGTAACCCAACCTATTTTCGTTTCGCCCTACTATGGCAGCACTTCATTGATCCTTTATCATTTGGCAACTTTGATGAGTGTAAAGGAAATTCCTGAATTGGAAAAGCTGAAGCCTACGCTTTTGGAAGATGCTGCCCGGGAATATATGGCTACAGATAATCTCTTAGAAAAAATTGTGTTGAGTAATACATTTTTGAAATGGGGCTACTTACCTCCGGAGTTGAAAATTCCGCCCATAGCAGACCTGGAAAAAACGATCGAACAAAATAAAATGCCCTTCTTTTTGGCAAATCTTTTTTCTTATTTCCCGAAAATAATAATGAAGGAATTTGTAAAAAGAGGATGGGGGCTCTATTATCTGTATTGCCCGGCGTACAACAATACGGTACTGCTGGAATATCTTTTATTGAGAAATAAATGGATGAAGCATCAGCGCAATTGATGGACAAATGATTTGCTAAGTTGCAACCTTTAAAATTTCAGCAAACTAAATGATTTTAATTTATACAGTCATTCCTGAATTGCGGTGAGTCCTTCAAGCCAGCGCACATTGCTACAGCATAGAGCCGCCTCGGAAATGTTATAATTGATGGAGGCTTGTTCCGGGTATAGAGAAAAAATAAGTAGCTTTGAATAAAGGGTTGATAAATGACTTATACCGACCGACATATTGTAGAGACTTACTCCAGCCTTTTTGAAGGGCTTAGTTCAACAAGCAAAATGGAGCTGATTGAAAGCCTTTCAAAATCTCTAAAAGCGGATAAGAAAATCAGGGTATCTGAGTTCTATAAATCCTTCGGAGCTTTTGCTTCAACTAAGTCGGCAGAAGAAATAATTTCTGAAATTAAATTCATTCCTTCTTGAGCATCTTCTCTTCCAAATAGATTATATCTATACCAAATCATAATTAACAAACCTTCCTTGACGATATCTCCTCAGTATCGGTTTGGGCCAAGAGTAGGACTATCCCTTTTTTTGCCACAAACGATTTATATACAGCAAAAATTATTCTGATCAATACGTCACTCGCAGTTATTTATTAGGAGATTTTAGCTGCTCCAACCATGTCATCGCCCCTTAAAATATTTTTTAAAATAGTTGCATTTTAAAAAAAATAACTCAATTTTTGAAAGTTGTTTATTTATAGCCGGAAATAGTCCCGTCTTTTAAAAAGCCGGGTTGAGATATTGCCAGGTACGGTAATCATTCATTACAATCAAACACTATCACTTATGTTACGAAATACCATTAAAAAGATATGTATCGGAATGATGATGAGCGCTGTCTTTTTTACCAGTTGCTATTCGTACCGCGTAGCCACACAGGCTCTGGCAGGCTCGGAAATATCAAAACCTGTAACTGTCAATTCATTTTTTTGGGGATTGATAAAAAGCCCAAAGGATGATGTGCATACACCCATTTGTGATTCCCTGGGTGTAAACGGCTTGTCGGAGGTAACTGTTAAAACCAATTTTGGTTATGCATTAATTACCGTAGTTACATTAGGCATTTGGAGCCCGGTAAAAATGCAATGGAAATGCAGCAAGCCTTGTAAAAAAACCGGAACACTATAAAAAATTTATCATGAAACTAATTGCAACCGGTAACCGGGAATGGGAAAACAAACATGAAATTTTTACAGAGAAAATCCATGAATTATATATTGCGGCCAACGAAGATGGGCTGGGCGCCCTGGAAGGATACAATGATACCACCAGGGGAATTCAACAACTTATTGCAGAGGCAATAGCCAAAGATATACCCATGCGGGCCTTGGGTGCGGGCTGGTCGTGGACAAAAATTGCAACTGCAAAAAATGGAATTATGCTGGATACCAAACAGCTTAACACAACCATGCGCATCAGCACACAAAGCGCTTCCATAGCTTATACCGGGGACATCAATAAATTGGTATTTGCACAATGCGGCAACGGAATATGGGAACTTAGTAAAGAGTTGCGGCCACAAAATTTATCTTTAAAAACATCGGGAGCCAGTAACGGGCAAACCATTGTAGGGGCAATGTCAACCGGAGCCCATGGTGCCACTTTGGATGTGGGCGCCGTACAGGATTATATTGTAGGCATTCACTTGATTGTTGGCCCGGACAGGCATGTTTGGCTGGAGCGGAAATCTTATCCAGTTGTTTCAACATCATTCATAACGAAGCTTCAAACAGAATTAATACAGGACGATGATTTATTTAATTCGGCACTGGTTAGCTTTGGCAGCTTTGGTTTTATCCACGGTGTAATGGTGGAAACGGAAGAGTTGTTTTTGCTGGAAACTTATATGCGACGCATGCCTTATGATGATGCACTGAAAAAAATAATGGAGACACTTGAGTTTGATGGTGCAGATTTTCCTTATGGAAGTGAACGCCCTTTTCATTTACAGGTTTCGCTTAATCCTTATGACATGGATAAAGGTGCTTACGTGTTTCCTTTTTATAAACGGCCTTACCAGGAAAATTATGTACGTCCTTTTCCAAATAATGCCGGCTTAGGTCCCGGTGATGATGCGCCCTGCTTTATTGGAAAGCTTACAAACATTATACCCGACCTGGTGCCCTTTGTTGTGAATACCTTGCTGGCAGATGCTTTGCAACCTTTCGAAAAACAATTTGGTACACTTGGCGAAATTTTTAATAATACAACCCTGCATGGGAAACTCTTCAGTTCTGCAATCGGCATACCTATTGGTGTGGTAAACCGTGTAACTGAAATTTTATTTGAAGTAAATAAAACAGCGGGGCCTTTCCCTGGATTCTTTGCTTATCGCTTTATAAAAAAATCGAACGCAAAACTGGCTTTTACCAAATTTGATTATACCTGCGTTCTTGAATTGGACGCAGCGCCATCACAGCTAACCACCGATTTTTATAATGAATTTTGGAAAAGGTTAGATGAAGAAAATATTCCATTTACCTTTCATTGGGGTAAATTAAATCAACTGGATTTTGCACGCATTAGTAAAATGTATGGTGAAGATGCCGATACATGGATTGCCGCAAGAAACAAGTTACTAGATGCAGCTACACGAAAAGTTTTTACCAATCCATTGCTGAAAGAATGGGGCCTTGATAAAGAACTTTAATGCAGCATTAAACCTGAAATAAAATGTTTGCGCCGTCTTTTTTCTCCGGAGCAAGTCTGTCATCCTTTCCTACATAGACCATGTGCAAAGCGAGGGGACCGGAAGCGGTATGATTTAGATGAAAAAATATACCGTAAAATAAAACCACTGTGTGAGGTTTAAAAAAGGAGATACTTCCGAATTACAACCAAATCTTTAAGAAGTTTTCATTTTACAAACTGGTATTATATGCATCTCGATCATAACAAATCTCAGGGATCAGATGAAATGAATATGAACTGGTTTCTCTAAATTGCGGCGAATATTGCAGGCCTGCACACACAGCTATTGTAGCAACTCGAAACTGTTATGATTGATAGAGACTTGCTCTGGGATAATGAATTTTTATTTATAACTTCAATTTCGGCTAAAGACTGTCGATTTTAAATAGTTCCGTTTCGATGTTTTAATTCTAAACATTGACGCTTATTTAGCCATATTAAATTCTGAAAAACCTTTTAATTACCAATATGAAAATTGTAAAAACTTTTTTATTAATTACCTGCTTTTTTTTGTCTTTTTACAGTTGTAAGAAAGATGATCAACCTACAATGAACAAACCTACAGATACCGACACCTTGACAACTTTAGCAAAAAGATGGAAAATAGTTAAAGATTCAGTAAGTAGTAACAATTATACTACTCCTCGGGGAGGCATTCCTATACCTGGTGTTTATTACGGTGTGTCAGACGATTATTATTTATTTGATTCCTCTTACCACGTTAATGTCCATGAAAATGGTCATGACTACCCAAATGGTATATACAAATTATTACCGGGTTCACAGATAATAATCGACACCACAGATTCATGGTATGTAGGCGACATCAAAACACTTAACAATGTAGATGCAATAATTGAATGGATACGTAGCAGTTCAAACGGCGGCACATATTTTAGACGATTGACTTTAACTAAATAAAATGATTTGCGCTCTCAATATGAAGAAATATTTGCAATGGTAGCTGCAAATGCAATTAAGCAATTAATTAATTTTTTAAAATAATAGAGGAAGTAGCCATTTGGCTAAAATTTTTCCTTTATCAACCCTGCCACAATCTTATCAATAGGCAGCGATACCGTTTCCTCAGAAAAATCATCCCAGTCAATAAACCGGAATGTTTCGGTTTGCTGTACGTCGTTGTAAATTTTCATTTGCTGCTCGTCAAAATCAAAAGGTTTGTTTCTTAACGGAACCGTAATTGGTTCAAGAGCAGTTGCAAAATAATAAATGGACAATATTTGCTGTGCATTATTGAATGCACTTTTTACATAAAAGTCTGTTGTATAAATATGATCGCCGATCGATACATTTAAATTCATCTCTTCCATAAATTCCCGCTTCAGGCAATCCCTGGTTCCTTCTCCAACTTCCAACCCACCGCCTGGAAATTTTGTATAGTAACTGCCACGTATATATTCATCGCTCACCAATACCTGCTTTTGCTCATTGATCAATATTCCGTAAACTCTGATAGTAATCATCTGAAGTAATTTTATTTTTTTTATTACACTAATTATTACTGATTACACGAATTAGAAGAAATTACAGTGTAAACAAATTCGTGTAATTGTTTTAAAAAATTCGTGTAATAAAACATCTACTTCTTCACCCTGTTCCAATAATTCCAGGCAACCACGGCTAGTATAATTAATGAAAATATTACTGGAACCCAGAATGCCCAATGAGATTCCTTGTATGGTATGGGTACATTCATTCCATAAATACTGGCTATAAGCGTGGGCACGGTTAATACAATAGTAAGGGTTGTAAGCCGCTTCAGTACTTCATTCTGGTTGTTGCTGATAATACTTGCAAAAGCATCAAGTGTACTGTTAAGTATATTGGTATAAGTATTCGCCATTTCCAGGGCCTGACTGGTTTCTACAATCAAATCATCTAATAAATCTTTCTCCTCTTCATTCAATTGCAAAAAGTTGGTACGCACTATTTTCATCATCAGCAATTCATTGCTTCTTAAGGCAGTTAAAAAATACACCAGGCTTTTTTGTATGCGCATTAATTGCAGTAATTCCTCATTTCTGTTAGCTACATATAATTTATGTTCCAACGTATTGCGCCGCATATTAATTTCCTTCAGGTAGTCCTGGAAGTTAGAGGTGATCTTTTCAAAAATCTTTAACACCATCATATTCTTTTTGGCCGGATTGCGGTTCTGAAAAGTGTTCAGAAATTTTTTGATGGCTTCGTTTTCAAATGAGTTAACGGTTACAATCTGGTTATGCGTAAGAATAATACAAATAGGAATGGTAATATAAAAGGCATCACTATTGTTGAAGGAATTGTTTTCAGTAGGTGTTTTAATAACAATCAATTTTACATTGTCATCAATTTCAAAACGGCTACGCTCATCAATATCCAACGAATCTTTCAGGAAGTCAATGGGTATATCCAACGATTCGCTTAGTTCGGTAAACTCTTCCTGTTTTAATGGCGGCAATACATTTACCCAACTGCCATTCTCTGGCTTATCAATGGCAATGGTATGCTGTTCCTTGTTTTTAAAATATTGGATCATCTATAGCAATTATTTCGTTGAGCTGATTATATAATTCAAATTTCAATGCTGGCAAAATCAACAATAATAACTGTTGGTTTTATTGTATCAGAACAATTCTATTACACCTGAAAAAACAAATTCGGCCGGGCCACAAAGCCAAATGTTTTCAAAATGCTGATCGTCAATTTTATCAAATTCTACACTCAGTTGTCCTCCCGGGGTTTTTACAACTACGGTATTAAATCCTTTGTCATTGTGTGCAGATAGTAGGGCAGCAGCAGTTACACCTGTTCCGCAACTCAATGTTTCATCTTCCACGCCACGTTCGTAGGTGCGTACAAAAATAGAATCTTCACTTAGTGATTCTACAAAATTCACATTAATCCCATCTGGCATAAACTCTTTACTGTAGCGGATTTCCTGTCCCGTTGAAAACACATCTATTTCCCTTACATCAGTTGCAAATTTTATAAAATGCGGCGACCCGGTATTTAAAACAATATATGAATTGTGATATTTAACTTCATTCACATCCTGCATTTTCAGGCTCACGATGCCATCGCTGTCAATTGTTGCTTCATGCGCTCCGTCAATAGCCACAAAATGATAAGTACTTTTAAAAATGCCATGGTTAGAAGCAAATTTCACAAGGCATCTTCCACCGTTGCCGCACATGGTACTTCGGTTACCATCCGCATTATAATAAATCATCTCGAAATCAAATCCTTCTTTTTGGCCCAATAACATCAGGCCGTCAGCCCCGATGCCGAAATGCCTGTCGCAAATATGCTTCACCTGTTTTTTTGTAAGACTGTCATACAGATTTTTCCTGTTATCCAAAATCACAAAGTCATTTCCTGTTCCCTGGTATTTGTAAAATTCCACTTTCATTATTAAATATTTGAATCAGCTATTACGTTTAAAGATTGTTTAATTAAATTTTCCACTGCAAGCCCACCATCTTTTGAAAACTCTTTAGTAATCCGGTTAGCCACAATGGCACTAAGGCTTAAGCAATGATGGCCCAGCATTTTTCCAAGTCCGTAAATTGCAGAAGTTTCCATTTCAAAATTAGTGATATGGTGATTGCCAAAAGAAAATGTGGTGAGATTATCAACCAACTGCGGATACCCAAGTCCTAATCTTAATACTCTTCCCTGTGGCCCATAAAAACCCGGACAGGTTACCGTTATGCCCTGGAAATAATTTACTGTAAACTCTTTCAACAACGAAACACTGGCCATACTTAAATAAGGTGACACATTGCCAGAACTTAGTTGCGTATGCGTATTAAATGCATGAATGAGTTGCTTTTCTTCTTCATTATTTTCCAGCCTGTAAAAATGAAGCAGGTTGTCAAGTCCTAACCCATGTGTACTTGCAACAAAGCTATCAACTGGAATCGCTTCCTGCAAAGAACCAGATGTTCCAAAGCGAATAATATTAAGGGATTTGAGAGAATCTTTAATCGTTCTGGTTTCAAAATCAATATTTACCAATGCATCCAGTTCATTTAAAACGATGTCGATGTTATCGGGCCCAATACCTGTACTTACACAGCTCAACCGTTTATTGCCCAGGTACCCGGTATGCACTACAAATTCGCGGTGATTGTTCTTACATTCAATTTTATCAAAATGTTTACTAACCTCACCAACACGGTCCGGATCGCCAACAGTAATAATAATATCTCCAATTTCATCCGGCCTTGTATTGATATGGTAAACAGCGCCCCGGCTATTGATTATAAGTTCTGATTCAGCAATCCTGTTCATACATTTATTTTGAATCCCGAATTTCGTACTAACTATTTACAATTTCTAATAAAAAAATATCTTACTTTTGCCACGCTTAATTAAAACCTGCTTAGCTGGCTGGTATTTAACTGGTTCAATTGCAGCCTTATAATTAAGACCAAAAATAAAAATGGTCCTGTGGCCGAGTGGCTAGGCAAAGCTCTGCAAAAGCTTCTACACCAGTTCGAATCTGGTCGGGACCTCATAAGTAACATGTTCTTTGAGGGTTTATTCGTGTATTACCTGTAAATACTGCGTTACAGGGCTTTGGTTGTACGGTGTTGTTACTGTCTTTAATGGTTTAGAATGGCTTTTTTTCGAGCCATTTCCGAGCCGTATTAAAAACACACAAACCAATAGCATGATATCACTTAGAATTTACCTGAGAACAAACAGATCCAATTGCAAAATGGAATCTGCAATTTATTTTGTAATGCCAGATGATATCTAATCATCTGGCATTACACTTTTGCTGCCTCTCTATCACCAGAATGCAATAAAGACATTCTATCAAAATGCCATCCAAAATAGTACACTTTTTCTCATGGTTATAAATCAATGAATTATTGGGTTGAGCAAGATATTTCCAATTATCAAAAAGAAGGTTTGTGAAAGACATGCGTATTATATTAAATCAGATTCGACATTTATACTTGGAAGTAGGACAAAATATTTTAGTTCGTTTAAAGCTTAACGTTTGAAAAAGTAGGGATTAGCAATAAGAACTTATCTGGTAAATAGACACAAAATCTGAAGAGTTAAAACTCTAAATCATCAATTGGATATGCATGCAATTGATGTATCAGCTTACTAACAATGTACGTACAAGTAGATTTAAGTAATGAACTGAAAGAAAAAAATATTTATGAATATTTCGAATTTAGACGTAGATGATTTCATGCAGGTGATATGCCTAAGCGCTGCACTTGTTATAGGGTTTGTACCAAATGTTTATTCATTAAAAAAACAAAATGGCGAGATGAATATAATGGGGATTTGGATGATATTAATTTTTGCTGGCCTTATATTACTTACTTTCTTTTCAACTTTAAGCAAGTCCTCCTCTGACAAGGATAATTACAAAAATCTGTTTGACAGCACTTTGGCGACATTAAAAAAATCCGATGAAAGTGTGAGACAGACAAAAGATATTTTAAAATTGGAAGATAGCAGTATTAGCAATCTAAAGGAGATTACAAACAAAAGTAATAACATACAAAATCAAGGGTTATCACTTTTGGCGAAGTCCGAACAACTTAACGATAAGCTACTGCAAGAAATATTCTTACAAAAACAAATAACAAAAAAATCCAACGATATCATTGATGCTTTGAAAGCACAGCAAAAAAAGGAAGCAAGGAACAGTCACTTATCTTTTATAATGAATTTTGGAGAATTGGGTTATGCTAAAGATATTTTGATTAATGATTTCAAAGAAATTGATTTAGACAGTTGGACTGTAAGCGTTTTAAAAGGAAAGCTTGGGCATATACCTCTCGACTCTGTAAACAAAATTTATAATGACTCCCTTGATAACATTTATGAAACGTATAACAAAAACGCATTAAGGGCAATAAATTATGGTATTAAGGATCCCTCAACAGTTGCGAAATCTCTTAAGGAATATTTTGCATTTGTATATGGGATTCTACAAATGCAAATGTTAAACTCTTTTGTATATAAGAACAGTAAATTGTCAAAAATATGGCTTGATTATATGAAATACATATTTGAAAAACAACATGTTTATTTGATTGATAAAACTTCAATAACGTCAATGCGAGAAATAAAATATATAATGAATAGACACCAACAGTTTTTAAATGATGTTGCGGCAAATTCAAGCCTTGTAGTGGCCTTAGATGATTAATATAAATTGGTGAGTTATACAATATTGACATAGGTAATTAGTAGTACTAAAGTCAATGCCCGACCTACCAACCATATCATACTGACGAAAAAGATTTGTCAAAAAAGTAAAAGAAATGGGAAAATCTTTGCTTAGGAAATGGGAGGGAATTTTAGCTATTATTCCTTCGTTATGGGGTATTGCGGTAACACCAGATAGGTTAATGGAAAACTATCAAACTTCCGCTAACACTTTTCACCAGAGCACAATAGTTTTAATTATAAATATCGCCCCTTGGCCCAACTTTTACAATTACTACCGTAACTTCTTTTTTGTTAATGTCGTATAGAATACGGTATCCGCCAACCCGGTATTTGTATTGTGCGGAATGGTTTGTTAATGGCTTGCCGATGGTAGGATCAGCCGCAATATCGTCAATGGCTTTTATCAGCCGACGAATCGTGGGGGCTGACTGTTTTGCAATATACTTTTTAGCACTTTTTTCAATAATGAGTTTATACACTACTTCAGAGATTTACGTTTTGCTGTAGCCTCCAGATTTTTTTTTGCTTCTTCCCAAGGTATGGTATCTCCTTTACGTGCTTTATCCATTTCCGAAAGATCAAGCATATTTTGAATCAAATCTTTGTGATGCTTCATACTCAGTTTTGCATGAGTAACCTTGCCTGAAGCACTTTTAATTAAGGTAAGACCTGCAATTTTTGACATAATGTTATTTGTTTAATAAACAAATTTACTATTTTTTTCAAAGGCTAAAAAGTGAATTTTGTTAGCCTTTTGTTTCATGCATACATCAATTGATTTTTATATCAATTCTATAAATATCCAAACTCAATTTTATAACAAATCAATTTCAGGACTGTACAGGATAATCAACCAGTGTGAAATCTTTACCTTTTGCTCTAAAGCTTGCTAATATGACAAAAAAGAATCATTATGTCCAATTCCCGCTGCTCATTTGTAGCTTTTTAATTCTCCATTTAACAGGTATTGCACAACCTGTTTTAGAAACCGGCGGCAAACAAATGCCAAACGAATGGATCGATAAGGACACCAAACATAAAGTAGTTCGCCTTTCAAGAATTGAAGGCAACAGCAGCTTGAGTTTTTATTTTCACAACAATCCTTTTATCGGTAATAAGATGGTTTATTACAGCAGCTTAAAAAATGATTTGGGTGGTGTGCAAAAACAAGAAACCTACAGTACCAATTCAAAAAATAAGCAACTTCACCTGCTCGATCTTTCAACGCTTTCTTCAGAGCAACTTACGCACCAGGCATCGCCGATGAATGGGGAAATTGTTGATAATAAACAAGGAGTCGTTTACTATCAAATAAAGGACAGTGTTTTTTGTGTAAATGCAAAAACGAAAAAAGAAACCCTGGTTTATGTCTTTCCTGCTGATTTTAAAGCATCCGTTTCTACTGTAAACGCAGATGGTACGCTATTAGCCGGTGCCTGGTCGGATGATAAAGAAAAAGAACTATTCAAAAAAAATCCGGCCAAGAAAGATTACTTCAACATTATTTATGAAGCAAAATTGCCCAGGACGTTATTTACACTTAATGTAAAAACCGGGCAACTCAATAAAATATTTACCGATAGTGCCTGGCTTAATCACATACAATTTTCACCCACCGATCCTGCAATGTTGATGTTTTGTCACGAAGGGCCCTGGCATAAAGTAGACAGAATCTGGACCATCGATATCAATACAAAAGATGTGAAGTTGATGCATAAGAGAACTATGGATATGGAGATTGCAGGACATGAATCCATCTCACCGGATGGCAAAACAATCTGGTTCGATTTACAGCAACCAAAAGGAGCCACTTTTTTCTTTGCCGGAGCCGATGTTAAAACAGGTAAAGAAATAAAATATTCAATGACACGGGATGAATGGTCCATCCATTTTGCCATATCACCCGACCAGCAATTTTTTGCCGGTGATGGCGGCGATCCAGGCCAGGTGGCTCACGCAAAAGACGGGCAATGGATCTATTTCTTCAAACCGGTTGGTGATCATTTTGAATCTACCAAACTGGTTAATATGAAATACCATAATTACAAACTGGAACCCAATGTTCATTTTAGCCCCGATGGAAAATGGATTATATTCAGGGCCAATTTTGAAGGCATTGAAAATATTTATGCGGCAGAAATTAAATCAAGTGAAATCTAAAAAATTGAGATGCAAAAAAAATTATTGGTTGGAGTTTTATTATTTACCGGTTTATCAACCTTCGCTCAAATTAAATGGCCCGTTATTACTCAAACAACCAAACCCTGGACAAGATGGTGGTGGGAGGGGAGTGCTGTAAATAAAACAGATCTTACCTGGAACCTGGAACTTTATAAAAAGGCAGGACTTGGTGGCGTAGAAATAACACCGATTTATGGCATACATGGTTATGAAAATCAGTTTGTAAATTTTCTTACGCCCCAGTGGATGCAACTATTGGAGCATACTTTATCTGAATCAAAAAGATTAGGAATGGGTGTTGATATGGCCAATGCAACCGGGTGGCCATTTGGTGGTCCCTGGGTTACTGATGCAGATGCCGCCAAATCTATTTATTTTAAAACGTATGCACTCAAGAGCGGAGAACAATTAAACGAGCCGGTTGAATATGTACAAGCAGCATTGGTAAGAACTACCAATAACAAACAGGTTAGTTCAGAAAGTTTGGTGCAACCCTTTTCTGCCAATAAAGATTTGCAGGCATTGGCAATGGACCAGGTTAAATATGAAGGCAAACTTCCACTCCAATCATTGATGGCTTATTCAGATGATGGAGCAATTGAGGACTTAACGAATAAAGTGGATGCCAATGGAAAACTTAACTGGACAGCAGGCAATGGCAAATGGAGTTTATACGCACTATTTGAAGGCCTTCATGGAAAAATTGTAGAAAGAGCCGCACCGGGTGGTGAGGGGTATGCAATTGATCATTTTTCTGCAACAGCCGCCAGGAATTATTTTCATGAATTTGACAAGGCATTTAAAGGCCATGATATTTCTTACCTGCGTGCATTTTTTAATGACTCCTACGAAGTGGATGATGCAAGAGGAGAAGCCAACTGGACTCCGGATTTTTTTGCCGAATTTAAGAAGAGAATGTATTATGATTTACGGGATCATTTGCCGGCTTTATTTGGAAAAGATAAAGCTGATAAAAATAGTCGGGTACTGTATGATTACCGTGCAGTTATCGGCGAATTAATCCTCGAACATTTTACCGCCGAATGGAAAAAATGGGGCAGTTCAAAAGGAGCAAAGGTTCGCAATCAATCCCACGGTTCGCCTGGTAATACACTTGACCTGTACAGCATTGTAGACATTCCTGAAACAGAAGGAAACGATGTGCTTCGTTTTAAATTTGCCAGTTCTGCGGCAAATGTAACCGGCAAAAAATTAACTTCTTCAGAATCTGCCACCTGGTTAAATGAACATTTTTTATCCTCCTGGGGAGATGTAAAAAAAGCGATTGATTTGTATTTTTTGGGAGGGGTTAATCATATTTTTTATCATGGAACTGCCTACTCACCAAAAGATGCTCCATGGCCCGGATGGCTGTTCTACGCCGCAGTGCATTTTCAACCAACCAATCCACAATGGAAAGATTTTCATGTATTAAATGAATATATAACCAGGGTTCAATCTTTTCTACAGCAGGGCAAACCAGACAATGACATATTGGTTTATTACCCAATTGCAGACCGCTACTCAGAACCCGGCAAAGAGTTGTTACAACATTTTGATGGAATGGGACGTGAGTTTGCCGGAACCGATTTTGAAAAGATTTCAAAAAGGATGCTGGACAACGGTTATAGCTTTGATTTTTTTTCGGATAAACAATTACTAAATATTACCGGGGCTGGAAAATCATTGCTTACAGGTGGCAGTCAATATCAAACAATTTTATTGCCGGATAATGAATATTTACCATTAGCATCTTTCCAGAAAATAATGGAACTCGCTAAGAATGGTGCAACAATTCTTGTATATAAAAGCTTACCAAAAGATGTTCCGGGTTTAAGTAAATTGGTAGAAAGAAGCAACGCTTTTAAAAATTTAATTGCCCAGCTAAAATTTTCAGATGAGGGTGAAATGCAAAAAGCAATTGTTGGTAAGGGGTGCTTTTTGATGGGAAATAATATTGACAACTTACTTGAGAAGGCCGATGTAAAAATGGAAACAATCCACGAAAAAGGGTTGCAATTTATGAGACGAAAAAATGCCAATGGCTTGCTATATTTTATTAATAACAGAAGCGATAATGAAGTAAAGGAATGGGTTACCTTAAATGCTAAAGCAAGTGCCGTTGTTATGTTTGATGCTATGACCAACAAAGCAGGTTTAGCTAACTGGAGAAAGTCAACCAAGGGAACAATTGAAGTACTGGTTCAGTTAAAGCCTTTTGAATCTGCGATCCTTCAGTTATCAACTTCCAAAAAATCAGGCAGTCAATTTCCATACATTCAACTTAAAGGTGAACCACAAACGATCAATGGTTTATGGACCTTGGGTTTTTTGGATGGCGGACCAAAATTACCAGCATCAGCAACGATGACTGAACCGAGGGCATGGACCAGTTTAAATGGAGAAGATTATCAAAATTTTTCCGGAACGGCAAAATACACCGTGTCGTTTGCAAAGCCAATCGGTAAAGCATTATACTGGCAACTGGATTTGGGAAAAGTAAATGAAACTGCTGAAGTAATATTAAATGGCAAAAGAATAGCAACATTAATCGGTCCGACATTTCAGTGTGTTTTCCCTGCCAGTTTATTGCAACAAAATAATAAGTTGGAGATTATAGTAGCTAACCTGATGGCCAATCGTATCACCTATATGGACAAAAATAAACTGCCCTGGAAAATATTTTATAATACCAATATGCCGGCCAGGAAAAAAGAGAACAGCAAAAATGGATTGTTTGATGCATCCGAATGGAAGCCTTTGCCATCAGGGCTTTCAGACCGTGTAACATTAACAGCTGCAAGTAACTAATGTCTATTAAAAACTTTGCATTACTATGAATCAATTGAAAATAATTATCACTTTATGTTTGATTAGCATCACTACAATTGGCAACGCTCAAAATAAAAAACCCAATATCATTTTTATTTTAGCGGATGACCTTGGGTATGCTGATGTGGGATGTTACGGACAACAAAAAATAAAAACACCCTACATTGATGCATTGGCAAAATCCGGAATGTCGTTTACACAATTTTATTCAGGCAGCACGGTTTGTGCGCCAGCCAGAACTACTTTTATGACTGGTTTGCATACCGGCCATTCAGATATCAGGGGAAATAAAACATTTGCTCCGGAAGGTCAATTTCCTCTGCCGGATTCAATCAAAACTTTCCCGATGCTGCTCCAAAAAAGCGGCTACTACACTGCTGCTTTTGGCAAATGGTCAATGGGATATATTACAACAAGTGGTGACCCGCAAAAGAAAGGCTTTGATGATTTTTTTGGATACAATTGCCAATCGCTGGCACATGATTATTATCCTGATCATTTATGGAACAATCACAACCGGATTGACTATCCGAATAATCCTACAAAATTTACCGATTACTCGGCTGATATAATTCAAAACAAGATTATAGAAACAATCAACCAGCAAGATGACAAAAGACCGTTTTTCTTATACCTGCCATATACTTTACCACATGCTGATTTAACTGTACCACACGACAGCGTATATGATAGTTATGTGGCGTTATTTAATGAACAGCCAAAAACCATCACCAATAAAAAAGATACAACAGGTAAACCCTTTGAGCCCTATCCCCATGCAGCCTATGCAGCAATGGTTGCCAGGTTAGATAAATACGTGGGCGAAATTGTTGCGCTTGTTCATAAAAAAGGATTGGATGAAAATACGCTGATCATTTTTACAAGCGATAACGGTCCACATAAAGAGGGTGGTGGTGACCCGGAATTTTTTAAAAGCACCGCAGGGATGCGTGGCATTAAAAGAGACTTGTATGAAGGTGGTATTCGTGAACCGTTGATTGTATCCTGGAAGAACCATGTACAAGCCGGTGCAATCAATCAGCAACCGTTTGCCTTATGGGATTTTTATCCCACTTTTTTAGCAATGGCAGGGATAAAAGATGCTACTAAAACTGACGGGCTTTCAATAGTGCCTGCATTAATGAGTAAGCAACAACCCAACCATAAATATTTTTATTGGGAATTACATGAATCAGGTGGTAAACAGGCGGTACGTTGGGGTAAATGGAAGGGCGTTAAAAATGATGTGAGCATTAAAACAATTGTAACAACAGAATTATATAACCTGGAAACAGACCCATTTGAAAAAAATAATATCGCGGCGCAATTTCCTGCCATTGTAAAACAGATAGATGCTTATATAAAGGAAGCACACACTTACAATAAAGATTGGCCGTTACTTAAATCCGGAGAGCAATAACAGGCAAACTTCAACCTGTTGAATAATGATTTTATGAATCACTTCATTCAGTATGGTGTCTCAATGTTGTATCTTTGGTGTTGTTAATTTCCTTCATGCAAATGAGGACAGTAACAGCTTTTATAGATCTCTTTTTACTAACAAAAATATTGGCTTCAGGCGAAATGTTTTGAAGCCGCATAAATTCCCCTCTCCAAACAGAGAGGGACTTTTTTAAATTATGGTTCCAAAAGTTTTACATTGGATAGGCATCGCAGCATGTATCTTATTAATTATTTCCTGTTTTATGCCCTGGGCTTATTACAACGATGCATCCATTACAAATTTGGCTGAGCGAACTTTTACCGGGTTTTATTCTTACAAGAATAATTATGGTAAACCCGGTAAATTATTGGTACTAATAGCGTTGATTGTATTAACCCTTATGTTATTGCCAAAAATATGGGCCAAACGAACGAACCTTTTTGTTTGTGCATTGGCAGTAGGGTATTCTATAAAAAGTTATATCTTATTTTCTTCCTGTTATAATGCATATTGCCCCGATAAAAAAGCTGGCTTATACTTAATGCTAATTACTACTATCGTGATGTTAGTTGCTTCAGCTTTTCCTAATTTAAGCCTGGAAAACCAGGCACTAAAAAAACCGGAATAAATTCCGGTTTGATTAACTAAAAATTGACCCCCATCAATTATCGTATTCAAAATTGCATAAAGCAAATGAGTTATTTTTAAATCCCAGGCTTTTCTTTCACTGTATCTTCCTTCCCTATATTGCTCCTGATCTGTTGCAAAAGTAGACTGTGCCCACCGATTTGACAATACCCTAAAACGTCCATTTTTTACAGGTAAAACCCTGTAGTTTTTTTCAATTTAATCAACTATTTCTTCTTAGCTTCTTTGGCCCATGCATCTTTAAGAGACACGGTTCTGTTGAAAACAAGCTTTTCCGCGGTACTTTCCTTATCCAGGCAAAAATATCCTTTACGAATAAATTGATAACTGCTGCCAACTACTGCATGCTTTAATGATGGTTCAAGATAGGCCCTGTTTACAACTTCCAAAGAGCCCGGATTAATATAATCTTTGAAATCACCTTCCTCCTGTGAAGGATCTTCTACTTTTAAAAGGCGATCATATAGCCGGACTTCTGCTGGCAAGGCATGGTTTGCACTAACCCAATGTATCGTTCCCTTAACGCTGATACCACTAACATCTGCACCACTTTTACTTTCAGGGATATAAGTACAATGCACTTCAGTTATATTTCCATCACTATCTTTTACAAAACTGTCGCACTTAATAATGTAAGCACTTTTTAATCGAACCAACGCACCTTCAGTAAGCCGAAACCATTTTTTAACCGGCACTTCCATAAAGTCTTCCCTTTCTATCCACAATGTTTTACTAAAAGGAACTATTCTTGTACCATACGATTCATCCGGGCCATTTTCACTTACCAGCTCTTCCTGCAAATCGTCCGGATAGTTGGTTAAAACCAATTTTAACGGATCCAGAACAGCCATTACCCGTGCAGCAAGTTTATTCAGGTGCTCCCTTACACAAAACTCCAGCAGGCTTAAATCGATCATGTTTTCCCTTTTGGCTACTCCTATTTTTTCACAAAAAGTGCGGATACTTTCGGCAGTATAACCTCTGCGTCGCATACCACTGATTGTAGGCATGCGTGGGTCATCCCAACTTTGCACATGCTTTTCGTCTACCAATTGCAACAGCTTACGCTTACTCATAACGGTGTAAGTCATATTAAGCCTTGCAAATTCATATTGTTTCGATGGAAAAATCTCCAGCTTTTCAATAAACCAGTCGTACAATTCACGGTGTGGTATAAACTCAAGCGTACAAATGCTATGTGTAATTTTTTCGATGCTATCGCTTTGGCCGTGTGCAAAGTCATACATTGGGTAAATGCACCAGGTATCGCCTGTGCGGTGATGATGTGCATGTTTGATCCTGTAAATAATCGGATCTCTCATGTGCATGTTATTGGCCGACATCGATATTCTGGCCCTTAATACTTTTTCACCATCTTTATATTTACCTGCTTTCATTTCACTGAATAAAAGCAAATTTTCTTCGATGGTTCTGTTTCTGAACGGACTATCTTTTCCCGGCTCTGTAGGTGTTCCTTTTAGTGCGGCCAGTTGATCTGCATTCAGGTCATCCACATATGCAAGGCCCTTATTTATCAATTGAATTGCAAAATCATGTAGCTGATCAAAGTAATCACTGGCATACAATTCCTGTTCCCAATCAAACCCCAACCAACGAACATCTTCCTTGATACTATCTACATATTCCGTTTCTTCCTTTACAGGGTTGGTATCATCAAAACGCAGATTTGTTTTTCCATTATATTTTAATGCCAATCCAAAATTCAGGCAAATACTTTTGGCGTGGCCAATATGCAGGTATCCATTGGGCTCTGGTGGAAAGCGAGTATAAATGGTTTGATATTTTCCACTCTTTAAATCTTCTTCAATTATTTCCTCTATAAAATTCAGACTCTTTTCTTCAGACATTTGATAAATTTTCAATTGCGAATTTATGACAAGAAATATTAAGGCAGTCGGTCTTTAATACTTCAATAAAAATTATTTGTTATTTTTTAATTCTTCCAGTAATGCAATCATTCTATCCAACTTCTTAATTTCAAGCGTACTTATTTGTAATTGTAATGCTTCTATTTCTCTCTTTGCATCAATATTGGTCTGATAGTCTTCCTGGGCTTGTATCCGATCACGTTCGCTCTGCCTGTTTTGCGACATCATAATAATTGGAGCGGCATAAGCGGCCTGTGTAGAAAACAACAGGTTTAATAAGATAAAAGGGTAAGGGTCCCAATGACGTACAAAACCAAGTACATTTAATCCCATCCATATTAGTACAACAAATGATTGAATAATAATAAACCGCCAACATCCCATTCCAGTGGCTACTACATCTGCCAGGCGATCACCGTAGGTTAATGATTTTAAATGCCGTTCGTGCCAGGTGCTCTTATTCATGTTATTGTGTTTAATTTTTTTTGCTAAATTAAAAAAGCCTTTATACGATAAATCATACAAAGGCTTTTTTATAAAATAATTTTATGAATTTAATCCCCACGTCCCATTCTTCTCAGGTAAGATGCGTGTGAAGCAATTGCTGTACGCATTTTAGGATACTCCAGGTACTTTATACCAAAATCAATGCAGGTTTGCTTAATGATTTTGCTGATAGCCGGATAATGAATATGCGATACTTTAGGAAACAAATGATGTTCAATCTGGAAATTTAAACCTCCAACCAACCATGAAATCAGGCGATTTTTTGTGGCAAAATTAGCGGTAGTCTGTATCTGGTGAATAGCCCATTCGTTCTCAATGGTATTAGTAGTTGCACCAGGCATTGGAAAGGCAGTATCTTCAACAGTATGCGCCAATTGAAAAACTATACTAATTACAAATCCTGTAACCATACTTGTAATTAAAAATCCAACCATCCATTTTACAAAACCTACCATATAAATAGGGAGTAACATAAACAAAATAATATAGCCGATTTTAGCACCCCAAAAACCGAAATGCTCTTTTACAGTTAGTTTTTTGATAGGCACTGATCCAATCCTGCGCTTAAAATATTTTTGATAATCGGTGAGAAAAATCCAGATAAGGTGAAGTAGGGTGTACAAAAACCATACATAGTAATGTTGGAAACGGTGCATCCAATAACGCTTTTGCGTGGTACACATCCTCAGGTAAGGCTTAATTTCAATATCATCATCAATACCATCAATATTGGTATACGTGTGGTGAATGATGTTATGTTTCATGTTCCACATAATACTACTGGCACCCAAAAAATTTACGGAAACAGCAGCAACCTTATTCATGGCTTTGCTTTTACTAAAACTACCATGGCCACCATCATGCATTACATTAAACCCAATGGCAGCGGTAAAGCATCCCAGCAATACACATTCAATTACCGCCAACCAGGTATCAGGTGTGAAGTATACCAAATGAACATACAAAGCAAAATATGCTGTGAAAAAGAAAATAGCCTTAAACCATAATCCGAAATTACCGGTGGAAGCTTTTTTTCGTTCAACAAAATACTGGTTAACTCTTTTCTTAAGTTCCTGGTGGAAGTCGGTGCTTTGCTGGATAAATTTAGGAGTGGCCATCAATCTACTGTTTTAAAATTGTCGCAAAGCTACAATTTTATTACGGGTAAGCTACTACTGTTTTATACCCAAATCAGGTTTTGATCTTAATAAATCCATCAAAATTGTTAAATCCAATCATTTTTTTACTTATGAGGCCTTCGGCATGGGCCACGCCAATCATTTTGCCAAACATTTTACCCCGATAAATAATGCTTTCGAGGAAATCCGGAGAGGAAATATAGGTTTGTGGTTCGTCCGTTGAGGGGCTGTTAAATTGGGTGCCATACGCTTTTATGGACTCAATTTTTTGATCAATCACGTGCGAAATATCAATTACAAAACCGGGAGTAAGATAGTTATCCTGGATAAAATTAAAGACATATTTTGGGCGCCATTCTTCTTGTGGATTTCCATCATCATCTATTGTTTCAATTTTTCGGAGGCCCGATAAAAATGCGGCATCTTCAACTAATTTTGAACTTCTGCCGTGATCGGGATGGCGATCCTCAGGTGCATTGCAAATAATAATTTCCGGTCTGTATTTTCTTAATGCAGTTATCACTTTTCGTTGGCTGGCTTCATCATTTTGAAAAAAGCCGTCTGCAAGTTCCAAATTCTCTCTTACGTCAACCTGCAATATTTTTGCGGCAGCTGCGGCTTCTTCTTTTCTTATTTCAGCAGAACCTCTTGTTCCTAATTCGCCCCTGGTAAGATCGACAATTCCGGTTTTTTTACCATTCAATTTTTCAGCTAATAGCAAGCCGCCACATGAAAGTTCTGCATCATCGGGATGCACGGCAAATACCAGCAGATCAAGTTTCAACATTATAAAAGCTTTTGTGAAAATTGATGCGAAGATAAATGATGCTGAAAACAAAAATGAAAGAAAGCGGAAAGGGCAACAGTAAATCAAAAAAAACTTAACCGCCGTATGGTCCATACATCCGGGCAACTTCCAACACTATTTTTTCCATTTCCTGGTCCTCACCCTGGCTGTCGTAGGGTTGCTTTAAATTAGTGGTAAAAAAAAATGCAACTGTCTGATAAAAACGGGCAGTAAAACTTCCTTTGTATTCTTTGATTATTTCGTAGCAGTTATTCCCGGTTTCCCGGTTGATGAGCTTCATCAATACTTTTCCCTGGTAAATGGAAAGGTTGGTAAGCGGGTCTGTAAATTCTTTTTTTAATTCCTTTTCCCTTGTTTTAATATACTTTTTTCTCTCTTCTTTGCTGGAAATTGCCAACAAATGTGCATTCACGTCATTCATAACCCGTCCGGCTCTTTTTGCATAAGGAAATGTAACGTAAATGGCATTACGAAGACGTGTCCATTTTGCCCGTTCGTACATCTGCGACCTGTTGTAACGTGAATACACTGAAAAGTCCATCAGCGTCTTTGCCTCAATTGTATCGCCCAGGTAAATTACAGCAAAGGAAGTAATGGTGTCGTTAATACCTTGTTGCGCATAAGTAGACTGTCGTCCTGCAAAAAGGAACAAGGCAACCAGTATTACACTTAAAAATTTATATCGGAATGAACGGATCATTTTACCTGGTGAATTTACACAATCTGTTTATTTGGGCTCGTTAAATTTATAGCAATACTATAACGTGCAAAAAACAAAAATATATACGCTGAACCGCAATTATGAGTTTGGTTCATAGAATAGAACTGCAAATCAATATAAATGCTGCTTGTTGATAAAACTAATTTGCCAGCAAAAACATATAGAAGAGCGCCACTGCCACGAAGGATAGTACCATAGCACCTTGGATTTTTGAAAGGGATAACCGCCTTACGAAACTCATTGTTACTCCAAAGGCCATTACAATTAAACCGATCCACACCAGGTTAATATAGGGAAAGATATATGCTTTCAACGTAACGAAATCGATCATTTTATCAGATTCCTTTACACCAATCTTCAGCTTTTTCTGGTCGGTACTAACCCCCGCAAACTTCACAAAAAGGTTTTGAGCATAGACAGTGTCATCTACCTGGTTTATACCAAAACTGTCAATCATTATCATTGGCGAAGCATTGTAATGACTGCTGTCTTTAGCTGTAATGGTAATATCCGCAATTACAGAAGGACCCGTAACAGGAATGTTAAATTTATTGGTTGCTGGATTTTTAATCACTTTATTCAGCACCATAAAACCTTTTGAATAAAATATGGTGTCGCCTTCTGCAACTTCGCTCACTTTAAATTGAGAAGTGTCTTTATTGGCTTCAGGGTTCAATGCATAGGAAATGTAGGTAAATACATCATGGGTCAGGTAATTCTTGGTATCAGGATTACTACTCATGTTATTATCCTTCATCAGGTATACATCCGGACTAAGTACAAAAGACTCCTCTACTTTATTTGTTTCAGGATTCTTGCGTTGGAAGGCAAGGTGATAAAAGCGTCTGCCGGTTTCGTTACCAGTGCTGTCATTTAAATAAGTAACATCGTACGGCCCCATTTTTTTTGAAACATGACGTAGCAAATTGATATTTTCAGCAGGGTTATCCTGTTGTTTTGTAAGGGGATCAATTCCCATTTCAATTATAAAATCTTTAAACCTTTCTTCACTGATTACTTTCTTATTACCTGCTGAAATCAGCATTCCTACAATCATGAGTGTAAAACCGATATGCGCAATTGAACCGCCTGCTGCTTTTAATTTACCATTTAATCCGTTCCAGATATAAAAAGCATTCGCAATCACCGAATAGATACCAGCAAACAATGCTGTGTATATAGCAGTCAAAAATGCAATACCTCCTTTATAGTAAGTAATGGGATAAAAAATTACCAGCAATGTGGTGATTACCGCTGCAATAATCGTTGGTACCGCTATTCGCTTTAATGTATAAGATGCCGGTGTGCTTTTGTATTTAAAGTATTGCGTAATGGCTGTAAGTATACCAATGATAATAGCCACCAGCACCATTACTTTATTGTATGAAAACTCAATGTCTTCCGGCGGTGCAAATTGAGTATCGAATATTTTATTGAAAACAGGTGTAGATGTTTTTGCTATAATAAACATCCCAGATAAGAACAGCACAAGCGATCCAATAAACATCCAAAACTCCCTGGAATTGGTTGTTTCTTCTGTATGCTCTGCAGGTATTTTTTTATAATTATAAATAAATAAACCAAGTGCAGGCACCGCAAAAATAAAAAGGAAGAAACGAATGAGGTTAAACATTGGCCTGCCAGATTCTGCAAAAGCATGTACCGAAGTATCGCCCAATATACCCGTTCTTGTTAAGAAGGTAGAGTATAAAATAAATACGAAAGTAAGAATGGCAAAAATGTAACTGGCTCTTAGGGAATGTCCGGTTGCTTTATAAATTACCATCGTATGTAAGCCTGCAATCAATATCAACCATGGCACAAAAGAGGCGTTTTCTACAGGATCCCAGGCCCAATATCCACCAAATGATAAAGATTCGTATGCCCATTTTCCACCCATCATAATTCCAACTCCTAACACGCAAGCACTAAACAATGCCCAGGGCAATGCAGGTTTTACCCAATCACCAAATTTTTTGGTGGCCAATCCTGCAACGGCAAATGAAAAGGGGATAAGGGTAGATGCAAAACCGAGAAATAAAACTGGTGGATGAATAACCATCCAATAATTGCGGAGCAAAACATTTAATCCTACTCCATCACGCAATTTGCTGAGATAATCAGGCATGCTGAAAAGTGGCCCATTTATTTCGTTGCGTGTTAGAACGAAGGGGCTATTTCCGATTTTAGTACCAAAAATAAAAATACCCATTATCATCATGGCCAAAAACATTTGAACCAGGCTAACAACGGACATTACCGGCGCTTCCCATTCTTTACTTGTTTTAATCAACACCAGGCCTAATACACAATGCCAGATGCTCCAAAGTAAAAAACTACCACTCTGGTCTTCCCAGATTGAAGCAAAAAGATATTTGAATTCCAACTCATGGGAGGTATGTTTATAGCCAAACAGGTATTCAATGTAATGATTGGAACATAGGTAAAAAATGGAAGAGAATACAGCGAGAACAGATACAACCTGTATAATAAAACTGGTACGGGCAAATCTTAACCAGGAAAGTTTTTCAACTGGGTCATTTTTTTTAGCTGCTAAAAAATAAGCGATTGTACTTAATAATGAAGCCGTAAACGCAAGTAAAATAAAAACGTGTCCGATCTTACCTATCCACAGGTGTTCTCCTTCAAATTGCATATAGTCTTTTTATTTATCTACCTATGTTTACTGGTATTAAGCTGGTTTTCTTTTTGGGGTAAATGTAGCAGCGTTCCTTGCTTGCAAGCTTTCAGCATTGAATAACACTATCTGTCAATATTCAATTAAAAAACCGATTGCTTATTTATCAACAACTGTTTTCTCTAATTGTTTTTTGTCGTCTTTGTACTTGCTTGGACATTTCAATAAAATATCACTGCATTCAAATACATCCCCTTGCATCTTTCCTTTCAACACTACACGCTCACTATTCTCCAACTCAGGCGGCTTAGTATTGAGGTAAACAACCTTTGCTTTTCCGCCTAAACTGTCCACTGCTGTAAAAGATAAATAATTGGGATTTTTTGCCGGATCATATTCAACCGGAGTAGATTTGTCCAACCTGGCAATCAGGTGAACAAATTTCCCCTGCTTCAATTTAGCTGAATCAATGGTATCGTAAGTTGAAAAATCTACAGACATCATAATTAAGGCCCCGATAGCAATTGCTATACCTACGAGCATAATTATATGAGTTTTCTTCATAGCATGAATATATTTGTGCCGCAAAGGTAACACAAATTAAGGCTCAATTTTTTGAATTTACCCAACTTAGGGGCGGGACGATAATTTGTAATAGTTTTAACATCTTATGTATTTACAAATAGTATACAGGCAATGGAAATTATTATGCTGGATAATTATCAGCGCTATCTTTTTTCAGGCATTTTTTATGGCAAAGGGAATTGAAAACATGCCATTCTTCTTATATCACATGTTTGGATCAGTTCAATCATCCAACGATTCTATTAATGTAATATTGATAAAGACTTCTGAAGGATATTTTAATACCAATCAACTAAGTGGAAGAGAGCGTGAAATGTTGATGAATAATATCAGCTATTTTATCGAAAGAAAAAAGCAAGGCTTTAGCGATCCACTTGGGCAAACTGTGGCAAATCGTTTTAAAAATCGGGTTAGCAATACCACTTACAATTATTTACAAAAAAGTTTGCTGAATGATAGTGCGCACTTAGCTGCATATCCAGGCTGGTGGAAGCACTATTTTGACCAGGTACAAAATAAAAAGTATGCATCCGTGGAAATCGTTTCTACTTACATACATTTTAATTCATCTATGTACAAATCGCAGACAGATAGTGTTGTATTTACCGTGAGCAATAAATGAAGCCTTCAACGCAATCATATTATCCAAGACAATTAATGGCACCGGTTATTTTCAGTTGGCTGTTTATGATATTGATATACTTTTTTAGTACCAATAGCTTACTCTCTCAACTACAGCAACCAGTTTTGATAAGCCCCGAAAGTGACAATACATTTTGGTTGTTGCATATATTGAGGTTACCACAATGGTTATTACAACATTGGGGAATGGCATTAGCTTTTGATATCATATTAACCAGTTCCTGCATTATCTGCATTTTTGTTCCCCAACAGCGAATTTTTACCTGGATAACGGTGATTGGTACCTGGCTATTATATGTTTGTTACTGTACTGCCGCAGGTAAACATTATGCGCAAATTGGATACCTGCTGGTTCCAGTTTCGTTCTTAGCTTTAAAGACTGAAAAGTTCAGTTTATTATGGGAAGGCATTCGTTATTGGATCTGCTTTTTGTACACCTGCGCCGGTTTATATAAATTATACTACGGTGGGTTTGCTTATCAATTAAATATGAGCCATATTCTTCAGCAAATGAACGCAGAATGGCTGTTTTTAAAACCAACCGGCATTCAGGCAACTATCATTCGTTACCTGGCCGATCACCCGGGGATTTCACAATGGTTGTACAGGATGGCTGCATTGGTTGAATTGTCTTTAATTATTGGCTTTTTTACAAAGAAATTTGACAGGTTGTTAATTATTGGACTTTTTGTTTTCCATTTAGGAAATTTCTTGCTTTTGCATATCCCTTTTGTTGAACAGTCGCTTATCTTTGCACCGTTTTTCCCATGGAAAAAATGGGCAGTAAATTTTCACACAACAAACAGCAATGACTGATCTCTCTCAATTCAATCCTAATTCGGTAGGAAATCCTAACAACAATATTTTTGGTTTACCCTTCCAGGAAGAAGATGCAAGATTGGTAATTTTACCGGTTCCCTGGGAAGTTACAGTAAGCTACAATGCAGGTACAGCAAGGGCTCCTGAGCATGTGTTTAAAGCAAGCCTGCAGGTTGACTTGTTTGATCCCGAAATAAAAGACGCCTGGAAACAAGGTTATTTTATGCGGTCGATTGATAAGAAAATTCTGATGAAGAGCGATTACCTGCGTAAGGAAGCTGAATTATATATCAACTACATAGCAGAAGGAGAAGAAGTAGATGATAACAAGTTTATGTGTAAAACATTGAAGGAGGTAAATGCCGGAAGCCTTTACATGAACGATTGGGTTTATCAGCAAACCAAAGATATTTTAGACAGTGGCAAATTGGTTGGCTTACTTGGCGGCGATCATAGCACGCCATTTGGTTTTTACAAAGCCATTGCAGAAAAGCATGGTGATTTTGGAATTTTACAGATAGATGCTCATTGCGATCTGAGAAAAGCATACGAAGATTTTAACTATTCTCACGCTTCCATTATGTACAATGCATTGGAAGAAATACCGCAAATAAAAAAGCTGGTTCAAATTGGTATCAGGGATTTTTGTGAGGAAGAATGGGATTATATACAGAATAACAGTGATAGGGTAGTTACCTATTTTGATAAAGACATTAAGAGCCTCATTTATGAAGGTAAAACCTGGCAATCAATGGTGGATGAAATGATTGCCCATCTTCCTCAAAATATTTATATAAGTTTTGATATTGATGGTTTACAACCTAAATTATGTCCGCATACCGGCACACCCGTACAAGGTGGTTTTGAAACGGAGGAAATATTTTACCTGTTTAAAAAATTAATGAAAAGCGGCCGCAGGCTGATTGGGTTTGATCTCAATGAAGTAGGCGTTAGTCAAGATGAGTGGGATGAGAACGTAGGTGCAAGATGCCTTTTTAAAATGTGCAATATGCTGATAGCATGTAACCCGGTAGCTGTACCGCTTGCTTCTCAAAACTAAATAGTCCCGAAAAATATACAACGCAACTGACGCTTTCAACTTATCTGGTTACTGCATGCAACCTCTGATATGTACACTTTTCATATAAAAGATGATGGTCCCGATATTGATATCATTGTAACAAGAGCAATGCTTGCAATTGCGGCAGTGGCATGTTACGTTTATCGCACTGATGATTTGATTTATTTGAATAGTATAGCTGCATTATTGTTGATAGTAATAGCTGTTTTTGTAAAAACCATTTTGTTGAAATTTAATATCAGCAGACTAATTGTTTTGTCCGTTGCAGCAATCATTTTATTTATAGCAACCCGTTCCATAATTTTCGGCGCCATTTTATTGATTTATGGAACGGTGGTAAAGCGTTTTTATAAAAAGCCTTTTATTCAGATAAGTAAGGAGGGGATAGTCATTAAAAAAATATGGAGTGGGCCCGTTCAACCATGGACAGCATTTAACAATGTAATTATTAAGGATAACCTGCTCACAATAGATTTTACCAATAATAAATTGTACCAGGTAACAGTTGAAGAAGATATGGATGAATTTGGAGAGGGAGAATTCAATGCTTTTTGTTCAGCTTTATTAAGGAATTCATCCTGATTTATTATTTAAAAGTTTCCTATCTGCAATCAATGATTGGTTAGCACTGCTAACTTTAAACTATTTCATCAACATATTTTAAACTTGAAGAACTGCACCAAATGAACGAATTTTGCAGGCACTCAATTAACGTTCAACTTTAAAAAACGGAACTTACCTGGTTTAAAGATGAACATTCAAGCAGCAATACAATGGAATTACAACAAAGCCCATACATACTTTACTCCGACGGAGCAGGAAATATTTTTGAAGATACAAGCCTGTATGTAACCGGCCGTAGCGGCTGGGATGCATTGCCGGTTCCTTTGGAAGAATGGATTGAATTGCCCAATGGAGGTAATCTATATGAATTACCAGGCCGAAGAGGCATTGGTATTGATGTTAAAACCGGTGAAATGCGCTTATGTGATAAAGGCTGGGCAGTTGCGGCTTTTATACCGCCAGCACATACTGGTTTATATATGGCTGCGTACGAAACCTCCGACGATGCGCCCACATTACCACTATTTTGTTATACAGCAGCCGGTTGGCTGGAAGGAAAAATATATGTACCCGCAGTACGAATAGAGCAGGATATTCGCCAGGAAACAGAAGGGTATGATGAAGATTTGATTGAAAACGGAACAAACCAATTACTGGCAGCATACCCACACAACAGGCTGGTAAAGCATTTAATGGAAAATTGCTGCATGACTTACAATTGCCCTGCCGCAAGGAACTTTGCATTGGGCCGTTGGGAATGCCCGGTGCCATCTTCCCCCGCATGTAACGCCAATTGTATTGGTTGTATTAGTTTTCAACCGGTTGAAGAATCCATTGTAAGCACACAGGATCGGCTGAATTTCAGGCCTACAGCAGAAGAAATTACCGAGTTTACTGTGCCACATCTTGAAACGGCCCCTTTTCCAATCATAAGTTTTGGCCAGGGCTGCGAAGGCGAACCCTTGCTGATGTGGGAAACCATTCGGGAGAGCATCATTGAAATAAGAAAACATACTCAAAAGGGTAGCATCAATATTAACACCAACGGCAGTAAGCCAGATGCAGTGAAAGCCTTGTGCGAAGCTGGCTTAAACAGCATGCGGGTAAGTACCAATTCGGCCCGTGAGAGTATTTATACACCTTACTATCGTCCCAATAACTATGTGTTTTCGGATGTAGTAGAAAGTTTAAAAGTAATGCGCAGTTTTGGTGGCTGGACCAGTATAAATTACTTTGTTTTCCCCGGCATGACAGATAGCATTGAAGAATACGAAGCCCTAAGAAAACTTATTCGTGACACTGACTTATGTATGATTCAATGGAGAAATTTTAATATTGATCCCGATTGGTATCTTGGTAAAATTGGTGTTACAGAAACCGGCGAATGCATGGGAGTGAAACAGTTTATGGAATTAATTCATGAGGAATTTCCGAATGTTAAATTTGGATATTTCAACCCATCCATAGAAAGAATTAAAGGAGATTTTGAGTTGGATTTTGCTCATTAACACATTGATTTCATAATGACAGGTAGGGAAATTTTAAACAATCAGTCCAGAAAACTTTATTGTACCAGTGGTATTTCTATTTCGAGTTTATTGTTGTTATTCTTGTCTACACCAGTTACTACTTTTCCTTTCACAAGCCCGATTCGTGTTTCAATGTGATGCAAAAGCATCTTTCTTTCAGGTTCTTCCGCATCTGCATTTTTGCCGTCATCTAAAAACACAACTTTAATGATCTCATCTGTTTTGATGGTAATATTGATTTTTTTTGCGCCGCAATTGTGAGCGATTTTCAACTGGTATTGTATGATTCTGAAAAGTGTTAAGCCAATGCTGGAATCGTAACAATCCAATTTTCCTTTGTGCTGAAAATTAATTTCCTTTTCATTTTGCTTACCATATTCCTGCAGCATCTCCTGGATAAATCCAAGGTAGTTTGAATTTTCATAGGTACTGGGGAGCATTGATTTTGATAAAGATTTCAGATCCCTGATTATGTGCAAAATATTATCCTTGCATTTTTTAATAAACAATGAGCTTAGTTCTTTTGACCGTTCCGCAAAATCGAGGTAGAGCTTGGTAGCGGCCAGCGTTTGCGCAAAATTTTCATGCAATTCATTCGCAATAAAATTCTTCTCTTCTTCTTGTTCAGTAAGCGTTTGCTGAACTATTTTCTTTTCTTGTTCTACAAGCGCATCAGCATCTTTTATTAATATCCTATTAACGATTCCCAGTTTTAGTAAAGTTGAAATTTGTCCTGATAAAACACGAAGCACATTCTTTTGCTTTTCCGAAAAGCCTCTTTTAGGTTTTTTATCCATTACGCAAATAGTTCCAAGGTTATAACCTTCTGCACTGGTAATGTTTGCAGTAGCATAAAAAGTAATTTGGTATTCACCTGTAACTATGGGATTATCATAAAACCTGCTGTCCTTATTTGTATCCTTAATCACCATTATATTATCTTGTAATATAGTGTATCCACAAATTGAAGTGTGGCGTGGAGTTTCCGTTAATTCAACACCTTCGGTAGCTTTAAACCACTGCCGATCCTTATCTATAAATGAAATCAACGCATATTGACAATTGCATACCTGGGCTGCCAGTGAAGCAATATCGTCAAATATTTTTTCCCGTGGAGAATCTAAAATCTCATAGTAATGGAGGTTTTCGATCCTGGAAATTTCGTCTTTGGATGGTAAGGGTTCCTGCATATTTTTGAGTTTAAAATGCAAGGGTTACGACCTTATAAAGATGATTACAAAGAATATTGGAATTGTAATCATAACATACAACCTACCAGTTGAAGTATGAAATGAGTCAATTAATTAATTAAGAGTGAGGGTTGCTGGTTTTAAAACGTAAACAAGTAAATGTTACCCATAAGAAGGCTTATTCCAAATATAACAAAAAAAGTCAGCAAAATTTTTGCTGACTTTTTTAAATCTATTTATTGATATAACTAAAACTGTTCAAGCTTGCTAAAAAAGAAATCGCCTTCTATAGCAGCATTTGCATCGCTATCACTTCCATGAATAGCATTCTCACCGATCGAAGCTGCATATAATTTTCTAATAGTACCATCAGCTGCCTGTGCCGGGTTGGTAGCACCAATTAACACCCTGAAATCATCAACTGCATTTTCTTTTTCAAGAATAGCAGCGGCGATAGGTCCACTACTCATAAATTCTACTAATTCTCCATAAAAAGGCCTTTCCCTGTGTACCGCATAAAACTCACCCGCTTTTTCAGCAGATAAATGCAACATCTTTAGTGCCACTATTTTAAATCCTGCGCCATTAATTTTTTCTAATATCGCTCCTGTATGCCCCTTTTTAGTTGCATCTGGTTTAATCATTGTGAAAGTTCTATTACTCATATTTTCAATATTTGAGGCGCAAAGATAAGTGCTTTAAAGGATCAGCTTTGGAGTTTCAACTATTTTTTTTGTATAGTTAAATCTTTAACAGGGTGTGAAACATTAATAGTGGAAACTTTCCCCTACTTTTGCGCCGCTTTATGCAGGAAATTAAAGAAATATATCCTTTACTGAAGGAGCCAAGAAAAGTGGTAATCACCACTCACCAAAAACCCGATGGAGATGCAATGGGATCATCCCTTGGGTTATACCACTTATTGATACAATTCGGCCACCAGGTTACTGTAATTTCTCCAACCAATTGGGCAGATTTTTTAGACTGGATGCCAGGGACCAAACAAGTATTGGATTACGAAAGACAAACTAAAGATGCCAATAAAGCTATTGATGAGGCTGATTGGATTTTTTGTCTTGATTTCAATACATTGAGCCGTACAAAACGCATGGAAGAGCGACTTGCAAATGCCAAAGCAGATCGTATATTAATAGATCATCATCAGGAACCACAGGTTGACAAATTTGCTTATGGCCTTAGTGATGTACTAAAAAGTTCTACCTGCGAGATGGTATATGACTTTGTAATAGCGTCGGGCAATGATGATAAAATAAATGTAGAAATGGCAGATTGCCTGTATGCAGGCGTAATGACTGATACCGGATCATTTCGATTTCCGATTACCAGTGCGGCAGTGCATAGAATGGTGGCGAATCTTAAAGACAAAGGACTTCTGCATAGTCATGTACACGAAGAATTGTATGATAACTTCCTGGAGAACCGTTTCCGATTTATCGGTAATGTTTTACTAAACAGGATGGAAGTTTTTTATGAATACAATACTGCATTGATTGCCATACCGCAGCAAGACCTGGTTAAATTTAATATCATTACCGGTGACACAGAAGGACTGGTAAATTATCCGCTTAGCATAAAGGGAATAAAACTTGCAGCAATTATTATCGATCGGGGAGAAGAAAGAAAAAGTTCTTTCCGAAGCAAAGACGGTTTTGATGTGAACACTTTTGCAAGAAAATATTTTAACGGTGGCGGTCACTTTAATGCGGCAGGCGGACAAAATAAAGAGCCTTTAGAGGAAGTAGTTGCAAAATTCATTGCTGCTATGAAAGAAAATAAAGATCAATTAAGCAATTATCAAT
This sequence comes from Ferruginibacter sp., assembly GCA_040002495.1. Classification (GTDB taxonomy): domain Bacteria; phylum Bacteroidota; class Bacteroidia; order Chitinophagales; family Chitinophagaceae; genus Ferruginibacter. The sequence goes on from JBDUEK010000015.1 coordinate 37,114, forward strand.
TTTAAACAACAAAAAATGAAGCATTTTATTTATTTATTGGCAGTATCATCTCTGCTACTTGTAAGTTGCAACCAACCTTTTAAGAAAGGAGAAAATGGTATGCTATATAAAATTATCTCGGATAACAAAGGTTCGAAATTAGAGAACGGTAACTTCTTTGAATTACAACTATCACAAGTTTACACCGGGGTAGGTAAAGATTCTGTGATGATTGATCCGGCTGAATTTCCGCATCAGATCGTTACTATGGATTCAGTAGGAATTCCTCCTGCATATTATAAAATATTTACCCAGTCAAGAAAAGGTGACAGCATTATTGTAAAGCAATTAACTGATAGCCTTATTAAAGCAGGCAATGCCGCACCATTTATGAAAAAAGGTGCCAGCATCGTTACCAGTTATAAAATTGTAAACATCTTCACTTCTAAAGAAGGTGCAGATAGTGCATACAAGCACCAGATGGAAATGGCGAAAGCAAAAGATTCTATAAAAGCAATTGGACTACTTGTAAAAGATGATGCAACCATTGCAGCATACCTTGCAAAAAATAATATCAAAGCGGTAAAAGCTCCATTGGGAACTTATGTAGAAATTATTACTCCGGGTTCAGGACCGTTGATCGATACAAGCGTTTCTGTAAAAGTGCTATACACAGGTAAAACAATGGAAGGTGTAAAATTTGATTCCAATGTTGATACAACCGGTGGTCGTCCATCTACACCATTATTAGTTACCATGTCAGGCGATCCTTCAAGAGGCCTTACAGTAATTAAGGGCTGGAACGATGGTTTAACACTTTTAAACAAAGGTGCAAAAGCAAAATTTTATATCCCTTCTTCACTAGCTTACGGATCACAGGCACAAGGTGAAATTAAAGCCAACGAAATATTGATTTTCGATATTGATGTGGTGGATTTGTTGAGTGCAAGCCAGGCTGTAACTGAAAATGAAAAAGCAAGAAAAGATATGATGGCTCAACGTGAAGCAATGATGAAAGCACAACAGCAGGCACAAGGCCAGCAACCAACGCAAGGACAATAGTATCATATCAAACCTGATAACAATAATTATTTTAAAAGCTGCTCCCACAAAGAGCAGCTTTTATTTTATACAAAACTTAAATGTATACTATTAAACTGCAGTTGTATTAAACGCTGCAATAAGCACAATAAAGTCTTACCGCTTCCTTCGCTTCCTTTACATCGTGTACCCTCAAAATTGATGCGCCATTCATTAAAGCCATCGTATTAATAACACTGGTTCCGTTCAATGCTTCATTCACCGAAATACCCAATGTTTTGTACACGGTCGCTTTTCTTGATAAACCAGCGAGTAGTGGTTTATCAAGCATTTTAAAAACATACAATGATTTTAGCAATTGTAAATTATGGGTAATTGTTTTGCCAAACCCAAAGCCCGGATCAATCATTAAGTCGCATATTCCTGCCTGTTTGCATTCATCAATTTTGGCAATAAAATAATCCAGTACTTCTTTTACTACGTCCGTATAAGTTGGATCTTTATGCATGGTTTCCGGCCTGCCATTCATGTGCATGCATATATATGGCACTTGCAGAGCTGCCACAGTTTTTATCATATCCTTATCCATATCGCCACTGCTAATATCATTAATAATGGATGCACCTGCACTTACTGCAGCAGCAGCCACTTCGCTATGATAGGTATCAATGGAAATGATTGCTTCAGGATATCTTTCTACAATATTTTCAATCAAGGGAATTACTCTTGCTTTTTCATCGGCTACATTTACCCGTTCACTACCTGGCCTTGTACTTTGGCCACCTATATCCAAAATGTCTGCTCCATCTGTAATCATCCGGCCTGCTAATGCAACGCCTTCATCCAATGCAGGTGTAGCATGTTGATTATAGAATGAGTCGGGTGTTGCGTTGATGATGCCCATTACCAATGGCTGGGAGATCAATAATAATTTTCCTTTACAGTTAAGCGTGTACATCAGTTAGAAACAAGTATTTTTGACAATAACATCATGCAAAATATTGATATAACAGATATTAATTTAGAAAAATGATTTGCTTTGCTATCATATAATTGCTTAACAAAAGTATACAGATTAAAAGAAACATGAACACGGACCAACAGTACGACAGGGCAATAGAAATATGCAGAGATATATTTTTAAAGAAGACAAAAGACTATGGCACATCCTGGAGAGTGTACCGCACCATATCTGTAGTTGACCAGATTTATATAAAAGCAAAACGCATCAGAACTATCCAGGAAAAAGGTGAACAAAAAATAGGAGATGATATCATTAGCGAATTTAAAGGCATATTAAATTACAGTATCATTGGCCTTATTCAGCTGGATCTTGCGTTAGACGAAAGTGAAGAATTGCCTGTAACACAAGTAGAAACTTTGTACAATGAAAAGGTAGTTATTGCAAAAAATTTGATGCATGATAAGAACCACGATTATGGCGAAGCATGGAGAGAAATGAGCCAGGAAAGTTTTACCGATCTTATTTTAGCAAAATTATTACGCATAAAACAGATACTGTTAAACGAAGGTAAAACCATTATCAGCGAAGGCATCGATGCCAACTATTACGACATTCTGAATTACGCAGTTTTCGCATTGATCCTGATGGAAGAAGGCAAACATGCAGCGCAATAAATACAATTGAAATTATATTTTGATTAATCATAAGAGGTACTATCCAAGATGAAAATAGCTGTAAATATTTCCCGGTTCCTGGTAGGAGCGTTGTTTATTTTTTCTGGCCTTGTTAAAGCAATTGATCCACTCGGACTCAGTTACAAGATGCAGGAATTTTTTGAAGCCTGGGCGGCCTCCGGTTTTTTACCGCAATTGATGAATGCTTTGCATGCGCAATCATTGATGTTTTCAATTATTATGATTGCGCTTGAAGTAGTGTTGGGTATTGCGTTATTGATAGGATGGAGAAAAAACTTCATGTTAACCTTACTGTTACTGCTAACTATATTCTTCACTTTCCTTACTGGTTATGTTTTGTTTAGTGGTAAAATAAGAGCTTGTGGATGTTTTGGTGATTGCATTCCAATAACTCCCATGCAGACATTTACCAAAGACATTATTTTGTTGATACTTATAATTTCCCTGGCGATTGGCAGAAAATATATTCATCCATTATTTAAAGGGTTTATCAATCCGTTGTTAATATTGACAAGCTTGTTTGGAGTAACATTTCTACAGTTTTATGTGTTAAAACATTTGCCGTTAAGAGATTGCCTGCCATATAAGAAGGGCAATGATTTGCTGGAATTAAGAAAGATGCCTGCAGGTGCCATTCCTGATGAGTTTGCTTATGTTTTTGTGTATGAGAAAAACGGCGAGAAAAAAGATTTCACCATGGATAATTTGCCGGACAGTAGCTGGAATTTTGCTGACAGAAAACAGACACTCGTGAAAAAAGGTAATGATGTAGTGCCGTTGATAAATGATTTTTCCCTGGTTGATTCTTCAGGCATCAATGTTACCGAAGATGTGCTCGGACAACCCGGTGATTATTATTTATTCTTTTTGCAAAACATGCGGGAAGGTAATAACAGGTGGAGCACATCTTTTGATAAATTGTTGAAAAAAGCTACAGCCTTAAAAAGGCCGGTTTATATCATTACATCAGACAAAGAAAATGTAAATAACTTTTTCAATGTAGTGGATCATCAATACAATGTACCTGTACTCACCAGCGATGCAACTGCAATAAAAACTGCTGCAAGGGCCAACCCAACTTTGTTTGTAATGAAGGGGCCGGTAGTTCAGCAAAAATATAGTTGGGCCGATCTTGATAAAGCCGTGCAATAAAACAGCACACCAATAAATTAAGCTGCCCTTGATAAATTTTATAAAAAAATCATTGTATGCGTTACTGGTACTACTCGGCGTAGTTGTACTGGTATTCGTTATGTTCCAGGGATTTGGTGATCCTGCAAGGTTAATTGTAGGACAAACCGGCGATAAAAAAACGATGGATAATATCCGTAAAGACCTGTACCTGGATCAGCCAAAATGGAAGCAATTTATCTACTACTTAAATGATGTATCGCCGGTTTCAATTCACAAAAAAGAAGACATTGCAAAAAAAGAATTGAAAGGTTTTTTTATTGGGGGTGATACAAAGTTGGCATTCAAAATTCCCTACCTGCGCAAAAGTTATCAAACTAAAAAAAATGTGAGTGAAGTATTGATGGAGGCCTTACCCGGCACCTTATTGCTAGCAACAGCCGCAATGATTTTTGCAACCATATTTGGCATTTTACTCGGCGTGTTGGCATCAGTAAAAAAAGGAACCTGGATGGACACCACAGCAGTTTTTTCAAGTATTGTCGGCATATCTGCGCCATCTTTTTTTATGGCGATTGTAATAGCATTTTTATTCGGTGTAGTGCTGCACCCTTATACCGGCCTTAATTTAACAGGTAGTTGGTTTGCAATTGATGAAGTAACCGGTGAAAAATACCTGACCCTTAAAAATTTAATACTGCCTGCTTTTACGCTTGGCATCAGGCCATTGGCCATTATAACCCAACTGACCCGAAGCGCTATGCTGGATGTACTTAGCCAGGATTATATCAGGACTGCTTATGCAAAAGGACTGAGTAAATCAACTGTAATTTTCAGGCACGCTTTACGGAATGCATTAAATCCCGTGGTAACGGCCATTACCGGCTGGTTTGCTGAATTACTAGCCGGTGCTTTTTTTGTAGAATATATTTTTGGCTGGAAGGGGATCGGTAAAATAACGGTTGATGCGTTGGGAAAACTAGATTACCCGGTAGTGATGGGGGCGGTGTTGGTAAGTGCCTGTATTTTTATCTTCATCAATATGCTGGCTGATCTTTTATATACGCTTGTTGACCCAAGGCTTAGCAATTAAACATTAAGATTTCTTTTCAAGCCTTGATCGTTTGTTATAAAATTATAAGAATTTACTTCGCAAACGCATGCTGTCTGCGGCCTCGAATAAAAAGTGCTAGAAATTTTCAATATAAGCCGTTAAGAAATCAAGGCTGTTTGAGCCAGCATAAACTATAAAGTATTTTACTATACCGGCGAGTTCCTTGATTTTAGGATTATGTTGAAAATTTCAGCCTTTTTATTCGCAGCCTTGATTTTTTTTGTTTCTTTTTTTTATCAAGAAAAAAAAGAAAGCAGGGTCTTGAACAATAGAATAAAGACCTTGCTAAATAAGTGCTTAATCCAATAAAATTATTTGATAACAACTTCTTTGATAACTTTTTCACCCAACGCTTCATTTACCAATTCAATGATTTTATCTTTTTGATACATCAATTCATTTTTTAACGGCGCTACGGTTGAACTGATGAATAAAGTTTGGTTGATGATCTGAATTTTATCGGTGTATTTGGCGATGGTTTTTCCCATAATCTTTTCCCACACATCTTCAATTTGCAAAGCCTGTATATTTCCTTTTAACTTGCTCTGTTTTAAAAATTGCTGAATAGCATCCTGCATTGAAAATTCTCCCATCTTGTAAAAGTAATTTAAAAAATAAGGAAGCCGCGGTTAAGATTATTTTAAAAAAAATGAAATCCCGAATTTTTATTTGAAGGCCTCACAATTCAATTACCTGGTAACCGGCTTGCAAACTATTGAAAGCCTTTTCCAGCCGGTCTTTGTGTGTATCTGTAATAAATACCTGGCCCTCATTTTCGTTACAAACCCAGTTTAATAAATTCTGCATACGAATGTCATCCAGCTTTTCAAACACATCGTCCAGCAGCAGGAGTGGAGCAAAACCTTTGTTGATTTTCAGCAACTCAAATTCAGCCAGCTTTAATGCAAAAAGCAGGCTCTTGCGTTGCCCCTGTGATGCTACATTTTTAAACACCTGGCCATTCAATTGTATCAATATATCATCTTTATGAATACCTCCATTACTACGTTGTAACAAAAAATCTTTTTGTCTTACTTGGTTCAGTATCGATTCAAAAGTTTGGCTATTTAACTGGCTTTCATAATTCAGCGTTACTACTTCATCGTTGTCAGCAATCTGGTTGTAGAATTTTTGAACCAAGGGAATCAATTGCAAATTAAATTCGTGGCGTTTCTTATAAATATAGTTGCCGGGTTGTATCAATTGCTCATCCAACACTTCAAGCAATGACCAGTCAGTTTTACCTAATTCTGCAAATCGTTTTAATAAGCTGTTGCGTTGTTGCAATACTTTGGTATAGACTATTAATTGTTGTAGGTAATTACCGTCCATCTGGCTCAAAACCGTATCAATAAACCGCCTTCTATCTTCACTTCCACCTGTAATCAGTTGTATATCGTCCGGGGCAATTATTACGCAGGGAAAATGCCCGATATGCATCGAAAATTTTTCATATTGCACGTCATTTAGATACAACTCTTTTTTACCTAAACCCCTGTAAATACAAACCAGTTTTTCATCGCCCTGTACTGTTTTATACGCAGCTTCTAACCTAAATCCTTCTTTATCAAAACTTGCATTAAAAGCATCTGATCTTGAAAAATAGCTTTTTGTGAAACACAGGTAATAGATAGCATCCAGCAGATTTGTTTTTCCCTGGCCATTTAATCCACAAATTCCAACGACTTTTTCATTGAATGAAAAACTGGAAAAATCGTAATTTTTAAACTGGGTAAGTGTTATGTTGGTAAGGCTAAGCATTGAAACTGCAAGATACTGTAAGAAATGCTACAAGTTATTTACTTGCTGAAGGTTGCATATAGTAATAGTATCGCCTATTTCATCGTAAAATTGAACTTAAAAGAGTAAAAACCATTCATATACAAATTAAAATATACTAACGCTTACCTCAGTTTTTATTATCCGATTTCTCCCTTATCTTTGCCGCCTAAAATCTTAAAACATTGGCTACAAAGTTTTCAAAAGAAACCTACCTGTACTGGTACGAATTAATGTTGTTATTACGTCGTTTCGAAGAAAAGACAGGGCAATTGTACGGAATGCAAAAAATCAGGGGCTTCTGCCATTTGTATATCGGGCAGGAAGCGGTGGCAGCAGGTTGTATGACTGCAACAAATCCGGAAGATAAATTTATAACTGCTTATCGTGATCACGCTTTAGCAATTGCCAAAGGTGTTTCAGCTAAAAGTTGTATGGCTGAATTGTACGGAAAGGCAACCGGATGTAGTAAAGGAAAAGGTGGAAGCATGCACTTTTTTGGTGTAGATGTTGGCTTTTTTGGCGGACACGGAATTGTAGGAGCGCAAATTGGAACAGGTGCAGGACTTGCATTTGCTGAAAAATATAAGGGTACAGATAATGTAGCACTTTGCTTTTTTGGTGACGGTGCAGCAAGACAAGGTATGTTGCATGAAACATTTAATATGGCAATGCTTTGGAAATTACCAGTGGTATTTATTTGCGAAAACAATAATTACGCAATGGGTACTTCAGTAGCACGTACCAGTAATGTAATGGATTTGTATAAACTGGCAGATGCCTATGATATGCCGGGTGATAGTGTTGACGGCATGAGTCCTGAAGATGTACACAACGCAATATTACGTGCTGTTAACCGTGCAAGAGAAAAAGGTGGCCCAACTTTATTGGAAGTAAAAACGTATCGCTATAAAGGTCATAGTATGAGTGATCCTCAGAAATACCGTACCAAAGATGAAGTAGAGGAATACAAAGAAAGAGACCCGATTGATCACGTGTTGAAAGTCTTAAAAGATCAATATAAAGTAACGGACGCTGACATCGAAGTAATCAACGACAGGGTTAAAGCACAAGTAGAAGAAAGCGTACAATTTGCAGAAGAAAGCCCATGGCCATCTGATGACGAATTACTAAAAGACGTTTACAGGCAGGAAGATTATCCATTCATTATGGATTAATATCCGCAGGAAATATTTAAATAATTTCAGCAAACAAATAATAATCATACATAAAAAACGGCTGCACTATATTGAAAGTGATTATTGGATTTTGTAAAAATTAATAAAACCGATAAACAGGCAGCGTGAGGCAAAACAAATAAAAATGGCAGAGAAACAAGTTACAGCACCAGTGATTGAATCTAATGATAATGACATCATTGACCGTGCAAGAGGATTTTGGGCAGAATTCAGCAAGCCCATTATTTATATAGGAAGTGCATTGATATTACTTGGCGGAGGATGGCTGGTTTACAAGAATATGTTCCTTGCTCCAAAGCAGGAAAAATCTGCAGAATTAATTTTTCCGGCAGAACAGTTATTTGATAAAATGGCACAAACCGGCTTTAATAAAGATTCTATCAATATTGTTTTAAATGGAGGTAACGGAGTTACAACTGGCGTACTAAAAATTGCTTCTACCTATAGTGGAACTGATGCCGGTAACCGGGCTAATTTTATTGCAGGTGCCTGTTATTTACACAGTAAAGATTTTAACAAGGCCATCAAATTTTTAAAAGAGTTTTCTACCAGCGCTACGCAGGTGCAAACAGCCGCTTTTAATATGACGGGAGATGCGTACTCAGAATTAAAGAACAATGAGGAGGCGCTTAGCTATTATAAAAAGGCAGCAACTGTAAATACAAAAGACGAATTTATGTCGTCTGAATCATTGTTTAAGGCAGCTATGTTCGCTGAATCGGTTGGCAATACAAAAGAAGCAATTGAACTTTTTCAAAAGTTGAAGGATGAGTATCCGAAAAATACCCATGCTGCAGACATTGATAAATATCTTGCTCAATTAGGTGTGCTTAATTAATTTTCTTTCAAACATATTTCAGCTATTAACTGGCAGCAACAATCTATATTGAATCAGTTGTTTCAGCAATAATTAAAAATTAATTATGTCTACCAGTTCTTCAAACTTATATGATACATCAGGCATCCAACTTCCAAAGGGTGCCTGTGTTGTTATTGTACGTACCGAGTGGAATGCACCATCAGTTGACAAACTGGAAGCAGGTTGCAAAAAAGTATTGGATGAAAATGGCGTGAGTTTCCAGGTCATTACCATTCCGGGGGCATTTGAAATTTCTTTTGCGATAAAAAGTTATTGGGATGCACACAAATACAAAAATGAAAAACCTCATGCCTTCATCGCATTGGGCTGTGTAATAAAAGGCGATACACCTCATTTTGATTACGTATGCAAAGCAGCCACAGATGGCGTTGTGCAATTGAATTTCCTATTGCCGGTGCCTACAATATTTGGTGTACTCACTGTAAATAACCAGGCACAAATTGACGAAAGAACAGGCGGTATTCACGGGCATAAAGGAGAAGAAGCTGCCGTAACTGCACTCAAAATGATTGGGTTAAAAAATAGTTTTTCTGTTTAGTAGCAGACATTCACATTTTACCCGAATATCAATTTCGATATACAATATATTAACTGATGTATATGCTTATATCAGTTTAAAATTTCAATTTAAAATATCATAATCCCCATCGAGGGATAGGCATGAGAGTTCAACTTTTTATACCTTGTTTTGTTGACCAGTTATATCCGCAAACGGCTTTTAATATGGTAAAGGTGTTGGAAAAAGCGTGCTGTGATGTTCAATATAATACCAATCAAACCTGTTGTGGCCAGCCTGCATTCAATGCTGGATTTTGGGATGAAGCAAGGGAAGTTTGTAGTAAATTCCTGAAAGATTTTGACAACGCCGATTACATAGTTGCTCCCAGCGCTAGTTGCGTGGGTTTTGTAAAAAATTATTACACAAAATTATTTGAGAATGGCACTAATCATAATAAAGCAAAGGAAATAAGCTCCCGTATTTTTGAATTTTCTCAATTCTTAACGGATATAGTAAAAATTGAAAATTATGGAGCAGAGTTAAAAGGCAAAGCCACTTACCATGATAGTTGCGGTGCATTGAGAGAATGTAAAATAAAAGAAGCCCCACGTAAATTATTGAAGCAGGTAAAGGGTTTAACACTTGAGGAAATGAATGATGTGGAAACCTGTTGTGGTTTTGGTGGAAGTTTTGCAGTAAAATTTGATGCCATTTCTATCGCCATGGCAGATCAGAAAGTAAATAATGCGTTGGCTACCGGGGCAGAATATATCATATCTACTGACCTGAGCTGCCTGATGCATATAGATGGGTTTATAAAAGGTAAAGGGCTTGCATTAAAAACAATGCATATTGCAGATGTATTAGCAAGCGGGTGGGAGTAAATAAATTTACTTAGTTTGTAAGCGATAACATTTTAAAGATGCTATAGAGACTAAAGATTGCAAGTGCTGCGGATATCGGGTTTACAATCCACTTCTTATAATCAGCTTTTTCAGCCAGTAATTTTCCAAACAGAATAAACAGCACACCTAGCACTAAAATTTCTCCTGAAATTAATCCAAGTGAATAGGAAAAAAAGGTAGCTATTGGTTTACTTAATGATGTCCCTGAACTAACCAGGTCGTTCCCCAAAGCAGCTCCATGAATTAAACCAGCAAGAAATAATAAAAGATAACGGGTGTTTTCAACCTTTAATTTCCTGGCCAGGATATTTTCCAATCCAATTGCAAAGATGGATAACATCACAAGGCTATTCAATATGTAAGTATTGGGTTCAATAAAACCATGAATTGTAAACCACTCTGCTACCAGGTAGCTTGCTGTAAAAACAAGCGATTGTGGAATCAGTGCTTCTGATTTGGGGCAAAGAATAAAGAATGCAGTTATAAAAAGTATACGATGAATGCCTGTTGAAGTAAATTGATTGAAGCCAAGGTTAACAAATGAAAGAAAATTTCCCTGTTGTTCGATGGCTCCCAACTGCCCCGCCATGGTATTAGATAAAAGTATCTGGAAAGAAAACAAAAAAAGTGTCAACAATACGAGTGATTTTTCACCGTTGCTCCACTTTATTGAAATGAGGTACTTCATGTTATTATAATTTAGCGGCAGGCTAAATGTTTTCCAGTTATTAGTTTCTAACGTTGGGGGTCAAAACAATATTGTACACTTTTCATTCAAATTACTTGCCCAAAAAACAAATGATTTAATACGACTCTGAGATCTTGTACAAGTACGCAAAGTTAATTGCATCTGATTTATTTCGTTAAATATCTTAATGCACATTTTAGAAAAAACGTGCAAATTTTAATTTGATAAAAATTGGAGTTCCTGGTGTAAAATTAAGTTCGGTTACTTCAGCGGGCTCATTCCTTAACCTCGATGTTGTGGCAAACTGAGCTTCGTTCCACTTTTCATTTAGTAAATTCTCTGCTGAAATGCCAATTTCATATTTTGATGTTGAATAATTTAATGATGCATCCAATAAAAAATATCCTTTTGCTATAATTGAATTGGTTTCATCGGCGGGCCTGCTTTTAATGTAACGATAAGTAAGGCCACCATTGAAACCCTGTTTTGCTTTATAAAAAACGCCGCCAGTACTGGTAAACGTAGGAGCAAGCGGAATATAATCTTCACCTTTGGGCGCATTCAATGCACGTGGTTTTGTTATATTAAGATTTACGTTTGCAAATAAATCTTTGGCAAACTGGTAACGTGCAATCAGGTCAATTCCCTGCCGACGGCTTTTACCACTTGGCTCAATATTACCATCATCGCCAACATATACAAATTCCTGATCGAGATAAAGATACCAGGCAGCCATACTCAACAACAATTTCCTGGATGGTTTTAAAATGAATCCAATATCAGTTCCGTAAGTCGCTGGTAATATTTGTTTGCCACTGTTTGCTGTAACTACCCTGGTATCGTTACTATGAAATCCCTTGCCTGATTTTAGAAAAAATTGAACCGATTGGTTGAGTGTATATTGAATATTTAGCTTTGGACTTACGATAGATTTTCCCTGCGAAGGCATTTGAATGGAAGTTAATTTATCCAAATAATTAAAATGCAGGTAATCTAACCGCACTCCGGCATCAATTAACCATTTGCCAAAACTAACCTGCTGTTGTACAAATCCATATAAATTTGCCTCTTTGATATCACCCAGTTTTACATCATTTAAAAACACTCTTTTCGTAACATTTGCCAGTTTGCTGTCACTGGTTCCATCATACCGCATACCTGTTCCGTAAGTTGACTTCAATGACCATTTATTAAATATAAATTGCCGGTGAAGTTTAGAACTGTAGCCAAAAAGATTGCGGCCTTCTGCCTGGTTAATTTCATCACCATTTATTGGATCATTTAGAAAAAAAGTGAAATTGGAATACAAGCTAAACTGGTACCGGCTATAGTAAGCCTGGTTCTCCCACAATGCACCATTTTTAAAATGGTGCGCCAGTTTCAGGTTCACATTCGTTCTTCCGGTATTACCACCTTCGGTTGGATCGATTGATCCAAAACGATCTATCTCACCGCTTTCAACTGCTCTTTCCGGCACCTGCCCGGATGCATCCCAATTACTTTTAAAAAAAGAGGCACTCGCAATAAACTGTGTATTATCATCCAATGCAAGATTATATTTCCCAAATAAATTAAATCGCTTAAAGTGTTGTTTGTTGATAGTTGCGCCATCAGAATAATTAAAATCACCGGCAATGTATGCGCTTTGTTTGTCCTTATTTTTTTTCAGTAAATCAAGCATCACAAGGCTTCGGACTGTATTAAATCTGCCCGCTTCAATCTGAACCCTGCTGGTGGGGATATTATCATAAGTTCCAAAAGCCACATAACCAGCAGTATTTAAATTACCATGTTGTGTATAATAGGGGCCTGCGCCAAAGTCAATATTGTTAACCGTTTCGGGAATAATAAAATGTGCATCTGCATAACCTTGTCCGTGAGCATGACTTACCATGTTAACCGGCATTCCATCTATACTAACCTCCACATCCGTACCATGATCGCAATCAAATCCCCGCAAAAATATTTGCTCCGCTTTTCCTCCGCCTGCATGTTGAGCAACAAACAAACCGGGTACCAGTCTCATCAGTTCCTGGGTATTTTTTACCGGTTTAAGATCCAGGTCAATTTTACTAAGTGTATTAAACCGGGTTGTGATATTATTCTGCAATATCACAACATCTGTAAGACTTATAACATCCTGTTGCAGTTCAATCTTGATGTCAGTCTTTTCACCCACATAAACAGTATCGGGCTTATAACCAGCGTATGAAACTAACAGGCTTTGCACTGGTAGTTCGTTTCTTAATTTAAAATTTCCATATTGATCAGTCATGGTGTGAGACTGGTTTTTTATCGCTCTTACCACAACATTTTCCAACGGTTGCCTGCTGATTGCATCTATTACTTTTCCTTTAATTGAAGATTGGGAGTAGCATGGGGAAATTGAATGACAACAACAAATAATGACAATAAAACACAGCAGTTTAGTATGAATACATTTCATAAATAATATCTAATAGATAATGATTGCAAAATTACATTTTCCCTATACGGAAATTTGACAGGTTTCACGTTTTACCATATTACATACATCAATGGCATTGGAATATTTTAATTTCCAATAGCATGAAAATGAACTTATGATATTTTGATAAAACGGATGTTATGCAATTGCAAAACCGGGAGGACGTAAACCAGGAAGTAGTGTAATGTTGGAAAGATTACAAATGAATGGAGTGAAATGTATTTGAATGAAAGTGAAAGGGCAGACAAAATTCTCAAGAGATAAATTAGAATTATGCTCGCTGACAGATTCGCTTCTGAAACCATTTTTGTCGGAAGAACTTTCGCTTTGTGATTTTTTTGTAGCTGCAGCTATGTATTCAAAATGCACATGCGCTTTTCCATGGGAATGATGTACCGTTGCAATATGCGATTGATAATTTAACAAGTGCTCAAACCCATCAGCTATAGACGGCATTACAGGTTGTATCATAATAGTGGCATACATGCCAATTAATAAATATGATAAAACTTGTTTCATTTAAAATTGAATGTACAACGTATGAAAAATATAAAGCAACTGGCAGTTAATAGTGTATAATAAGTTTATATACGAACATTCAAAATAACTGGATTGTTATATGAGCAAATTAGTAGTTTCTTTTTATCAGTTTTATTTTCTAATAAAATTCCAGCAAATATAAAAGGGATTCTAAAAGCTATGCAGCATTCTTTAGCCGTTGCCGCTCAACCTTCGAAGCAAGCAAGATGCTTATCCAATATAAAAAAACTAAGGGAAGCGCTACAAGGAACTGACTGGTCCAGTCCGGAGAAGGAGTGATGACTGCAGCCACCACTAAAATAATAACAAATGCAAATTTGAAATATTTCTTTAATAGCGTACCGGTTACGATGCCAATTTTGGCCAATACAAAACACATGATTGGTAATTCAAAAGCAATACCACAACCAAGTATAAGGTTAGTGAGACTATCAATATAATCTTCAAGGGAAGGCCTGTAGATAATTGTACCAGTTGTACCCAAGCTAAAGCTTGCTAAAAAGTTAAATGTAAAAGGTGCCAATAAATAATACCCAAAAAGCGCACCGGCAAAAAACAACACCGATAACCAAAAAATACTACCTCTGGAATATTTTTTTTCCTGGGCTGATAAAGCAGGTTTTATAAACAACCAGAGCTCCAATAAAATATAAGGTAGGGCTGCAATAAGTCCGCCGATCATGGCTATATTGATAGCAGAAGTAAAAGTACCGTTTACCGTATTTACCTGCAAATCTATCTTAACTGCAGGCATACATAAGGCATCTCCTAAATGGAGCCAGTGACCTAGATTGCATAAAGCTCCATACGTGAAAAAATCTTGCCTGGTTGGTGCCAGGATAAGGTAATCATACACCGCATCTATATAAACAAATATAAACACAACACAAACCAGCCATGCAATAATACTGCGGATCATGTGCCAACGAAGATCTTCAATATGATCAAAAAATGTCATTGGCGCCACTTCAGTTTGCGGTCTGCCACTGATGCGTTTGAAGAATTGTTTTCTATCCTTGGCTGCTGATATCAAAATGCTGATTTAGGTTGTTTATTAAGGTAAAAACGGGTGAAAAATATCGATTCAAAATCCGTAGCATTTGCTATGAACGAAAATCAAACTCAAAAATAATAGTAGGGGAGAAAGCTGTGGTTGTAGACTGGTAAGTCAAATTATATCGCTCTTTCTGTTAAAGGCTTTTCTTTAATACCATCTTCCATTTCAGTCTTCACTGTATTTTTTGCATCATTAAAATCACGCACACCTTTACCAATTCCACGCATCAATTCGGGGATTTTTTTACCGCCAAAAATCAACAATACTGCCAATAAAATGAATATCCATTCTGTACCTCCGGGCAACGCCAGGAAAACGCTTGCTAGTGTCATATAAATATATTTTGTGGTAAAGCCAACATCTTTATAGTTGTATTTAACCGGGTTTAGATTTTTTTAAAAATACAGAATGGCTATGACTACATAGCCATTCTGTATATGTTATTTATGCAAAGAAAGGGGTAACAATTGCTAAAATGTCATCCTTTGTTAAAGGCTCATCAAATGCTTCAGATGCTGCGGCAGCGCTAATTGTAAATCCATTGATGTTTACAATATTTACACCAGCCTGTGTAGTAAGATCTTCACCATTGTAACTAGCTTGTACAACTGCACCGATGCCAGAATCTTTTCCGGTAATCCATGGTTTTACTGTACTTGCACCACGGGCTCTACGCATCTGGCGAATGTGAGAAGCATGTCTTGCTTCAACCGAATGAATATTAAGTGCTGCAGTAAGTATGTCATTGCTTGCCATCAAATTAGTAGCCTGTCCTTTGTAAGCTCTTACACCGGTATCTTCAAAAGTTTGCGCCACTGCCAGGAAGGTATCATAGTTCGTAAAAACATCTGAAAAAGTTCCTTTTGCCGTAAAGTCAAAATCAGCTGCAACAAAGGTTTTAGGCGTAGCACCCAATGAAGTAATTGCAGAGCGTAAAAAGTTTACGTGTGCGTTTTCATGATCGCGGATGGTAGTTAAAGCACCAAGTCCCGGGCCTGCTGGAATCAGGCCTACTGAAGCCACACCTTTTATATAAAAGTTTGATTCAATATATTCCAGGGTTAAGGCAAAATTTAATGTGTCGTCAATAAGACCTGTAACACTTGAACCTTTACCATATGCTTTTTTAAACATAGATCCAAAGGCAATAGGTAATGCAGCAAGTGCAACCTTACCAGAGAATTTGCTGAAATTTTTCAACGCACCTCTTCTGCCATCCAGCCTTTCGTAGACTTCCGGATCTACCTTTTCGATTTCGTTAATTATATTTTGTAAGTTCATAAAAATTAGAATTTAAGAAGTGGGTAAATTGCTTGCGTTTAATTTAGTTTTTACAAATGTGCTAGCCAGGGTCAACACGTCGTTTGGTGTTCGTGCCATGTCAAGTGCATTCGCATCTAATGCTGTGGAATCAGCAAAACTTCCATTAGAAATAAGATCGCGGATATAAGCGGCGTGCCTTGCTTCTACAGAAACAATTTTACCAGCCAACACCAGGTAATCAGGATTGGTAATAAGCTTACCTGCACCGTTATACGCAGTTACTCCAAGATCTTCAAAAGTTTTTGCAGCAGCCAAAACACTGTCGCGGCTGGAGAAGTTGATGGATGAAAAATCTAATGTCAATGCAGGAATAGCACTGCCGGCAAGCGCCGTTTTGAAAAACTCCCGGTGAGCAATTTCATGATCCCTGATGTCACCAAGCAAAGCGGATTCTGCTGTTGTGATACCACTATATGGAGCATCAAATATTTTTGTGTAGAACGCTGCTTCGATTTGCTCAAGTGCGTATGCGTAGTTTAAAATACCTACGTCACCACTTCCCAGGTCAACGCCTGTGTCATTGTTATTGTCGTCTTTTTTACATGCAGCAGCGGTAACTAATAAAGCAGAAGCGCCTCCAAGATATCCAAGAAAGTTTCTCCGGGAAAGGGATTTGATTCTACCATCTGATACTGCCACAAGATCTTTTTCAGATGAATTTTGTGTTGGCATAACGAATTGAATTTTGATGTGAAAAGAATTAAATTGTTGTTTTAAAAAATTGTGATATGCCTTCAGTTACGAGATATCGTTTGCGATGGTTTGACTAATAAATTTTTGAAAGAATTATTATTGGTAAGTTATCTGCGGAGTGGGTAAATTTGCTACGTATAATTACTTCACATTTAATAAAATCTAGCATGGCATATTGGTTGGTAAAGTCGGAGCCTTTCAAGTATAGTTGGGATCAGTTTGTAAAAGACAAACAAACATTTTGGGATGGCGTTAGAAATTATGGGGCAAGAAATCATATGCAAAGTATGAAGAAAGGAGACAAGGTTTTATTCTACCATAGCAACGAAGGAGTTGAAATAGTGGGCATTGCTAAAGTAGCCAAAGAAGCCTACCAGGACCCAACTACAGAAGAAACTGCATGGGTGGTAGTTGACCTGAAGCCTTTTAAAAAATTAAAAAAAGCTGTTACATTACAACAGGTAAAGGCGGATAAGCGCTTAAGTGAGATGGCACTGGTAAGATTAGGAAGATTATCGGTACAGCCTGTCACTGATGAAGAGTGGGATATTGTTATGGAAATGGCAGGGGAGAAGTAAGTATTATTCTTCATCTATATATTGCCTGGGATTTTACACTAATCAATTATGTAAATACTTCTGCCAATTATGTAAATAATATTTTGCCTGCTTTGCATTTCATTTAACAAATAAAGCGGGTTTCTTTATTTATGTAATTTGTATCAATGAGCATCTAATCATCTAAACTCATTGTTATGAATCCTAAACTTTTTATTACTGCAATTTTGTGCCTGTTAATTATTCTGTCCTGCCAGCATGCCCCAAAAGAAACACAGGCATTGGATACAATATTGGCACCCATACAAAACAACGTACCCACGGCGCAAAAATCTGAAGAAGAATCTAAACAGAAAATCCCGATCGGGATTCCAACTCAGAATCCTATTGATAGTGACGACAGTTCAATTGTAAAAAAGCCACCACAGACATCCGCACATATAGATTGGAACAAGAAGATAATTAAAACCGCTTCTTTAAAATTGGAAGTAAAAAGCTTTAAAAAGTACAATGAAAGTATTCACCAAAATATCAATCGCTTTGGCGGATACATAGCCCAGGAGGAACAAAATTTACAAGATGAAAAAACCGAAACACAAATTTCACTTAAAGTACCGGTTGATCAATTTGAAGCTTTGGTAAATGAACTAACATCTGAAGATGTAAAAATTGTTGAACGCAGTATAAAAAGTGAGGATGTAACCGGAGAAGTGGTAGATACCAAATCGAGACTGGAAGCCAAAAGAACAGCCCGTTTAAAATACCTCGAATTTCTGAAAGCTTCTAAAAACATGGAAGAAGTTTTGACAGTTCAATCAGAAATAAATAACATACAGGAAGAAATTGAAGCGGCCGCAGGAAGGGTAGCTTACCTTTCCAACATGGCTGCGTATAGCACTATTAACCTTATTTTTTATCAACCATTACCTGGCTATAAACCCGTAGATTCAAGCCCATCTTTTTTTACCAGGATTACGGATGCATTTAAATTGGGAACAACCTGGATCAGCGATTGCCTGGTTGCACTTGTTAGCATCTGGCCACTCATTTTAATTATAGCTGCAGGATTATTTATGTATAAAAGAGTCAGAATTTTAAAAACAAATCCTGCGAAGTTGTAAGTTTGGGTAATGAAAAAAAAGCACATAGTTGTATTAAGCGGCGCAGGTATCAGCGCTGAAAGCGGATTAAAAACTTTTAGGGATGGAGATGGCTTATGGAATGGGTATGATGTGTATGAAGTAGCATCTCCAATTGGCTGGAACAAAAACCCCGAACTGGTATTGGATTTTTACAATGCCCGCCGCAAAGATGTTGCTGCGGCTCAGCCCAATGCTGCACATATAGGATTGGCAGAACTGGAAAAGGAATTTGATGTAACCATCATTACACAAAACATAGATGACCTGCATGAAAGAGCCGGCTCAACCAAGGTATTGCACCTGCACGGCGAAATATTTTTAATGAGGAGTGTAGATGATGTGAGAAAGGTTTATGAGATTAAAGGCGATATAAAACTGGGCGACCTGGCACCAGACGGAGCCCAGTTACGGCCACATATTGTTTGGTTTGGCGAAGAAGTGCCCATGATGGAAAAGGCTGCAAGGGTAATGCAAACCTGCGATTATTTTGTTGTGATTGGCACTTCCCTACAAGTGTATCCTGCTGCCTCACTATTACAATTTGCTCCACAGGCAATGCCCAAATTTATTATCGATAAAAAAGTGCCTCCTATACATGGCATACATAACATTACCGTTATAGAACAGCCTGCTTCTGCCGGAGTTGCAGAATTAAAGCGATTACTGTTGACTGTTTAGTAAAATTTTTATTTACATTTATAATATGTACTCAACAGAAACTTTATATGGCGGCATTGCATTGGTACTTATTTTTTTTCTTGCGCTTTTTTTGATTCCTACTATTTTTTACCTGCTAACTCTACATCGGACTTTGATGGTAATTAGTGAAGGCAACAGACGCATGGAACCGGCACAGGTATGGCTTTCATTGATACCTGTTTTTAATTTCGTTTGGATGTTTATTGTAGTAAACAGGCTGGCAGAATCCATTGCCGCCGAATGCACGTTGCTGAATATTCCGTTGGCAGAAACAAATCCAACCCAAGGCATTGGCAATACTAAAAACATTTTGAGGTTATGCACTATGATTCCATTGGTTGGCATACTTGCCGGATTCGGCTACCTGGTTTGCTGGATATTACATTGGGTAAAAGTGCATGAATATAAAAATATGATATTGGCTAATAAAGACAATATGCTTTTGGATGCAGAAAAGGGAATCTTCCATCATTGATAGGAATGCAAAAGTAGCAATCAATAAAAGCTTTTATCCGAAACCAAGGCGCAACATAATTGCACAAAACCATACACTTTGACAAAACAAAAAAGACTCGTACTTATTCCGTTAATAATTATTGCGGCTATGTTAATCTACTGTTGGGGAATTATTTTAACCACAGAAATACTTGCAACATGGAGACAGTATATTGGACTATTGTTATTTTTTATTCTTGCATTTTTATTTTTAAAAAACATCGTTGCTGCAATTATTAGTACCGGACTTTATCTTTTGCTTGCCACATTTAATTTACTGGCAATGACGCCGACTATTACCGTAAGTGGAATAAGAATTGGGGCAATATCAACACCTCCGGTTCAATTAATATCTTTAGGACTTTTCATACTATATTTTTGTTTAAATATGGACTCATTAATTGACATCTATCTCGATTATAAAGAGGCAAGTGTTGTTACAGTTGAACGAAAAAAAGACTAATATCTTCAACAATGCATTACAATTCAAACCTTTTAATCCTTAATTTTTTCTGTAAAATTAATTCCTGCAAGCGCCAATTCTTTTAACACCGGTTCATAAATTGCCTTGCTGGTAGGTATATGAATTCCGGAAAGTTGTATCCTTCCATTCAATATTAATTTAGCAGCTATACCAAGTGGAAGGCCAACTGTTTTCGCCATTGCAGTTCGCATGCTATCTGCGCCCTTAACCACCAGGCTGCTTTCAATTTTATGCGTTGAACCCGCAAGTATGTATTCAATTTCATGCAACATCACAATCATGTCTTTATCATCTGGCTGCATGGCTAGTTTTTTTTCTAACAGGAATTGTAATATATCTGCTGAAGAAATTGCTTTTTCGGGAACCGGTTCATCATCAAACAAACCTAAATAAGTTAATTGGGCCAGATTGCTATCATTGATAAAAGAATGAATCGGCGATGACCATTCTTTAAAAGTCAGTTTTTTTGTATCCAATAATTCAAGGTCATTGGCAAGGTCTGCGGCTACAATCGCATCCCATGCAACGCAAAATGCGGAATACCGCAAAGTTGTCCTTAAAAAAGTTTCAGCATTTCCCAGTTTATAAACCGGCATATAACTTAAAGAATCTCTGTTGGGATAACAGGCAAGTTTACCCACTTCTTCAATATTTACTTCTGTACAGTTTTTAAACAGTTCACTATAACTTTTATGAAGTACTTCATTGTTCAGTTTATATTCTGCCCCGGCTTTACCTGCCATCACTACATTGCGTGGATTCCAGCTTATTTTATAATGCCATGGATTGTTGTCACTTTCCGGCGCAACCAATCCTCCACAATGACTTTTAAAGGAAGTGACCGTTCCACCTTTTTCCCTGATTTCATCCAACAATTTCATGGCACTCATGTGGTCAATTCCGGGATCCAATCCCATTTCACATAGAAATAGTAGTTTCTTTTCTTCAATCCTTTGCCGGAGACTTTCAATTAACGGATCAACATAAGAAGCTGTCAATAAATTTTTACCAAATTCCACACAATCACGGGCAATAAAAAAGTGCAGGGAAGGAGGCATCATCGAAATAACAATATCTGCCTGTCTTATCAATTTTGCTCTCTCTGCATCATTATTAATATCAAGCTCAACAGCTTCAACCAGGTCTGAATAATTGGTTTTCTCCAGGATAATTTCCCGGTTGGCATCTGCAATAATAACGGTCCATCTGTTCTCAGCAGCTTCAGAAAGCAGGTAATCAATTAAAACCGTGGCCGATTTTCCGGCGCCAAATAAGAGTATCTTTTTCACTGGTTGATCGTTTAGTGTAGCAAGTTATTATTTAGTTGTAAGCACTAAGGTAAACTTTCCAAAAGTTCGATAATGATCACAGCCTCGTCTAATCAAGCTTTTTGCACAACAATTAAGGGCTTAAAACCCTCACCAGATAAGGATTTGCTCCGTATAGTGACAGAAAAAATCGACTATAAATATCTTCTCCACAAATGACCGGTAAATGTGTAAAAAAACAAGGCAAAACAGCTGTTTTATAGTAGGTTAAGTGGCCTTAAATCGGTACTTTTGCAGCCTATAATTATATATGGAAAATAACGAAGATTTAAATGGAGAAATGCTGCCGCCAAATGATGGTGGAGCAGCCAGTAACAGGGGAAGAATTATCCCTGTAAACATTGAAGAACAAATGAAAACATCTTATATCGATTACTCGATGAGTGTAATCGTAGGACGTGCCTTGCCCGATGTTCGTGATGGTTTAAAACCAGTTCACCGCAGGGTTTTGTTTGGAATGAATGAACTGAGCAACTACAGCAACCGGCCCTATAAAAAAAGTGCCCGTATTGTGGGTGAGGTAATGGGTAAATTCCATCCACATGGTGATGCATCTATATATGATACCATGGTTCGTATGGCCCAGGATTGGAGTATGCGCTACACCATGATTGATGGCCAGGGTAACTTTGGAAGCCAGGATGGAGATCCACCGGCTGCTATGCGTTATACCGAGGTACGTATGGAAAAGTTCGCTGAGGCAATGCTGGAAGATATTGAAAAAGAAACTGTGGACTACCAGTTGAATTTTGATGATTCACTGAAAGAACCAACTGTATTGCCTACCCGAATTCCCCAGTTATTGTTGAATGGCGCCAGTGGTATTGCCGTAGGTATGGCCACTAATATGTTGCCACATAATCTCAACGAAGTAATCGATGCCTGTATAGCGTATATTGATGATCGTGAAATTACAATTGATGACCTGATTAAGTATGTAAAAGGACCGGATTTTCCGACCGGTGGAATTATTTATGGCTTTGAAGGCGTAAAAGCCGGTTTTCATACAGGCCGTGGCAGGGTGGTGTTGCGTGGTAAGGTAAATATTGAAACCACCAAAACCGGCAGGGAAAAAGTAATTATTACACAGGTGCCTTACCAGGTAAACCGCGATAACCTGACTGCAAGAATCGGGGAACTGATTAATGACAAACAGATTGAAGGTATTTCTGACGTTAACAATGAAAGTAATAATAAAGAAGGTACAAGGGTTGTAGTTGACCTAAAGAAAGATGCAGTTGCACAGGTGGTCATTAATCAACTGTACAAACAAACTGAATTACAAACATCTTACGGTATCAATAATGTGGCGCTTGTAAGAGGACGGCCAAGAATTTTGAACCTGAAGGACCTGATCAGCGAATTTGTATTGTTCCGGCACGAAGTGGTGGTACGCCGTACACAGTATGAATTGAAAAAGGCGCTGGAAAGAGCGCATATACTGGAAGGTTACATTATTGCATTGGATAACCTGGATGCGGTCATTAAACTGATCCGTGAATCATCTACGCCGCATATTGCACAGGATGGATTGATTTCCAGTTTTGGCATGACCGAAATACAGGCAAAAGCTGTGCTGGAACTGCGTTTGCAACGTTTAACCGGAATGGAGATTGACAAAAT
This sequence comes from Ferruginibacter sp., assembly GCA_040002495.1. GTDB lineage: Bacteria > Bacteroidota > Bacteroidia > Chitinophagales > Chitinophagaceae > Ferruginibacter. The sequence continues at coordinate 60,396 of JBDUEK010000015.1, forward strand.
TCGTGAAGAGCATGCAGAAATAATGAAGTTGATTGAACACCTGAGAGAAATATTAGCCAATGAAGGCATGCGCTACGATATCATTAAAACAGAGCTGAATGAAGTGAAAGCAAAGTTTGGTGATGAGCGTAAAACGGATATCATTTATGTGGGCAACGAAATCAACATGCTTGATTTGATTGAGGAAGAAGATGTAGTAGTAACTATTTCACATTTAGGTTATATCAAACGTACTTCATCTGCAGAATATCGTCAACAACGCAGGGGTGGCCGTGGCTCCAAAGGTAGCAGCACACGCCAGGAAGATTATATTGAACATTTGTTTGTTGCATCTACGCATCATACCTTAATGTTCTTTACCGAAAAAGGAAGATGTTTCTGGCTGAAAGTGTACGAAATTCCGGAAGGCGACAAAACCAGTAAAGGAAGAGCTTTGCAGAATATGATCCAGATTCCGCAGGATGATAAAGTGAGAGCGATCATTGATGTTAAGAATTTCAATGATGAGGAATATGTAAAAGGGCACTACATCGTATTGTGTACCAAAAAAGGAATTATTAAGAAAACAGACCTGGAAGATTTCAGCCGTCCAAGACAAAATGGTATAAATGCCATCAATATCCAGGAAGGCGATCAGTTGCTGGAAGCCCGGATGACCGATGGCAATTGTGAAATAATGCTGGCTGTAAAAAGTGGCCGTGCCATTCGTTTCCCCGAAGAAAAGGTTCGTTCAACTGGCCGCGGTGGAATTGGTGTTTATGGAATTGAAGTAGATGATGAAAAAGATGAAGTGGTAGGAATGGTTTGTGTAAACAGGGAAGATAAAAGCCGGACAATTTTGGTAGTAAGTGAAAAAGGGTTTGGTAAACGTACCTTCCTGGACGATCCTGAAACCGGTGAAGCCAACTACCGGATTACGAACCGTGGCGGAAAAGGCGTTAAGACAATCAATGTAACTGATAAAACAGGATCATTGGTTGGATTGCTGGATGTTACGGAAAAAGAAGATCTGATGATTACCTGCGTAAGTGGCGTAACAATCCGGATGAGCGTGACAAGTGTAAGCGAACAAGGACGAGCAACCCAGGGAGTAAAACTGATTCGGGTAGATGAAGGTGATGCCATTGCCGCCATTACCAAGCTGGATGAAAAGGAAGAGGAAACAGAATTTGTGGAAGCGGAAGTAATTACAGAGGCTGGAGGAGCTGAAGAAAATTCAACAACTAAAGCGCCTGAATCTGATTCACCAACTGATGAATCAACTGAAACAGATTCAGCTACGGAAGAACCTGATAATCAGTCTTAGGTAACTTATAGTTACAATTTAAATAACTATGCTGCATCTTTTGAGGGTGCAGCATTTTTTTTGGAAAAAGCGGGTGGGAGAAAATAAACAAATGGTAGTATAATCTAAATAGTAAATCTCTCTTTACAATACTTACCTAATTTTTACTTAGGGTTAATTTATTTTTTCGGTGAGAAAGATGGCATTTTTACACAGTTAAGCATATCAGAATTATTTTACTTCCTTAAATAATCCAATATTTCCAATTGCACCTTTTCGATTCTCGGTTAGTTTCGTAATTCCTACAAATAAGCCATTAATTTTCATAGGATGAACATGTTTAGTTGAAAGTAATGTGACGACTTGTGAGTCGTCTTCCCAAGCAATCCCATTTAAAGAATCTAGTACTGTTTTTGCCAAATTATCAACATCTACTGATTTAAATCTGTTTTCTGTGATTGAAATGCTAATAATAACCTCAACAGTATTCGGCTTTAAAATCATTGCTCCATTAATTGTTGCATTCGCTCTCTCTGCTATAAGCTGTTTAAATTCTCTTATAGCTGGACCACCTGGGTTTTTTACATAAAATTTATTGACTATTTGCTGCTTTCCATCTTCAAGTTCTTCAATCATTTCGACGGATTTCCATTGATCTTGCTTTGTTGGAACTGGACCTTCATCAAAGGTCATCAACAAAAAATCTATATTGGGATTTTGCCTAAACGTCCATTTTTTTTCTGAATTTTCTTCATCTGTTTTTTTTGGCATGCGCAAATTTTTAGTTGTAAACGTATATTTTTTCAAATCGTACTAAAATAAAAAGGATAACTCTAAGCTATCATTATTATGGCAAAAATATTTGCTATATACTTACGGTCTGCTTATAACTCTATATTAGGTTACTTAGGTTAGCTGTGTGGAGGGAAATTTTAAAAAACTATTTTGGGCACCGCCAATCTTTTAAAATGGTACTGAAGGAATTTGGGAGGAGCAGCGAGAATTGTGACTGGCCGGTTATTTTGTATTTGTTTTAGCTGCGGAGCCCTTTTATCCCTCTTTGCGGAAATGATTTTTATTAGCATTTGGTATATTGCCAATATGCTATTATCACTGAGCTTAATGATATTATGGCTGACACGATAGCCACAATATAAGCGTTATCTTTCTGGCGCTTAATTTTTGGGTAATCGTCATACTGCTGTTTTGCATTTGCATTATGATACCATTTCAAAACATCCTCTTCGTCTATTTTTTTTTGCCCTTTAACAAAAGAATTGTGAGATATAAATGCCATTCCTGCTGATGTTAGATTAAAATATTGTGAGCCAGAATAATGCCTTTCTATATATTTTCTATCGTTAGCTAAGAAATTCAACACCTCATCGCTAAATGTAACGCCAGTGTTTCGTTCTAATTCATCCAATTTTATTGGGAATATTACATCACTCCGTTGTCCATTTGATTTTTCCTTTAGATAAAATAAAACACTATCGCATTTCTCAAAAAACGATGCCATATAATTAAAATTTAAATTACAATATAACTCCACAATTTCAAAAGTAAAAACACAATCTGTATGAGCTACTAAATAAATACGGTGGTAAGAGAAAAATTATTACAAAAAACTGTGAGTGGGGCGTGGTGTACTTAAGCAACTACTTAACATAATATTAATTATAGGACTTTTTTATGCTCTGTTATTTTGAATACATGAAGGCAGATTGACATCAATTAGTGAAGTCTTTAATGAAAAAAAATCGCAACTTGCTTTTATATTTCACAATCATTAATTTTTTCATTTTCCAACTTCACAGTACAATAATGCAAATTAAATATACATTACCGGATAATATTTTAGACGGAATTACGTCTGTCACTCCTATGTCTAAGGTGGATATTATTCTAAGAAAGCCTGAAGTAGAAATTAGCTGGATTTTAACGATCATCAACGAAGAAATTTATATCAGATTCAAAATATTTGAAGAAGAAATGTTTAAGTATGAATATGAAAACGGTGCTTATGTATTTGTAGATTTAAAAAGCAGCATTCCTTCTGTTGCTTATTTAAAATATTCTGATTTGCTAAGAAGCAAAATGGAGCAGTCTTTGACTAAGGAAGACTTTCAATTAATGTATCAGAAAGCTAGTCGTATTTAAAATATCTTATTGACGCCTGCCGGTTCGTTGTTATTAATTTCAAACAGATTCCAAAAATCCTCATTTCATTTCAACAAATTTCTCCACAAAAAATTTGCGTAGCCAATTAACTACACATATATTTGTAGCCAAATAGCTACACAATGAATTTACGCAGAGATGTTTTCCAGGCAATTGCCGATCCTACCCGGCGGGCCATTTTATTATTAGTGGCTACGCAAGCCATGACTGCCGGTGCGCTGGCTTCGAATTTCGACACCGCACGGCCTACCGTTTCCAAACACCTGAAAATTCTTACAGCCTGTGATTTACTTCAACAGGAACAAAACGGCCGGGAAATCTACTATCATATCAATGCATTAAAAATGAAGGAAGTAGCCGACTTTATTGAACCTTTTCGTCAAATGTGGGACGATCGTTTTAATACACTGGAGGACATCATGAAAAATTATAAACCCGGTAAATAAGCATCAAATGAAACTAAAAACAAAAATTAACGCCGAAGAAGGCAAACAGGAATTAGTGATCACCAGGGAATTTGACCTACCGCTGGAATTACTTTTTAAAGCCTATGTGGAGCCGGATATTGTAGCACAATGGATGGGCACCCAAGTGATTAAACTTGAAAATAAAAAGCACGGCAGTTACCAGTTTGAAACAACCGATCCCAAAGGAAACATTCACGGGTTCAATGGTGTAATCCACGAGTTTACACCAAACCTTAAAATAACCCGGACATTTGAAATGGAGCACTCACCTTTCCCCGTTCAGCTTGAATACCTGGAATTTGAACAATTGACTGATACTACCAGCAAACTCATCATGCACATCATTTATAAATCTGTTGAATTCCGGGATCAAATGCTAAAACTGCCTTTTGCCCAGGGAATCAACATGGCACATAATCGCATACAGGAAATCTTAAGCAAATTAAAATAACATTTTATGTCAAAAAGAAATAAAATCATTTACTGGATTTCAACAATCTGGCTATCCCTCGGAATGGTAGCCACCGGCATTGTTCAATTAATTAAAATGGACGATGAGGTTAAAAACTTCACACATCTGGGTTATCCGATCTATTTGATGACCATATTGGGCGCCTGGAAAATACTGGGAGTTTTTGCTGTGTTGGTTCCCAAATTCCCATTGGTAAAAGAATGGGCTTACGCAGGCTTTTTCTTTGCTATGTCGGGGGCAATCATTTCTCATTTATTAAGTGGATACGAAGCCAAAGAGCTTTTTGGACCATCATTGTTACTGGTATTGACAGTGATATCCTGGTATTTCAGGCCCCCGGACAGAAGGTTGCTTTCATTAGCCAACCCTTAAATTAACCTGCAAAACTTTCTCCTGATTATTTACCCGAAAGTGATTTTCAATAATAAACATTCTTTTATATTTGTGGTATTAAGTCTTACTTACTCCGCTTAATCTACCCACATGATAAAAAAATTTCCAGTCTTAATCACATTCATTTCAGTTTTCCTGGTTTTAGCATCCTGCCAAAAGGAAATTAGTTTTGAAGGAAATAATGTACCGGTAATTCCGCCGGTTACCACTCCAGGCAGTACCACAGGCACAGCAGCATTTACAATGGCTGGTGCGCCCGGCAATTGTAATAACCCAGTCATTAATGGCAAATACCAGGTGGGTACTGCAATGGACACTACGGATAATATGTCGGTACAGGTTACGGTAACCACACCGGGTACTTACAATATTACAAGCAGTACCAATAATGGTATTCAATTTATTGCATCAGGTTCCTTTACTTCAGCCGGACAAAAAACTATTTTCTTTATTGCCAGCGGTACGCCAACTGTTGCTGGTTCGTTCAGTTTTACTTTAGGTTCTGGTGGTTGCAGTTTTTCAATTGTGTTTACTGCGGCTACTACGCCACCAACAACAGTCAATTGCAAAGCCTGTAGCTATTTCCCTATCTGCAGTGGCAGCAAATATCAATATCTTGATACGACCTACGGAACCGGCAGCATACGTAATGCTGACATTACAACTGCTGGCGATACTGTTATCAGCGGAAAAACATTTACAAAAATTTCTTCGGGTGGCGCATTGAGTTATTATAATTGCACTAACGGTGAATCTACGGTGGCTGGCTTCCTGGTAGTTTCAAACAATGGCAATACATTGCAAAAATACCAATCCATCGTCCTGAAGGCCAATGCATCCATTGGTGATACCTGGTCGGATAGTTTATTAAATCCGCAGGGGCAAACTGTTGTACAAAAATTCCTGCTTGCTGCAAAAGGAATCAGTCACCAGGCCGGCAGTTTTACTTTCCCCGACGTAACCGTGGTGAGCCTTCAAACTGGCATTGACCTGCCCGGTATTGGCTACTACGCCATTACTAATACAACTTACTATTATGCAAAAGGTGTTGGCCTGGTAGAGACATTTACATTTGATTACACAACCGGAATACAATTTTATCATTCGGTGATAAAAAGTTACTTTATTCCGTAAGCACTTTTTATAAAATATTACTGGAGAGAATGCCCTTACCGGCATTCTCTTTTTTGTGCTTCGTACCACAAGAACTACTTTTGCTCAAATGCAAACAAATACTATTTCCATTGAGTCGATATTGTCGGCCCTTAAAATTGACAAGCTCAATGAAATGCAGGAAGCGTCTATACAGGCGAATGACGCAAACGATAATGTGATATTATTATCATCAACGGGCTCCGGCAAAACACTTGCTTTTCTACTTCCCGTTATACAACGCCTGAGTGAAGATTCAAAAAAAGTACAGGCGCTTGTACTGGTACCTTCCAGGGAACTGGCGATACAAATTGATGAAGTTTTCAGAAAGATGTCAACCGGCTTTAAAGTAACGGTTTGCTATGGCGGGCACAAAAGAGAAACGGAAGAAAATAACCTGAAACAAACGCCTGCCGTTATTATTGGTACGCCGGGCCGTGTGGCAGATCATATCCGCAGAAACAATTTTCCACTTGAAGAAATCACAACACTGGTGCTGGATGAATTTGATAAATCACTCGAACTGGGATTCCAGGAGGAAATGGCTTTTATTATAGGATCGTTACCGGCTGTTAAAAAAAGAATGCTGACTTCAGCAACCGAAGCCGTTGGCATTCCTGATTTTATAGGCATGCAATCAGTAGAACGCTTGAATTTTTTATCAGAAATATCTGAAAAAGATGTGTATGACGAATTGGTGATCATGAGTGTGGAGTCGCCGGAAAAAGATAAATCAGATACACTTTTTAGGCTCATCTGTTATATCGGTAATAAGTCGGCCATTGTATTTTGCAATCACCGGGAATCGGTGGAACGTACCAGCCAGTTGTTAAAAGATAAAGGCATTCTAAATGTATTTTATCATGGGGGTATGGAACAACAGGAACGTGAAAGTGCCATGTGTAAATTTAAAAATGGCACGTCAAATGTACTGGTAACAACGGATCTTGCTTCACGTGGGCTGGATATCCCTGATATCAAATACATTATACATTATCATTTGCCTGCTACCGAGGCTGTGTATACGCACCGCAACGGCCGCACCGCAAGGATGGATGCCGGCGGAAAAATTGTACTTATTTTATCTGAGGATGAAAGGCTGCCCGGTTATATTACCAATAAAGTTTCACAAATTGACTTGCCAGAAACGGTAGAACTGCCGGAAAAACCAAAATGGTCCACCTTGTTTATTGCTGCAGGAAAAAAAGACAAGGTAAATAAGATTGACATCGTTGGATTTTTATCAAAACAGGGTCAACTTAAAAAAGATGATATTGGTTTGATAGACGTTAAAGACTTTTTCTCTTTTGTGGCAGTAAGAAAACTAAAAGTTGGAGAAGCACTTGAGTTGATAAAAAATGAAAAGATCAAAAACAAGAAAGTAAAAATAGCAGTAGCTAAATGATAACGTTAGAGTTAATAAACTGCAGTTTTATTTCAAGGTGCGTCTTTGTCGATGAAATTAAAACCAATCGATTTTAAATAGTCTTTCAATTCATTTTTTGAATTAATTCGATGTTTATTTATCAATAAGATATTGTCCCGATTAAATAATTTAAGCAACTCTTGCAACTTTTTCAGATAAACACCGTGAGCTGAAGCCATGTCGCTTGCAAAAAACATATCTTCAATATATTCGTCATAAACTTTGTAAATGTTGTCTTTTAAATAGAATATTTCGTTTCTTAACTGTGCTTGAGTGATTCCTTCTTTTTGAAAAATTTCCTGTTTTTCTAACATGCCTTTTTCAGCAATCATGTCCTGAACAATGTGTAAAAAAGTTAAATCATCGAAAGAGTGATTTTGATAGTTCACTATAATGTCAATTGTTGCTGGCTGTAAATTGTCGTTGAAAATTATTCCAAATCCTTCTTTTATAATAATGTCCTGCCTGTTTATAACTTTCGTATTAAAGTCATCAAAGTCCTTTATTGAGTCAAATAAAGTTTTAAGTTGTTTGTCAGTCATTCAGAAATATAGTGGTTAAAAAATTGCAGCTTACAACCGATCTTAAGGTCGGCTTCCTTTTTTTACAGAACTAATAAAACCCCTTACCTTATCTTCAAAAATTTTCCCTTCATCAAACAAAAAAGCATGCCTGATCGGTAAAACATAGACAGGAAAATCTTTTAGTTGATCTCCAAACTTCTGCAACCTTACTCCATCTTTTTCGGTGGTAACAATAATTTTATTGGTGGAATGAATTTGCTCAAACTGCCTTTTTATTTCATCCAGGTTATCAATGGAAAATATATGATGATCCGGATATTTCAGCATATCAAATGAATGTACACTTGTATCCAGGTATTCCTGCAATGGTTTGGGATTGGCAATGCCACATACCAACAACAGGTCCATATCGGGAGTAATATCAAAAGCGTCTTTTGTAAAAAGGTGATATGCCCTGGTATATTCAATACTTGTAAAAAACACCAGCTGTGTTTGTGCGGGATTTATCTCTTTAATAATTGCATCCCTTTCTGATAAACTCAAATCACTTTTGCATTTGGTAACCACAATAATATCTGCCCTAAGAGCACTTTTCCTGTTATCTCTTAAATCGCCGGCAGGCATTAAAAAATCTCTTGTATACAGGTTTTTAAATTCCGTTAAAATAATATTTAATCCTGCAACTACCGGTCGGTGTTGAAAGGCGTCATCCAAAATGATACACTGCGTTTCTGGCACTTCATCTAATAACATCGGCACTGCAGTTAAACGCTCCTCGCCGACCGCCACCGTAATTCCGGGAAATTTTTGGTGAAACTGCATCGGTTCATCGCCAATTTCCAGTGCAGTAGTACTTTCATCAGCAATACCAAAACCTTTTGTTTTTCTTTTATAACCCCGGCTTAAAGTAGCTACCTGGTATTCACCTTGCAAAAGTTCCACCAGGTATTCCACCATGGGAGTTTTACCGGTGCCTCCTACTGCCAGGTTGCCAACACAAATAATGGGAAAGTTGAAACCAGCAGATTTAAGGATATTTTTATCGTAGAGCCAGTTTCTGATCCAAATGATAAAACCATAAACAAAGGAGAAAGGAATCAATAAATATCTGAAGCTTTTTAGCAAGTGATTTTGTTGAGGGGTTGAAAGAAATACCGGGTATTGACCGGAAGAAGATGCAAATTACTAAAATTGATAAACAGTTTCAGGAGTAACACAATAGTCGAGTTTGATATCGTGTCTATCTACATCGCCAATTTGATCCAACGCATCAAAATAACTAAACCCAATTTTAATACAATCTTTTCGGCATTGTTTTAAAAACCTGTCATAGTACCCTTTTCCATACCCTACCCTATACCCTTTTTTATCAAAGCTCAGCAATGGCACAATTACCAGGTCTATTTCTGTGGGAAACATATCAATACCATCGATGGGTTCCGCTACCCCGTACTTATTAATTTTAAACTCGGTTTCATCATCCACAATAACCGACATCAGTTGTGGGCAACCGCCGGACTCAAACATTACCGGGTAAAACAATTGCTGGCCTGAATTTTTAAAGTAACAATAGTCTGTAATTATCTGGGGATCAAACTCATTAGCTCTTACTATTGGAGAATAAGTCATGATCAAAGAAGGGATATCTATCTTGAGTCGCTGAAAATTAATAAGCATCAAATCATCCATTTTCATTTTCATAGAAGATGAAAGATTGGCTCGCTTATCAATATATAGTAAACGGATTTCTTTCTTATTCATGCTGGAATGATATTTACTCAATGATTTTATTCGGTGCAGGCAATTGTAAGAAAGCCAAAAAAGTAATTTGGCGATAGGAAAATCATAGAATGGGAATCCAATTTTGTGAAACTAACTTATAAAGGCAGGTTACTTTGTTTCCGGTTGCATGATAAATATAGAAAAAATTGTGGTGCCGTAGTTACGTTCGGTCTTATAACCTACAAATTTTTTATAATCATTGCGTGGTGTATGTTCCAATACAAACCAACCTCCAGGGTTCAGGAGCTTTTTTTCAAAAACCTGCCTCGGTAAATCGTCGATAGTTCCCAGGGCGTAAGGCGGACCGGCAAAAATAAAATCAAACTTACCGGTAGTAGTTTCTATAAATTTAAACACTTCCGATTTCACCACTTTAAAATTGATAAAGTCCAGTTCGCCGGACGTTTTTTTAATAAACTCATACATTTTAGGATCCTTCTCTACAATTGTAATATCAACCGCTCCCCTGCTGGCCAATTCGTAACTAATACTACCAGTGCCACCAAAAAGATCCAACACTTTAAGGTCTTCAATATCCAGGTTATTCTGAATAATATTGAATAGGCCTTCTTTTGCAATGTCTGTCGTAGGCCTCGTATAGGGCATTTTTGCCGGAGGATTAATCTTTCTTCCTCTATGTATGCCGCTGATTATACGCATGCTGCTATTGCAAATAAATGACTGAAATAATGTGCCGGATATTCATTGATTTGTTCCGGGTATTGAAATGCCGCAGGCAAACCTTCAAAAATAATGTTAAGAAAATATTTATATAATTCTTTGTACAGTGCGGAATCGGCATCTATCATACCCGTTATGTGTACAGATACTTCTTTCACGTTCACTTCAAAATTGGTACAAATATTCAACAAGTGATAGGCAACATCTTCGGGTGTTTTAAAACTAAAATGCTGGGTCAACTGCAGTTTACCATCCTTTTGTAAAAGCACCGTTAGTTGTTCTGTATCAAGTATGCAATACAAATGATTTCCGCCGGATTGAATAATATCCGGTAATAAAGAAAAAAGATGTGAGCAGGTAGCCCATGAAAAATAGCGGGTCATAACTGCATCAACCGGTGATGGAATGCTGTAGATATTATGAATCCAATGACGACTTAAATAATCATTGCGAATAACCGCATCTCGTTGATCACCGTATACAAGTTCCAACATAGCCCTGTTTTCATTACCACTCATATATTGATCGGGCACCATAACCGATGGCGTATAGTCGTAAATGATATGAGTTTTATTAAACCGCTGTTCCAGCAATGGGTTTGCGGCTATTAAATCATAAACAGATGAAGCGGTTGATTCATCCGTATCTGCATTTTTAAAATGAAAACTTGCCATTCCCAGGCAGATATTATTTTCCATTATGATAAAAGAAAATGCCTGGCGCTTAATCCCGATAAAAAGATCTGCTGACTCTGTAAAAAGATCTGGCTGTATTATAATAAAAGATGAATTCAAAAGAAATATTTAAGCTGGAAAAATAAGATATTTTTGCAAACTTATGGAAACTGGTGGCTTTATTAAGGATTTAACGGTAAAGGTTAACGACCGACAGATACTTTCCATAGCATTACCCATTACACTTGCATTATTAGTTCCCCAGATTAACATGCTTACCAATAGCATATTTTTGGGCAACCTTAGTACAGCAGCCCTGGGAAATGCAGGAATTACCGGCGTTTACTATTTAATTTTTGCCGTTGCCGGGCATGGCTTAAACAATGCCATGCAATCTGTTTTTTCAAGATATGCAGGAAGCGGAAATACTGCCGCTTTTAAAATTATCTTATCCCAGGGATTGCGGATTAGCATGCAATTGGCTTTGGCTGGTATTTTAATTACCTGGTTTATTGCTCCCTATATTTTACAGTCAGTAACCGATCCTGCATCCTTCCCGGAGGAAATGAGTTTTTTAAAGATCCGGATATTGGGCCTGCCATTTTTATTTCTATTTCAAATGGGCAATGCGTTTTTGGTATCCTCCTTAAATAGTAAATACCTGATGATTGGTTTTATTGCCGAAGCATTGCTTAATATTTTATTGGATTACCTGTTAATTTTTGGTCATTGGGGTTTTCCCGAAATGGGTTTCAATGGAGCAGCTTTAGCATCTGTAATTGCAGAGGGAATGGGCTTAGTGGTAGTGACCATTGTTTTATTTAAAACCGGACTAAAGCAACAGTATGCGCTATTGCAAAATTTGCGTTACGACAAAAAGACCAGCAAGGAGGTTATTAAGATGGCAACCCCGTTAACGCTTCAGTTTGTAATTAGCGTTACTACCTGGCTGGTATTTTTTATCTTAATTGAAAACAGGGGAATTGCAGCCAAAGCCATCAGCAATACCATGCGGAATGTTTTTGGGTTGGTAAGCGTTTTTATCTGGGCCTTTGCGGCTACCTGTAATAATATGGTTAGTAATTTAATGGGGCAAAGAAAAGAGGAAGAAGTTATTGGTGCCATTACAAAAATCATGAAGTGGAGCCTTCTATTTTGTTGTGTAGTGATTGCATTGGTAAATATTTTCCCTGAAAATTTCTTTCAGATATTTGGCCAGGGAACAGCATTTATTGAAGAAGCAATACCTGTACTTAGAGTGATATCAATCGCATTAATATTAACAAGCATTGCCAATATCTGGTTAAATGGCGTAACCGGCACCGGCAAAACAAGGGTAAATCTTGCCATTGAAATCATCGCCATTTCTGCCTACCTGGTTTATACCTGGATATTTATGAAAGTGCATTATGTATCACTTGCAGTAGCCTGGAGCAATGAATTGATTTACTGGACTACGATTTTTACACTGTCGTTTTTATTTATTAAAAGTGGGAAGTGGAAGACGAAGGTGTAGCGCCCAAGCCTCAAAAAAATGGCCCCCAGCCCCGAAGGGGAGCAAGATGCATAATGTTTGCATCGATCAAATCTTTCGTTTTTGGAGAAAGACAAATTGGTAAAATTCAAAAAATGGCCCCCAGCCCCAAAGGGGAGCGAAACGCATTGTACGTTATTTCAAGAAATTTCACTTGTTGAAAAACTATAAATTGATTTATAGTAAAAGATCTGCAATATATCCGGGTATGCATTTAAATCCCCCTTTGGGGGTTTGGGGGCAAAAAATTCTATCAGCCGGTAAGCCGGATTCTGTAATCCTGTAAACAGGACGGCCATCATTTATCTTGCCACAACATTACTGTTGTGATCTTGCTGCCTACCCTCCTACGTTGCAACATCACTGTTGCATTGAGCGAGCCGCTCTCAGCCGCAGGTGTACGTGGCATTACAGCACACAAGGTTTACCCACTATTACGGTTACCCGAAACAGTCGTGAGCTCTTACCTCACGTTTTCACCTTTATCCCGGTAAACCGGGATAGTTATTTTCTGTGGCACTATCTCTTGTTTGTAAAACAAACCGCCGGCAATTAACCGGTGTGTTGCCCTTTGCTGTCCGGACTTTCCTCCCTGCCGGTAAACGGCAAAGCGATGACCTGGCTGATAGAACGGCGAAGGTAGTTAAAAAGGCAGTCCTTCTTCTACTCTTACAATTGATTCAGCTTTTTGATTTACTGGAATTAAAAAAGGCCGCCTCGTATGGAGACAACCTTTTAAGTTTAAAACCAGTTGAAGATTACTTAATAACCTTCAGGGTTGTGTTGGTTTTGTCAGGATTAATTATTTCTAATTGGTAAATTCCTTTAGCCAATGTATTTGTTGGTGTAATGTTTTGAATACTGTTTCCACCTGCATACTCAATTGATTGAATCAATAAAACCTGTCCCAGATTATTTAACAGGCGGGCTTTGTATTTACCCGCAGGCATATTGTTAAACTGCACACCAATGGTATTACCAATAACCGGGTTAGGATAGATAGTGAAACCTGCACTCAACTTCCCAATCTTCACTTTTACAATCCTGCTGAAAGCACGTTTGCCATTTTGGTCAATACTAACTATTCTGAAATAATTATCACCAGTAACCGGATGAACATCCAGCCAGCTATAAGTAGTGGTACTGCTGTTTGTACCTGTAGCCGTATTAGTACTCATTTTTGTAAAAATGGTTCCATCAATACTTTTCTCTACTTCATATTCCCTTATATTTATTTCATTTTCTACGGTCCATTCAACCGCTATATTTTTTGCTTTTTCGTATGCGTTAACGTTCGTAAAAGTTACTGGTAATGGGCCTGGATCAATTTGTTTAAATACAATACGGAAACGGTCGGGCGCTGAACTGGCAACATCACTGGTAACAGTGAAATCAAAAGTAGAACTCCTGAAAAGGTCTATCGGTGTTTTAATTCCGGTAAATTTATCTTCCAAAATACCTACAAGTAATGTATTGAGGTTTATTGGTTCGAATTCAAGGCGATAACTACGTTGTGAAAACCTGGCTAGGTTATAGAAAATTGTATCATCAACGTTTAATGGTTGACGTCTTTCAACTGCCAATAATGCACCTGGCCTCAGCATCCCCAGGTTTTCACGACTGTTTGTAAATTTGAGTGCGTCTTCTGATTTATCAAAAATGTTGCTATAGGTATCATGAAATTCAGTGTATACGCCATCCGCCAAAATTGTCGATTGATCTGCTTCCAGTAAATACAGGTTAGTTCTAAAACTTGATAGCATACCGGCAGAGGTTGAAACCGGCCTGAATTTAACTGTCTTTGGTAAAGTGGCGGTAACCTTATCTGCCTCGGTAAATATTAGTGAAGCAGTTGCTGCCGTATGTTGCACATAAAACGCCTGGCTCGATTGCAAGGTTGTATCCATTTTAGATGGAGAAGGAGGTGCTGCAATCCATGGAGAGCTTGCTGGTATACCTCTTGTATAATAAACATATGCTCCTTGCTGGCTATTGAGGAATGGGTCATAAATATAAAACTTATTTTTATCTACACCAGAACTCGCATTTAATACCGTATTAATATTTACAGGAGATGCATAAGGATTACCCAATAAGCTAAAACTATTTAAAGCATTTACAGGAGAAAAAGTTTGATTACCCAATTGTATCCTGCCCGTGTCTCTCAGCACCGTATTGTTACTGTAAGGAGGATAAAACAAACTGTTTGATGAACGATCGCCTCTAACAAAAAGGAACATTCCAAAATTCGTTGCTGTTCCAGCAGTTCCTGAAATCAGGTTTACATCTGTATTTGGAATTCCATAAAGGCCACTGCCATTATAGAATTGCAATGAATTATTTTGTAATGGGCTAAGATCAAATCCATTTGACGGTGCCGAAGGTGCCGATATAAATGTGCCTTCACCTGTTGTTGTTGTTTTACCCATCTGCCATGAATTAACAAATGTTCTTCCGGCTTCTGCTGAGATTGGTGCAGTTACCAGTCTCCAGCCACGACGGCTTGGATAATATCTTTCTACAACAAACCTACCAGTAGTGCCATAGCTGATAACCGCATTCGAAGGTACTGCCGCAACCCTCGCTGTTACAGTATCAACCGATCTAAGATTTAAATAAGAATCGTTTAAATTCAATTTTGCAGCCGATTCAAAAGTTAGCGCATTGAGCACGCTGATGTTTTTATTTAGGTTAAGCGTATTACCATTATTGGCAACGGTTACATCCCAAAGGCTGTCTTTTCCAGTCGTTGCTGATCCTGTAATATTTTGGTTGGTTGAACCTGAAAATTTTAGTAAACCAATCCTGTTTTCGTGAAGGGAAAGTGCTCCATTTAACGTAAGATCACCTTTCAGATCAAAGCCCATTGCCTGTATTGTTTTATTACCATTGATAAGTGTGCTTCCTGCGTTTATAGTTAAATTGCCCAAAATATTTACAAGGTGTGTTTGATCTATCGAAGCAAAATAAATATTACCTGTTCCAGCACCTCCCACATTAAAGTTTCCTTTGATTATATTTGTATTGGCGTTAGAAGCGCCCAATAAAGTGAAATCACTAAAGGCCGGAGTAGTATTATTGATCGCAGAAGCATATGTACCAGCAATTGTATTTTCAAGGGTTAAATTTGGATAATACATTGAATTGCCGCTATTGGCTGAAGCAATTGTTATAGTACTACCAGTATTCCTGTAAATCCAATTGGCAGTTGGAGTGATATTCGCAATACCTGTTTCGTAGTTATCCCGATAGCCCGACGCAGATGAGCCTCCGGTCTTAATAATTGTACCTGTGCTGGAAATACTCCAGGTTGCAGTACCATTCAATTTTAATCCATTTGAACTGGAACCGTCATCCTGCAAAGTTCCATCTACAATTAAATCCGCACCGGCAGTGCTATCATAAACAGTTAGTAGTGCGCTGGAATTTAAGATGAGTTTACCGGTAGCTTGAATGGTTAATTTGTCAATATCCAGGTTGATAGGTAAGGTTATAGTATGTCCAGCTTTAATATAAACTTCACTTGAATTGGATGAAACAGGATATGAACAAGTACTCACAAAAGTTACATTGTCGTAACTCATAAGCCAACTTCCGGGTGTCGTCCAATTCCCGGTTGCCACGTTACTTGCATAAATTGGCCGGGTGCTATAGGTATACTGGGCTGCATTTGTATTATTAGTACATGTGTTTTTAGATACAGTTGCATAAAATTGATAATTATATAGAGCTCCGGTATTCCCGGTTACTGTCATGTTTGCTGTATTTGTATTTGATGCAGTAATTCCATTTGATGCGTTAGTCAACCCTGAGGCCGGTAGCCATCCAGCCATTGTAGAAGGGTCATTATAATACCATAAATAATTACCCACCGGGCTGGGGTTTGACGTTGCCCCGACTGAAAAAGTTATTGCTGTGCAATTAATATCTACAGGTTGAGATGTAATAGTAACCGAATTACCACTGACTGTATAGGGTGCAATACCAAGATTACTGCAATCCTCGGTTGTGCTAACTGTCCAGTCACTTGATGTATAAGTAGTACTTGGAATAGTAGACGCAGTAGTGGTTGCCTTCCTTATCTGGCTAAAACCAGGAGACGAACTTCCACTCGGATATCCGGGATTGGGAACATAGTCAATGTCAACCCCATTTTTTCTAAGAAATATTTGGTCATTGCCATTAAATCCACTGGCGGAAGGCTGATCTACCAAAAGAGTTAAACCAGCACATGAAGTTGAAGAATTCCCTAACCTGATTAGTATAACTGTACCACTTGCTATTGTACCGGTTAATGCATAGTCATTGTCAGTACTGGTACCAGTACGTACCCGTACAACATAATTATTTGGCGCTCCCAATGTAATTGTAGCACCAGTTCCATTAAAAATTTCTATATAACTTAAACTTCCAGATAACGCATCATATACCTCAGAAATAGACAAATCATTTACAACTGAGCCACTCCCATTGGTACCACAGCCGGATGCGCCAATCGGTGTGAAAATAGTTGCTGCCTTTGCTACACAGGTTGATCCGTTTGGAGTTACAGTTATATAATCCAGCGGAACATTGCTTGGTACTTTCGCTATAATTTTTGTTGCACTAACTACTGTATAAGAAGTTGCATTTACAGATCCAAATTTTACAGCAGTTGCACCCGTGAAGCCTGTGCCGGTTAAAGTAACCAATGCTCCAACAGGTGCTGTTGTTGGTTTAAAATCTGTGATTGTTGCTGGTGAGGTACATGCTACTGTAGGACAGTAGATTTCAACATCATCAATGTAAACTGTCGCTGCTGTACGATAAAATTGCAATAAAATATTAGGCGCAGTTGAATTTATCGTAGCAGTAAATTGAAGAAATGTATTAGCAGTTTGTGTTAAGGCAAAAGGAGACCCGGAAGCCGGGACCCATGTAATACCACCATCTGTGGAGTAATTGACCTGGAGAGAGCCA
This sequence comes from Ferruginibacter sp., assembly GCA_040002495.1. Lineage (GTDB taxonomy): Bacteria > Bacteroidota > Bacteroidia > Chitinophagales > Chitinophagaceae > Ferruginibacter. The sequence continues at coordinate 77,926 of JBDUEK010000015.1, forward strand.
GTGTTAGTACTTGCCGCAGCCCAAAAAACAACATTTGCAATTCCCCCTGTTAAATTAGGGGATGTTACTTGAGCGCCAGACTGAGATCTTAATTGACAAGAGTAACTTCCCGAATGTTTTGTTGTACCGGCTAAAATTCCATTTGCTTGGGCAGTCCAAGTCCCGGAGCCCAATGAAAAACTTGTTGCAGCTGTGTAACCGCCTGGTAACCCAGATTCGAAACCTTCAGAAACACATGGCCCGGTAGTTACAGTTAATTGAGCCGAACTACTGGGTAGATCAACACATGGAGTGTTTGCTTTTACTATGCACCTGTAAATATATCCATCGTAATTCAACGGCGGACTTGTTACAGCTAACATAGAAGTAGTAGCTCCACTATAAATACTATTATTTGTGATACTTATCCAACCGGTGCCATTATCCACTTGCCATTGGTAACCTGAAGCATTGGTAGCTGTTACACTAAATGTTGATACAGCAGATGTGTTTGTAATTGCATCTGAAGGCTGTGTTGTAATGGATGGTGAATTTACCACGTTCACGGCAAGATTTCCACTGGAAGCTGACCAACATCCAGCAGTTGTTTGAGACCGAACGTAATACGTACCAGTGCTGCTTACATTATATATTGAACTAGTTGGTGAGCTGGTATTCGTTCCTAACGATGTAGTTCCCTGCCAATAATATGTTTCTCCTACCGGAGGTACGATAATATTCAGTGTGGTGGCACCACATGAAGGATTGGCTGCTGCAACTGGATTACCCGGTGTTGATGATAATGCATTTACAGTTACAGTTACTTTTTGCCTTGCCAAGCTTGAACAAAATGTGCTGTTTTCAGCCTGCAAATAGTAGTCATAAATTCCACCTGTTAGCGATGGTGGTGTAGTTAAATTTCCTCCTGAAACACTATAACCAACAGGGCTACCAGTAGTAAATTGTGTGCCACCTGTTGTCGCTGACCAGTAGGTATATGTAGTTGCACCTGTACTTCCTGCACCAGTTATAGTAACCGCATTTCCCTGGCAAACTGCGGCTGGTGTAGATGCAGATGGTGTAGATGGGGTTGTGTTTATGGTAAATGGAGTACCATTATCCCCAGAAGTATAATAAGTTGGAGCATTATTTACAACACGCACTTTGTATCCGGATCCAATTAAATATCCAACAGGTATAGTTGCCGTTACAGAAGCAGCCGTAGACGAAACATAGGTTAGCAACTGCGAAGTTGCATCAGATGGAAACGAACCCGAAGCGTTTGAAATCTGAATATTAAACTGACCTGTGAAAGTGCCAGTTGTACTAAAAGGAAGAATCATGCTGTTAGCTGTCCCATTACAGAACGAAGAGAAAGATGTTGCAGTTGTAGATATAGAATTTGCTGGAGCAGTAATATCAGCAGTTAAACCGGTTGGCTGTGTTAAACTATAATTACCAGCAGCGGAACCACTAATCGTATACCCTGTTACTGCAACAGCAATACCGGTTCCAACAATAGGACTGGCAAAATTTGCGGCAGGGGTTCCACCCAAAATAACATTTGAGATATCGGCTGCTAACACACCAACCAATGCCGCTGTTCCAGTTAAAGTTGCTGTAGTTGTTCCATCATAGACTTTATCCATTGCTGTAACACCGGAAATTGTTAAGGCTTTTTTATTTACAGTTAAAGTTTGAGTTTCATCAGTTGCGGCACAATAAGTGGCATCGCCAGCCTGAGATGCAGTGATTGTAGTAGTTCCTGCTCCAACAATTGTAACAGATCCACTTGAATTTACAGTAGCAACTGCTGGATCGCTGGATGCGTACGTGATAGTTAATCCTGAGGTGGAAGAAGTACTCACGCTATAGGCAGCATCTCCGTAGGTTTTTGTCACCGTACTGGTAATCGCTGTAATTGTTTGAGCGGTGCAAGCTGGAGTTACAGTCCAAGCAATCGTAACATCATCAATTCCCAGCCCATGATCTGTTCCGGAATGATCAGGATCCTCCCACTTGAGCATTATATAACTATTATCCGCCAGAGATAAACTTGGGATAGCGATACTAGTTGCTGATACACGATTCGCAACAGCATTACCATCAAGCGAGCCTGCCGCCGTCGTATTAATAGGGCTACTTAGACTTAATGCAGTTACCTGGGTCCAAGTTGCGTTTGTGTTAGGATTCAATGCCGTTATTGCGCTCGTACTTATTTTATACCAAAAAGTAATAGTATTAGGCGTAGTATTATTGCCATTACGCCATTGCTCCAGCGTGTAAGAAATTTTTAAATCAGTTATAGTTGCACCCGATGTGTTACGTAATAAGACTCCGTGGGAAAAATCCTTTGCGGTTGCATTGTTAGAACCGACAGTGCCCAATGCTCTATCTGAACTTGTCCCTGTTCCATAACTGTAAAGATTTCCCCCACCATTTGTTCCAGCATCGGCAACAATACTAGTTCCAGTCCCGACTCTTTGCGAATACCAATTAGCAATCGTAGAGTTGTCTGTCCAAGTAGTAGTTCCAGTAGTAATTAAAGTATTAAAATTTTGTGAGTACGAACTGCTTGTAGTCATACTTACCTGCCCCCAACCCACAATCGGCAAAGCAAACACCAATACCACCAACGAAATAATCGAGTAAAATTTCTTCATAAATAATTAGTCTATATTATAATTTAAAACAAGGATTAGTTACGACAATCAGGAAAGCTTTTGGTTAAAGCACACGTGGTTGACAGCTTCAGTCTTAAAGAGGTACTCAAAAGTTCAGATAAGCATTTGTCGTATTAAAAGTGGCGATTTTCATAAATACCTGTGGGTATCTACTTGAAAGGATATTGGAAAGATGGATGAATATAAAAAGGATTTGCCACGCTTCAAAAAATCAACCCGTATATTTTGTACACAAATGTTGATAATCAATCAGCTCATTTTTACAGTTCCTGATTATTTTAAAGATAACACTTCATGTTGGTTATTAAAAGTACCCTGGTAAAGTTTACAATTATATAATTCCGGTATGCCTAAATGGCTAATTTTTAGATGGAATAACTAAAAAGATATCATGTTTGCAAACCATCAAATTTCTCCTATCAGGATTTTATAGGATTTCGATCATATAGATGATAACCTATAAAATTAAAGGAGCAAGCCTGTGTGGGTTTCGGGCTTGAACGGTATATACCGAAATTGTTTTAAAGAGGATGAATCACAGATTCGGCTACCTGTAAAAAAATGCAAACAACAGCAGACCCGTTTTAGCCAGGAATGGTTTAACTGGACAACACATTCATATAAACATCCATGATAGCATTACCTACCTGTGCATATTGAAATGTGGCCACTGCATCTTCGGAGATTTGTTGCCTGTTATAGGTTTCATACGAATGCATCAATTTAATCATTGCCACACTGAGCGCTGCAATATTATCAGATTCTATTAGCCTTCCATTGTTTTCGTTGATAACCTCCGGTATGCCCCCTACCCGGCTACTGATTACCGGCAGTCCGCAACAAAGCGCCTCCGCAATTACACAAGGTAAATTTTCGAAACGGCTGAATAACAACAGCGCATTTGATTGTTGCATTTCTTTGGCAACCGCTTCATAAGGAACAGCATCTCTGAAAGTGACCTCATTTTGCAGTCCGAATGTTGCAGCCATCTCTGTAAGGGCAGTCGGCTTATTTCCCAACATCAACAATTCAAAATCATACCCCTGGTCTTTTACCATTTTGCAAGCCTGTAAAATACCTTCCGGATTTTTTTGAAAATTCATGTATGATGGATGAATAAACCTGAATCTTTTTGTGGTAACTGGCTGGTAATAAAATAATGAAGTATCAACCGTGTTAGGTATTACCCTGCAATTGGTTTTGGCAAAACGTTCATTGATCATTGTCCCAAGATCTTTTGAAACCGGCAGTAGATATTCAGCATGCTCCAATACCCTTCTATCCAGCAGGCGAAACAGCCAGTTACTGTTGTAAATATTGGGTGTGCTTTGCGGATAGTAACCGGTCCAATGTTCTGTAACAACAAATGGAATATTGTATTGCTTTTTTAACCAAAGTGCCAGCAAGCCAGCCTTCATGGCAACATGCACATGCACTATTTTAGGTTGCCCTTCAGTTTCAATAACCTGTTTAAAAATTTTCTTTTGTAGCCGAAAATAACGAAGCAAAGAAATCAATTGCTCTACCCAGCCACTGTAACGGCTACGGCCGTAGTAAACCCTGTACACAGTGAGATTACCGGAAACAGATTTATCTATTTCCGTTTTATTTACCGGTAAGCTCTCATCTTTAACCACCACCATTATGGTAAGTTTTGTATAAGCACTAATGGCTTTAGCATGGCGCTCGATAAAGTCACCATGATAAATATCTTTCCTGTTGGGATACCAGCTTGGCAGCCATAAAATATTATCCATGTTCATTGGTTTTAATGATTGTAAATAAAGCCATGATACAATCTCCGTTGAAAGGAAAATGTTTTAAAATTGCATTTACACGTGTGCGTGGCTGATAGTACATGCCAAAATGTAATTGTTGCAGTTGAAACTTTGTATGATCAAACAATTTTTGCAAAGTAAAGGGTGAAAAATACCAATGATGATGTGAATGAACAGATTCTGTTTTTTGCAGGCTGGATGCGATACTATCCAACGCAGTATAATTGGGAACCGTAACCAATACAGTTGTTCCTGCCGGGAAATAATCGTGTAAAATTTGTACCGCTTTGTAAGGATCGGTAAGATGTTCAAGCACTTCGGACAGGAGTATTATTTCCGGATCAAAATCAATGGCAGCCTGGGGATAACCTTGAATGATATCGCCTGTGTACACTGCTGTGTCATTTGTTATAGCCTTGTATTGACTGATGGCATTTGCTTCAACATCTAAACCCATTAAATGGCCTGTTACTTTTTTTAATTGAAGGTGCAATAACTCCCCTGATTGGGTTCTTTCAACAGTATAAGGATGATCCGTAAATCCAATATGAAGCACCCGTTTTTGGCTACATTGATCCAGTATAAAATCTACCCGGTTAAATATGGATGGAACATTTGCCGACACGCTTTGCAACCATTCGGCACCGGCTCCTTTCAGCCTGTAATGAAGGCTCTTTTTTAGTAGCGTCATTCCAAACCAGGTTGCTGCCCAATGTGTCCAATTTTTTATCTTCAAAATAATTATTCCTTTTTCTAAAATAGATTTTAAAAAATATTTATCAACAGGTTTAAATCCCTTTTCTTAAAACTAAAGAAGTTACTAGTATTTGTTTGCAGGGAATTATGATACACCCATAACAAATATACAAGGCCAAAAATATATGCCACGCTACTAACTCCGGCTGCAGCATTGATCCCAAATACCGGGATCAAAAAAACATCGCCTGTTGCAACTGCAACCAGTGAAATAATAGTTGCAATCATGTTGGATGTTAGCATTGCCTTGCCAGCAAGGTATGCTGCCAGTAATGTAACGATGCTCAATGCATAAAAGCCCGGCAGGTACCACAAAAAAGCTACATACATCTGGTTAAATGCTGCACCAAATAACCAGGGAAATATCCAAAAACCAGTTGCTACAATAAGTATAGAAACAGGTATAAATAAAAAACTGATGATACGGCAGAGTTGCTGTAATTTCTGCAGATAATTTGCTTCAACACCATCGCCTTTTTCAGAACTATATGGGAAAATTACGGCTGCCATCATGGTTGGTAACAGAATTAATAACTGCCCCATCCTGGATACTTGTACATAATTACTCAGTGCTATTTCATCACAATATTTTTGAACAAAATAATAATCCAGTCTCGTTACCAGGAAGAATAAAACATTGCTTATAAATGCTATCATTGAATAGCTGAATAATTTTTTTATAAGCGCTGGTTCAATTTTAATGGGCAGCAAATTCCAATCCTGTTTATAAAAAAACATGAATGCCAATAACAATGCTTGTAATACAAATCCGGCAAAATAAGTAATGACTGCAGAAGAAATTTCATGAGCCGTGGCGCCAAATTTTTTGGGAATCAGCGGCGAAGAATTACCATGTAAAAAATCCGGTTGCAAATAAATCAGCAGCAGGCAAATCATTACGAAAAAATTTATCACACATATAATTACATTAAGTAAGATGAACCGTTTTTGGGTATAGTATAATGCTGTAAAATAAGTGATCCCAAGGTTAGCAATTATATAAAACCAGGCAAACTGTTTATTTAGTTCCAGGTTAATAATACCCAGCAATAACCAACTAACAGCGCCCTGGATAATAAGCCAGGGTATTAAAAAAATGGAAAGACTCTTTATATTCAGGGAATTATTACTGCCAAAATAAGTAATACCGGATTCGATGCTGCCGCTCATCACCAATGTAAAAAAGGCATACAAAGCGATTGCATAAAAAAAAATGCCACTGTATTCCCCACCCATAATTCGAACCAATAATAAATTGATGCAAAAGGTCAACACAGTATTGATGACCTTCCAAACAATGGTATGTTGCAGCGCTTTTGTAAATTGCATAAATATAAGTACAACAAATATTGATTAATTTACTATACCAATCAAAGATAAAATCCTTCAATGGCAATACTGCGAAAAATAAACTCTAAAGCAAAAACCGAGATCAATACAGGTTTTGGCGCTAATTCGGCTGACTATGGCGGACGATTTGTAAACAAAGATGGCACACCTAATATTGAAAAAAGAGGGTTGCGTTTCCTGGATCGCATTAGCTGGTATCATACTTTACTGCAATTGCCACGATGGCACTTTTTTTTACTGTTGTTAAGTTTCTACGTCCTCATCAATTTAGTTTTTGCCTGCCTGTATTTTGGCATAGGTATGGAAAATTTACAAGGAATTAAAGCTGATTCGGTACCGGAAGAATTTGGTGAGGCATATTTTTTCAGTACACAAACTTTTACTACTGTTGGCTATGGCCGCATCAGCCCTCATGGTTTTGCAGCAAGTTCTATTTCTGCATTAGAAGCCTTGATCGGCCTGTTGAGTTTTGCCATTGCCACTGGTTTATTTTATGGGCGATTTAGTCGGCCAAAGGCATATGTACTTTTTAGTGAAAACGCTATATTGGCGCCGTATAAAGATGGCATTGCATTGATGATGCGGGCTGCACCTTATAAAAACAATAATCTTTCGGAAGCAGAAACCAGGATGACAGCAGGTATTATGATGGAGGAAAATGGTACGATGCGAAATAAATTCTTTCAGATGGAACTGGAGATGACGAAAATAAATTCGCTTTCTCTAAGCTGGACAATTGTTCATCCCATCAATGAGAGCAGCCCTTTCTTCAGTTTTACGCCTGAAGATTTTGCAAATACCAGCGGGGAGATTTTAATTTATCTAAAAGCCTTTGATGACATGTTCAGTGATATTGTCATAGCCCGCACTTCTTACACTTTGCAGGAAATTGTGATAGGCGCTAAGTTTGTACCCATGTATCACCGGGATGAAGTACACAAAAGAACTACGCTGGATCTTGATAAAATCAATACTTTTTTACCTGTGGATATCAGTTATGCTTTTAAGACAACCAGCAATACAGCGATGGCAAGCCAGTAGACAAAGAGTAGGATTCAGCAAGCACATGCATAGGCACAATCATTTATCCACAACAGGTATGCAGCACAACTTGTGCTGCTATATTCCATTAATTTTATCGTCCACATGGATAAAAGTTTAAACAAATACATCAGTGAAACCGGCTTCTGCTCAAGAAGAGAAGCAGATAAATATATTGACCAGGGCCGTGTTACCATCAATGATAATGTAGCTATTAAAGGCAACCGTGTAATGCCAGGCGATATAGTAGAGGTAGATGGTGAGCCGATAAAAAAAAGAGAGAAAGCAGTTTATATGGTTTTTAATAAACCGGTTGGCATTACCTGTACAACCGATTTAAAAGATAAGCATAACATCATATCTTTTATCAATTATAAAAGCCGCATATTCCCGATAGGTAGACTGGACAAGCCTTCTGAAGGATTAATTTTTTTAACCAATGATGGCGACATCGTTAATAAAATTTTACGGGCAGGCAACAATCATGAAAAAGAATATGTGGTTACCGTCGATAAACCCATCACTGGTGATTTTGTAAATAAGATGAGCAACGGTATTCGCATACTGGATACCCTTACCAAAAAATGTTTTGTAAAACAGGAAGGTAAAAATCGATTTAGAATAATATTAACGCAAGGTCTCAACAGGCAAATCCGAAGAATGTGCCTTGCTCTTGGGTTTAATGTTACTACACTCAAAAGAGTACGCATCATGAATATCACGCTATCAAATTTACCGGTGGGTAAATGGCGATATTTTACTCCGGAAGAAATAAATGTTATAGATGGGCTGGTAGCTAGTTCATCTAAAACTGCAGAAGGGAATAAATTTTCTGACATGGATATGCAGGAGTAGAATATTTACCTGCATAAAATTTGTCCCGTCGGGGTTGCGCTGAAGTGGGTTTTATCTTTGTAAGCGTGTTCTGCGAAAACCCCGCCGATACACAAGTTCGCTGAATCTGCGCATACCAACTGATTTATTACCAGACTAACCTGGCGGGAAAAATTTATATAGAACAACCAATAGTTTTATACTTTGCAAGAGATAAATTAGCGACTTTTACTTCTACTTTACCCCTCCGATTTATTCTGTTTTTTTTTAACCAGCCGATGTTTTTTATGGCGACATCGTTGTGTCACTCTCTTGTACTTATGTATTTTCATGGCATCTTTTCCCATTATCCTTGCAATAAATTTACTTTGTCCCGGCGGGGTTTTCGCTGTAGTGTCTTTGAATTAAAAAAGAAACATCTGCGCAACCCCGACGATTAAAAGCTTCACAACGAGTAAGCTTCCAATGCACAACTAATATATTATTGATGCCTCTGGTATAAAGTAACTTTCCCCTCATCATGGTTGAAAA
>JBDUEK010000016.1:0-85204 GCA_040002495.1 Ferruginibacter sp.
ATTTTTATTAATCCTTTTACAATGGGATTAATAATTACATATATCCATTTTTGAAGCCGGTCTCTAATTAGTTCGTTTGCCATAATGATTGTTTTTAATCGTTAAAAATCAAACCTCAATTTTGTTCTGATTCCCCAGGTTGCAATGTCCGGATTTTCCAAATAGGTAAGTCTTCTTACCAGGTCAACCCTGATGATTTTAAAAATATTTGCAATACCAACACTCATTTCAATATATGGTGTTTTGTTAAGTGCAAAGGTCGTTTGTTTACCAATATTTACATCCGTCGGGAATTTAAAAATATCCTGCGTTTTTGCCGGGTTATTTTCATCTCTTACCCCACCGTACAATATTTTGAAACTTGCAACTTCACGAAGCTTTAATTTCTTTATCAATGGAATTTTGTTAAAGAAAAATCCGTTAAAATAGAAATCTAAATTAGTTGCAACATATTTATCACTTACAAATTCCATAAAATTCATCAGGTTATAAGAGTGAATCTGGTATGCATACGTTTGATTGGCCCTATGTATTGTTAGTAATGGGAATGGCACTTTACCAAATATGTATCCACCTTCCACAGAAACATCCGTATAACCTAGCTGCGACATGTAAAGACGTTTATCCATTGAAAGGCTTAAATTTTGATAATTATACTCACCTTTTAATACACCTTTTATGCCAGTTATGAATCTTAAATTAAATACCGGGTATTTATTAATAATTGGAATTCTGAAATTTTTACCCTGGTAGAATTGTTCATTGGGCGCCCATCTTAATTCAGCAGATAATTCAGATGTTGTTACATCCTTTACATAGGAGTTATCAACTACTTTCTGGTAGGTAATATCTCCTGCCGGAGTTTGTTTCCAGTTCTTAAATGCAAAAGTATAACTTACGTTTTTACCAAATTCCCGTACATATTCAGCCTTCAAAAAATTGTTATACAGCCATTTGTTATTGTTTCCCCTTTTAAATGACAATAAGAAATTGTCTTCATTGGTAAACAACAGTTCCTGTCCGGGTATTTTGGTATCATACTGATAACTAACTTTCAGGTAATTAAGTGGAAACGAGTAAACAGATTTGTGGTTAAAAGAATAGGTAGCAGCGGCAAGATATTTGAGCTTTTTGTCTTTGAAACCATAAGCAAAATAGTTGTCAAAATATAGGAAATTGCTAAACTTTGGAGTTGTTCTTCCGCCCACTCTTAATTTAAAACCTTCTACAGGATTAAAGCTGTAAAATGTATTGGTGTTACCGAGTTCCCATGCGCCAAAAGATTTATAGCCCGAAAACACCAGGGTAACTATTTCGCCAAACCTTTTAAACGACTTCATATTCTTTAAACTGTCAATATTGTAGTAAGCTTTTGTTTCTACCATTGTAAGCGGCGTATGTCGGCTGGCAATCCAAAAACTATCGGAGGTTTTTTCTGCATTCACTTTTTCAACTAAATCCCGGGCATTGTATATACTGTCAGGAGCAGGCTCATTGATTAAGAAATTTTTGAACGACACAGTTCTTTCACCCAATATACCACCGGAAGCATTTTGCGTTAATGCAAATTCTGCCAGCATACTACTTTTAATTACATGAAACCTGCCATCAAACGCTTTTTCAAAATCCTGGTTAATTCTTAATTCTCTAGTCCAGTTAAGATTGGCGTTTTTACTAACTGTCATGCTTATTTTTTGAACGCCATATTTACCATCCAATGTAATAAACATTGTTCCCCTAAAAAGTAGGTCATTGGGGTTTTTGGGAGTAAAGTATAGTTTTATAAGTTTTATACCATCCAATTCTACTGTGTCCCGAATATAATAGCGGTAAAATGTCGGGCCTATATCCGCAATGGGACTTAAGAACTGGGTAGTAAGGATGGTTACATTATTGTCATAAATATTGATATCGGAATATAACCTGTTTAGATACTGACTGATACCATTATCATCCAGGAAATCACCATAATTCACTTTCTTTTCACCTAATAAAACTGTTTTATTTTTTTCGGGATTTTTCCGCAGATACCTGTCCGAAATTTTCTCTTCCAGGTAAATGGGTAATAATGATTTTCCTTCCAGCGTTGTTGTATCAATATTTTCAAGTATGAATTTATAGTTCCTGAAAAGCCTGTTCTTAATCAGTTTTTCCGGCTTATTTGTTAAAGAAAGCGACAACTTTTCGTATTGTTCATACTGAACATAATCATAAGATGTAATGCGATTTTTTTCCTTATTATCTATCACCAGATCAATTAATTCCACCGCCGGATTGTCCCTGTTTCTATACTTGCCTCTTCTTTTTGTTTTTACAATTACTTCCTGCAGCGCATCAGCCAATTCCAATTCCACATTAACGGTCTGCTCTTTGCCAGGGCTTATCTTCTTTTTTATTTCTTTGTATCCGGTAAAAGAAAAAACCAGTGTTTTCAGATTAGTGCGGTAGGTAACAATTGAAAAGCTTCCATCCTCGCCGGTGGTAACGCCTTTTCCTCCCTCAAAGAAAATACTTACAAATTGCAGTGGACGCATTGTATTGGCATCTTTTACAAATCCTTTTACTACTGTTTGTGAATTTGCAAAAAAACTACCCAGCAACAGTGTAAATAAAAATGAGTACCTCATTATTATTCTATAACTTTTCATTATCATCAATATTTTTAAAAACATATCTTTTTTGAATAGGATAATTATAAGCAATAGCAACAACGACTGACGTTGCAACTTTTGCGATCATATAATTAAGCTTCGCAAATTCTATCAGCACGTAAACTCCCCATGCATTCAGGATTAAATTTCCTGTCCAGGTTAATAAATATCTTTTTCCCTGCCGAAAAACAGGCGAGTCAACAGAAACAAAAACCCATTGCCTGCCAATAAAAAAATTTATTATTCCGCCAATAATTGTTCCTATTATGCTGGCAAGTACAGCATCTAATTGTAAAAATTGCTTTAATATAAAGGTGACGAGGAAATCACAAAAACTTGCAGTGAGAGAAGCCACGTTTGCTTTCAAAAATGTTTTCATTTAACCGAATTTATGTGCCATCCATATCCATGATTGCACAAGTGCCAAAGCATAAATTCCAGCCAGTATATCATCTGCCATTACCCCCCAACCTTTTGGTAATTTTTCTGTTTTTCTTACCCCAAGCGGTTTTACAATATCAAAGAATCTAAATGCAACCAGGCCAACAATTGCGTACCCAATATTTTGTGGTACATATAATAATGCTATGGCCATTCCTGCTACTTCATCAATCACCACCTTACTACTATCCTTGCCCCAAATGCTATCCACTACATTCGAACTCCAAACCCCAACTCCAATAATCATTAAGGTTATTATAACCTGCCAGTCATTTTGCATATAACCGGCAGGTAATAAAAACCATATTGAACAATAGACTAATGCTGCAATTGTTCCGCCACCTTTACCTACGAATCCAATTCCTCCAACGGATGCGACTAAAGTGTGAAATTTTATCACAATGTTTCTACAAGCTCCTGGTAGTAATCCAAACCAAGATGCGTTATTAAATCTTCGCCCATGATATGACGCAAAGTATTTTGCATTTTCATCAATTGCTTGAAAATATCATGCTCCGGACTTAGCTCTGGCAATGTTTGCGGAGATTTAAAATAAAATGACAACCATTCCTGGATACCTGTCATTTCTGAACGCTTAGCCAGGTCAAGAAATAAAGCAAGATCCAACACAACCGGTGCGGCTAAAATAGAATCTCTGCAAAGGAAATTTATCTTGATTTGCATTGGGTAACCCAGCCATCCAAAGATGTCAATGTTGTCCCAGCTTTCTTTATTATCACCGTGAGGCGGATAATAATTGATTCTTACTTTATGATACAGGTCGCCATATAATTCAGGATTTAATTCAGGCCTGAAAATTTCGTCGAGTACACTAAGTTTTGAAACTTCTTTTGTTTTAAAATTATCCGGATGATCCAGTACATAGCCGTCTCTGTTACCCAGTATATTTGTTGAAAACCATCCCCGTACGCCCAATGCTCTTGCATGTAAACCCGGAGCAAGAATCGTCTTCATTAAAGTTTGCCCGGTTTTAAAATCTTTACCGCCAATTGGCGTGTTTGTTTCTTTAGCCAGTTCTAACAATGCAGGTATATCGCAGGTTAGATTTGGGGCGCCGTTTGCAAATGGAACACCTGTTTTGATAGCAGCATATGCATATATCATACTTGGTGCAATCAGGCTCGCATTGCTTTTTAAAGCCGCTTCAAATTTTTCAATACTGCTATGTATATCTGTTGCCTCAATGTACTTTTCTGTACTACCGCACCATACCATTACAATACGGCTACAGTTGTTTGCTTTTTTAAAATTTTCGATGTCTTCTATCACCTGCATTGCAAGGTCATACTTTGTTGCGCCGGTCTTTACGTTTTTTCCGTCGAGGTTGGTAACATACGATCTGTCGAAAACCGCTTTCATTGGCTTAATTGCTTCCAGTTCTGTCTTTACAGCATTTAACAGCTGAAGGTCAAGTACTTTAGCATTTGTTGCAGCCTCGTAAACATTGTCTTCGTAAATATCCCATCCGCCAAAAGCGATGTCGTTTAAATCGGCCAAAGGCACAAACTCTTTTATTTTGGGCATCCGGTTTTCTGTTCTTTTGCCCAGGCGGATATTACCCATTTGAGTAAGCGAGCCAATTGGCTGCGCAATACCCTTTTTTACTGCTTCAACACCTGCAATAAAAGTTGTGGCAACTGCTCCCAATCCGGGTATCAGTATACCTAACTTTCCTTCTGCAGGAGCTACGTCATGTTTCATAATTGTTTTGTTTTAATTAGTAGTAGAATATATGTAAGTAGTAGTAGTAGTAGTATGTAGTGTCGTTGTTGTTGTTGTTGTTGTTTTATATACGTCTTTAAATCCATTTATTTTTTGTGTACCATTTAATCGAATCTTCAAGCCCGTTTTGCAAATTAAATTTTGGCATGTATCTCAAGTCCAGCTTAGCTTTTTCAATATCACATATCCAGTTTTTAGCGGCAAGTTCGGGTAGTTTTTCCCTGGATAATACCGACGGTTTTTTTAACCAGCCATTAGTAGTTTCCAAAACAAAAGCCAGTGATTTAACCAAGGGCATTGGTATGTGAAAACGGAATGCTTTTTTATTTAAAATTTTTTTAGTTATATCGGAAAACTGGTACCTGTTATAACTATTGCCATCTGTAATATTATATATACCAGTCGCTTCATTTATTAGAAGCGCATCAATCGCCACATTTGCAACATCTGCCGCATGAACAAAACTCAGGCACTGCAAAAAATTTCCTATATAAGGATCTAATCGTTTACTAATCGTTTTTACCATGATAAATATATCTTTATCCCTGGGGCCATAAATTGCGGTCGGTCTTAAAATGGTATAGGGAATTCCGGTATTTGCCAGGTATTCTTCTGCCAGCAATTTGCTTCTTCCGTAGGCTGTTACCGGGTTAGGTGTTGTAGATTCTGTTATCTTTTCTTTCACGTCTGAAAGCGGGCCAACTGCAGCCAGGCTACTTATAAAAACCATTTTTGTTAAGCCTTCTGGTAATGTTTTAGCTGCATTTGCAAGATTTAAAGTGTAGGTGGCATTGATGTGATTGTATGCATCCTGCTTTATTGCCTTGGTAATACCGGCCGCATGAATGATGTACTTAATATTGTTTTCAATCAAATGCCTGGATAAACCGGGTACGTCTTCATAATCAAGATGCAGGTAATGAATGGGTAAATCTTTTAGCTGCTCTATTACACTATTTGTACGAACTGCAGCAAATACAACGAGCCCCTTTTCAACAGCTGCTTTTACAATGTGATACCCTAAAAAACCACTTGCCCCTGTTATTAAAACATGTTCGCTCATATTGCTTTTTCAAGAATGCGGTATCGCTTGTAAACTGTGGCATTCAGATTTTTCAATCCCTTATTCATCATTTCATTATTCTCCAAGATCCAGGATGCTTCTCCACCTTTAATCTTTTTATCAATAGCCTTTTGAATTATTTCTGCATAGAAATATGCTTCAATACCCACTTTTCTATATTCTTCATTAACACCTAATGCAATTACCCTTACATAGTCAATCTTTTTTACACCCGTGAGTAACTTAAAAATGCCGGTGGGAAATAACCTGCCTTTTTTAATTTTTATAAGCACCTGGTTAATATCCGGAATGGCCAATGCAAATCCAATTGTCTTTCCTTCCTTCTCTGCAATGAGGCAAAAATCCTTATCTAAAATCATCTTAAGATCTTTAGCCAGGTACTTAAACTCAGCATCCGTCATCGGTACAAACCCTGTGTTTGCCTGCCATGCCGCATTGTAAACTTTCAACACATTATCAACCTCAGTTTTAAAATTTTTAAGATTGATATTTCTAACGGTAATACCTCTTGCCTCAAACCTTTTAAGTAAAGCTTCCTTCAATAGAATCGTGCGCTTATCAACTTGTAATGTTGGCAAATTGTAAGCTACCATATCGAACTTTTTTTCAAAACCATTTGCAGTAAGCAATGACAGGTAGTACGGTTTATTGTACGTCATCATTGCTACTGGTGGAGAATCAAATCCGTCTATCAATAAACCCGCAGGATCATTGGTTGAATGGTTAACAGGGCCAATCATTGTATTAACACCTTTGTTTAACAGCCACTCCTTTGCCGCGTTGATTAATTTTTCGGCTAAGGGACCATTATCATATATATCAAAGAACCCAAAAAAACCATCTTTCCTGTTGCTGAAAGCGTTGTGGTTATTATTTAAAATCGCTGCTATTCTCCCTTTAAGTATTCCATCCTCATAACCCAAAAAACATTGTACTACAGAATGATCATGAAAAGGATGCTTTCCCGGCGTTAATAAATCCCGCTGGGCAATATGTAATTCAGGAACATAGTTTTTATCACCCTTAAATAACGTATGAGGAAAATCTATGAACGTTGCCAAATCCTTTTTTGTAACAACTTCCTTTATTTCAATCATGCTCTTTCTTTGTTTTGCTGCGGTACTTTTAGTTTAAAAGATACTTTCTTAATTTTTTCGACAGCATAATCAATTTGCTTAAATGAATGAGTGGCCATCAATGAAAAACGAATCATGGATGAATCATTATTTACCGCCGGTGATACAACAGGATTTACAAAAATTCCTTCATCCATCAACATCTTAGCCATCAAAAACGTTTTCTCATTATCTCTCACAAAAATTGGAATAATTGGAGACTCGGTAATACCAATGTCAAAGCCAGCTTTTGTAAATGCATCCAACGCATAATGTGTATTTTGCCAAAGTTTTTCAATTCTTTGAGGCTCTTCTTTCAGTACATTCAATGCAGCTAAAGCACTTGCAGTTGCTGCCGGAGATATACTTGCGCTAAACATCAAAGAACGGGCGTGATGCTTCAGGTATTCAATAACAGGCTTGTCTGCAGCAATAAAGCCACCGATGGAAGCCAATGATTTACTGAAAGTACCCATTATCAAATCTACCTTATGTGTAATATTAAAATGTGCGGCAGTACCTTGCCCGGCGGGTCCAAGTACGCCTAAAGAATGCGCATCATCTACAAAAACTGTGGCATTATATTTTTTAGCCAGGGCTGTTATTTCGTTTAATTTAGTAATGTCGCCTTCCATACTAAAAATACCATCAGTTGCGATTATTTTAAATGCTTCAATAGGAACAGAAGCAAGTAGCTTTTCCAGGTGAGCCATATCACCATGGCCAAACTTATATAATTTAGAGAAAGACAACCTTGCTCCATCAATAATACAGGCATGATTTAATTCATCGGAAAAAAGAAAATCATTTCTACCACCTAGTGCCGATATAACTCCCAGGTTAACCTGGTATCCTGTGCTAAACACAAGGGCAGATTCTTTTCCAACAAATTGTGCAAGGGCTTCTTCCAATTCAAGATGCAAATCAAGTGTGCCATTTAAAAATCGGGAACCGGCACAACCGCTGCCATATTTGTCAATTGCTTTTTTAGCAGCTTCTTTTACTTTTGGGTGATTTGTTAGTCCCAGGTAGCTGTTAGAGCCAAACATTAATACTAACTTCCCGTCAATTATTACTTCTGTATCCTGGTCCGATTCTAATGGACGAAAAAAAGGATAAATGTCTGCGGCTTTTAATTTGTCAACTGTTTTAAAAGCCATTACCTTGTCAATCAGCGTTTTATTACTCATTGTGTTGTTTTAAAGTGTTTCCTTAAGCTTATAGTATATTGAAAATAAAAATATTTGTTTTAATAAACTTATTATTTTTTATAAAGTTAACCAGTATGGTTTATGGTTATTTATATTTTTTCTGAATTCTTGCCAACACACACATACAGGTTTCAAGATCCTTCGGGTCAATATCTTCTTTTAAGATTTTATCATGATCCAGAAATTTGTTGTGCATCTCATCTATAATTGCTTTACCGCTAGTGGTTAGTTCAATCAAATTTTTCCTTCTGTCACCGGCTACTGGTAATCTTTTTACAAAACCTTTTTGTTCCAAAATGTCGATTGACCTTAAAATTGCAGATTTAGTCTTATCCATCACTTCAGCTATATCCTGCTGTATCATTTCCTTGGTATTGCTACGGGAAATATAATAGAGTACTCCCATTTGTTCAAATGTAATATCAGTTGTTAGTCCCGAAACGGCACCATTGATCCACTTCAACAAAAGCTTGCCCGTGTGAATAATCATAAAACCCAGCGTATCTGGCATTTCCTTACAGTCCATATATCAATAGTTGACTAGTTTACTATCGCAAAGCTAATAGTAATTAAGATCAACTAAAAATATATTTTTAAAATAACTGTTTTTCATAAAGTATATAATATCACAGGTAGAAATACAGCTAAACTGAATTAATTTAATGTGAATCAATTGGTTTTCTGATTCTTATATATTGATAAGACGATCAGTTTGTTAAAAAACTTTAATCGTGGTCAATAATTTTTACTTGCAGAGTTGAAAGGCAATATTTAAAAGGGAGGAAATTCAGCAATATCTGCATTGAAATATGTTGTTTAGCTAAATAAAATTCAACCAAGTGAATTTTATTTCAATGTATTTGAAAGGAATCTCCGGGTTCTTTTTTCTGATGCAAAGATATCAGTTCCCTCGATTTGTAAATTACCTTTCATCATTACTCTTTAATTGAAGCATCAATGAGCTGTTAAATTTTTTTTCTAAAAAAAAATATTCAGTTGGTTAAACTTTAACTCCAAATTTTAATCTATTATACCAGATAACAGAATTTAAATGAAGTATCTGCTTAACCCCACAAGAAAAATAGTTTAACAGGTCTATAAGCAGGTATGTTTAAGCAAAAAAGCCGTCCCAATTTTTGGGATGGCTTTTTTTTACTTATATATGTTATTGAAGGCTATCATGATTAGCAATCAATACAGCGATGTATTACTCTACAATAACTTTTTGAGTATTATGATTATTATCCTGTCCGATAATTTCCAGTTGGTAAATGCCTACCGGGAGTTTAGAACCGGTGTTTAATGATTGACTATTGCTGCCACCGTTGTTGTTGAAACTACTAACGTAAAGTACTTGTCCAATATTGTTGGTTAGTCTTACATGATAGTTGCCAGCCGGTTGGTTATTGATTTGTAGGTTAATTACATTGCCTGTAATTGGATTTGGATAGATACTGAAGCTTCCTTCTTTTTGGCCAATAGTTACCTTAACTATAGAACTGTATTTAACCTCTCCGTTGTTGTCGTACGATTTGATTCTGTAAAAGTTGTTTCCCTGTACTGCATTTTCATCTAACCAATTGTAGCTATTGGCGGCGTTGTAGGTTCCTGTAACATTGATTGTAGCAACCGTGGTAAATGTGGTGCCATCGATTGATTTTTCCACATCATACTTTAGCATATTCATTTCGTTTGCTACTTTCCAGTCAACTGCAATATTTGTGTTTTTCTGGTAAGCAGCTACGTTGGTAATTGTTACTGGTAACGGAGCGGTTAGTCTGAATACCAATCTAAATCTGTTGGCTGCATAAGACGCTGCGTTTCCGTTTACGGAAAAATTAACGGTGGTAGTACCAGCAAGGCTTACAATAGTATTTGTATTAAGGTAGCTATCAATCAATATTCCGTACATATCCTGCTGTTGTAAACCATCTACAATAAATTCAAACTGGTAATTTCTTGATACGATTTTAGTAATCTTAAAAAGCACGGTGTCATTAATTGTAAGTGCCGGTCTTCTTTCAGCAGCTAGTGAAGTTGTGATGCGTTGTAAAGCAAGATTTTCATCTACATTGCCAAATTTGATGGCATCGTCACGATCAAGTCCCGCACTATAAATATCGTTGAACTCAGCAATAACGCCATCTGCAAATATTGTAGTGTTATTGGCTTCAAGTAAATATAAATTAGTACGTATCTGGCCAACACCAGTGCCGGAAGTAGTATTGCTGGTTTGAGGCCTGAAAGCAAGGTTATTATTTTTACCTGATTTACTGTTTTCGTTAAAAGTCACCGCTGCTTCACCATTTACTTTTGTTTCAACAAAAAATGCCTGGCTTGATTGGATATCTTTTGTTTGATTCGATGCCAATATCGACTTCACATAAATGCCATCATTGTCCAAATCGTCCATCATAACATAACCGCCTAAGGCATTAATTGTGGGATCCCACACATAAAAACGCTTAACAACATTGTTTCTAACAATTTTATCAAAATCAACTGGTGATGCATAAGGATTACCAATTAAAGCATATCTGTTGGCAGTGTTCGAAGCAGCAAAAACCTGAGTGCCTGTTTGAAGGCTACCAATACTTGTTAATGTAGTGATGTTACTGTTAGGTACAAATGTATTGTTGGGGTCACGATCGCCTCTTACAAACATGAAATAACCAGTATTGTCTGCAGATCCTGTATTACGGGGTGAAGCAGAAACGTGCGTATTTAAAACATTTACAAGTGCCTGCGTGGCTGGGTTCCAGCTTTTAAGAGAAACGTTATTTTGATAACTTAGATCAAGTCCGTTACCAGTTGCACCCGTAGGGTTTGTTCCGGTAACAAGCGTACCTAAACCTGGAGTATAAATGCCTTTATTCTGCCATGAATTAAAAATTGTGTTTGAGCTGGTTACAGGAGCAGTCATTAAGCGCCAGGCTCTTCTTGAAGGAATATATCTTTCAACGTTTGCTTTTCCAATGATTTTGCTGGTAGAAGGAACAACGTCTAATCTTGCAGTTAAAGCAGCATCAGAAATTAAAGTAAGGTTACTATCTGTATATAAATTACCACCTGTTACTGCAAGTACATTTCTAACACCTACTGCCGATTTTAATGCAACACCGTATGAAGATTTTACAATTGATAAATTATGAAAAATCGTTTTATTACTTCCATTAACATTTGAAGTCAACGTATCCGTATCTCCACTAAATTTTACGGTACTGGTAGTTGGAATTAAAGCGCCATCATTTTTTAATGAACCATTATTTATCACCAGGGTTACTCCACCGTTTAGTACCATACTACTACGTGGGTTTATTATAATACCCTGGGCAGCTGTAGTAAAAGTGTTTAATAGATTAACAACTAAAATCAATAGGAACAAACCTGTTGTGTTAAATGCGAAGCCGTTATTAGTTGCTTTTGATGTGGTGTAATAATGTTTCATAAATGTGATTCCGGGGGTGGTATTTTTTCTTGCGTTAATCACAAGTCTACTATTGTGCCACTATTTATGCTGTTTAAAATCAATTAGTTATGAACTAATAATAAAAATTCTTTCCATTTTAAGGAATGGGTTTCCGATTAATAGACTTTTCCCAAACAACCACAGTGTTATTAAACTGTAGGAATTATAGATAGCCGAACATGGTTAAAGTACGCTGTAAATAGTACAGCATGTTTGTAATGACGCAGGGTAAAGATTGAAGTTGAGCGTTTCAAAAGGAGTGTCCTGATATAACAGCCAATTATTTTTGTCAGTTACCTGGCAAGAGCTGACATTGTTATTTTTTTGTAAGAAGGGGTGAATTCATTTACATTACCCTGTTGTAAAATATCCGCCATCATATAAAATACTAAATTGCAGGCAACTTATTAAAGGATGAAGTATTATATAATTGCAGGAGAGGCAAGCGGTGATTTACATGGAAGTAACCTGGTTGTTGAATTGAAGAAATTAGATGCACTGGCTAACATCAGGTGCTGGGGTGGCGATAAAATGGAAGCTGCCGGCACTACATTGGTTAAACATTACAGGCAACTGGCATTTATGGGTTTTGTGGAAGTTGTAAAAAATCTGCGTACCATTTTTAAAAACCTGGCATTTTGCAAAGATGATATTTTGCAGTTTCAGCCAGATGTTCTTGTATTGATCGATTACCCCGGATTTAATTTACGCATTGCTGAGTGGGCCCGAAAACAAGGGTTAAAAACAGTCTTTTATATTTCTCCACAGGTGTGGGCATGGAAAGAGAATCGGGTTAAAGCCATCAGGCGTGACGTAGATAGAATGATTGTTATTCTTCCCTTTGAAAAGGAATTTTATCAAAAATGGAATTACGATGTTAACTATGTCGGTCATCCACTGGTGCAGGTTGTAAAGGAATTTAAATCAACTCATAAAAAAGACCCTGCCGGATTTTTAAACTTTTTTATTCCAGGTGTAAATGAGTCTCCGCAATTGATTGCGCTTTTACCAGGTAGCCGAAAACAGGAAATTTTAAAAAAACTTCCTTATATGCTGGAGGTATCAAAGCATTTTCCAGCCTTTCATTTTGTGGTGGCAAAAGCTCCGGGTATTGAAGACGATTTCTATGATGAACTATTAGCGCCTTATAAAAATGTGTCGGCCATTGTAAACAGAACCTATGATTTATTAAATGCCGCAGTTGCTGCATTGGTAACAAGTGGTACTGCCACGCTTGAAACTGCCTTATTTGGCGTGCCTGAAGTAATATGTTATAAAGGGAGTTCCATATCTTATCAAATTGCAAAAAGATTAATAAGCATAAAATATATCTGCCTTGTAAACCTGATAATGGATAAAGAAGTAGTAAAAGAATTAATACAGGATGAGCTGACGGTAGAAAATATCAAAAGAGAATTGAATTTAATATTGTTTGATGCGGAGAAAAAGCAGCAATTGAAAACTGACTATGAGGCGCTGATGAATCTGTTAAGCCAGGGGGGAAATGCATCTTCAAATGCAGCCAGGCTTATTTTCAATGATGTAAAAAACTAATAAGTGTAACTGGTATTAATTCCTCAATAATTTTACTACCAGAATAATCATACCCAACAGGAACAGCAATATTGAAATACGGTTAATGCCATGCATATATTTTATAAAATCGCTTTTGGGCGTATTCGGATCTTTTTTCTTTAAATAAAGGTATTGTGCTACCTGGCTCCAAACTCCCATGGCTATTGTTGTTTAGTATATTAAAATTACAAACAGGAATTCATTTTGTTGAAAAATGTTAAAAGTTATTTCATTTGAAACCTTCCTGTTTTTTGATTCGTATTTTAGGATAAATACATAATCTTTAATCAATTATCAACCATGAACAGAATATTTATCATTGTTATTTGTTTGCTCAACATTTCCTTTGCAGGCTTTTCTCAAAAACACCAGTTTGCAGTAACTAAAACCGATGCAGAATGGAAAAAGCAACTTTCGCCAACGGCATACCAGGTTACAAGGCAAGAAAGTACAGAAAGGGCATACTCCAGCAAATACCACGACAATCACGAAAATGGTATATACAAATGTATATGCTGCGGACAGGAAGTATTTAGTTCAACCACAAAATTTGAAAGTGGAACAGGATGGCCCAGTTTTTACAAACCCATTAACAAATCAAATGTTTTAGAAGAGACTGACAATTCCTTAAATATGGAAAGAATCAAGGTAACCTGTAGCAGGTGTGGTGCCCATTTGGGTCATGTATTCAATGATGGCCCCAGGCCCACCGGTTTGCGTTATTGCTTGAATTCTGTAGCGTTGGATTTTGAAAAAAAATAGATAGACCAGTACTATGTTAAGAATAAAATGACGTGTCGATTTGTGAGTTCTGAATGGTGTTAATGAACCATTCACCATTTTACCATTGTCAATTCACACTTAACTAACACCAGTCTTATAATTTAAGTATAAAAGCCAATCATGAAATATGATTGGCTTTTTTGCTTTTATGCAATAAAAAGTATTGATATAAAGAGGGAGGAATAAGTTAATTTTATAGAAACGGTTAAAAACAGGAATATGCTGAATGAAACATGTTTTACTGATAGAAAGTAATGATCAATTGGCGGGATCAACCATCAACATGCTAAAGCATGAAGATTATAGTATTGCTCATGCCACTGATGAAAAAGCCTGTATAGCCTGTTCACTGCAGCAACAACCCGATTTGATTATTTGTAGTGTGGCAAAGCCCCTCATAAAACTGTTTGACAGCCTTCCAAATCTGCGGAGCATTCCACTTATTTTCTTAACTGAAGAAATAGCCAGTGTCAATACAACACAGCATCATCCATTATCTTATGGCGATTTTATTATAACGCCAGTATGCCCAAATGATTTATTGAATGCGATAGAACAGAAATTAAAACCAACCGACAATAATACTGCTGAACATTTATCCAAAAAAGAACCCTTTTGCCTAAGTACCGCCGATATATTAATGAATTTTATTAAAAACCGCACCATCAATCACTTTAAAAAGAAACAGGTAATTTATGCTGAAGGAAAAAATCCACGCCGGTTGTTTTATATTGAAAAGGGACGGGTAAAAATTTCAAAAAAAAATAATGAAGGAAAGGAGTTAACGGTGGGTTTGCTGAATGAAGGCGAATTTTTAGGGTACACAGCATTGCTGGCAGATACTGTTTATAAAGACACCGCAAAGGCGATGGATGAAACCGATATTGTGGTAATACCCAAAGAAGAATTTGATCAGTTAATCAGCAGCAATAAACAGGTTGCCCAAAAATTTATCAGGCTATTGGCAAAAAATGTTTGGGAAAAGGAAGACCAGTTAATCGGCCTGGCCTACAATTCACTAAGAAAAAGAGTTGCGGAAGCACTGATTCAATTGCATCAGAAATTTAAGAGAGAAGCCCAGATACAGTTCTCAATAAATATTTCCCGGCAGGATCTGGCCAATATTGTGGGTACGGCAACTGAGTCGCTTATACGTACTTTAAGCGATTTTAAAAATGAAAAACTAATACAAATAAAAGCCGGAAACATTACGATACTTGACGAAAAGCAATTACAGAAAATCTTGTACTAGCAGGGGCAGGGTTGCAATTTTTTTTATATGATTTGATAGTTACATGCTTAAGTGAAAAGCTAAATTGTAACAGCAAAAATTAGTCTGAAATAATTACAACCATTATCTTTGAAATTCAATATGACAGTAAATATCCCACACAACCTCCCCAGGCCTGAGGCAGAAGAAAGAATTAAAAAATTGCTTGACAACGTAAAGACCAAGTTCGGCAGCATGATACAAGATCTCCAGGAAGAATGGAATGGAGACACCGGTAATTTTAAATTTAAAATGAGTGGCCAGCCTGTTTCAGGATCGCTTCATTTAAATGATGCTTCAATAACGGTTAACCTGGTACTACCAATGATAGCCAGTATGTTTAAAGGAAAAATACAATCAGTTATAGAAGAAGAAGGTGCCAAAATTCTGTCTTAATACAGTTGAATAAATACTGCATAAATTCTAAATATTTTTAAACAATATAAAGACGTATTTCAATAGGCAGATTCAACCTTTAAATGCAATATTTTACTAATAAATATTACTGGGCTTGTACTATAATATCCAATTATACCCATTTTTTTGCAATCAGGTATTCAATAGAAACAAATGCAATACTTTTCCAAAGTAAAGATTGCTAACTGCTATAAAATATGCTTATCGCTTCCCTAAAAATCATCAAATATTTTTATCTGATTGCCTTTTTCGGCGGATTATTTTGTTAGGCTATTGTCTTGTATAATAATTGATCGATCAGGGCTTTTTTAGGGAACCGCATTGTAATAATTTAAGGTAGCAAATAAATGCAATCGAAAGTTTTAATGCATTTTTAAAATAAAGTCGAATATGAAATATGTAAGTTTTGCTAAGTATGTTTATTTTTTATTGTTGACGACTGTTGTGCTGGGTGCCTGTAAAAAATCTACAACTCCTGCACCACAACCACCAACACCCGTAACACCAACACCCGTAACGCCTACACCTGTAACGCCTGTAGCTGATCCGGCAATTGCTAATACTATTGGATTTTTTTTAGATGACTGGCAACCAAAAACATTTGTAAAGCCATCCTTTACAGATGCTGCAACAACTTCGGGATCCACTACTACTGTTACTGCCGATGCTAGTTCAATCATCACTAAAATTCCTTTATCTGAGTTTGGGCATAATGGTGTTTGGTGGATGGGGCCAACTATTACGGAGCCAATTGCAGTAACGCATCTTACCAGCCTGCATCCGCATATTATACGCTTTCCGGGTGGTAGTTCAAGCGATGCCTATTTCTGGAATGCAGCCCAGGATGTTTTGCCAGCAGATGTGCCTGTTAAGATAAAAGATAAAGATGGAATAGACCAGGCACCAGGTTATACATTCGGAAAAACCACTTACAACTGGCAATGCTCATTGGATAATTATTATACCCTTTTGCAACAAACAAATAACCAGGGAATCATTACAGTAAATTTTGGCTATTCGAGATATGGTACCAGTGCCGACCCGGTTGCTGCTGCGGCGCACCTTGCGGCAGACTGGGTACGATACGATAATGGACGTACAAAATACTGGGAGATTGGTAACGAAAATTATGGCGACTGGGAGTGGGGATATCGCATCAACACTGCATTAAATAAGGATGGTCAACCCGAATATTTAACAGGCGCTCAATATGCCAAACATTTTAAAGTGTATGTTGACTCTATGAAAAATGCAGCTGCTGCGTTGGGTAAAACAATTTACATAGGCGCCGTTACTGTAGAGGCGCCAGCCAATGAACCATGGCAAACCAATACAGTAAAAACATGGAACGCAGGTATGATGCCCGGTAATGGCAACAAGGCCGATTTCTATGTAGTGCATAATTATTTTACTCCTTACGATCAAAATTCCAACGCAAGTGTGGTGCTTTCTTCAGCACTTACTGTGCCCGGACAAATGATGACTTTTGTAACCCAGGCACTTCAAACAAATGGCGCTACCGTAAAACCAGTTGTGATGGATGAGTGGAATATGTGGGCAAAAGATTCAAAACAGCAGGTGTCAAATACAAGTGGATTATTCGCTGTGTTGGTAATGGGGGAGGCGTTGAAAAATAAATATGGAATGAGTGCCAGGTGGGATCTGATGAATGGATGGAGCAATGGAAATGACCATGGCATGTTTAGTTCCGGAGATGAACCCGGTATTGCCAAATGGAGCCCAAGGCCTTCTTTTTATTACATGTACTATTTTCAAAAAATGTTGGGCGACCGGTTAATACCTGCTGTTGTGCAGGGAAGCAGCGACATCAAAGCTTATGCTTCCACTTATACTTCAGGCGAAGCCAATGTAACAGTTGTAAACACGGGTGCATCCGTTCAAACCGTTGAAGTAAAGTTTAATAATTTTAATATAGGAAGCCGGTTTTACTGGTATAGTCTTGAAGGCAGCAATGATAATGGTGAATTTTCAAGGAAAGTTTTGGTAAATGGAAATGGCCCTGTAACAGATGCTGGCGGTCCCACGGGTTATGCTACATTAGGAGCAAGGTCGGCATTAACAACCAATGGAGTAAAAATTACTGTGCCGGCAAGAGGAACCGTTATGATGGTGATTGAAAAAAAGTAATATCGTAGCATTATTTTCCAACCGTAAATGGTTAAATCATTTTCAAAGATGAATGTAAAAATGATCCAATAAATTATCTGGGTTTCTGTTTACACTTCTTTTTCCCATAACCATTTAAATGGCTTTCGGGGTTGTTTAGGCTGCAGATTATATTTTTCGATGGCGTTTTTCTTAATATAATCTACAGCTTCGTCTACCGAATCGGTGAATAAAAATAAGTAAGTGTCATTGGGCGATATGGTACCTGCTTCTTTTAATTGATTAATATGCTCAACCAGATTTTTATGAAATTCCGTATCAAAAATTACAATGGGGAATTCCATGATCATTTTTGTTTGGATAAGCGTGAGTGCTTCAAAATATTCATCCAGCGTACCAAATCCACCCGGCATTACCACAAAAGCGTAAGAGTATTTTATTAGCAACGTCTTCCTTACAAAGAAGTATTTAATATCTACCCTCTTATCAAGGTAAGGGTTTTGATGTTGTTCATGTGGTAACACGATATTGCATCCCACACTTTTTCCACCCGCTTCTTTAGCTCCTTTATTTGCTGCTTCCATAATACCTGGTCCGCCACCAGTCATGATTGTAAATCCAAGTTGCGCTATTTTACCCGCTATTTCTTCAGTTTTTTCATAAAATGGGTGCCCGTCTTTAAACCTGGCAGAACCAAAAATAGTTACACATGGCCCAACAAAATGAAGTGCCCTGAACCCCTTAATAAACTCGAGTAAAACTTTTACACTGAATTTAAACTCCTCCCATCTGCTTTGAGGCCCTTCTAAAAACTTAATTTCTGATTTTGTCATAACTGTTTAATTCAAATTTTGTAAGGTGGCAACCTGAAATAAATCACGCTAAATGATATACTAACACTTGAATACATCTTGTAGCTTTTTATCATAACTCTGATAGCTGCATTTTTCTATTTTTTGGAAATATATTCTCAAAAAAGGACAAAGAATGAACGAGACCGTTTTTTATATCATGAAAATCAATTTGTTAGTAAACTGGCATTATTATCGTTTACGGTAAGCAAAATTAGTAAGAATGAAAGCTAAGCAGGATTATAAGATTTTTGTACTTGACGGAGACATGTTTTCTCTGAACATCTACGAACAGCACCTGATTAACTTAGGTTATTCCGACATTTCAATCTTTCACGATGTGATTGAATTTTACGATAGCTTAACCCTTCATCCTGATATTGTTTTCCTTGACCACGGTATTAATTTTGCCAATGGTGTCGATATATTAAAGAAGATTAAAAATTTTAATCCGGATATTTACGTTGTATTCATTGCAGAAGGCGATGACGTTCAATTGGTAATCAGTTCACTTAAACATGGTGCCTTTGACTTTATTGTTCGTGGCGAAAATGATGTAATGACAATGGAAAGTGTGATTGCAAGAATATTAAGAGTTAAAAAAATGTTTCAAAGCAACACTGATGCAGAAATATTTAAAAGGCATCGGTAACAGCACATATACTTCCTAAAATAACAGTTACGCCACAGCTACACTGCTGGCAGTTATTTAAGTAGTTTTCATAAAGAAATCCAGAAAATGGAACAATCTTTATAGTGGAACCTACGTTACATAGTTCCGTAAGCTGGAATTTAAAAATCCAACAGCTTACAGCCAATAACTATGGAATCCTACAAAATATTCATTGTCGAAGACGACCCGTGGTATGGGGAAATACTCGAGTACCACCTTTCATTAAATCCCGATTATATCATTACCCGGTTTACTACCGGTAAAGAGTGTTTGGCAAATATGCACAAACAACCCGATCTGATCACGGTGGATTTTTCCCTGCCTGATTATACAGGGGATTTACTTTTTCAAAAAATCAAACAAATTAATGATTCAGTTCCTGTAATTGTAATCAGCGGACAGGAAGAAATTTCTGTTGCCGTTAAAATGCTCAAAATGGGCGTGTATGATTATTTAATAAAGGATGAAAACACCAAAGACGTTCTTTGGAATGCTGTGATAAAAGTCAGGGAAACCGGCAATCTTAAAAAGGAAGTAGCTACGCTTAGGGAAGAACTTGGGCAAAAGTTTTCTTTTGAAAAAAATATTAAGGGTCAAAGTCCGGCACTGAATAATGTTTTCAAATTGATGGAAAAAGCCACCAAAACAAATATCAATGTATCTATCACCGGCGAAACCGGCACAGGTAAAGAGGTTGTTGCAAAAGGCATTCATTATAACGGTGATAGAAAGAAAAAACCTTTTGTTGCGGTAAATATGGCTGCTATTCCCCGTGAGTTGCTGGAGAGTGAATTATTTGGTCACGAAAAGGGGGCATTTACCGGTGCAATTGCCCGCAAAGAAGGAAAGTTTGAAGAGGCAAACGGCGGTACTATTTTCCTGGATGAGATTGCAGAAATGGATTTAAGTATGCAAAGTAAAATACTAAGGGTGCTGCAGGAAAGAGAGTTGGTACGTGTTGGTGGCAACGAAACGGTTAAATTAGATATAAGGCTGGTAATAGCAACTCATAAAAACCTTTCAGACGAAGTGAAGAAAGGCAACTTCAGAGAAGATTTGTACTATCGTATCATTGGTATGCCAATAGATTTACCGCCACTGCGTGAAAGGGGAAATGATATACTTATACTATCTAAATATTTTGCAGAGGAATTTGCAAAAGAAAATAAGTTTGGCAATATATCTATTGCACAGGATGCCCGTGAAAAATTAATGCGCTACAATTATCCCGGTAATGTAAGGGAACTAAAAGCAATTATTGAGTTAGCAGTGGTTATGAGTGATGGAAAAGAAATAACAGCAGATGATATTTCTTATAATTCTGGCAAGGCAGACGAAGCCTTCACTGTAGAAGAAAAGACACTCAGGCAGTATACTTGTGATATTATTAAATATTACCTGAAAAAATACGATGAAGATGTACTGACTGTCGCAGATAAACTCGATATTGGCAAATCAACCATCTATAAAATGATTCAAACCAAAGAGATAGCCTGTTAAATTAATTTGAGAAATAATGCTGGTAGTTGCCATTCTTCAATTGCCGGTTGATGCTGCAATAATCAAAGAATAGACAATTTTAATAAGTCTTTATGAGAGTTAATAAATTACTCGAAACACAAATAAAACGACATCTGTCACAGAGTTGCCTGAAAGACGAAAAAATAATAAGTTTTATCGATGCTATCAGTAATACTTATAATTTATACCAGGAGGAATTGAAGCCGCAACAGGCATTGGATGCCCTTGATCATGAAACAGAACAATTAACCAGGAACCCGGTAAAGAATGGTGCCGCAAATCTCGACAACAATAAAATAGCACCTGAGCATATTGCATTAATTAATCAAATTGACGAAGCATCGAAATGTATTGATGGTGAAAACAGCGCAACTGTTATTAAAGAAGTACCGCTGGCAACAGTTATTGAAAATGAACCTGGTCCTTCATCAGTTACAGGAAATATGTTGCATCATTTGGTTGCTAATTTAAATAACGGCATTCTGTTAGAAGATGAAAATGGCAAAGTTGTACTTGCCAACCAATTATTCTGCGACAGTTTTGGTATAACAGTTTTACCTGAAAATATTATTGGACTGTCATCATCAGAAGCGATCAACCTTACCAAACATTTAATTAGCGATCAGGAAGGATATACAAAAAGAATCAATTCACTTTTAAAAAATAAAAAGACAAATGCAGGCGATGAGCTGCAATTATCTGATGGCACAATATTGCTGAGAGACTACGTTCCGCTATTTGCCGGAAATGAATATAAAGGCCAATTGTGGAAATTTGAAGATGTAACCTCTGCAAGAAAAAACCAACGTGAACTTCAGCGTTTAGCCTTAGTAGCGAGTGCCAATGAAAATGGTGTTGGCTTTAGTGATGCCACCGGAGCGCTGGAATGGTGCAACGAAGGTTTCTCAAAACTTACGGGCTATAGCTACCAGGAAGTATTAGGGCAAAATGCCTTACAACTATGCCTCGGGCCTTTAACCGACCGGGGGGGAGTATCACAAATGGCCGATTCGTTTTTAGCGGGTAAAAGTTTTATGCTGGAATTAATTCATTACCGCAAAGATAAAACATGGTTTTGGGGTCGTATAAAAGGTCAGCCAATTTTAGATGGCAATGGCACTGTTGATCAGTATTTTGCTATTATAGAAGATATAACCGTGGAAAAAGAACAGGAGGAACAACTAAGTATCTTATCAAGTATTGCTGAAGAAAATCTGAATGCAGTTATCATAATGGATACTGAAGGAGGCATAAACTGGGTTAATAAAAGTTTTACTGAACATACAGGTTATACGCTGGAAGAGGTGAAACATAGAAAGCCCCATGAGATATTAAATGGTCGGGATACAAATGCTGAAACAGTGGAGACACTGAAAAAAGCAATTGCAGACGGCAATCCGTTTACCTGTACTTTGTTAAATTATACTAAGGACGGGGGTAGCTACTGGGTAAGGATTCAGGGCCAGCCACTGCGTAATAAGCAAGGCGAATTGATTGGTTTCTTTTCGCTGGATGAAGATATAACCAAAGCAATTGAAAATACCCGCAGGATTGAAGAATACGAATCGAGGTTTAGAAAGGCATTTGAAAAAATTGGTGACAATGTATGGGAGTACGATTTTTCAACAGGTGTTACCTATTTTTCAAATACAAAAAGTCATTTATTAGGATATGAAATAAATGAATTTAACGATAATGTAAATCTTTGGTGGGAACGTACCTATGATGATGACAAGCACTTGCTGGAAGAAAATGACTTAAAATACCATCGCGGAGAAATAGATCATCACATACTTGAATACCGGATATTGCACAACGATGGATCTATCAGGTGGGTTATGGAAAGAGGTGTGGTTATCGAAAAAGATGAACAAGGTAAAATATTAAAACTCATCGGTACACATACCGATATTACCGATCGTAAGCTTGCCGAAGAATTATTGCAAACCAAAGAAGAAAAATACCGTAGCATCATCACCAATATGAATCTTGGCTTGATGGAAGTTGATACGGAAGAGAAAATATTGTTTTCCAACCAAAGTTTCTGCGACATGAGCGGTTACGAATTTGATGAACTCATCGGAAAAAGAGCATCTCATATTTTTGTAAAAGGAGAAAATATTGAGAAGATGGAAAGCAAAAATGAGGCACGCAAAAAAAGTGGTTCAGATGCTTACGAAATTGCTGTAAAAAATAAACGTGGCCAGTTAAGATGGTGGCTTATGAGTGGTGCCACCCGCTACAACGAATCGGGCGACCTGGTTGGTTCAATTGGAATATACCTCGATATCACTGATCAAAAACAACTGGAAATAGATTTAATTGAAGCAAGGGAGCAAGCCGAAGAATCTACCCGAAGTAAGGAAGTATTCCTGGCAAATATGAGTCACGAAATTCGTACGCCTATGAATGCTATCCTGGGAATGGCACACCAGTTAACGAAAACAAAACTCGATAGCAAGCAGCTATTCTATCTCGATACAATCAATTCCGCTTCAGAAAATCTATTGGTAATCATCAACGATATCCTCGACCTTTCTAAAATTGAAGCCGGAAAACTTAATCTCGAAAATATTGGTTTTGAACCCAAAGCTGTTATCAGCAGGGCCATGCAGGTGCTGGTGCATAAGGCAGAAGAAAAAGGATTGAGCATTACCAATTCTAAATTTGATGCAAATCTTTCGCCGGTATTAATGGGCGACCCATATCGCCTTAATCAGGTACTACTGAATCTTATAAGTAATGCTATTAAGTTTACAGAAAAAGGAGGTGTTGATCTTTCCTGTTCGGTAATAAAAGAAACACCGGGTACTCAAACGATTTTTGTAGAAGTAAAAGATTCAGGTATTGGTATGGACGAGGGGTTTGTAAAAAACCTGTTTGAAAAATTTTCGCAGGAAGATTTGTCTGTTACAAGGCAGTACGGAGGCACAGGATTGGGCATGAGTATTTGTAAAGATTTATTGAGTTTGATGGGAGGAGAAATAATGGTGGAAAGTAAAAAGGGTGTGGGTACTACAATTTCGTTCCAGGTTGAATTGGAAAAAGGAACTGCAGCAGATTTGCCCGCTAAACAGAACATATTTATTAATCCCAATATGCTGGCGAATAGAAAGATTTTGATTGTAGATGATAACAATATGAATCGCCTGGTGGCTAAAACCATCCTTAATAACTATGGAGCTATCACATCCGAAGCAGTAAATGGTAAAGATGCTGTGGAGATTTTAAGAAATAACGTGGTAGATATTGTGTTGATGGACATACAAATGCCGATAATGGACGGTATGGAAGCAACCAAAATTATTCGCAATGAAATAAGCACCACTTTACCCATGATAGCCCTTACGGCTAATGCAATTAAAGGCGACAATGATAAATGTATAGCTGTAGGATTGAATGCTTACTTATCGAAACCATTTAAAGAAGAAGATTTGTTGAAAACAGTGGCGTTTTGGTTAGACGAAGGAAATATATCATTTGCAAAACCAGCCGAAGTATTCAACCAAACAGGAGGTGATTTGTATGATCTTTCCGGTATCAGAACAATCAGCAGAGGCAATGAAGAATTTGTGTTGAAAATGGTAAACATGTTCATAGAACAAACACCACAACAGGTGAATGAAATGGAAAGTAGTTATCATCTTTCAGCATACAATGCTATGGGAGCAATTGCTCATAAACTAAAACCCAACATCGACAATATGGGCATTGTATCCCTGAAAGACGCAATCAGGCAAATTGAAAAAATTGGCAAATCGGGTGTTGATGATAATCTGTTACCAGGACTGCTAAAAACGGTTTCACAAACTTTAAATAAAGTAATTGAAACTTTACAACAAGAGTTTGAAATGATAGTTCAATAGTTGCATCGTTTGTTTATAGAAAAAGCAAGTACCATAAAAAGTAGTTGCTTTTTTATTTTCATATATCCGCATTACAATTTCATATTTGCAAATTCATAAACCAATTTTACGCTTATACAAATGTTATGACTATTCCTATAAACGAACTTGCGCACTCTTTCAAAAATTATTTTTCGGGCCAACAACAAAGTCAACCCTGGGAAATTCTTTCCGATATTGAATTGCTCATTAAAATACGCATTGAAACTTTTAACGAAGATTATGTTGTAACTAATAACATTGCCATTCACAAAACTGCAATAATTGAAGCTGCTACAATAAAGCCACCGGCTATCATTGGCCCATTTAGTTTTGTTGGTGCAAATGCTTATTTGAGAGGAGGTGTGTTTCTTGGTAAAGGCGTAAAAATTGGTACAGGATGCGAAATAAAGTCAAGTATTATTTTAGATAACAGTGCTATTGCACACTTTAATTTTATTGGCGATAGCATTATTGGGGACGGCGTTAATTTTGAAGCAGGATCCATAACAGCCAATCATTTTAATGAGCGGGTTGAAAAGAAGATTACAGTAAAGTACCAATCGTTATTAATTGCTACCGGTGTAGTTAAGTTTGGTTCATTAATAGGCGATCATTCAAAAATCGGGGCCAATGCTGTACTTTCTCGGGGTACCATACTAAAACCAAACAGCATCGTAAAAAGGCTTGAACTGATTGACCAGATGGCTTCGTAATTGATTCTCCTTCTCCTGTTTTTCTCTCATTATTTAAAGTTATTTTTCTACAATATTTTGATGCAACTACCTGTGTGCCATGAATGTAATTGCAGTGAAATTTTCAGCAGCTATAATTCACCATTCATCCTGAATTTTTCATCATTCAGCAATTCTTATCCTGTTTTCTGTTAAATAATTAATCAATTTGTATTAGAAAAATGTTAAACGAAATTCTACGTACAGTTAAAAATTCTGTAAAACGGTTCTATGAAAATAAGGAATGCTGCCATAAATGATATTGAAGCGTTAACAAACCTGTTTGACGCTTATCGGGTGTTTTATAAAAAGCCATCTGATCTTAAAACTGCAAGGGCATTTTTAACAGATCGTATCTATAATAAAGACTCAACAATTTTTATAGCTAAAAATGGCGAAGGAATATTAACAGGGTTTGTACAAATGTATCCTTTGTTTTCTTCTACCCGAATGAAACCCTTATGGTTACTAAACGACTTGTTTGTTTTGGCGGAATATAGGGGCATAGGATATTCAATTGCTTTAATAGACGCCTGCAAAGATTTATGCCGTGAAACAGGTGCATGCGGATTGATGTTGGAAACTGCAAAAGATAATATCATAGGCAATACTTTATATAAAAAGACCGGATTTACATTAGATAACGATCATAATTATTACGAATGGGAAACGATTTAAACAACGCTTTAAAAGCTCACAGCATGATGCCTCATTCACAAATTAACGTTCAATCTTTGGCCTGTGTTGATATACAGGATTTAAAGAACTGTTTCAATGCGGCCTTCCAAAAATATTTTGTTCCATCGCTGTTAAGCCACGAACAGTTTGCTGAAAAATTAACTACCGAAGCCATCGACCTCAAGTTATCTTTCGGGTTATTTGATGAAGATGAATTGGTAGGATTTATACTATACGGTATTGATAATATTGGTAATCAAAAATTAGCTTACAACTCCGGTATAGGTATACTGCCGGAATACAGAGGGTATAAACTATCTTATTTATTATTTGAGCAAAGTGCTGTGCAGTTAAAAATGGCGGGCATTTCAAAAATAAGGTTGGAGGTAATTGAGCAAAATGCTGCGGCACTCAGAATATACCAGCGCATTGGTTTTTCTATAACCAGGCGGCTGAATAGTTACCATGGCAAACCGATCCTGAACGAAATTGATACCATCGAAATTGAAACATTGCTTGTGCCCGACTGGGAGTTGATTAAAAGAAATTGTGAATGGAACCCATCCTGGCAATATAGCACCAATTGCATTAAACGAGCTCAAAGCAAATATACCTTGCAAGTTGCCAGGTACGATAAAGTACCTGTGGGATATTGCATTTCAAATTTCAATACCGGCAGGGTTGCTCACTTTGGATGTTGTAATGATATTGAAGACAAAGAGAAATATCTTGGTGCCTTATTTAGCAGGGTTAACGGATTTAATGGCGATCATTTTATTTCAGTTGTAAATGTAGATACCAATGCATTGTATGCAAATACCTTTTTGCTTTCAATTGGCCTTTCAAGGTTAAATACTTCCTGCGAAATGGAACTGACCTTATAGTGCCGTTATTAATCCTGATTCTACGTTGCTTTTAACGGATTTGCGTTTTCAATTTGCAGGAAAAGCAAAAAGGAACGATTCTTCCCTGCTCCACTTATCTCCCGTCCTCTACTTTTTCACATGAATTATTGGGCTAATAAATAATATTTGTCTTTAACCAGACAATTCGTAGTTTCTGCATTTACTTATTTCGGGCTTATTTGCTAACTTTAGTACTGGCGTCTCTATGTAAATAAACCTAATAATATGCCTGATATTTTATCCAAAATAGCTGATTTTGAAAAAGAAATGCGTCTTTCTCATTTTACCTTTGAGCATTTACATGAAGCAATTTTCTGGATAGATTCCCAGTCTCAAATTTTCCAGGTAAATGAAATGGCCAGTCAGTTGACCGGATTTTCAAAGACCGAATTACTTCAAAAAAAAATTACCGATCTCCATCTTTCCGATAGTATCCGCAACTTCCCGGTTTTTTGGGAGCGCATAAAAAATAACAAGCGTATTTGCCTGGAGACAAAATTAATTCATACAAGCGGGCATCAGTTTGCAGCAGAAATCAATTACAATTTTACAAGCTGCAATAGCGAAGAATATGTTTGCTGTATAATATGGGATATCAGCAAAAAAGGGATGGCCGATAAATTACTTAGGGTTGTATCTGAAGCAACTTCTGGTTTTACCGGAAGCGATTTTTTTGTGCAACTTGCCCGTCACATCACCATTACACTTTCTATGCGCTATGCACTAATTACAGAATGTGCCAATGAAGAAAAAACCAGGCTTCGCACATTGTGTTATTTAGATGGACAGGTAGTGCTGGATAATATTGAGTATGATACAACGGGCATACCCTGTGAAATTATCATGAAGGGCGAAGACTTTTTTATGGCCAAGGGAGTTGAAGCTTATTTTCCAAAAGAAAAAGGAATAGAATCTTATGTGGGTGTGCCCATATTTAGCCCGGTAAACGGAGAAGTGATGGGGCATATCATTGCCGTAGATCCACACCCGGTTAATTCAGAAAATAACCAGACTGCGGTTCTTAAAATTTTTGCATCCCGTGCCGGTGCGGAACTGGAACGAATGCGGACCGAAAAGCAACTCGAATGCCGTAACATGGAATTGCAAGAGCGATTGAATGAAATTGAATTGTACCATACCACCCTAAAGAACCTGAAGGACCAGATTTTCTGGATTAATAAAAAAGGCAATTTTATAAGGGTGAATGATGCCGTTTCAAAAGTAACTGGTTATGGCCTGGATGAGTTAATGACAATGACGGTGTTTGACCTGAATCCGACGTTTACAAAAAAAGAATGGAATAAAAGATGGGAAGAAACCAGCAAACTGGGTCAGCAATTAATCGAAACATTTCATACCGATAAAGTAGGAAAAGAGTACCCGGTAGAAGTTACCAATAATTTTATTCAGCACGCAGGAGATGAATATTTTTGTTCATCTGTAAGAGATATCCGCAAAAGAAAAATGGAAGAAGAACTGCTTCGAACAGTATCGGAGCATACAGCTTCTATTACTGGCGAGAACTATTTTCTTGAATTGGCAAAAGTTGTAACAGCTGTGCTGAATGTACGCTATGCAATGGTAAATAAATTTGCCGGCGTTGAAAAAACAAGGCTGCGAATGCTGGCCTATGTTGAACGACAGGAAATACTGGAAGTATATGAATATGATACAAAGGGCACGCCCTGCGAACTGGTGATGCAGGGTAAAGAATACTTTTGTGCAAACAATCTTGAAATATCTTATCCCAGGGAAAGAGGTATTTCATCATGGGTTTCAGTTCCTATTTTTAGTACAACCACAGGATTACCCATTGGAAATATCGGGGCATTTGATACGGTGCCTATGACCAGCGAACAAAATCAAACGTCCATTCTCAGAATATTTGCTGCCCGTGCCGGTGCAGAAATGGAAAGATTGGATGCGCAAGGCGCTTTGGAAAAAGCAAACATTGAACTGGCTAAAAGATTGCTGGAAATTGAACAACTTAAAAATCAGTTACAGGCAGAAAATAAATACCTGCAGGAAGAAATTAAACTCAATAATAATTTTGAAGAAATTGTAAGCCGAAGTAAAAATTTCCATAAGGTTTTAGAACAAATTGAACAGGTGGCATCCGCTAATACAACCGTATTGATAACCGGCGAAAGCGGTACAGGGAAAGAATTAATTGCGAGAGCGGTACATAATATTAGTAGTCGTAGTAAACGACCGCTGGTTAAAGTAAACTGCGCAACCTTGCCGGCAAACTTGATAGAAAGTGAATTATTTGGCCATGAAAAAGGAGCATTCACCGGCGCCATGGAAAGAAAAATTGGAAGGTTTGAACTGGCAGATAAAGGCACCATATTTTTAGACGAATTGGGCGAATTGCCAGTTGAACTTCAGGCAAAATTATTACGTGTACTTCAGGAAGGAGAGTTTGAAAGACTCGGCAATCCAAAAACTATTAAAGTGGATGTAAGGGTTATTGCTGCAACCAACCGCAGACTGGAAGATGCCATAGCCAAAAAAGAATTCAGGGAAGATCTTTATTACAGGCTCAATGTATTTCCTATTTATAGTCCGCCTTTACGGGAGAGAAAAGATGATATTCCATTGCTGGTAAAACATTTTTGCCAAAAGCATGAAGCAAGGGTTGGAAAAAAAATAACGGGTGTTGTTTCCAAAGTAATGGAAGTATTAATGGAATATAACTGGCCCGGTAATATTCGTGAGCTGGAAAATGTAATTGAACGTGCAATGATTATTTGTAAAGGCAATACGCTGGAATTTGGCGACTGGTTACCAATGTCAAAACCTGCTGCAGTTGAAAGTGCCGGAAAAAGTACATCGGTAAAACTAGAGGAAGTAGAAAAGGTTCACATCATCCAGGTGCTTCAATCTGTAAACTGGAAAGTCAGTGGCGATAAAGGTGCTGCTAAAATATTGGGATTAAATGCAACTACCCTGGAGGCCCGTATGAAAAAACTCGGCATAAGCCGTCAAACCCAAACAGTAGTTTAATTCTACTTTGACAAGTCAAACCTTTGTGTTTTTTTGTTGACCAGCAGAAGTTTTTTATGGCGGCATCGTTGTGTCACTCACTTGTACTGTATTTTTTCATGGCATCTTTTTCGTTCCATAATTAAACTATCGTAACCGTGAGCCACATTTTTTTAAATATGTCAAAGTAGAATTAATCAAAACCTTTTTATTACCAAACTATTTTGTTCGATATTTACAACGAAAAAATACGCCCTTGGGTAACTCTAATTTCTACCTCCTGTAAATCCATAAATCCGATCGGATACTTATCCGAAGGCCCCGGCATTTTAAAAAATAATAGCACCCTGTTTACTGTAAAAAGGCTTTCAATAGCGCCATTTTTGTGGGCTGAATAAATACAAGATTTCAGACCTTATTCCCAAAAATTTCTCCCAATATATTGTAAGATTCCCAACAGGTTGGGAGAAAATAATTTTCATTTATTTAAAAAATGGACTTCAGTTAAATTTTTAAACCCTTTGCTGTAAAGGGTTTTAGGGTTTTTTTATTTGACTGAAAAAAAACTGGCATGTCAGTTGGCTATATAGGGTAGAAAAAAAATTAAAAAATTACAGAATGATACAGCAAAAAAAATTTGACCCCATGGCAATAGAAAACATGAATTTATCCCTGGTACAGTTTAAGTCGGAATATAATGGAGCCTGCCAGATTGTATCAATGATTTACAATGACCTGGAAAGAACCTATAAAGGGATAGTAGATTTTTATACAGTAGATTTTGAAATAGAAACAATCATCAGTGAAACCTTTGGAGTAAGGGAAATACCTACCATTCTTTTTTTTAAAAACGGCCAGCTGGTGGATCACAGCATTGGCCTGGTACCTAAAAACGAACTGAAAGATAAAATTGAAAATGCCCTTTTCAATTCAAAAAATATTTGAAAATAACATTTAGAAAAAGCTTAAAAATTATATTATGAACGACGAAATTAAATTTGTTTACTTGAAAAATCAGCCACTTTTTGCTGGCTTAACAGATCAACAGGTGATGGGCGCCTGTTCATTTATGAAAGCTAAAACAGTGTATAGGGGCGAAACATTTGATTACGGCGCAGGTGAATACAGCAAAATTTTTTTACTGATAAAAGGTAAAATAAAAATTACGCTCTGCGATGAAATGGACAATGAATTAATCAAAGATATTCTAACCGCCCCTGAAGTGTTTGGTGACCTCAGTCTTGATGGTTTTCCCGCCAGTGATGAGTTTGCTGAGGCCCTTACTGTTAATACAGTGGTATGTTTTTTTAATTCTTCCGATTTTAAAAAGTTGCTTCGCAACAACAGTATGCTGGCCGTAAATTATGCCAACATGGTTAACAACAAATTAAAACGGTTGGAGAGCCGCCACTCCGACCTGGTATTTCACGATGCTAAAGTAAGATTGATACGGTTTTTAAAAAACTGGGCACGTACCGATGGTAACAGAATTGGTGATAAAATTATCCTGAACAATTATCTGACACACAGTGATATTGCCGGTGTAATTGCAACTTCACGTCAAAGTGTAAACGTAATGTTCAACGAGCTCAGGGAAGCAGGCATATTGTTTTACGATCGCAAACGTATTGAACTGAATGACGGAATAGTATGGAACTGATAACAAAATTATAACACCTAATGTCAAAGGGCCGACAGGCATACAACGCAACCAAAATTAGTTTTACATCCAACGGTTAAAGCATTGCAGTTTGGTTTTGATAGGTTAAATAAGACGGTGCTGTTAATACAACAGCAACCGTTTTTTAAAGCACTGAAATTAATTTCTTTTATTCATCTCCGGTTTTATTAAATACAAGCACATGCCATCAATATGTTTATATTTTAAAGTTCATCAACCTTTTCAACTCAAAAAATATTCAGGAAATGATGTAACGGTTGAGCATTGTTATGAAGATGCTGTAGCAGATGAAAGATTGATTAACATCCTTGCCGATGAATGCTACCTGCCATCAAATGAGATAATGCATAAACTTATCAATGATCAGGAAGGTAAATTTAAAATCAGTTTTGCAATTAGCGGAACCGTTATTGAGTTGTTAATGAAATATCGTCCGGATGTAATCACTTCATTTCAAAAACTGGTAGCTACCGGAATGGTGTCAATACTTGCGGAAACTTATTTTCATTCGCTCAGTTATTTATATTCTCCAAATGAATTTAAGCGGCAGGTTTATAAACACGGGCAGTTAATAAAAAAAGTTTTTGGAATTAAGCCAACTGTATTCCGTAACACTGAACTCATTCATGATAATCAACTGGCTGGTATGGTTGCAGAAATGGGTTACAAAGGGTTGCTGTGTGAAGGACATAAAAGTATACTGAATGGCAGAACCGCCAACAGGGTTTATGCCGCTCCCGGTAACGATAGCTTCGGATTATTGTTAAGGAACACATCGCTTTCCGATGATATAGCCTTTCGTTTTGATGACGTTCACTGGAATGAATATCCGCTTACAGCAGAAAAATTTGCAAACTGGCTCCGGGCAGATGCAGATGATGCCAACGTAGTTAATATTTTTTTAGACTATGAAACATTGGGGATTTACAAAAAACCAGCCTCTGGGATATTCGAATTTTTACAAGCATTACCGGGCGAAATAGTTAACAATACTTCCTATGCATTTGTAAGCCCTGAGGAAGTTTTAACAACGACGACACCTGCTGGTGTATATGATTGTAGTCAAACCGTTTCCTGGGAAAATAAGGAACGGGAACGCTATGTGTGGTGCGAAAACATGATGCAGAATAACAGTATAAAAAAGATTTATAGTCTTGAAAACAAAG
The DNA here is from genome assembly GCA_040002495.1 of Ferruginibacter sp. GTDB lineage: Bacteria > Bacteroidota > Bacteroidia > Chitinophagales > Chitinophagaceae > Ferruginibacter. The sequence continues at coordinate 32,965 of JBDUEK010000016.1, forward strand.
TGCTGCAGCATGCCTGTGTTGATGCCATCGCTGCCTGGGGCCGGTTGCAGGCCGCTGATTATTTCAATTATATGTCACACGAACGCGGAGCCGCAGACGAACATATTTACCATCACGAATTTGATTCTCCGCTCCATGTATTTAGAAATTATACAAATATCCTTACAGATTTTGAATTGATGTTAATCAGAAAAGGATTGGCTGAAAGCAGGAAAGAATTTCCGATGCAATATGCCGACCTGCGACTCTTTTAAATAATTAAAACAATATAAAAACATGAAACAAAAATTAGAAAATCAAATAGCCATTGTAACGGGTGCCAGCAGCGGAATTGGCGCTGGTGTAGCCAAAGAACTGGCTAAAGAAGGGGCTACCGTAATTGTAAATTACCCGGTAATGGCGGCCAAAGACATGGCTGAAAAAGTAGCAGCCGAAATTGCTGAAAATGGCGGCCGTGCCATGGCATACAAGTGTGATGTAAGTAAAGAGGAAGAAGTGAAACAAATGTTTGCAGATGCGGTAAAGGAATATGGTACTGTTGATATTTTAGTAAACAACGCAGGGCTCCAAAAAGATTCACCTTTTACAGAAATGACGCTCGATCAGTGGAACTTTGTAATTGGTGTTAATCTTACCGGCCAGTTTTTATGTGCCCGTGAAGCCATACGTGAATTTTTGAAAAGGGGGGTGAATGGCAAATCAAAGTCTGCCGGAAAAATTATTTGTATGAGTAGTGTACATGAAGTGATTCCATGGGCCGGTCACGCAAACTATGCAGCAAGTAAAGGAGGTGTTAACCTGATGATGAAAACCATCGCACAGGAATATGCGCCCAAAAAAATCCGGATCAACAGCATTGCTCCGGGTGCCATTGCAACACCCATAAATCATGATGCATGGGATACTGCTGCCCATCTACAGAACTTATTAAAATTAATACCTCAAAAAAGAATTGGGCAGGTAGAGGATATTGGCAAAGCTGCGGTTTGGCTGGCAAGTGACGATGCTGACTACGTGAACGGTACCACGTTGTTTGTTGATGGTGGTATGACATTATATCCGGGCTTTGAAGGCAATGGTTAAAATATTGTTTACAGTCATCCGGGAGATCGTTCAGAAGAATATGTTCTACCTGGGTTACGTGTACTTCGCTTCGAAATGAATTGAATAATCACGTTACCCTGTGAAACGAAATATGGGTGCATTTCAAATTGTCGCTGGCTGGTGGAGACACCAGCCAGGGCAGTCAGCCGTGGGCGGTGTCTCCACCGCCCACAGTCTTACAAATAAAGCGACAATTTGAAATACACCCCGAAATATGTAAAACAAACAAAAAGTAGTATTTTTTATAACGACTAAAAAAATAGTTGCCATGAATAAAGAACAAAAACGACTTGAAAATAAACTGTGGAAAAAATGGGGGCCTTACCTCAGCGAACGTCAATGGGGTACAGTAAGAGAAGATTATAGTGAACATGGCGAAGCATGGGATTACTTTCCGCATGATCATGCACGAAGCAGGGTATATCGGTGGGGCGAAGATGGAATTGCCGGTATCAGTGACGATTTGCAACGCATTTGTTTTAGTGTTGCTTTGTGGAATGGTAAAGATCCTATTTTAAAAGAGCGCATGTTTGGGCTTACAGGCAATGAGGGCAACCATGGCGAAGATGTAAAAGAATTATATTACTATCTCGACAACACACCTTCGCATTCGTACATGAAACACTTGTACAAATACCCACAGAAAGAATATCCGTATGCTGATCTTGTAAATACAAACGGCCACCGGTCAAAGCAGGAACAGGAGTATGAATTGCTGGATACAGGCATTTTTGACAAGCAACAGTATTTTGATGTATTTACTGAATATGCAAAAAATGATGTGGAAGATATCAGCATTCAAATTACTGCACATAATCGTAACAGTGAAGCTGCTTACCTGGCAATTTTACCAACCCTTTGGTGCAGGAACCTGTGGAGTTTTGGGTTGATGCCTGAAAAGCCTGTGATTAAAGCCGATGGAACAGGGAAAGTTGTGTTGGATCATCCCGAACTGGGCCGCTACTATTTTTATTTTGAAACACCTGCCCGTACACTGTTTACCGAAAATGAAACCAATACTGAACGTTTATACGGACAAGCAAATGCATCGCCATTTGTAAAGGATGCTTTTCATACTGCCGTTATAGAACAACAATACAGTTTGCTGGAAGAGAAAAGAGAAGGGACAAAATTTTCGCCCATGTATGAATTTAACGTCGCTCCGGGAGCGGCCATAACTGTCAGGCTGCGTTTAACTAAACAACATATCCCCGAAACTGTAGCTGATTCATTATCCCAACAGGTATTTAATGATCGTATTGCAGAGGCCAATGAATTTTATGCCGGTGTGTCTGCTGCCACCAACGCGGACCAGGTAAATATTCAACGACAGGCACTTGCAGGTATGTTATGGAGTAAGCAATATTTTAATATTGATATTCCGGCCTGGTTAAACGGAGATCCCGGCAATCCTCCTCCGCCGGAAGCAAGAAAATATGGCCGCAACCATCAATGGGATTCCCTTAACAATGAAGATATTATTTCAATGCCCGATAAATGGGAGTATCCCTGGTATGCGGCCTGGGACCTGGCTTTTCACTGTGTGCCATTGTCGATGGTAGACCCTGGTTTTGCAAAGGAACAATTGATACTTTTTCTGCGGGAATGGTACATGCATCCAAATGGCCAGTTGCCGGCATACGAATGGGCATTCAATGATGTAAACCCGCCGGTGCATGCATGGAGTTGTTTACAGGTGTATAAAATAGATAAAGAAAAAACAGGGAAAGGAGATGTCAAATTCCTTGAAAGGGTTTTTCAAAAACTGTTAATCAACTTTACGTGGTGGGTTAACCGTAAGGATCATAAAGGCAACAATGTTTTTGAAGGTGGTTTTTTGGGCCTTGATAATATTGGTGTATTTGACAGGAGTAATACCATACCCGGCGGCGGTGTATTGGAGCAGGCAGACGGCACCGCCTGGATGGCGATGTATTGTTTGAATATGCTTGAAATGGCGCTGGAAATTTCGCAATACAATAATAGTTATGAAGATGTTGCCACCAAATTTTTTGAACACTTTGTATATATCGCAGCATCACTCAACAGGATAGGAATTGACTGGACAGGAAGCTGGGATGATAATGAAGGATTTTTTTATGATGTATTATCACTTCCGGATGGCAGGTATATTCCGGTAAAAATCCGCAGCCTCGTTGGGCTTACCACCTTGTTTGCCGTATTGGTATTAAAAAAAGACACGCTTGAAAAGCTACCCGATTTTCACAACCGCCTGAAATGGTTTCAACAGTATCGTAAAAAAAATGAAGAATACCTGGTAATAGAGGAGCTCAATGAAAATGATGATATTTTATTGTCGTTGGTTCCCCAACATCGCCTGAGGAAGTTGCTAAAAGCCTTATTGGATGAAAAAGAATTTTTATCAGAAGGAGGAATCAGGTCCATTTCCAAAATACATGAAAATGGTTATAGTGTAAATATTGACGGACAGAATTTTGGGCTTGATTACCAACCTGCCGAAGGCAACACTTCGTTGTTTGGTGGCAATTCAAACTGGCGTGGCCCCGTGTGGATGCCTATGAATTACCTGTTGGTAAATGCATTGAATCAATACAGTCATTATTATGGCGACGAGTGCCGTATTGAGTTTCCTACGGGTTCCGGTAATGAACTGCCCTTACACGATGTGTCAATCGAAATTGCGTCCAGGCTTGTATCCATCTTTGAAATGAATGAAGCAGGCAATCGGCCGGTCAATGACAATCATCCACTTTATCAGCAGGATCCGCACTTTAAAGACCTTGTATTGTTTTACGAATATTTTCATGGCGACACAGGCAGGGGAGTAGGTGCCACTCATCAAACCGGTTGGACGGGTGTGGTTGCAGAGTTGATAAATCGTATTTGTTTATTTAAACAACAAAAGAAGGAAGCCCCCAGGGAAGCCGTGGTAAATGCATAGGAACTCATTTAAAATGTTGTTGTTTTTATAATTCCATATTTTGTCGTAAAATCATTGGGGTAATTATCAATCTCAGGTAAATTGTTTGACGGAATAATTGAACAGTACTTTAAACTTGAAAACTGTATTTAATGATTGCAAAAAGAAATATAATGCTAACAAAAGATAAATCAACCTTTCAGCAATATGAAACCGCCAGCGGATTGGAATGGCTGGATACAAATGGACTCGGCGGCTGGTCAGGCGCTTCTATAACAGGTGCCAACACACGCCGGTATCATGGATTGCTGGTTGCGGCGGTTAAGCCACCTGCAGACAGAATGGTACTGTTAAGTAAACTGGATGAAATCCTGGTGATAAATGAAAAGCGAATTGAGCTGGGAACAAATCATTATGCCGAAGATGTGATTTCACCGAATGGGTTTAATTACATCCACAGCTTTTCAAAAGATTTATTTGCCGAATGGATATATGAAGTGGAAGGCATCCGGTTAAAGAAAACAATCGCCATGGTTCATGGAGAAAATACTGTTGTAGTTTGCTACGAAGTTTTACATGCAAAAGGAAAATGTTTTATGGAACTATTGCCTTTAATGGCGGCAAGGGGCTATCATACCCTGGCCCATGAAGGGCCACAAATGCACTGGGATGCCGGTTTTGAAAAGGAGGTTTTTCATAACCAACCAGATGGAGATCAGCACCTGTATATCAAAGTGCCCGAAGCTACTTACAGGCATTCGCCCAGGTGGTTTAATAATTTTACTTACCAGGTTGAAGCGTATCGCGGACTTGATTATTCAGAGGATTTATTTAACCACGGTGTATTTACATTATCACTAAAAAAAGGGGATACGGTGGGAATTATTATTTCAACAAATGACCCTGTTCAAAAAGACGCATTCATATTACTGGCCAATGAAAAACTTAGAAGGGAAGCTTTGCTGAATAATCAATCTGCGGATGAAACAATGCGTTCATTATTATTGGCGGCCGATCAGTTTATTGTAAAAAGAGACGAAACATTGAAAACCGTTATTGCGGGCTATCATTGGTTTACAGACTGGGGCAGGGACACTATGATAAGTTTGCCGGGTCTTACTTTATGTACGGGCCGTTTTGAAGATGCTAAAAAAATTCTTGGAGCATTTGCCAATAGTGTAAGCCAGGGCATGTTGCCCAATCGTTTCCAGGATTACGGAGAAGCTCCTGAATACAACAATGTAGATGGTACGCTATGGTATTTTATTGCGGTATATAAATACCTGCAATCAACCAATGATAAGAAGTTTGTGTTACAGCAGATACTACCGGTATTGAAAGATATTATGGAATGGCACCACAAAGGCACACGGTATCATATACATGAAGAATCGGATGGGCTCTTGTATTCAGGTGAGCCAGGTGTGCAATTGACATGGATGGATGCCAAAGTAGGCGATTGGGTTGTAACACCTCGTATTGGTAAAGCGGTAGAAATACAGGCGCTCTGGTACAATGCACTATGTATATATGCAGAGCTTTTATTGTTGAATAAAGAAAAGGAACCTGCTACTATCTATGAACAAAAAGCAGCATTGGTAAAGAAAAATTTCATACAACAGTTTTATAATGAAGCGACTGGTTACCTGTATGATGTAATTGATGGAGATGTAAAAGATGATGCACTGAGGCCCAATCAGCTATTTGCAATTGGTTTGCCTTTTGCGCTGGTAAATGATGTTACCATTGCAGGCAATGTTTTGAAAATAACAGCGGAAAAATTATACACTCCCGTAGGATTAAGAAGCATATCTCCGGACGACAGTCATTATAGCGGTGTTTATGGCGGAGATGCATGGCACCGGGATGCCGTTTATCATCAGGGTACTGTGTGGAGCTGGCTGTTGGGCCCCTATATTGATGCAGTGATGATAGTGTATGGCGATAAAGGAAAAAAGAAAGCTGAAGAAATTATCAGTGCATTTAAGTACCATTTAGGCGAAGCTTGTATTGGCAGTGTATCAGAAATATTTGATGGAGATGCGCCACATCATCCAAGGGGCTGTGTTGCCCAGGCATGGGGAGTTGCAGAGATAATAAGGGTGATAACAGAACATGGGCTGTTTCAAAAAAAGCCGGCTACTAAAATAAAAAACAAGATAGCCGAAGCAGTATAATTTATTGTTGTTGTTGGTCGCATACGGGGGTTTTGCTTTATGGCAAAATCCCTTTGTCGTTATGTTATTTCAGTTACGTTATTTATATTTTATTTTGTAAACAAAAATAATGGCTGCAAAAATGAAGGTGACAAAATTAGCAATTGTTACCGGCAGATTGTTGGTAAATATGCCATAGAGTAACCAAAGCAGTGTGCCAAATGCAAAAAGCGAATACATGGAAAGTGATATGCCCGAAGTATTTTTTGTTTGAATTGTTTTGATTGCCTGGGGTAAAAAAGATACGGTTGTGCAAAACGCTGCTGCCAGTCCTAATACAGTTGTTGGGGTCATGTGCTATGGTTTGTACAAATGTAATTGAATTAGCAGCAGGCAAAAAAAGTTGAAATTTTAAAAGTACTATTTGCCACCAAAGCTTCTGCTAAAGCCAATGCCCGGCAACCAGGAGTTATAACCATTTATTTTTACGTCATATTCCAGTCCGGTAGCAACTTCCCATTGTTTTGATAATTCAATTCCGTATTCAATTCCTGATTTAATAACAGTAAAGGTTTCATGTTTTTCAAATTCTCTGCCTGGTCCGGTAAATACCGTAATATGTCTGCCTGGTTTGTATACAGCAACTAATGTTGACAATAAAGGGTATACTCTTTCAACTGTTTGTTTGTTGTTACTGTTTTCGTAGGTGAATGATTGAATAATAAAATCATTGTGCAAACCAATGGTCCATTTATTACTCTGCCACCAGTCGTAATTAAGGCCAATTGTAGATACTATAAAATTCTTTTTTACATCGCCTGCTTCATTGGTCGCTGGTATGAGCGGGTGTGCTACAAATATGGAAATGCGGTGATGGGCCTTATTCATTTCTCTTTCTGCCAAGGCTGGTTCCTGTGCATATAAAGTATTTGCAAATAGCCCGGATACAAAAACAAGACAGGAATTGTAGTAAAATGTTTTCATGATTTTTTAATGCAAATTATTCAGTCCACTCAAATATTTGTGAAAGTTGCCCGACACCTGGGTTAAAATAATCATCACTTTTCAACTGAAATTATTGAGTTATATACTGGCCGCTAAATTGCTTCAAAAAAAAATTGAAAAACATATCAGGTACGTCAACTAAGCGACAGCTTCGTTTTTTATTAAGTCGTCTTTTTGTTGTATAAAAAAATGAATGGTATGCAAAATCATTACGACATTATAATTATTGGTACCGGCAGTGGTGGTGGCACCATTGCTGGCAAGCTTGCTTCCAGTGGTAAACGAATACTAATACTGGAGCGTGGCGGATTTATTCCAAAGGAAAAACAAAACTGGGATCCTCATGAAGTAGTAACAGTGGGCAGGTATCGTCCCAAAGAAAACTGGTACGATCAGGATGATAAACCCTTTCTTCCATACATTCATTACAATGTTGGCGGAAACAGTAAAATGTATGGCGCTGCCTTGTTTCGTTTCCGGGAAACAGATTTTAAAGAAGTAAAACATTATGGCGGAACAAGCCCTGCCTGGCCATTTGGTTATGAAACACTTGCGCCCTATTATGATGTTGCCGAACAAATGTATCATGTGCATGGCAAGCGGGGTACAGATCCCAGTGAACCGCCTGCAAATATGGAATATCCATTGCCGCCATTGCCTTATGAGCCGCTCATCCAGGACCTTGAAGGCAAATTAAAACAATTGGGCCTGCAACCGTTCCCGTTACCCATGGGTGTAAAGTTGCCCCAGGATAGTAATAAATACGCAAGTCCTGTTGTGCTGGAAAATTTTGATGGGTTTCCAGATCTTACAGATTCAAAGGCAGATGCACAGGTAGTTGCAATCGACAAAGCGTTGATGAAGGAAAATGTTTCCATGATCACGCATGCGAATGTTGATAAATTAATAACAGATATAACCGGAAATAAAGTGATAGCGGTAAGTGTTACACTAAACGGGCAGCAACAATTATTTACGGCAGCTATTTTTATTGTGGCCTGTGGTGCGGTAAATAGTGCAGCATTATTTTTAAGAAGTTCAAATGAGCAACACCCTGATGGTCTGGCAAATTCAAGCGGGCAAGTGGGCCGCAACCTAATGCTACACCACAATGGATGCCTGGTGGCTTTTACAAAAAAGCTAAATGATTGTGTGTTTCAGAAATCACTGGGACTGGCAGATTTTTATCACAAAGCAGATGATAGCCAGTTTCCGTTGGGCGAAATACAATTAATGGGACGCAATGATCCTGACACGATCTTATGGATGGGCAGTGAACTTTTTCCGGGAGAAACCTACGAGCAGTTAAAATTAAGGTCCATTGATTTTTGGCTTACCGCCGAAGATTTGCCTTCACCCGAAAATCGGGTTACCATTCGGCAAGATGGAAGTATTAAAGTAAGCTATACAAGAACCAATTATACAGCGTACGAAAAATTAAAAGACAAATTGAAAACTGTATTTGAAAAATTAGGAATGTTAGACGATGATTACAAAGATGTGCATTGGAAGGGCTACGATCTGGACGTAAGTGGTATGAGCCATCAGAATGGAACTTTAAAATTTGGTAGTGATCCCAATACATCTGTGCTGGATCTTAATTGTAAAACACACGATTTGGAAAATGTGTACGTTGTTGATGCCAGCTTCTTTCCATCCTGTGGTGCATTTAATCCTGCACTTACAATTGCTGCCAATGCATTAAGAGTGGGCGATCATTTAATCAACGCAGTGCTTCCACAATTTGAACAAGCAACGGCCGGTATAGAAATGCATACCGTTTAAAATAATAATAATTTTTTTGAATTAGGATGATGAGTAACATGGAAAGTCCTGTGTAAGCAGGGCTTTCATTTTTAAACAAGCTGGTATGGAACAAGTAGCTATTTTTATAACCAATATTATAAGCCATGCAGTCGAAATTTTATCGGCAGTAATCATTGGTATTGCTGTTATTAAAACATTGTATCAATACATTCAACAGTACATCAATAAAAACAAAGGGATTAACCCGGAACAGATAAGGGTACAGTTTGGAAGTGCTGTTGCCGTGTCGCTTGAATTATTGTTGGGTGCAGATGTGTTATCAACCGCTGTTTCTCCGGGCTGGGATGATATAGGGAAACTTGCTGCTATTGCATTAATACGTACCATACTCAATTATTTCCTGGAAAGGGAATTGAAGCACATGCATACTGCAAGGGTTTCTACAAACGATATAGAATGATAAAATGTAGTATAAATGCAACCTTTAAAGTTGTTTTAAAATACGGCAATGGTTGTACGTTATGCCCAATAAGTTTACTAAGTCTTTGAAAAGCTATACTGGTAGAGTGTTTCATTTTTGACAAAATGTTGACCTTAAACTTATTATATTTGGCCTGTGGAAAAAATAGGATATATACAAATACTTATTACTGGCTCAAAGGGGAATTTCCAACTTTCTCCGGAAAACTATGATATTCGGGAAATTATATCCATACTTGAAAATGCAGAAAATTTACTCTATCCTGGTGATAAAAAAGACAGGCCAACAATTACTTATAAAATTGAAGATGGATCGGTAAGGCATATTTTTAAGACCTCAATTCAATACATAATTGGCTTCAATGCAGTTATTGGACAAGTGGATCAAGTTAAAAATATTGACTTTTTGGATCTTTCAACTGCGAAAGCAATAGAAAACATTCAAGATATGGCGGCAAAAAAGGACTATGTATTTACAATAAATACTTCGGTAGACAATTCTAATGAAGTTAAAATTGATAGGACAACTCACTTTTATAGAACCGAAGCAGTTTGGGCAGAAGCTGAATTTTATTTTTATGGTAGAGTAACTGATGCGGGAGGTAAGGACAGAGCAAATATTCATATTTATACAGATGAACTGGGAAAAATTAGAATTGAGACCCCAATTGCTTTTCTAGAAAAGTATGAAAGTAATTTGCTTTATAAAACTTTTGGAATAAGAGCTATGGGTAAACAACATTCTGAAACTGGAGAAATAGATAAATCATCTTTAAAATTTCTTGAATTGGTAGACTACCAACCTAAGTATGATGAATTGTATTTAAGTGGGTTGAGAGAAAAAGCAAAAAGCTCTTGGTTAGGAACAATAGATGCTGATAAATGGTTAAGACAAATAAGAGGAGGTTATGACGCATAAATCTGTTTTATTGGATACAAGCTTCTTTCTTCGTTTCTTGAATGATAAGGATACATTGTTCAAAAACGCAGATGGCTATTTTAGATATTTTTTAGAAAAAGAAATAACCATGGTAATAAGTACCATTTCAATTGCAGAGTATTGTGTAGGCGGCGATGTTAATGAATTACCCTTAAAAAATTTACAAATTCTTCCGTTTAATCTTGACCATGCTAAAAAAACGGGAGAATTTGCAAGAACGGTATTTCAGCATAAAAATAAACTACAGTTGAAAGAACGAAATATCATTCCGAATGATTCAAAGTTATTTGCCCAAGCAGATATAGAGAAATCTGTAGAATTTTACCTCTCTTCCGATGTGGAGAGCCTAAAAATCTATAAGCTTTTAAAGGACCAGGATGCTAATCAGAAATTTCAATTCCTCGATTTAAATATTCCGTACTCAAAAACATTCGGAATTCTTGATCTTCTATAAGACAAGCATGAACACTCAGCATGGTTTAGCAACATGATAGCTCGACGGAAGAACAACGAACAATTTAGAAAGCCAATCAGTACAAGATACACTCGACTTGGTTGATTAACATCAGCGAGATATTTGTAATCCGCAGAGGTGGCGGGTAATCGGGAATGCTTCTGTATCAATTTCTCGTTGTATGATCGGCAATAGCCCCCCGGAAAAATACTTCCACCACCAATCCACATATTTTTACCAGTTGTAACCGGTGTGGGGTGTGGCAGGTTGAGACCTTCTTTCAGCAGCTATCACCACATAATGCGCCACATAGGTTTGTACATTGGGCGCAAGTATTACATTGTAGCCGACATTGATATCTTATCCTTGCTACATTCGTTGTATTCCTTCTTTAATTCCCTTGCACTTGTGCGTATTGCTACCAACGTAATATCACTGGCATCGTATATTCCTCCTGCCAGCATTTTTTGATATTCGGTATTTTGAAGTAATGCTATACAATTTTGTTCCGTGAATATTTATAATTCTGGTTGGTCGTCAAATACCCGACAAAAAAATTCCCGGGTAATAAATTGCTTTGCAATATGAGAGCAATCACATTACCCAAAGTACCTGGTAAAAGCGGCATAGTTAAGTTTGTTGCCACATTTAATACCAACTTTAAATTATACCTGATGGAGGCGCTTGGCCTCGCTATCTTTATGATTTCAGCCTGTTTTTTTGGTGCCATGCTGGAAGGTAATGATGCCATCTTTCACAATGCTATACCAGATGCATTTGAACGAAGCATATTGATGGGCGTACTTATGGGGGCTACAGCTTTATTTATTTTTTATTCGCCTTTTACTGCGCCGTCTGGTGCACATATAAATCCTGCTGTTACTATTACTTTTTTTCGGTTGAATAAAATTGGCTGGGAAGATAGTTTGTTTTATTGCTGTTTTCAATTGATCGGCGGTACAATAGCCGTTTATGCAATGCGGCTGTTAATGGGTGATTTGTTGATTGCTACCCCGGTAAATTCAGTGGTAACCGTGCCGGGCAAAGCGGGTGTTGCGTATGCAGCCCTTATGGAATTTTGTATTGCATTTATTATGATTACAATGCTGTTGTTTACATCGGCGCATCAAAAGATAAAAGCCTACACAAGAATATTTGCTGCCTGTATGGTTTGTATCTATGTAATTATTGCCGGCCCTGTCAGCGGTTTTGGAATGAACCCTGCAAGGAGTTTTGCCTCCGCATTTCCATCAGGAATTTATACCTCCTTCTGGATTTATTTGTTTATTCCTTTTGCAGGTATGCTTACAGCCGCTGAGTTTTTTGTACAAGTACAGTCAATGATCAACAAAACTAAATCAGTTATCCGTTCAAAAAATATTCACCTAAAAAATTCAGACGATGAAGCAGTATGCAAAGATCTTAGCTTTTAGTATTTCGCTATTCCTAATAACCCAAACCTTATTTGCCCAGGTAAAAAAAGTAGCAGCTATTGGTATTACCGTAAAAGACATGGATCGTTCCGTTTATTTTTATACAGGTGTGCTGGGATTTACAAAAATTTCGGACAATGAATATGAAGGGGAACAATATGAAAAATTGCAGCATATTTTTGGTCTTCACATAAGAGTAGTTCGTTTAAAGTTGGGCGATGAAATAATCGAACTAACCGACTACCTGACTGGTGGCGGCAGAAGCATTCCGGAAGATGCCAAAAGCAATGACCTTATTTTTCAGCATATAGCAATTGTAGTAAGTAACATGGATAAGGCATTTGAAATATTGAAAAAGAATCATGTTGAGTATGTTTCTACCTCACCACAAACACTGCCATTATCCAACAAGGCGGCGGCTGGAATCCGGGCATTTTATTTTCACGATGTAGATAATCATAACCTGGAGTTAATTTATTTCCCGAAGGGAAAAGGAAACGTAAAATGGCAAATACCTGCCAATAAAATATTTCTGGGTATAGATCATACTGCCATCGGAATCAGTAATACAGAAAGCAGCCTGATGTTTTATCAAAACATACTTGGTATTGAAAGAAAAGGCGAAAGCTGGAATATGGGTACCGAACAGGCGCATCTTAATTTTGTGGAAGACGCCAGTTTGCATATCACGGGCCTGCATGCTGCAGATGGGCCGGGCATTGAATTTCTTCAATACCTTAAACCTGGTCCCGGAAAAGTATTTCCTGCTGATACGCAAAGTGATGATATATGGCATTGGCAAACAACATTGCTGGTAGATGATGCAACCGGATTATACAACCAGTTAAAAGCAAAAGGTTACCAGTTGGTTTCCCGTGAGCTGGTAAATATTAAACAGGATAACGGAAAAAAATTAACCGCATTTATAGTGCGTGATAATGATGGCCATGCTGTTTTAATAGAAGGTGAGTAGCTTTATTTTACTACCGGAACTGTTTGGTTAATTGGTGCAGGTTCATACAACACTTCCCGAATTTTATAAGTCCCCGTTTGTGTTTGAAGGAACAATGTTAACAGCAGTGTGATGCAAATTAATCGGCTGCTCACGTTAAATTTTTTATGTGTCATGTTTGAATAATTTATGAATGTAAAGCTACTCATGGTAGTGTGGCGGCTATTGTCTGCTATTATACAAATTCATGCAATGTTCAGCTAAACTATTTTTAACAGTCAGGTAGCAGACAAATAGCTGCCCGCTTTTTTATTCTATTTGTACAATAAATATTTAGATGATCAAAATGAAGAAAAGTGAACAAATTGATTGTCCCTTGTGCTTTGATAAAGTGGATAAACTGCTGTTTCGTTTTCATTTTGATGACGAAAAAAATGTGTTGCATTTAATAGAGGAAAATAACCCCGGTTGGAAAGGCGAGGATGGTATTTGCGGCAGGTGTGTGGATTATTATCATACGGCACTTTTAACAAAGCAACATGTATTCCCTGAAACAGGGCCGCATTTTCCGGTAAAAAGTGCCGATGATTTTGTTGTTATACCAACGGGGCTTCGCTTAAATGCAGATCCCCGTTATACAGGGAAAGGAGTTACGATTTGTTTTATAGATAGCGGCTTTTATCCGCATCCCGACCTGGTGGCATACAAAAACAGGATCTTAAAAATGCTGGATTTTTCCGGGGATGCAATAATTTCATCAAAAGATAATGAGCCGGATAGTAGTTGCTGGCATGGCACCATGACAACTGTTGTAGGTGCAGGTGACGGATATTGTAGTGATGGTTTGTACAAAGGTATTGCTAGCAATGCCGAACTTGTTTTGTTGAAAGTGCAGAATGAAGCGGGTAAAATTCCAACCGAAAATATTGTATCAGCATTGCAATGGGTGGCCGCAAATCATACCAGGTACAATATCAGGATTGTAAACATGAGCATTGGAGGTGATGAAGCTGTTTCCATAAAAGACAGCCAGGTAGATCAACTTGCTGAGGCATTGATCAGCGAAGGCATTAACATAGTTGCCGCAGTGGGCAATGATATCAATGGTGTTATTAAACCTCCTGCAAATGCTTTGAATGTAATAGCAGTTGGCGGAGCAGATGATAACAATCAATTGAAAATGCCTGCCGGTAATTTATACCACTCAACATTTGGCAAAACAGTTGATGGCTTAATGAAACCCGAATTGGTAGCGCATGCCATTTGGATAGCCGCACCAATTTTACCCGGCACCAGGGAAAAGCAGGAAGCTGAAATTTTGTACCGTTTGGTGAATACGCCGGATCAGGAATTGTTAAGGACAATTACCGAAATTGATTCAAAAATAATAGGGGATGTTTGCGATTTGAGCAATAGTGATGTAACTTTTATCCGGGATGCAATTTGTAAAAGGGTGCAGCAAACAAAATTTATTTCAGCAAATTATATGCATGTAGATGGAACCTCATTTGCAGCTCCGATGGTGAGTGCGGTAATAGCACAATTGCTGGAAGCTAATCCTGCACTGACGCCTGCGATGATTAGGGCGGTGTTGTTTTCAACAGCAAAAAGAATGGATGGTTTTCCCGCTGAGCGGCAAGGCTTTGGAGTGGTGCAACCAAGAAAGGCGCTGTTAAAAGTATTATGCAATGAGCCGGTTTCAAAACAACATCCGTCTCCATTTATCAATAAGCAAAAACGATCTGTTGAATTTTCAATACAAAATAACACAGCTACACAAATTGCACTTACCGGTGATTTTAATAACTGGAATCCAGATAACTGGTTGTTACAACCAGGACTAAATGGAATATGGAAAATTGAAATACCGTTTCCGCCGCCTGGTAAATATGCTTATAAATTTTTTGTGGATGAAAGCCGGTGGTTAGAGGATGTTGACAATCCTTACCGGGAACCTGATGGCTTTAATGGCTTTAATAACATTGTAATAATTGAGTAAAATTTAAAAGTTCATGATAGTAACATTCATCTTCATCGTTGTATTGATTTACCTGGTTTGCGGGTTGATTTTTACCGGGCCGTTTTTGATAAAAGGGATAAAAAAAATAGATGCCGGAACCCACGGTAGTACCTGGGGTTTTAAATTAATTATTATTCCCGGCATCATTGTATTGTGGCCGGCACTTTTACAAAAATGGAGGCTTGCAGTAAAGGGCGAAATGAAGGCCATTCATAAGTAACCATCGAACTCATTTTTTTTGAAAATAGTTTTTTAAAATATAAAGGATGATCAAAACGCTTAGAAAAAGACATTTACAAACCTGGAGGCTGTTGGCTGTTCTGTTGCCGTTGGGTATCATCAGCGCATACCTGGTTGTGCCGAACCCGGCTGTTAATCAGTTGCTACAACCGGCTTCAGTTGCTGCATTACCTGTTGTGTTGAAATCAGTAAAGAAGGATGCTTATGTAATTAATTTAAGAAGCAATTCCAACCGGACTCAATTCCAGTTGGAATGGCAGAATAAAATAGCTTCTGTTCTGCCATCGTCCCTTATTTATAAGGTGAGTAAACCTCAAAATGAGCTGATTGGCCGGATAGATAACCGGGGCATCTTCCGGTTTGCTTTACCATCAGATTCATCAGTAACATTAAAAGATTTTCAAATTATCATTCACGATATTATTCATAACCAAACAACGGATACCATAAAAATTTTACCATGAGTGCATCTTATTCCGCAGTAGGTTGGAACCGGCAAAAAAAACTGTACGATCGCATCCTTTTTGGGTTTTGTGTAGCCTATCTTACCTGTTTTATTGTATTAACTGCGATAGTTAATCGGGATTATACTTTTGAAACAGTGTTGATACGTTCAACCTCTACACTGGCGGTATTGCTGCTGCATGTAATTTTAAGCATCGGGCCTTTGGCAAGAATAAATACAAAATTTTTACCGCTGTTATATAACCGGCGGCACCTGGGTGTTACCATGTTTTGTATTGCAGCCATACATGGCATATTCAGTATACTACAGTTTCATTCATTATCGAATGTTAATCCGCTGGTATCCTTATTTACTTCCAATACAAATTTCTTTTCATTAAGTGATTTTCCTTTCCAGGCATTAGGCTTTTTTGCACTCATTATATTTTTCCTGATGGCCATTACCAGCCATGATTTTTGGTTACACAATCTTTCACCTAAAG
Organism: Ferruginibacter sp.; assembly: GCA_040002495.1. Classification (GTDB taxonomy): domain Bacteria; phylum Bacteroidota; class Bacteroidia; order Chitinophagales; family Chitinophagaceae; genus Ferruginibacter. Next base: position 49,365 of record JBDUEK010000016.1, read on the forward strand.
TTTGGAAAACCGTGCACATGTTTGTGTACCTGGCGTATGCATTTATTGTTATGCACGTAATGCTGGGTGTAATTCAATACGAAACACATCCGGTATTTGTATGGCTGATTTCAATTGGAGCTTTATGGCTTATTGCGTTGCACCTAATTGCCGGTACAAAAGAAGTGAGGGTAGACAACAAGCAATTTGCCCCGGCAAAAGAAAATTATATTGAACTATGTAACGTAAATGAATTTGAAAATGGCAGAGCCAAAATTTTTTGCATAAAGGATGAACGGATTGCAGTGTATCAACATGAAGACAGGTTATATGCCCTGCACAATGTATGTAAGCACCAGGGAGGGCCGTTAGGGGAGGGTAAAATTATTGACGGATGTATTACCTGCCCCTGGCACGGCTATCAGTACTTACCAAAGAACGGGCAATCGCCGCCGCCGTTCACAGAAAAGGTAAGCACCTACCTGTTAAAAATTGTTGACCAGAAAGTTTATATAAATCCTGCACCACTTGCAGAAGGAACAGAAACAGCAGGCGCATTGATTAATAAACAATTGTCGGTTAATCAAAATTGAATTATGCTAAGGTGGTGAATATTGAATAAATGCATCCCCGTTAAAACATATACGCTGGCAAAGTAAATTAAACTATGCCAGATAAAAACCTGAATTATGAGTGACACAATACAACCCGGAAATAAAGGGCAAATAGAAAAAATGAGTGAGGCTTTTTATATAGGCTGGATGCCAAAATCTCCTGCAGTTTATGCAAGGCATGTAACAAAAGTTATTATGTTTCTTTTTTTGCTTGCATTGATAATAGCATTATTAATAGCTGCAAATCAAAAGAAATTTTCTACATCAAATTTCGAATTTGGAAAGCTTACAGAAGTAAAAGGCATTTATTTTAATAGTCCGGTTCCATTATTAAAAGTGATTGGTGAAAAAGATTTTTTAGGCAACGCATCTTACATAACTATTCCGCTTGTTGGCTATGGTAAATTTGGGGCCGAAACGGCCATTCGTGCAATTGAAACTGAAAAAAAAATATCGCTGAATAATAAGGAACTAACTGTGAGGGGCACCCTTTTATACAGTGATGGAAAAACATTGCTGCAGGTAAATAAAGACGACGATCCTGTGAAAAATGTGGGGCCAACTGCATCGCAAACCTTGATGCCCCTGCAAACAGATGAAGGTGTGAAGCAGATAAAAGGAGAGATCCTAGATCCTAAATGTTATTTCGGTGTTATGAAACCCGGTGAGGGGAAAGTACATAAGGATTGTGCCATTCGTTGCATACTTGGCGGCATACCGCCGGTATTGAAAGTTATGAATGAAAAAGGCGAAAAAAATTATTACCTCATAATTGGCCCGGATGGTAAGCCGGCTAATAAAATGGTGCAGGACTATGTGGCAGAGCCCGTTGTTATTTCAGCAAGAGTTGTACGGCAGGACGATTGGATAATTTTATACCTGCAGGATGACAAAAGCATTCAAACAATTTCTGCAGTTTCATTAGCGAGGCCGGATGCAATTGTGGTAGCCTGTATGCCTTCATGTGCGCCATCAGTGCAACAATAAGTAAAATACCAACCGGTAATTAAATGCCTTATTTACGTGCCGTTAAAAATGATTAGCAAATGAAAAATACAGTCACATATATTGAAGAACAAAAAGACACTGCAAGGCTTGAAACATTTAGTGATGGGGTTTTTTGTATTGCTATTACCTTACTTACGCTTGAAATAAGTGTAGCATTCAGGCAGCATATTTCCAATGGCGAATTGATGCATGAATTATTTCTGCAGTGGCCCATTTGTGTAGCCTATATGATCAGTTTTGTAAATGTGCTGTTGGCATGGATGGGCCACCATAGTTTGTTTAAGTATTTGCATCGAAGCAATAATGCAGTAATGATCTGCAATGGTTTATTACTGATGCTGGTGGCCCTGGTTCCTTTTCCAACAAAAATTTTAGGGTTGTTTTTTCAAACAGGAGCTGTAAAAGTTGCGGTGATATTTTATGCTGCCTATTTTGTTTTAATAAGCCTGGCTTTTCGGTTGCTTTGGTTTGCAGCTTCCAGGAAAAGTTACTTACTTGTAAACAGCATTACAGAACAGGAAATCAAAAAAATTACCAGGAACGAAAACCTTGGTTTAATATTTAACGCCATCATACTGGCAGTTGCTTTTTTAAATCCATTCCTTGCACTGGGCTTAAGTTTTGTCATGTGGATTTACTGGATCGTATTTTAGCATTAACAATTTTTGATAGATAATAAGGTTATTTATTCGGTGTTGAATTGTTGCCGGGTTCATATATCTTTCTCTCTGCATTGGCTCTTCTATATTATCTGCCCCATCATAATTTTTTTTGTGGAATTTTTGCCGTACAAATTTGCTCCATGATAATAGTTGGTAACCGAGGCCGTGTGCCACACAAATACTATCTGTTTTAAATTCGAACTTGTCAAGAAATTTTGACGAAAAATTGCCTATTGCTATTCTTATCAAACCCAATGTGTGCTTACTTGAAAAATCTGCAACATGGCTTATTTCGTGCCCCAGCACACCTACCTGCGCATTAAAGTCCATCTTATTTAATAAAATCGGGCTCAGTAATTTCATTGAACTATCGCTGATGGTAATTACATATCTTCTTATTTTCTTTGGAAGAAAAGCACTTGCCCATGATGGGCGGGATGCAAGCGGCGTGCGGGTTTGTTTTACCCGGAACTTTATCCTTGTGTCTTTTAGTTCAGGGAAATAACTCAGTGCCAGTAATATTTGGTGCTGGTATCTGGCAGCAATAATTTTATGATTACCCATTATCTCCTGGATTGTTGTGTAATCATTTCCCAAAAAATTATTTGCTGAAAATGAATGTATGATCTGTGGATACTGAGCTTGAATATTTGATGTAACGGTCAGCAGGCTGGTACATAAAATAAATAGTAGTGAACATTGCTTCATAAATGTCAGATTAGCTAAAGCTGGTTTGTTTGAGATGCTGGCATAATTATTTCATACAATATACAAACGATATTTTAGCAAAGCGTTGGGTAAAAGCTATCATTTATTTTCACTATTGTCCGACTAAAATAACAATATCGCTACAACTCTTACTGGTTCAATGTTCTAGCCCCTCTCCTTTGGAGAGGGGTTGGGGTGAGGTCATTCAGGCGTAGCATTTATTTTATAAATCTTTTTAATGTAACGACAGGGCTATTATTAATAACTTTAAATAAAAAATTATGACCATCCAGGAAATAGCGGACCGCCTCGTACAATTGTGTGCCAGGGGACAATTTGAAACTGCTCAAAAAGAGCTTTTTGCAGATGATGCTGTTAGCATTGAGCCATTTGTCACACCGGAGTTTGAAAAAGAAACAACCGGATTGGATGCCATTGTAGAAAAAGGCAAAAAGTTTGACTCTATGGTAGAACATATGAATAATCTTGAAATTTCGACTCCAATAATAGCGGGTCAGAGTTTTGCTATCACCCTTCGTATGGATGTGATTATGAAAGGAAAAGGGCAAATGGATATGACAGAAATTTGCCTTTACAAAGTAAAAGATGGCAAAATAATCTCCGAGGAATTTTTTATGTAGCATTTTACAATAAATGGCTCTTAAGAAAAAGGGTATACCAAATATTACTCTTTTACACCTGTCTGTGCCTTAAACCGCGCAATCGTGTTTTGAGCTTCCAGCAATTTTAGTTTCATTGCGTGCAATTCAGGTTCACCTTTTAAAAGTAAGGCCTCTGTTTCTTCATTACTTTTTTGCAGCAGTAGTATGTTTTCGTCCAAAATTTTATTAAGCGCCTCGGCTTGTTTTAATTTCTTGTCAAATTCAAGTTCAATACTCATTTTATTTTGATGAACCAGGTTGTTTTCTTTTTGCAGCGTTTCTTTCATTAATTTTTCGCTTTCCAGGTATCCTTGCGTACTCTTGTGGAGTTTTTTCATTTTTGCCAGCGAAACCGTTCGTATGATCCATGCTATGATGAATCCAGTGATAAATCCTATTCCGGTATATATATAAGTTTGTATCAAAATCTCTATTTTAAAATGCGATCCTTCGCAAATATGATTATGTATTTTTTTTAATTTGCAGTTGTTACCACAAATCAAAATGGCATTACCAGCCAGGTATATGTCGCCACGGATTTCAGGAGATGTTGGAATTACCAGTCAGAAAAAGGAATGTACTGATTTTACAGCACTGGGCCGATTAAAACAATTTGTAAGGTTTTCAACCTCCTTCAGATCGGCTTTCAATAAATTCCTTAAGCAGGTAAATTATGCAGCAAAAATAGAAACAAATTCGCTTCTAAAATTTTATCCTACAATAAAAATTGAAAGCGGGTGTAATAGATTCATCCACGCTATCAAATGAATGGCTGCATATATCAGATTTGCGCTCCACTTTAGTTGTATAAAAAAATCCAAATAAAAAAGTAAGGGAACCTTAGCGTAGTTGATTAACAATAAGTCAATTTAATTTAGCCCTTAAAATTTCACATAAAAGCTATTATACCCGGGTTTCAAAAATCATTCCCGGTTGTCCAATGCAATGTGGCGCTTTATACTTATTCTTGTAAATACATAGAATCATACAAAATTCACCAAATATGTCATCAGGAATAAGTGTTGTTGTATGTTGTTATAATAGTGCATTAAGATTAACGCCCACATTGCGTCACTTGCTTGCACAAAAAGATATTGCTTTATCATCGTGGGAGGTGATTGTGATAGACAATGCGTCAACCGACAATACCCAACAAAAAGCGATAGATATCTGGGGAAATTATGTTGAGGAAAAACCGCCGTTTAAGGTTGTTTTTGAAAGGGAACCTGGCCTTTCTTCTGCCAGGCAACGGGGTATAGCAGAGGCTGCTTTTGACTATGTATTATTTTGCGATGATGATAACTGGCTGGATGAAAACTATATCAGTATTAGTTTAAAAATAATGGAGTCAAATGCTGAAATTGGTGCGCTTGGAGGAACAGGATATCCCGTTTTTGAAGATAAAGAGCCACCGTATTTTTGGGTAAATCAATATCATCTGCTGGCAGTTGGCCAACAATCAATAATTAATGGAGATATTACGGATGAAAGAGGTGTACTATACGGCGCCGGAATGACGGTTAACAAAGCCGCCTTTAATGTTTTGATAAACACCTATCATTTTGATTTTTTGGTAACCGATAGAAATGGGAAAAACCTAAATAGTAGTGGCGATCATGAACTTTGCCTGGCACTAAGAAAAATAGGCTACAGGATATATTACTCAAAAGAATTAAAATTTAAACATTTTCTTCCATGCATAAGAACTACTATTTCCTATTATAAAAAATTGTTTTATGGGTTTGGTGTATCCTACGTATTGTTGCAAGCATATAGAATGTCAGACAAGTTGGTGAATGATTGGAAATTTAACTACAGGTATTTGTGTTTAAGATGTATAAAAAATATAGTCGTTTACCAGGCGTTACTTTTAATAAAGGGCTACTACTATAAAAAGGAAAAATTAAAGTATCTTGACCATGTTAATGTACTGCATAGCAATTTGGGAATGTTGAAAACTTACCTTGCTGTAAAAAATGCTTATAAAAAGCAGTTTTCTGAATTAATATTATTCAAAAATAAAATTGGTTAATATTACGTTCGTATCAATAATGTAATAATCAGCTTCGTTGTGTATGATCCAAAATAAAGATTATGGGGAAATAATAATATGCCTTTACGATGGTAGTTTTCATCTGGGCGTTGCGGCATTGGTAAATTCTTTGGTTAAATCCGGGTTTAAAGGATTAATTAAAATTGGCTATAAGGAAAATACACTGCCAGAATGGGTGGAGCAGTTACAATTAATTGAAGATAATTGTTATATATTATCACCGGATATTGACATTTGTTTTACTCCGATAGAAACTGAAATGCATCTTGGATTCTACAAACCTTATTTTATTAGGGCAATGATAGATGCTAATCCTTCAACAAATCGTTTTTTTTACTTCGATGCCGATATAGTTGTAAAAGCTCCCTGGAGGGTTTATATTAATTGGCTGGATAAAGGTGTTTGTTTATGCCTGGATAATTCATTTCACTTAGTACATCACAGTCATCCCTGGCGCAAAGACTGGAGAAAAATTTCTGAAGAGAATGAGATCTTGTTTAATAATACAACACATTATTATAACAGTGGATTTATAGGCATAGAACGAAACAGTGCCATTTTAGTAGACAGGTGGATTTCGCTAACTGAAAAGTATAAAAAGGCGGGTGGCAATATTCATGCATTTGTTAAGGAAGCATTCAGTTCATTTAAAGGCGATCAGGACATGTTGAACGCTGCCATTACGGTATCGGCAGATGTTGAAATAAACACAATGGGAAGGGAGGGAATGGGCTTTACTTTACCTGCTTCCCTGATGTGGCACGCAATAGGAGATAATAAGCCCTGGAATAAAATATTTCTTTTTCAATTGATAGGGTTGGGTCAAGGTCCCGTTATGGCTGAAAGAATGTATTTCAATTATTGTAAATCTCCAATAAGGATTTTTAAACCATTAACCTTTAGAATTAAAATGTTTGATTTAAGCGGTGCTGCATTGTTAGGACGTTTTATTGGATAGCAATGATTTTTAATTTAAGTCATGAATGATAGAACACCACAATATCCCCCAATAATAAAACCTTTGCCCCTGGGTGAAACTGGCTATCTATGGTCTGTAATGATACCAACTTATAATTGTAGTAAATATTTAAAGCGTACAATTGAAAGTGTACTGAAGCAGGATATTGGAGCAGCCAGTATGCAGATTGAAGTAATAGATGATTTTAGTACAGATGCAGATGTTGAGCAAATAATAAAGGAGGCAGGCAAGGGGCGTGTGAATTTTTACAGGCAAAAGGAAAATGTAGGAAGCTTAAGAAATTTTGAAACCTGCATCAACAGATCAAAGGGAAAGTTCATTCATATTTTACATGGTGACGATCAGGTAGTTGATGGATTTTATAAAGAGATTGCCGGATTGTTTACAAATCATCCCGATGCTGGTGCGGCATTTACAGGCTTTTCAGTAATAGATGAACACGATAATTTTTTGTATAATAATGATACCGTAACCCCGGAGGCCGGTATTATTGAAAATTGGTTTACTACCATTGCAGAAAAGCAACGGCTTCGTACCTGTGCAATTGTTGTACGCAGAAGTGTATATGAGCAAATAGGTAGTTTTTTTGCAGTGCATTATGGAGAAGATTGGGAAATGTTTGTTAGGATTGCAGCAAACTATCCGGTAGCATATTCTCTTAAAAACCTTGCCAGGTATAGGATTCACGGCGGAAATATTAGTGCAGCCTATATGAATAGCGGTCAGGACATAGCTGATATTAAAAAAGTGATCAGTATCATTTATAATTATTTGCCAGCCGAAAAGCGAAAAGAAATTACCAGGAAATCAAGAAAGAACTTTGCTCATCATTTCTCAGGAAACGCTCATGCTATCTATCAAAACCAACGAAACGCCAGGGCCGCATTGAAACAAATGTATGGTGCACTTTCGCTTGATGTAAATAGTAAAACAGTGCTCGCTCTTGCAAAATTGTATTTGAAGCGCATGATCAACTACAGGTAATAATTCAAACTCGATCGTTGAGGGCTCAATTAGCTAACAGATAAATTGACGGGTTTAATCTTACGCCATATCACTTCCAGTTCGCAAGCTAATAAGATTGCAATAATAGGGTAAAGTGGTTCGCTGTATCGAACTTCAGTGTATGTAAGTGCATGTAGAAAAGTGAAATACCCACATACCAGCAATAGTGGTATGAAATCCTTTATTCTCTTCCTGATAAAAAATAATCCTGCAAAAACAAAAATGGGTAAAAGCCTTGCAAAAAAAATAAAAAACACGGCGGAGTTGGTATAGTATTTTTTCATTGTACTTATACTGAATATCCTTCCGCCTGGCCAGTCGTTCACTTTGTTCCCAATCCAGCAATAAGCAAGTTTCTGAAAAAAGTATTTTACGTAAATACCAGGTTCCTGCTTAATGGAAACGATTGCCCGTTGTGTAAAATAATAATCTCCTTCAATACTGAAAGGATCATGTCCTCCGTTCTTTTTTGAATTTAGCTGTTCACTCCAAATTGTTACCAGGTTATTTTTTTTAGACAGGTGATAAAATTCCGGGCTGCCTTGCCAGAGCAATGCGGTTGAAACACTGTAAGGAAGAAAGGCGTGGTAGGTTTTATAATTATGATAGGTCCAGGGGGCAGTTACAAGAATAAGCACAACAACATACACGAGGAATAAAGAAATCCGTTTTTTGATAGACCAGTTAAAGGGCATTAAAAAAGGCATCAGCCCGGGAAATAACATGGTAGTTGGACGACACAAATTTGTGATGGCCAACATGGCTCCGGCTAAACCAAACCTGGTTGCAACAGGTTTTTCCAATGCCTTAAATAGAGTAATCAGCATTAATAATAAAAGTGGCGTGTATAATACTTCTGTATAAAGCCTTGTAACCTGTAATATCAATGAAGGATGAAAGGCTACAATTGCCGCAGCAACCAGGCTCACTTTAACTGTTGTATATCTTCGTGACAAAATGTAAGTAAGTGGAATAGCTATGGCACCTGCAAACACCTGCATATAAACAGCCATCGCCACTGAATGACCAAATGCCCAATAGCATGCCGCAAGAAACAATGGGTAAACGGGTGTTCTTCCCGGCCACTGAAAAAATGATCCGTAAAACAATGCTTCGGCTAATCCATCGTAACCTGTTTCGTCGCCAACCAATCGGGTAGGAGAATCGGGCAGTGAGTGATTCAATTGCCATGCAAAATAAAACCTGGCTAGTAATCCGCTGATTGTAATTAGTAACAACAAAAAGTATGTACTTCTCTTTGTGAAGGATAATTGCAGCATAGATCAGTTTTAAAAAAATAGAGATCCTTATTAGTGTTAACTTTTTGGTTTTATTGACATCGCAGAAACAAAAAGTGATGTAAAAATTGTGCTAAGGCCAATTATAAACAGGGTGGCTGCAAATGCTGCCCACTCCGGGTTAGGCAATGGCAACAGGTTATTTTGAAACCAAATGATTACAAGGTACAGCAGAATTAAAAAACCGGTGAGAAAAAATCCTAGTCCTAATAATATTCCTTTTTCAAGGTTGAAATGTTGGTAAAATTTTACGAGTGATTCATTGCTTTTATCAAAACGCCGGCTCCATGAATAAGTTTTTACATGAATTCCCAAACTCAATATCTGAAAACCAACCACGCTAAAAATTAATGCAAAGATTCCGGTTACGGTGCTAAACTCACGGCCATCGTAAGTAAGTAAACCTGTTAGCGTAAATAGATGTATCAGTAAACCCAACGCCGATAGAAAAACTCCCGGAAATAAGAATGCTTTATTAGGGCAGTACAACAACATCATTCTTAAACTTCGCCATCCATCTCTAAATGTTCTTAGTTTAGATGCTCCTTTCCGTTCTCCTAACTGAATGGGGATTTCGGCTATTTTTAAATTGGCCATTTTCGCATTGATGGCCAGCTCCAGGTTAAATTCCATTCCGGTACTTACCGGTTGTATCAGCTCGTAGGTTTCCTTACTAAATGCCCTGAAGCCACAATAAACATCTGTGTATTTTGTTCCGAAAAAAACATTGAGAATAGCTGTTAAGGCCGGGTTGCCAAAGTAACGGTGTAAAAAAGTGATGGCTTTATCGCCCTTACCCAGGTACCGGCTACCTGTTACAAACTCATTGCCTTCTTTATCCAGTTTATCTAAAAAATCGGGAATAAGATTAAAGTCGTACGTGTCATCAGCATCGCCCATAACAAGATATTTACCTTTTGCACAACTAAATCCCATTAGGTAGGCGCTGCCATATCCTTTAACAGGTTGATGTACTACCCTTGCACTTAAACTTTCTGCTATTTCAACTGAGCGGTCTGTAGAACCATTGTCACAAACAACAATTTCGCCGTCGATATTCGAATTGATAAATACACGTTGTATTTTTTTAATACAGGCACCTATTGCAGCTTCTTCATTTAAACAAGGCATTACAACAGATACGTAGGGCGAAGCAGTTTGCTTGTTAACTGCCAACATGCCGTTAATTGATGAGTCATTTTGGTCAACTTTGTTCATAAAGACTTAATTAGTTGATAGGAATTAAATGGATAAAACTTAAATTAACAAGTAGCAGAAATCGTTACAAATTGCTTTTCCCTGAAGAAGAGGTAGGGTATTGGAATTGACTTACTACAAAAATGGTGATTAGTTTTCCTGGGTTACTTCTTTTTTTAAATTATTTTGGGTTGAATATTTTGTCCCTGATTCAGGGTAATTTCTCCCAAGCTTTTTTACAATTCTATGCGAACGCCACAATGCCCAGGGCCCCAGAAAATTGCCATACATTTCAAGCAATAGAAAAGATATTGGGTATTTGCTGCGGCCACTTAGTCTAGCTTTTATTCTGTAAAGATGAGATAGTGGTAAACTAAAAAATATGCGGTAAATTCCTCTTAAATCCTTATCACGTATCACCGTTGTTATATGATGTGATACATGGCCTTTACTATAATTAAAAATTTGTTTACGAAGTGCTTTAATGCTTCTGCGATGGTTGTGCCATACAAATGCATTGGGGTTATAATAAATAGTATAACCTGCTTTTAAAATTTTATAAAACAGGTAACTATCTTCACCTACACCTGAAGGCATGCCAGGCCCCAGCGTTTCGTCCATTAAGCCAATTGCAGGGTGGTTAAATATCTCTGACCGGAAAGCAGCATTGGCGGTGCCGCCCAATTCCCAGGTTGGCACTGCATTAAAGCGGAAATTGTTGAACCACCTGCCGTCATATTCTTTTACAGCATATCCACGTCCGAGTCCTCCGTATTCTTCAAATAATTGTTGTGAGCGGGTTTCAAGTTCAATGGGTAAAATATTGCCTGATACACACATTACATCAGCCCGGTGAAAAGGGAGAATAAGTTTCTCTACCCAGTCTGCGGGCATGGTTACATCATCATCTGTAGATACTATTATATGACCGCTGCTGGCGCTTATGCCGGCATTTCTTGCATAGGAAACACCCTGCCTGTACTCATTAATTAATTTTACGCCGGGAAACTGGGCAACCACAGGTTCCGTTAATCCAGATCCGGCACAATTGTCCACCACGATTATTTCCATGGGTCTTTCAACTTGCTGGGCTGTTATATTGGTAAGGCACCGGAATAAATCATCGGGCCGGTTATATGTACTCACCAAAACGGTTACACTCAATTCACTACTTAAATGTTTTGCCGGCAGTACTCCTGAGGAAGCGGTATCATCGGAAAATTGAGATAAATGTTTGTCAAGTTCTGCCAGGTTATAGGATTGGATGTTTGCAGTAATCAATGTATGATCAATATTAAGGAACAACAATCCTAATTCATTTATAATTTGCTCCGCCAGCCTGGAACTGCTGATAGTATTGTTTTTATTATGGATATCTACCTTACCAACCGGGTTGCCCAGCCAGGTTAAATATACCCGTACATTTGAAAATCCGGTAACGTCCGTCAATGATTCTAATGGATGCGAAAGTTCTACCATACGAACACTTGTTGCCTTGTTGAGCTGTTGTGCTGCAGGTAATATATTTAATCCCTTTTTGATATAGGGTATATTGCTGCCGTAATTTTTCTCAATTGCTGCTGCTAATTTCTGCGACTTTTTATATTTGAATAAACCCTTGAAACCTCCTTTTAATTCAGCTAAGATAAATTCTCTTGGAAAAATTCGGGGATTGATAAAAGAAAGAAATAGTCTTCTGAAATTCCAGTAACGCATCCACCAGCATCCAAACCTCAGGAATTTAAAACGGGTCTGCGGATAGTTGCGTACGCAGCAAACGAAGTAAGTAAACAAGCTGCCATTGTAACCAATTTGTACTTTTAGCTTACTCATTTCTTTTCTGTGCCTGTGCCTTATCATTGCCTGTGGTTCGTACACCAGCGTAAATCCTTCCATAATAACCCTGAAAAACATTTCAAGGTCTCCGGTGCCATTTGTTATAGTGCCTACATCCAAAGCCGGGTCAAAATATCCTATTTTATCAAAAACTGTTTTTCTGTAGGCCATATTTGCGCCGGTACCGAATTGACCAGCTCCCAGGTAACCTGCTGGTATTTGGGTGCCTGGTAAAACCTTAAACCATTTTCTTTTAAAACCTCTGCCAAATCCGCCATATTTTTCAAAGAGTACCTGTGCTTCGGTTTCCATTTCAAAGGGAACTACCAGGCCGGTTGCGGCCATTACTTCCGGATTTTCTTTGAAGAGTTTTGCAAATGCATGAACCCAACCCGGGTCCACTACTACATCGTCATCAGTAAATGCAACAACTTCCCCCTTAGCTTCAACAATACCTTTGTTTCTTGCCCAGTCTAATCCCGGCCGTGGTTCAAGCACATAGCGTACCTGGGGAAAATGGTTTGCTACCAGTTGTTTTGTATCGTCAGTGGCCGGCGCATTATCCACTACAATTATTTCAAAATTGGCGTAGTCAGTTTTGAGTAAAGCTTCCAGGCAAATTTTTAAATCTTCACTTCTATCTCTTGAACATACAACCACTGAAATCATTGGCAGTTGCGCCGTTAATTTTTGAGGTTTTAATGAGAAAAGTTCGCCTATCTGTGGAGCCGCCAATTTATCATTACTGCAGAGCCATTGAGTTAAAAGGCTATGGCTTATCCCGATATTGTGTTTTTGTAATACTTCTTTAATGATTGCGGTATTACTCACTTCGTCATTTGACACAGGTAAATTAATATACCCGATGGGTATGCCATGTATACGAACCAATCCCTGGAATCCTTTGTAGGCTGCCAGGCCTGTTAACGTATTAACCGGCTCACTTAATTCTATATCTGAAACTTTAATAGGGTATAACATTAACCTGTTATTTAATATATAGTACACTGTTAATTTCTGGCCTGATAATTCCTTCCCACTTACCAAAATAAGTCATGTTCTCCCTGATATCTTCCACATCAAATGAAGCACAGTCAACAAATTCATACACCAGCGAAGCATTGTCCTTTATTACTGTTAGTGAAATGGTATAATTGGCATTGTTTAAAAGGTTGCCAGGTATTGTGGTATCCAATACCATGATTCCTTTTTTCGCCACTATATTATGGGTGCCGATATTAAAAACGCACTCACCCGTTTCCGTTAATAAAGTAACGTTTATATTTAGTGTACAGTTTTCGATGTAGCACCAAAACTCCACGTCGATATGCACCGGAGTACGCACAGAAATATAGGTATTGGCTTTTTCGGAAACAGGGTTTATTAAAATACTTTTCAGTTTTACCAATTCATTACCCGGAGCCTGCTCTGCCATATCCCAGGCAGTTTCATTTTTATCCTGTTTTGTACTTCCAATATAATTTTCTACTACTTCGGCAGAATTGCCATCATCCATCAATTTTCCTTTATTTAACCAGATGGCTCTGCTGCAAAGGTTTGTGATAGCCTGCAAATTGTGACTTACAAATAAAATGGTACGTCCATTTTTATTGGAAATGTCTTTCATTTTGCCCATGCATTTTTTTTGAAAATCTGCATCACCCACCGCAAGCACTTCATCTACAATTAAAATATCAGGTTCAAGATGTGCAGCTACAGCAAAAGCAAGCCGCACATACATACCGGAAGAGTATCTTTTAACCGGTGTATCTAAGAATTTTTCAATGCCTGAAAAAGCAACTATTTCATCAAACTTTTCAATTATCTCAAATTTGCTCATTCCCAGCGTGTATCCACTAATATAAATATTTTCTCTCCCGGTTAGTTCCGCATGAAACCCGGTACCCACCTCAAGTATGCTGCTGATTCTGCCCCTGCCGGTTATAGTACCCCTGGTAGGTTGAACAATCTTCGATATTATTTTTAATAACGTAGATTTTCCTGATCCATTGCTTCCTATAATACCCAACGCTTCGCCATCTTTTATTTTAAATGAAATATCTTTTAAAGCCCACAAATACTGACTGTCCATGTCTGTATTTTCCATAATTGTATCATAAGTTTGCTCCTTTTTACGGACGGCTGTGTTCCACCAGTTATAAAGATCTCTTTTCAAAGATCCTGACCCAATGGTACCGAGCTTGTATAGTTTTGAAATATTGCTTACTTCAATAATGGAATCAGTCATAGTTTTTTGGCACTTATATTACATCAATTAGTTTACTACCCTGTTTGTTAAATATTAAAATGGCAAAAAATGCTGTAATTGCCATAAACCCTACACTATATAATAACTGGCTGGCCGATACAATACCATCACCCAAAAGACAAAGCCTAAAGAATTCAAATAAGGGTGCCAACGGATTCAACTGCACAAACCACCGGATATCTTCACTTACAGACGACATGGGATAAATAACAGGTGTAATAAACATCAAAACTTTCATTAACATATCCACAAGATTTGCAAGATCTCTGTACTTGGCAGTTAGTACGGAAAATATAAGTCCCAAACTCAAACTGATCATACCAATAGTGAACATTATGAATGGTATGGCAAGTAGTAAATAACTAAATTTTACTTCAAAGCCCTGAAATACCATAAAGTAGATGAGGATAAAAATCAATAAAATCAATTGTATTAAAAATCGGAAGAGTTGCGTTATGATTTGTGAAAATGGCACTATTAGCCGGGGGAAATATACTTTGCTAAATAGCCCAATATTGTCTCTAAATGTTTTTGAAGTAGATCCAAAGCTGTCATTGAAAAAATTCCATACTATAATGCCGGAAAAATAAAACAATACCGGAGGCAATTTGCCGCTTGACACACCAATAATTTTATTAAAAACAAAAACATAAGTAATCATTGTCAGCAACGGACTAAAAACAATCCAGAGCGGGCCTAATAAAGTTTGTTGATAGTTAATCAAAAACTCCTTTCTTACAAGTCTTTGTAACAAATGCCTGTAAGCATAAATCTCCTTCAGGTTTAAACCAAAATACCTTGACTTGGATTCGATTACCCATTCTTTTTTATTTTCTACCAGCGACATTAATAAATTTTATTGTTGAATGATTCCATAATTGCCCTTCTTACTTTCTAAATATTAACATGTTCCTGCTATTAACGTCAATAAAATTAATTTAACATTCAAATTATTGAATATTTTATTTGGTTGTTGCAATAAAAGGAAAGAAATATAGCCCGTAAGGAGTTTGACAGATATTAGATTTATTTAGCAGTTGGTGTTTTGTTATAAGTTTTGAAGTCAAAAATATCATTTTATACAATTAAATACAGGCTTCGGCGGTATTGGCCAGTAAAAAAAAATTCCAATTGTTAAATTTCCATTTTTAACATACCACAGCTAAATTTTTGCGTAGTTTAATATCATACAATTCAATGATACTTATGCAACGAATTCACATACACCTTGTCCTTGTTATTGCTATTGCAAGTTCCTGTTTTATCTCCTGTAAAAAAAGCACACCGGCAACTACCGCGTCATCCTTAGCTAATACGCCGCCAACAGCAATTTCGGATGATGTATTAAAGGATTCTTCACTTTATTATACCCGTAATATTTATTTATGGAACACACAAATTCCTTCAACTTTTAATGCAAGAAGCTATAGTGATCCGGATAAAATCATGACAGCGATCCGTCAATATAGTATCGAACCAGGCTTTGCCCAGCCGGTTGACAGATATAGTTTTGCGATTAAACAAGTGGAATGGGATAATATAAGTGCAGGCCTGGGATCGGTAGGTGCAGCTACCTCAACTGATGGGGATTTTGGGTTAACCGTATTTTTCAGGGTACAGGGCGATTTGCGGGTAAGCCTTGTTGAGCCACAATCTCCGGCAGGTGTGGCCGGCATAAAAAGAAGCTGGCGGATCACAAAGATTAATGGTAGCACAGATATTACTACAACTAATTCAACCTTTATAATTGATAATATTTACAATGCTGCCACTGTATCACTTACCTTCTTAAAACCGGATGGCAGCACGGTTGATATAAATCTTAACAGGGGGCACTACACCGAAAAGCCCGTATACCTGGATACCGTTTATTCAATCAATAATAAAAAAACAGGCTACCTCGTATTCAATTCTTTCCTCGGGAAAGCGGATGATATCTACAATGAATTTCAACGTGTATTTAGCAAGTTTGCCGCAGCAGCCGTTAGTGATGTAATTGTTGACCTGCGGTATAATGGTGGAGGTTATGTGTCGGTGCAGGAAAAACTGGCCAACTATCTTGTGTCTGCATCGGCAAATGGAGGCGTGATGATGACACAGACCTATAATGCCCAAAATAGTGCAAGAAACCTTACAACAAAATTTGTAAAAGAAGGCAGCTTAAACCTGGGCAGGATTTATTTTATAGTCGGCAAATCCACTGCATCTGCCAGCGAATTACTGATCAATAATTTAAGGCCATATATGGATGTAAGGTTGGTAGGAAACACCACTTATGGAAAGCCTGTTGGGTTTTTTCCTATACCGGTAGGAGACTGGTATATTTTTCCGGTTTCATTTAGAACAACCAATAAAAATGGTGATGGTAATTATTTTAACGGCCTTACTGTAAACAGCCAAATAGCAGATGGATTGGACAAGGATTGGGGCGACCAGGCAGAAACCTGCCTGGCCAACGTTATAAAAAATATTACTACCGGCTCTTTCAGATTGCCTGCCGATCAGCCTTATATAGAACCAGCCGAAATAACAGCAGGAAATAAAATACTGGATTTGCCCAGGTTAAAAGTTACTGTTGGAGATGTAAAGTCACTCAAATAAATCTACGATATGAAAACATTGCAAGCTATTATCATGCGTTATTATAAATTTTTATTAACGGCTCCCTCAATACAGCCGCTTTATCAGAAGCATAAAAATGAATGGTGTCTGCAATTGATTCCGGTTTCACCCAACTGGCAAAATCAGCATTGGGCATAGATTGGCGGTTCTGAGGCGTGTCAATGGTACTGGGTACTATCACACTTGTTACAACATTTACTCCTTTGGCTTCGTCATTCATTAATTCTGCAAGTCGGAATATCAATGATTTTGCCAGGCCATAAGCTACCATTCCTTTACTGTTGCCTGCACTTATGCCAGGTCGGGAGCCTATCAGAAATATACGCCCTGCTCGTTTATCCATCATGTGCGTAAACGCAGGGCGTGCAAGGTTATAGGCCGTATCAAAATTTAGTTTTATTTGTTTCGAAATGTCGGTAGTTGCCGTGTCGGCAATACTTCCCATGGCAAAGCCACCAACAGTAAGTACGGCAGTATCAATGCCTCCATATTTTTCAATGATGGCAGTAATAAATTTACCTGCACTCTCCTCATTCATCAGGTCCACAACAACAGGTTCAAAATTCTCGGCATTGTCTGCCAATTTTATTTGTACAGGATCATTGGGAACTACCGTGCCAACAACATTATATCCTTCTGAAAGGAATTTATTAATTACTGCTTGTCCCATATTTCCGGAAGCCCCGGAAACAATTACTGTGGGTGAATTTTTTTTATCCATTTTTATTTCTGGTTGCTTATAAATTAGCTATTTTAATTTTAAAAAAAAACTCATTGAGTTTTAGAACCTATCTTTTCAATACTAACATGATATCTGTTAATGCTCCCAAATAAAATGTCCGCCTGTTTCCACCCGCATTTTATAAATACTTTTATGGGCCGTCATGTAGAGTGTTTTTCCATCTGCATCCCCCCAGGCCATATTTGCCGGTCTTTCCGGTGTAACTATTTTACCGAGCAATTTACCGGAAGCATTTAAAATCCAAATGCCGCCAGGTGCCGATACAAACAGGTTGCCTGCCTTATCTACTTTCATTCCATCCAGCGCTTCGTCATCTTCCGTAAAGTTCCAGTCAAAAAATATTTTGCCGTTTTTTAAACTGCCATCAGCCTGTACTTCGTAGCGCCACAAAGTTTTGGTGTGATGGATATCACGGATGTCCCAGTTGGTAATATACAAATATTTTTCATCGGGCGAAAATGCAAGGCCATTAGGCCCACCCAGGTCTTTTGATACCAGGTCAACTTTTCCGTTCCTGAACATAAACACGCCTGAGTAATCAAGTTCTTTTCTTTTATCAGTAAAAAAGCCGGGCAGTCCATAAGGTGGATCTGTAAAATAAATACTGCCATCGCTTTTTGCAACCACATCATTGGGACTATTAAGCCGTTTGCCATCATAGCGATCTGCAAGCACAGTAACAGGCCCTTTTTTTTCATGCCTGATAACCCGCCTGTTTCCGTGTTGATCTACAATAAGCCGGCCAGCTGTATCTATTGCCAGGCCGTTGCTTCCGGGCTGATTGTATGCACCGATATCTGCACCCGTGTATCCGCTATGGCTAATATAGATGGTTACATTATTGTCATCGGGAGTATAGCGGTAAATGGTATTCGTATTTGGATCGCTGAAAAGCAGGTAGCCATCCGGGTGCCATACCGGTCCCTCTGTAAATGAAAAACCATCAGCAATTTTTTCTATCCGGGTGCCGGGTAGTACAATGCGATTTAATCCACTGTCAATGGTATAAATTTTACCAATATCCTTCCATGATTTTTCTGAAGGAAATTCTTTGTAGAAATCTACAACTGCATTGCGTACCCATATATAGTTATCCGGCACTTTCCCCAGCGGGCCATTGATACCAAGTATGGCAATTGAAAAAGATTCGCCAGGTACTGCATGCTTTGTCAGCACAACCCGGTTCCTGGTATTGTACCCTGCCACAAGGCCATTGCCCGACTGTCCAAAAGCCTGCATTTGTTTTCCATTTACCCATATTTCACTATAATCATCTACCGTAATTTCAAACACAGCCGTAGCGCCGTTTATATCCAGGTCGCGGATTTTTGTAGGTAAAGTCAAAACCGTTTTATACCAAACAAAAGAAATTAAACCGCTTCCCTGTCTTTTTTCCAGGTCGGTCGCACTAATAGCATTGAATCCGGGTTCAAAATCTTTGGCACCTAGTTGCGGATGAATGAGGTGTGTTTGAATACCTGAACCGGTTGGGTAAAGCGGAAGTGCATCGTTGGGTAATGGGCCTGGTTCCTTAAAAGATGCATCCACAATATGCCCTTGTTGTGTAAACCATTTTGCCTGTAATAATGCTGCGCCTTCATTGGTTTTTAAATCGGCAATGGCATCGGGTTTGTCCACAGCCAGCTGCCTGGTTTCCTGCGAAAATGCAATTGCTGAAAATAGCAACAATCCCATTAAAATTGCAAACCCCAATTTTATAGTGCCATATATTTTTCCCATAGTTTTAAATCTTTAATAATGATATGAATGGTAATAAATGGATGATGAAAACATCGCCTTTAAAAATGCAGGTTTGCGTCAGAAATTACATTTACTACCGGCAATTGCTATGTCTTCATCCTGCTGTGCACTGGCACTGCCACTCACGCCAATTGCCCCGATAACTTCTCCTTCATAAATAATGGGAATGCCACCTTGTAAAAATGTGTGACCAACGGTTATCAAAGCCTGGCGGCCCCCATTGATTGAATTTTCAAGTTTGGATGAAGGAGCCTTAAAAACTGCTGCAGTATTGGCTTTGCGTATAGAAACCTCGGCCGCTGCTGAAAAAGTGCCATCCAGTTTCTCCAGGTAAATCAGGTTGCCTCCGGCATCAACAATAGCAATGGAGCCACCGGGTGCCTTTTTATCAATGGCATATTTAACTGCTTCGGCTACTATTTTTTTTGCTGCAACAAGGGTTAATGTTTTACTATTGGCTACCTGTGCATTGATAGATGTTGATAGTGCGGTTATTGTTATCATTAATAACAATAAATGTTTTTTTATTAATTGCATGACTATATCTTTTAGTTGATTTAATTAATTATTGTCGGGCTTAGCTGCTTCATCAAACTGTACATTTTTGCCCGCTCTCTTTTTTACCAGCCCCGGCCAGTTTTGATCGGCTTTTTTAATATTGCCTTCCAGATTTTTGTTGAATCGGTCGTATGCATCCTGCGTGTGTTGCAGTATCAGCCGGCCGTTTTCTACCTGGAAAATGTTGGGATCAACCGGGCGTAATTTTCCCAGGCTTACCGCATAGCCGCAAAACCCTCCGTATTGTGGTGCAAACATTTCAGGATTGTCTTTAAATAAATTCGCATTTGCTTCTGAAGCAAACCAATAAGTGGCGCCGTTGTAACGTGCTGTAAATTGCTCACTGCCCATTACAGCTTTGTTGGCAGAAAAATAACTGGTTACATCATAACCTTCAATGATAACGCCGGCAGCATTCAGGTTATTCAGAAATTGCTTCTCTTCATCGGTTGTAATTTGCATGCCATTTTTAGCTGTCACCTGTGGCCAGTATTTGTCTGCTTTGATTAAGTTTCCGGCAACATCTTTGTTCCATCCTTTTACTGCCCTGTCGTTGTGTTGCAACACTAAACGGCTGTCAACAATGGAAAATGTATTTACATCTATTGGTGCAATTCTTCCCAATGAAACTGCATACGCACACCAGGCACCAAACTGAGGCTGATATTTTGAAGGATTCATTTTAAACAAATCCAGGTGTTCCTGCGAGGCGAAATAAAAGATAGCATCCTGGTAAGTAAATTGAAATTTTTCATTACCGGGTACTGGTTTGTTATCGGTAAAAAATGCAACAGCATCATAGCCATCCATAATTACACCTTTGTTATTGAGGTTATTAAAATATGTATGGCTGCTTTTTTGCGCACTTGCTATTTGTATTGTTGCTATACATAACAGTATTGCAAATGCAGACTTTAATAAAAATGCAACCTTGTTTTTTTGATGATGATAAAGGGCTGATTCCTTTAGCATTTTTGAAGATTTTGTAATTACTTTCATGATTATTATTTTTCACAAAGTAATTACCTGCCGCGGCCGCCATCTGTCAGCTAACATACAATCAGGTAGTAGTGATGCAGGAATCTAAATTGATTTGTCGGGTATTTTACAAACACGAATTACGACAAAATAAAATGACGCTGGTCAATGAAAAGGTCAATTTTATCGCTATAGCAAAAGCAATAAGGATTTTTAATGATATAGCTTTTTTTAAATAGCTGGTATAAATTGTATTTTAAGGTTTAAATTACCCGAATGGATAAGGCGTTAGAAACACAATTGGTGAAACAGAAAGAGCGATTTCAGGCATTGTTTGAATACGCTTCTATGGGCATATTGGTTGCTGATGACAAAGGTGTAATCCAAATGGCAAACAATTATTTGCTCAACCAGTTTGGGTATACAAAAGAAGAATTAATAGAGCAGCCTGTTGAAATGCTTATCCCTGCCCGTTATGAACAAAAACACCATTTGCATCGGGAGCACTACAACAAGCATCCGGAACCAAGGTCAATGGGGGTTGGCAGGGATTTATTTGCCAGGAAAAAAGATGGATCTGAGTTTCCGGTAGAAGTAAGTTTGAGTAATTATTCAATGGATGATCGCAAGTATATCATTGCCTTTGTGATAGATATTACTGCACGTAAACAAATTGAAAATTCAATTATCAGTCAAAAGGAACAACTTGCCGAAAATAATTTGAAGATTGAGGAGATGAACCAGGAGCTTGAACAAAAAGTGGCATTAAGAACGCAGCAATTGCAGGATGCAATGCGGGAGGTAGAAAATTCAAGAGATGAATTAAAGAAAGCGCTGAGTAAGGAAAAGGAGTTGGGAGATTTAAAAACAAGGTTTGTTTCAATGGCTTCGCATGAGTTTAGAACGCCGCTAAGCACCATACTTTCTTCTGCATCTTTATTGGCAAAATACCAGGAAACAAGTGAACAGGAAAAAAGAGACAAGCATATCAATCGCATTAAAACATCCGTAAATAATCTTACCGATATATTAAACGAATTTTTATCTATCGGCAAAATTGAAGATGGAAGAATAACAACCAGATATTCATCCTTTAATCTTAAAAACTACATTCAAAATATTTGTAGCGAAATGAAGGCTGTTGCAAAAAAGAATCAACATTTAAATTACACGCACACAGGCGAGGAGGTAATACAATCAGATGAATCCTTATTGCGGAATATCATTTTCAACCTTTTGTCAAATGCTATCAAATTTTCATCCGAAGACGGTATCATAAGAGTAAGTTCCATTGTTGAAAAAGGCGGATTTGTAATTAATATTAAAGACAACGGCATCGGTATTTCTGAGGAAGATAAGCAGCATCTTTTTGAACGTTTTTTCAGAGCATCTAACGCCACCAATATCCAGGGGACAGGGCTGGGGCTTCACATAGTTTCGAAATACGTTGAAATGCTGGATGGATCCATTCATTTCGAAAGCGAATTAGAAAAGGGATCTACCTTTACCATTACTTTTAAAAATCTACAATAGTAGTATGAAACAACGAATATTGTTAATAGAAGATAATACGGAAATAAGGGAAAACACAGCCGAAATACTGGAACTTTCAAATTTTGAAGTAGTGACCGCAGAAAACGGGAAAGTGGGTGTGGAAAAGGCATTGGAGCAGAAGCCAGACCTGATCGTTTGTGATATAATGATGCCGGTACTGGATGGCTATGGGGTATTACACCTGGTAAGCAAACATGCAGAACTTGCCGGTATTCCATTTATATTTTTAACCGCCAAATCAGAGAGAAGTGATTTTAGAAAAGGGATGGAAATGGGGGCCGATGACTATATTACCAAGCCATTTACAGATATTGAATTACTAACAGCCATTGATAGCCGCCTGAAAAAGGCGGTTGTACTTAAAACAGATTTTCCACCTGATGCAGAAGGAATGCAGGAAATGCTAAATCAATATGGCGGAAAAAATACGCTACATAATATTACTGAAAACAGGGATGAAAATCAGTATAAAAAAAAGCAGGTTATTTATTTGGAAGGCAACCATCCACACAAATTATTTTATATAATAAGCGGGAAAGTAAAAACATTTATCAGTAATGATGAAGGCAAGGTGTTAACCACGGGATTGTATGGCGAAGGAGATTTTTTGGGTTATACAGCGTTGATTGAAGGGAGCACTTACAAGGATACAGCAGAGGCAATTGACGAAAGCGTTATTTCAGATATTCCCATTGATGAGTTTAAAGATTTATTGTTGTACGATCCGGGAGCAACCAGGAAAATTATTGAAATGCTTTCAAAAAATATTGCTGAAAAGGAACAACAGCTCATTAATATCGCTTATAATTCGCTACGCAAAAGAGTTGCTACGGCATTGATATCGCTGGTAAAAAAATATGCTAAAGAAGAAGAAGCTGTTTTTTCAATACACTTTTCAAGGGAAGACCTGGCCAATATTGCGGGCACAGCAACCGAGTCGCTTATAAGAACATTGAGCGATTTTAAAAATGAAAAACTCATCGATATACAGGGAAGTAAAATTTCTATATTGAATGAAAAAAAGCTGGAAGAAATGTATAACTGATCTTACACAATAGAAGCAAGATATTGGTTGAATTCATTTTTTAAAGAAGCGAAATTTTTTTCAAAATAATCCATTTCGCTGTGTAGTTTTTCCTGTTGCTGCAGTATTTTTTTATCATCCGATAACACGCCTTCCAGGCAATTCATCAGCTTTTTTTGTAAAGCTTTTATATCTTCTATCAGGAATTTCATATGCTCATCTTTGAGAATAAAATTGCTTTGAAACTGCTCTGCCAGTTCCAGGAAATTTTTGTCCATATTATTGTCAAGCACTTTTGAAAGGCGTGTTTTAAGAAATGCATTCTCCTGCATGAAGAAATCCAATTCACGCTCCCAGGTAAGGTTTTCGTGAAGAAATTGATCGGCTATGGAATATTTTATAGCTGGCATAGTCTGCTGCATTAGTGCTGATGATGGATAATCTATTTTGATAATTGATTTATTTAAAAATTATTACTGGTTATACTATATGTTGGGCCGGGTGAGTCACCCCCAAAGGGTGGCTCACCCAGTTACGCCAGTCTATGGTTGGCACAACACTATCCTTAGTTATGGCATTCAATTACCTGCTGCGCTGTACTATTTTGCTGTAGCGTTGCAGGGCTTAAATAAGGAATTTGCAATCCAAGGCCGCGTATTATTAAAAGCATTGCCATAAAAAACATGATATATGGGTATAATTTTTTTATACCCGTTCGCATACGCATATTGATATAGCTGCCAAAAAATGCCATACTCCACATAACCGGTAAAGTGCCTAAGCCAAAGCCCGCCATAAACAAACTGCTTTTTAAAACAGAGCCGGTAGATATTGCTGCGGCAATGGCCATATAAATTAATCCGCATGGAAGCAACCCATTTAGTAATCCAATAAAAAATACAGATTGATAATTTTTTCTTGAAAATAAATCAGCCACTTGCTGTCTTAGTTTTTCAAAAAAGCGGATGATGATATTTCGCTTTGTATAATTTTTTTTGGGTAAAAAAATAAAGGTTAAAATAAGTACACCCAACAAAACCGATAGCCATTGTTGGTATCCAAAAATTGCGAAACTCATTCCAATAAGGCCAAATAAGCCGCCAAGTAATGCATACGTAATAATGCGGCCTCCATTGTAAAGCATCGTGCCTATAAACTTTGACGACTGATTGCCGGATACCACCGGAAGCGCCAACGCAATGGGGCCGCACATGCCTATGCAATGCACGCTGCCAATGCTTCCCATTATGAATGCTGCTATTAAAAGAGGCATCATGGTATTAATAGTTTATGCTGGTAATAGTAAGAAACACTATTAGCCAACCAGGTTATTTTTAATTCGTGCAATCCTTTATTGGCCGGTGGTATTAAAAGATTAATCACACCATTTTGTGTGGTAAAATTATTCTGCACATCTTTTGTTTTGTCAGCAATGCAATACAATAAAACAGTTGCTTTAACAGCAACTCCTTTCATTTCCGGCGGAAGATTGATTGTTAATTGATCGGGATTAATTGTGTAATCAACAGGGGCAGATAACGCATTTGCCCTGGTGGTTTCATCAATCTTATCCTGATATTTTAGTTCCTGCTCGTAGTAATCAGTTATTACCAGGTCCTGGTTTTCACCCGAGGCTTTAATCACCAGAAATACAATGCCTGCAACAAATGCCAGGTAAACAAATAATATTTTATATCCCCAACTCATCTTTTTTAAAAATTAAAAGTCAAAAATTAAAAGTCAAAAGTCAAAAGTCAAAATTCAAAATTCAAAAGTCAAAATTCAAAAATTCGACATCCATGATTCGACATCCTTCATTCATCCAACATTCAACATTCAACATAATGCATTTCAACATTTCATAATTCATAATTCATAACTCATATTTCATATTTATTCGTACACTTCCGGCCCAATAAACTTCGCTGTAATCGTTTTAATCTTATGCGTATCATCATACAGTCCAATAACAATGGGTGTCTTCCAGCTTTTAAGATCTGATCTGTTAAGCTTAACAAAGAACTGCATGCTTGTGTAATCTGCTTTTTTTATGATGGTGTTATTGTTATTTATCAGGGTTATTTCGCCGGGCAGGTTTTCCAGTTTCAAATGCACAGGAATGTCTTTATGCGTTTTGTTAGCCAGTTTTAAGTTATACAAATTACTCACCCTTCCATCTGGCAACGAAGTGTAAGTCATGCCGGCGGTACGCATCAGTCTTGCATCCAGGTCGGTACGGCTAACGATCAGAAATACCAGCAATGCAATCAATAATGAAAGTACGGCTGTGTATGCTTTGATGCGGCGTGTAAAAGTTATTTTTTTACTATGTTTAATACTATTTTCAGATGCATAGCGGATAAGCCCTTCCGGTTTATGAATGCTGGTCATAATAGCATCACATGCATCAATACATGCCGTACAGTTTACGCATTCCAGTTGTGTGCCGTTGCGAATGTCAATACCGGTTGGGCAAACTCTCACACATGCAAAACAGTCTATACAATCACCATGTACCAGAGCAGGTGGTTGTATGGCATCCAGCTTTTTAACTACATCATTGCAACCTCCATCTCCTTTGCAATCGGTGCATTTACAATCATGGTCATCCTTTATTTTAAAATTGGCTTCTTTTTGTAATTTACCTCTTGGCTCACCACGCAGGTAATCATAAGCTACTACAATTGAATTTTTATCTAACAGTACACCTTGTAACCTGCCGTACGGACAAACCACAATACAAGCCTGTTCTCTGAACCACCAGTATACAAAGAAAAATACCGTGGTAAAAATGATCAATGACGAAAAGGTGCCAATGCTTTCTGTAGGATGAAGCATATCCTGAATTAACGGGTCCATACCAATGAGGTAGGCAAGAAAAAAATTAGCGATGATAAATGATAAGGTAAAAAACAGGATAAACTTCAGGGTGCGTTTCCTGATTTTTTCTCCGGTCCAGGATGCTTTTCTTAGTATTTTTTGTTGGCTTGCATCTCCATCAATCCAGTATTCTATTTTCCGAAAAACCATTTCCATAAAAATGGTTTGCGGACAGGCCCAACCACAAAATATGCGTCCAAATACTACGGTAAACAAAATCACAAATACAATAAAGGTTACCATACCAATGCCGAAAATAAAAAAGTCTTGTGGCCAGAAAATCATTCCGAACAGGATGAATTTTCTGGCCATGATATTAAACATCAGCAGTGGATCTCCATTTACTTTAATAAATGGTAAGGTGAAAAAAGCTGCCAGGTAAAAAATACTAAACAGGGTGCGGCGGTTATAAAATTTCCCTTTGGGCTTTTTGGGATTGATGAAATTCCGCTTCCCTTCTTTTGAGATGGTTGCAACCGAGTCCCTAAAAACTTCTTTTTTATCCAATGTCGATGTGTCCATACCCAATAAATTACTTGTTTGTGTTCGAAGTGTCGCCTGTTGCAGCCGTTGAATCTGTTGAATTTGTTTCGATGTAAATATCACCTTGTGGTGCTTTTGCGCCAGCAGGGTTGGTGCCTTTCAGGTTTTTTATATAACCTGCCAGGTTTAATATTTCTTTAGGAGAATAACTTTTTTCCCATGCCTGCATGCCTTTGTCGGGATAGCCATGTTTGATAGATAAATAAATATCTGATAAAGAACCTTTATGCAACCAGTTGTCATCTGTAAGATTTGGCCCTGCACCACCTTCACCCAATTTGCCATGGCAGGTCCAGCAAATTGAATTAAAAATTTCTTTACCGGCATCGAGCCCACCAGCCTTCGGCATTTCAAGATTCGATTCGTTTATCTTATCTGCATTCTTCGACTCATACAGATCTTTTGCTTCCTGTGCCTTTACCAATTCTGCCTGGTATTCTTCTGTCGGGTTTTGGCCATATCCCAACACATGAAAATTCAGCATGTAGATAAATGAAATTGCGATGGTGATATAAAATCCATATTTCCACCAGGGGGGTAAGGCATTATCCAGTTCCCTGATGCCATCATAATCATGATCAAGTAGTATGTCTGCCTCTTGTTCAACAGCCACGGCTTTGGTAAATAATCTTTTATCAATCGCCGACCACCACTCTTTAAATACAGCAGTTTTTACAATTTCTTTTTGTGGTAATAACTCGGCCTGTACTCTTTTGATGGATAGCAGCAAGAACCCAATGGTAATAGCTTCTAAAAGAATTACGGAGGCCAATAACCAGAACGCGGTGCTTTCCATTCCTCCGTAATTTGTTGCCACACTACCAATTTCTTCTGTAACTCCATCATTGGCATTTGCAGCTAACGACACGAAGGAAAGGATGCTTAATAAGATGACAGGTAGTGTAATGCCAGACGACTTTTTTTTCTCCACCGCCTGCCTGGTTAATGTAACCAACACCTGGCCCAAACCATATATAACAAATGCAAGTACCAGGGCAATACTTACCATTAATATGGTTGCCATATTGTAAGGTGCATCTGTATTTTTTGCATCACCTGTTGATTGCGCCATGGTTACAACGCCTTGGATCATTATAAAAGCGATAAAAAATAATTTGTATAACAGCGGTTTAGTAAATCGCATAACTTGTTTTTTATTGATTGTTTGTTGTAGTTGCTTCATTGTCTTCCAGTGGAATATTTGATAGTGTATCAATACTTTGCTTATCCATTTTTTTTACATAAAAAAGTAGCACAACAAAGAATAAAAAGAAGATGAATAATGATATCATGGGGTACACCTGTGCATGATCCATTTTTTCTGTGTATTGTTGAATGAACTTAAACATAGCTGTGTTTTTATTTACTGATATCGGTTCCCATTCTTTGCAGGTATGCAATGATGGCAATGATTTCTTTATTGGATGAAATTCGGATACTATCGTTTCTTAAATTAGTTGCAATGCCTTCTGCCTGTTTCATCAGTTCGATATTGGCAATTTTATCATACCCTTTTTCATAAGGAACACCCAACGATTGCATGGCCCGTATTTTTGCACCCGTTTCAGAAGTGTCCAGTTTCCTTTCCATAAAAAAGGCATAGCTGGGCATGATAGAACCTTCGCTCATAGATGATGGCTCCCTGAAATGGCGGAAATGCCAGCCATCAGATTTTTTAAGATTCCCGGTTCCTTCCCTTGCAAGGTCAGGCCCGGTGCGCTTACTGCCCCATTGAAAAGGATGGTCATAAACAAACTCGCCAGCTTTGGAATATTCGCCATAACGCTCAGTTTCACTTCTGAAAGGGCGTATCATCTGCGAGTGGCAGGTATAACATCCTTCTCTAACATAGATATCCCGGCCATGTAACTCAAGCGGAGTATAAGGTTTTACGCTGCTAATAGTTGGTACATTGCTTTTAATCATGAATGTAGGAACCAGTTCTATAAAGCCCCCAATCAAAATGACAATAAGGCTCAGGATCATCATTTGTACAGGCCTGCGCTCAATCTTCCGGTGCCAGTGTTCGCCTTTATGTACACTCTTTTCTACTTCAATAGCTGGTGCTTCTGCGGCTTCATCTGCCATCAGTTTGCCGGATTTAGCCGTGCGATAAATATTGTAAAGCATCAGGAGCGTACCAACCAGGTATAATGTTCCTCCCAGGGAACGCATTGCATAAAATGGTTTTAGATAAGTAACCGTTTCAAGGAAAGAATATTTTAACTGGCCGCTTTCTGTAAACTGTTTCCACATGCTGCTTTGGGTAAAACCGGCCCAATATAAAGGCACGGCATAAAAAATGATACCCAGCGTGCCCAGCCAGAAATGGTTATTGGCCAGTTTTTTTGAATACAGTTTTGTTGCAAATATTCTTGGAATAAGCCAGTATAAAATACCAAAGGTTAACATGCCGTTCCATCCCAATGCACCAACGTGTACATGAGCTATAATCCAATCGGTATAATGACTGATTGCACTCACGCTTTTAAGCGACAGCATCGGTCCTTCAAAAGTTGCCATACCATAGCAGGTAACGGCTACCACCATAAATTTTAAAATTACATCATCTCTAACCCGGTCCCATGCGCCACGTAATGTTAGCAGGCCATTGATCATACCACCCCAGCTTGGAAAAATAAGCATCAATGAAAATACCACCCCCAGTGATTGCGCCCAGTTGGGAAGCGCTGTATATAAAAGATGATGCGGCCCTGCCCAGATATATAAAAATATCAGCGACCAAAAATGTATGATCGATAATTTATAAGAGTAAACCGGACGGTTAGCCGCTTTTGGAAGAAAGTAATACATCAGGCCCAGGTATGGCGTGGTAAGGAAAAAAGCCACTGCATTGTGCCCGTACCACCATTGTACCAACGCATCCTGTACACCCGCATAAAAGGAATAACTTTTTAACCAGGTATAAGGCAATTCACCCGAACGAACCAAGTGTAAAACAGCTACCGTTACAAATGTTGCAATGTAAAACCAGATGGCAACATACAAATGTTTTTCTCTTCTTTTAACAATTGTGGCAAACATGTTCCAGCCAAAGATTACCCATATAACCGTAATAGCAATATCAATGGGCCATATTAACTCAGCATACTCTGCTCCCTGGGTTAAACCCAATGGCAATGTTATAGCTGCTGCCACAATGATTAACTGCCAGCCCCAAAAATGTATTTTACTAAGCATGTCACTGTACATCCTGGCTTTACACAGGCGTTGTAACGAATAGTAAACTCCCATAAAAATCCCGTTGCCTACAAAAGCAAAAATCACTGCATTGGTATGCAGTGGACGAAGCCTTCCAAAGGAAAAATATTGAGTAATGTTTAAAGACGGGAAAACCAGTTCTAAGGAGGCCCAGAGACCTGCAAGCATACCAATCGCTCCCCATACCATGGTGGCGTATGCGAAATTTTTGACCGTTCGGTTATCGTAGTAAAATTTTTCTACCTGCATTTTTTATTTTGTTGTTTTGATGATTTTTTTATCTGTGGGTTGAGTAACGGGATCTTCAAAAAGCATTCTTACTGAAGGTGTATAGTCATCGTCGTACTGGCCGCTGGAAACGCTCCATAAAAAAGCCGCCAGGAAACAACCTGCTACAAATACACTGATACCGATAAGGACAATAATTGCGCTCAAGTGATTAATTTGAATCAAAAGTAATGGAGCTTTGAAACCATACGAATGATATGAATCAAAGGAGATTATGATATAAATCAGGTGGGTAAAAATTGCGATTTGGATGGAATTACAGTCCGTACTTTTTGGCAATTGTATTGCCCGCAATGGTTACAAATAACACGATGCTGATACTGCTGGCTGGCATCAGTACAGCCGCAACCAGGGGAGAAAGGCTTGCACTTACAGCAAAGCTTAGCCCAACAATATTATAAAGGATAGATAAGATGAAACTGGCTGTGATGATCTTTTTACCCGCCCTGGCGTATTTAAGAAAATCGCTGAGCTTATTGAGTGCGCCACCATCCAGTATTGCATCGCAGGCTGGCGTAAATTGTGCGTTGTTGTCATTTACAGCAATTCCTGTATCGGCCTGCATCAGTGCGCCGGCATCATTTAATCCGTCGCCGATCATTAATACTTTTTTATTTTCCTGCTGAAGTGCTTGAATATATTCCAGTTTATCCATCGGCATTTGCCTGAATTTTAACCCCGCATCTTCGCCAAAAATATATTGCAGGCTTTCTCTTTCCGAATCATTATCTCCGGATAATACATGCAACTTATACCCATCATTATTGAGTTGGTGAATATTTTTTCTGATGCCGGTCCGGTATTGATTGCTGATATTAAAATGACCCTTGATTTTTCCATCTATTTCCACATGAACCTGCGTTCCCTTAACAGGTGTACCCAATTGTTCATTGGCTTCGCCGATAAAGATAGCAGAGCCAATTCTTACAGGAATATTTTTTACCATTGCTGAAATTCCCTGACCGGTAAATTCTCTGAATTGCCTTATTTCTGGTGTTGCAAGTGTATAGCTATTTAACTCGCCTGCAATTAGTTTACTAAGGGGATGCGATGATTGATCGCTCATATTTTTTAGTAGTGCTTTTTCATTTTCGTCAAGGGCAGTTCCACTGTATTTTATGATGGATCGGTTAGCCTGGGTAATGGTACCGGTTTTATCAAAAACAATGTTGTCAATTGAAGCCAAGGTTTCTATGATGCCTGCATTTTTTAAATACAATTTATTCCTGCCAAAAATGCGTAACATATTGCCATTGGTAAATGTGCCGGATAACAGCAATGAGCAAGGACATGCAACAATCAAAACCGAAGTAAACGCAGGTAATATTTTTGACGGATCAATAATTGCCCACCATATTACTGTAACGGCTGCTATTGAAAAAAGTACCCAGGTAAAGTACCTGGCCCGGGGATGAATGAAAGGTTCTGCCTTGGTTTTTGGTTTGCTGAAAATATCATTGTTCCACAATTGTGTTAGGTAACCTTGCGATACTTCTTTTACCACTTCCAGTTCAATGGCACTGCCCATTTGTTTGCCACCTGCATAAATCAGCTCGCCCTTATTTTTTTGTACGGTAGCATTTTCTCCATTCACAAAACTAAAATCAATATTGGCATCGCCTTTTATTAATATAGCATCTACCGGTATCATTTCTTCATTGCGAATGACAATGTGATCGCCTTTTGTTAATTTGGTTACAGGTATATTTTCTTCTTTGCTAGCTTTACCAATTTCACTGCTGCTAACAATTCTTGTAACGCCAATGGGGAAATAAGAAAGATAATCCCGGTCGAATGAAAGTGACCCATAAGTTTTATCCTGGAACCATCTTCCAATGAGCATAAAAAAAACGATGCCGCTTCCTGAATCGAGATAACCGGCGCCGTTGCCACTGATAATTTCGTAATAACTTCTTGCAAAAGTGGCAATAATTGCCAATGAAATGGGTGCATCAATGTTGATCATTTTTTGACGCAAACCTTTCCAGGCACTAATAAAAAAAGCAGATGCACAGTAGAGCAATACCGGTAGGGATAGCCCAAAATTTAACCAGGTAAATAGTTGCTTTAAACGAAGCTCAACATCGCCATGCGATAAATATTCCGGAAAGCTAAGCATCATGATATTGGCAAAGCAAAAGCCTGCAATACCAATTCTGTAAATTTGTTTTTTATTATAGGCCGGAGCCTTTTTTTTGCGATTGTCGGCACTGGTTGAAGGTTCTATATCTTTCAGGCTAATAGCAGGTTCGTAACCAATAAGGGCCAACAATTCAACAACTTTTCGCAGTGAAATCAATAATGGGTTGAAGGAAATAAAAACTTCTTTTAATTGAAAATTTACCCTGGATACTACAATACCTTCCTCAATACGATGCAGGTTTTCGAGCAGGTACACACAAGATGAGCAATGCATTTGTGGCAAGCTGAATGTAATATTGGTAATCGTTTCACTGCTAAACTGAATCAACTTTTGTAGCACAGATTTATCATCCAGGTAAGCAAAGCGTTCACTTACAAATTTGCCTTTGCCCTTAATACCGGGTGAGCCATCCAGGTTATAATAATTACATAAATTATTTTCTGATAATAACAGGTAAACCTGGCGGCAACCTTCACAGCAAAAGGATTTGCCATCCGACTCAAGTTGATTAATGCACAAATCTCCGCAATGGTAACAGGGCTCTTTTTTATTGTTGGTACTTATATTCAAAGCGTTGTTGGTTGTTGCAGCAAATCTATTATTTAGCCAACAAGCTAAACCTGACTTATATCAAAGCGGGAAATGATATTAATCAGTTTTCAACAATGATTCACTTTTAAGCAGCGTGTAGCTTTTTTATTGTCGTTCGAATCTGCCGGTTTTTTCATCGATACTAATGCTGTACAAAACAGGTTTCACACGGCTGGTATCTGCTACGGTACTATCTACACCGTGCTGATGAGCGTGAATGGTAGAACTTGTTAGTAACGGAAATACTTTTTCATAAAGATTGGCTCTTGCCTCGATGGCATCTTCTCCTTTTAGTTCATGAAATTTTCCAAATACCAACACGCTTTGCCAGTTGGCCATGTTAACCATCAGGTCTACCTGGAAACAAACATTTGGATTTTTTCTCATTATTTCGAGTTTAGTGCCTTCATAAGTCTGACCAAATATGTGTTTGCCATCATACATAAAAGTAACCGGAACAATATAAGGTTGTGTACCATTGGTACAGGCAATACGGCCAATAGCCTGGCTTAGCAGCAGGTTGTCAATTTGAGTTTCGTTTAATTCTCCGAGCATAGCAATGTTTTTGAAATAGTGTGTTATAAAATTTTACAGTGGATGATTGATAGCAAGCCGATCTTAAATTATCAGTCATCAATTCAAGTCAAAAATATCGCAGGCAGCAAAAACAAAACATGATTAAAACCATCAATAAACATGACGGGTATCACTATGTTGGTGATGGTAATGTAATACTCATGATGGTGGGAAGGTTACTTTGTAATGGATGCATCAATATTATATTTGTTGTCCATTGGGAGCTTACTTGTTGTGGCGCTTTTAAACGTCGGGGTTGCGCAGGTGTTTCTTTTTTAATTTGAAGATAATACGGCGAAAAGCCGGGACAATGTAAAATTTACGCAGGAAAATCAAACAAAATAAATGGTCAGTTTTTAGTATGTTCCAACTGTGTGTGGGCGGGGTTTTCGCAGAATATGCCTACAAATATAAAATCTGCTGCTGCGCAACCCCGACGTGTAATAATCTTCAGCCATGATGGAGGAAAGGTTACTTTGTAATGGATGCATCAATATCATATTCGTTGTGCAATGGGAGCTTACTTGTTGTGGTGCTTTTAAACGTCAGGGTTTGCGCAGATGTCTCTTTTTTAATTTGAAGATACTACTGCGAAAATCTCGTCGGGGCAAATGGAAAAAGATGCCATGAAAATGTATAAGTACAAGTGAGTGACACAACGATGTTGCCATGAAAAGCCACGGCTAGTTAACAAAAAACCAGATAAATCGAACAGCATAAAGTAGCAGTAAAAAGCTACTAATTTGCCGCCTGCGCAGTACAATAACTTTTTATCCAATCATTGGCTTTAGTTGCTATTGACAAAGCGCTTAATACTAATTACATTGTGCAATCAAAAAAAAGTAGTTAATGAAAATTCCTTTTGTTGTTACAATGATTACTCTGGTGGTAGTTGCTGGTATGCTCTGCGCCATAAATCGCCAGAATGATTTTGCCAGCTTTGGGCAAAAAAGTTTTGGGTTCCAGGCATTTAATTTTGGCAGCCCTCAAAAATCGAAAGCCATCATGGCTTACTGGAAAAAGAAGCCGGAAAAAGTGGATGCTATTAAGACAATCATAAAAATCGACTATGCGTTCATGTTTGTTTACTGCCTGTACCTGTGCTTCAGCATAAATTATTATAGAAAGCGAAGCAGTGAAAACAGGCGCTGGTTAAAAACCTGGCTTAAAATTGCAATAGTGTTGATCATTGCAGCAACTGCCATTGATGCAATACAGGATTTTAAAATATACCATTACCTAAATACAGAGGATTCGATAGGTGACATGCGGTATTTCACTTATCCTAAATGGGCAGCCTTAATCCTTGGATTGCTGCCGCTGTTTATTGCCGCATTGCCCCGTGATATTATCTCATGGGCATTCGTGGGCAGAAGTATTCGTTTTCTTTCTCAATTATTAAAATCTATCTGGGTATTTTTTCCTGGTATTTTGTTTTTGATTTTACCCATTTTTTGTTTTTGGATGCTGGGACAGGGAAAGGACATTATTGTGGCCTTTATTGATAACAGGCCCTCTGGTAATTCTGTGATTGCCTTTAACTATTTCAGGTTGATTTTTTTTATTGCGATCGGGTTTTGGGCTTATGTAAGTTGGTATTCGTCCAGGATAATTTCTTACATTAAAAAGAAACAGCAAATTGAAACGCAGGTAAAGGCAGGCGATAAATTTGAAGATGTTGAAAGAGATTATGAAGCACACAAGGATTATTTTGAAATTGGTAAGCGCTTTTTAGATGGCATTCCACGCCTGATTGGTAACGCTTGTTTTTTAATATTGGAATTGGCGGTGCTGCAATCGCCGGTTTTATACACCAGTATAACCGCTATGGAAGCCTGGTTATTTTTCTTCATTGCCATGTATATATTATGGCATGTAAACAAATGGATCAGTATTAAGCAAAATCCGGGAGAAGCATTGGAAGATAAAAAATACATCGCCGAACGGCAATTGTTCAAGAAAACATTTTATGTGTTGCTCACAATTTTTTTAGTGCTGGTAATCATTACGAGTTTTTATGAATTTACCAGTATACAATAGTTCGGTAATTTTCTAAGCTGCCCACGCACCAATATCGAGGCATTGATT
>JBDUEK010000017.1:0-83829 GCA_040002495.1 Ferruginibacter sp.
GGAATTTTTGGCAGAAAAAAATGGCGACTGAGTTTTTGAGCAGGCCCTAAATAATCCCCGACTCAACCACCGCTTCTGCCGGATTAAATGCAAAAGCTGCCCAGGGAGAAGGGTTCGTGCTTTTGTGATGAATTACATGAAAAAATTTAAACAATCTTGGATGATGCATCAACCGATGCATAAAATAAAAATAGGTATCATGTACTAGTAACATCAACGGAAATACTGCAATAAAATACCAACCTGGGTAGTCCGAAATATTTTTATAAATGGTTGTGAGAGGCTTAATTAACGGGTGATTCAAAA
The DNA here is from genome assembly GCA_040002495.1 of Ferruginibacter sp. Taxonomy (GTDB): domain Bacteria; phylum Bacteroidota; class Bacteroidia; order Chitinophagales; family Chitinophagaceae; genus Ferruginibacter. Next base: position 307 of record JBDUEK010000017.1, read on the forward strand.
CGAATGGAACCAAGGCAAAAATTAAGAAGGTAATGAAGGAATAAAATATCTCCCGGCGATAATCTTTGTTAGTGGGCCACCGCTGTTGAATTTTATAAAAGCGATTTTTATTTTTAAAAATCACATAAAAAATTAAGAACGCAAGTCCACCAAAAAATATATAGCGAACGATGCTAAGGATCAATACAAAAACTGCCTGGTGAACCGTATCCAACTGAAGTAACATAGCATCTAAAATTTTATCTATGACATCAAAGTAGCCTTCTCGTTTAAATTAAAATTGAACTCTGCAGATTCTACCAGCTTTATCAAACAACATCAGTATTTAATAAGAAAAATAAATTTCTGTAGCACCATAACCATAAGCTGCCGTGTACTGATTTACAAAAGACTTCACATCTTTTTTGGTCCGCAGTATATCATGAATTTCATCTCTTAATTTACCAACGCCTACCCCATGTATCACGATAAGTTCAGGCTGACGATGTGCTACAGCGAGGTCATAAAATTTTTCAAACTCCTTTAGCTGGATGGTTAGTATTTCAAAATTGCTGAGGTGTTTCCAGCTATCGGTTAATTTCTCAATGTGCAGGTCAACCACGGTACGGGCAGGAGGTAAATACTCTTTCACCTTGCTGGCATCATAAATTCTGAATCCGGCATTTCCTAAGCTACTCAGGTCAACTTTTTCATCTTCTATCTTATCGGGGTAATCTTCAAACAAAGCGTAAGAAAATGTAGGTTCGTTCTTTAGTTGTATTTCTTCTATCTTTTTAAATAATTGCTTGGCCTTAATTTTTAATGAAGTTTCAAAGTAAGGGGCTTTTCTTTTATCAGGAATTGTCATGGAAAACTCTACATCAAAACGAGGATTATCACTCAGGTCTTCAAAATTTACATTGTGCAAATAAAAGTCGCCCAAGGGCCTGATGGTATTCTTTAATTCAAAATTATTTTCGCCGTTAAAAAATAATTTGTAGTTAAAATTGAACTCGGTTTCAGTTTGATTGATGAGGTACACTTTTAATTTTTCTACCACATCATCGTCAAAAATATCCTTATCAAATATGGGCATAAAAGCAAGAAAAACTCCGTTGTCAACTTTTACCTTCACCTTATTTTTTTCCTGCTTCACATTGTCGATAAACACTTTCTTTTTTTCAACAATCCGCTTCTCCGAAAACATTTTGAAATAAGGGAAATCGATCTGATCCATATAAGCAGGGAACCGTACACCCTTCACTTCAATCATCACCATTTTATCATTCATAACTTCTACAACCTTACCCATTTCATTGGTAAGCAGCACTAATATTTTATCGCCTTCCTGGTATTTCATAGGGCAAAATTACGGAAGCTGTAGCTTTAGCGAGACAAAATAGTCTTTTCTACAAACGGAAATAATTTAATCGACGACTGTATTAAGCTTACTGTTTTTATAACTGTACAGGAAATAAACAAACAAACCAATAATCAGCCAGATTAAGAACCTTAACCAATTGGTATGGCTTTCCTGGGCCATCAGGTAAAAACAACTGATAAGGCCCAGCACCGGAATCAATGAGAAATTTTTAATAAAAGTGAGAATGGTGAATACTAGTGCAACAATTACAAATAACCATTGTGGAAAGTTCAACATGAATGACTCCGAACCGGTAAAAAAAACCACCTTTTCAGGAAGCCCTGCTGTTCTTATCATGGGCCGGTATTTATTGGTAAAAATGTTTTCCAGGTACGATTTAAGGTTGCCATCATATTGAGAAAATTCTGCATTATCTATTTTTATCAAGGTAGCTTTTAAAACAGTACTATCATTTCCTAACCTGCCATACAACTCATCTTTTGACACCAATGTTTTATTACTAAAAAACTCTTTCATTGTATCGTTGTTGTATTTCAAACCAAGAAATATTGCCAGCACAAACAATACAGGCAATACAAACTTACCATTGATATAAGGCACTTTGAATTTACTTTCTGCCTTATCTTTTCGCTGCTGCAAAACAAGAATACCACCGCAAACCAAAATAAAAGCAAACAAAGTCCCAATACTTGTTAGTGCCAACACTACCTCAAGATTTAGAAACAATGCCGGAATAGCTACCACGAAACCTGTAAGAATAGTAGAAAATGATGGCGTATGATATTTTGGATGAATGCGTGAAAATATTTTTGGCAACAATCCGTCTCTGCTCATGCTCATCCATATACGCGGTTGTCCCATTTGAAATACAAGCAGCACACTTGCCGTTGCTATGATGGCACTAAATGCTACAATGGCACCAATCCATTTCAACCCACGCTGATCAAATACCAACGCCAACGGATCTCCAACATTCAACGATTTATAGCTAACCATTCCTGTAAGCACCAAGCCCAGCATTACATATAAAATGGTACAGATAATGAGCGAGTAAATCATCCCTCTTGGTAAATCTCTTTGCGGATCCTTGCATTCTTCTGCTGTAGTAGAAATAGCATCAAAACCAATATAGGCAAAGAATACAGCGGAAACACCTTTTAAAATTCCGCCTACGCCGTTTGGTGTAAACGGTGTCCAGTTTTCTGTATTTAAATAGGCAGAGCCAACCACAATCACCAGGAATATTACGGCAAGTTTTATCATCACCATTATATTACTGAGCGACCTGCTTTCTTTTATCCCTACAAAAACCACGGCAGTAATAATTGCTACAATACAAAATGCCGGCAAATCCATAATTAAATGCAGGCTGCCCACCACCGGCGAAGTCAGCCACGCATTGTGCCTTTCCAACATTACCGGATCAATCGTTGTTATGCTTGCCCCTTTTGATAAAAGCTCAGCAACCTCGTTGTAACCATGATGTGCAGTGCTGTAATCCATCGTTAGCCAATCGGCTATATGAATGCCGGCTTTATTCATCAGGTTGGTAAAATAATCACTCCAGCTAATAGCTACTGCAATATTACCAATGGCATATTCCATTAACAAATCCCAACCAATTATCCAGGCAAAAATTTCTCCGAAAGCTACATATGAGTAAGTGTAAGCACTTCCACTAACAGGTACGGTACTGGCAAATTCAGCATAACACAATGCCGCAAAACCACAAGCCACCGCAGTAAACATGTATAGGTAAATTACACCGGGGCCTCCATCATAACTGGCTTTTCCAATACTGCTAAAAACACCCGCACCTATCACAGCCGCCACTCCAAAAAAGGTAAGGTCTTTTACACCTAATACTTTTTTGAGGCTTCCGCCATGCGATGCATCAGAAAGACCTGCTTCTGCATCTTGTAAAATTTTACTAATTGATTTTTTTCTGAACAACGAGCTTGCCATAGATTACACAGTTAGTTAGTTTGTAAAATAGCTATTGAAAGTGGAGTAGCGAAAAATATTTTACAGAATAGCGATGAAAATTTTTTAAAGAAAAATTATTAATGCTAAAAAACAATCAAACATAGCTGAATCATGGTGATGCCGAACCCTAATGTTCTCTCTGCAGCAGGTAATCTGCCAATTCAATTAATGGCCTTTTACGAACCGATAAAACGGCGGTATCTTCCAGGTGTTGCAATGCGGTGTACATATACTTTTCTTTTAAACTGCGGGCCCAATCATCTACTTTACAATCCCTGTAAATCTGTAAAACCTTACTTACCTTATCCGAATTATAAATCAACTTATCATTCATCAGTAATTGCAATTCGGCTTTTTGGCTGGCCGTTGCAACTTCTAATGCATGAATCATCAGGAAGGTTTTTTTATTGGCAATGATATCACCCCCAACCTGTTTACCAAATTTATCCGGATCGCCAAAAACGTCCAGGTAATCATCCTGTACCTGGAAAGCAATACCAAGATTTTTGCCAAATTCAAATAAATGTTGCTGATTTCCTTGTCCGGAGCCGCCCATGACAGCACCTAGTTGTAAGCTGGCAGCCAGTAGCACAGAGGTTTTTAACGTAATCATTTGCAGGTAATCATCCAGGCTAACATTTTCTCTTTTTTCAAAATCCATATCAAGTTGCTGCCCCTCGCAAACCGACCTTGCAGTATCATTAAAAAGCGCAATTATTTTCTGTAGGTAATCCCGTTTTATTTTATTGAGGTATTCATAAGCCTGCACCAGCATAACATCACCGGCAAGCAGCGCTGTTGATTCGCCATATTTAGTGTGTACGGTTTCCATACCACGGCGCAGGGGCGCCTTGTCCATTATGTCATCATGTATTAAACTAAAATTATGAAAGAGCTCAATGGCGGTTGCAACATGCCAGGCATCCCGATTTATTTCATCAAACAGTTCATTGCCCATTAAAACGCACACTGGCCTTACTCTTTTGCCTCCCAATTGTAAAATGTATTGAGCCGGATCGTACAACGTAGAAGTATGTACCGGAAAATGCCTGGTATTAAATTTTTGTTCAAATATTCCAGAGAGTTCAATGAATGAATGCATATTGATATACTGCTATAATGGTAGATTTCAATGTTGAAACCTGATCGTTGCGGTTACTTTTTTGCTTTATTTGTTTTGGTTGGCTTTGCCGGTTTGCCGCCCTTATTAACTTTTTTACCTGGAGCAGTTTTTATTGTACCCTTCCCTTCCGGCACTACCCAATGGTAATCCAATTGTCTTTTTTCAAGATTGGCCGCTACCACTTTTATACGCACTGCATCTCCCATTCTGAATTTAATGCCGGTGTTTACGCCCACCAATGCATAATCAGTTTCATCCAGTTTAAATTCATCATACTCACTCAGGTCCCTCACGGTTACCATGCCTTCACATTTATGTAAAACCGTTTCAACAAAAAATCCAAAACTGGCAACACCACTGATGATACCATCAAATTCATCGCCCAGGAAATCCTGCATGAACTCAACCTGTTTGTATTTATTACCAGCTCTCTCTGCTTCCATTGCCTTCCGTTCCCGGTCACTGCAATGTTTGCATTTTTCTTCCATCTTCTTATCAATCTTCAAATCCTTATCAAGACATTGCTGTAAAATACGGTGTACTAAAATATCGGGGTACCTGCGTATCGGCGAAGTAAAATGACAATAATGCTCAAAACCCAGGCCGTAGTGGCCAATATTTTTTGATGTATAAATTGCCTTGGCCATGGTGCGGATTCCTAATTGCTCCAGCACATGTTGCTCTGGTTTACCGTTTACATCCTTCAACAACTTATTAAATGAAGCAGCAACCGCAGCTTCATCGTGTATATCGAACGTATAACCAAACTTTTTGGCGAATGCCGCAAACGGCTTTAGCTTTTCATCATCGGGTGTGTCGTGTATGCGGTAGGGAAATGGAACAGGCTCTTTGTTGATTTTTATTTTAGATACATATTCTGCAATGGTTCTGTTGGCAAGCAGCATAAATTCTTCAATTAGCTTATGAGCATCCTTACTTTCCTTTACCACAATACCAGTAGGCTTACCATTTTCATCCAGGGTAAAACGTACTTCCTGCGATGAAAAATTAATGGCTCCATTATCAAATCTTTCTTTACGGAAAATTTTTGCAAGATCATTCAAAAGCAGGATGGCTTTATAATGCAGCCCGTCTTTTGTTTCAATAATCTGCTGTACTTCGTCATAAGAAAAACGATGGTCGCTATGTATAATGGTACGGCCAATCCATTTATGTTTTATTTCGCCACGGTTGGTAACCTGAAATATTGCGGAGAAGGTATATTTATCTTCATGCGGACGCAATGAGCAAAGCTCATTACTGATTCTTTCGGGCAACATCGGGTTTACCCTGTCTGGCAAATAAACACTGGTGGCTCTTTCGTAAGCCGTTTTATCCAATATGCTATCGGGTTTTACAAAATGGCTCACATCTGCAATGTGTACCCCTATTTCATAATTTCCATTGTCGAGGTTGCGGATTGAGACAGCATCATCAAAATCTTTTGCATCCACCGGATCAATGGTAAAGGTTAATATATCCCTATAGTCTTTTCTCTTCTTTAGTTCTTCGCGGCTAATCTTATCCGAAAGTCCCATTGCTTCATTCATCACCATCTTATCAAATGAAAGCGGAAACCCGGATTCGATCAGGATTTCCTTCATCGCCATATCATTGATATCCTCAGCTTTTAATATACTTACCACTTCTCCTTCCGGCTTTTTATCAGACTTAGCCCATTTTACCAGGCGTGCTACAACTCTTTCTCCATTTACTGCACCATTTAATTTTTCCGGCGGTATAAAAAAATCGGGAATGGGTTTATCGGTTGCGGCAATAAAAAACGCAGTGTTTTTATTTACTTGTATGTTGCCTATAAAAGTAGTGCGTGCCCTTTCAACTACGTCTACAATTTTACCCTCTGTACGTCTGCCTCTTCCTGAGTCATTACTAATTTGAACTTTAACAGTATCGCCATGAAAGGCGTGGTTAAAATCATTGGGTCGCACAATAATATCCTGCTCACGGTCTTCCACTATTACGAAGCCCATTCCATTGCGTGAAATATCTAACCTACCTTTAACGGTAGCTGAATGAGCTGATTTCCCTGCACTTGATTTTCTCTCTTTATTCATAATTTATTATTCAAATTTCTCCCTATTGGCTTTGATTTTTATATTAACTACACTATGTAACTGGTTATTCTCATACATACAAATAGCTCGAAACTGTTCTCCGGTGCAATGTACCAACTTATTCCTACATTCGACAAAACCCCAGGCATTGCAAACTCCCACAAATTCTCCACAAAAGATTATTACAAAAACGATCTGGATGCTCTCGCTGGTCAGTCTTTTTACAGATATGGCCAGTGAAATGCTATACCCTATTATGCCGGTATTTTTAAAACACATTGGTTTTTCGGTGCTGCTGATCGGCATACTTGAAGGGCTGGCCGAAGCTATTGCCGGGTTAAGTAAAAGCTATTTTGGTAAAATGAGCGACAGCATTGGAAAGCGTTTACCCTTTGTGCAAATGGGCTATGCACTGAGTGCCATTAGTAAACCCATGATGGCCATTTTTATTTATCCTGCCTGGATATTTTTGTCAAGAACCATGGACCGCATAGGTAAAGGTGTAAGAACCGGCGCAAGAGATGCGATGCTAAGTGATGAAGCTACTTCGCAAACAAAAGGGAGAGTATTTGGCTTTCACAGAAGCATGGATACCATGGGTGCTGTGTTTGGCCCCGCCATCGCCCTGGCTTATCTATATTACAATCCCGAATCATACACTTCATTATTTTTAATTGCATTTGCACCTGGCTTACTTGCTATAATAGCTACATTCCTTATTAAAGAAAAAACCGGGAACTCAAATTCCGCTAAGGGAGCACCTTCTTCAATAAAAGAAAAAGTAGCAGAAATCAAATTTTTTGCCTTTGCCGCTTACTGGAAAAAAAGTCCCATTGATTATAAGCGATTGGTTGGGGGCTTACTTGTGTTTGCATTATTTAATAGCTCGGATGTATTTCTTTTATTAAAAATGAAAGAAGCCGGTTTATATGACACTGCGGTAATAGGTATTTATATTTTTTACAATTTAATGTATGCATTGCTTGCTTATCCCGTTGGCATAATTGCTGACAAGATTGGTTTTAAAAAAATATTTATAATCGGACTGATTATTTTTTCTATTGTTTACGGAGGATTTGCATTTGATCAATCTTTGGTAACTTATGGGTTGCTGTTTATTTTGTACGCATTATACGCTGCAGCTACAGAAGGTATCTCTAAAGCATGGGTCAGCAATTTGGTTGATAAAAAAGATACTGCTACAGCTATCGGAACGTTCTCGGGGTTTCAGAGTATTGCAGCATTAATGGCTAGTACACTGACTGGATTTTTATGGTTGAAACTTGGACCACAATCAACTTTCCTTATAACATCAGGTATTAGTTTATTGGCAGCGTTTTACCTGGTAGCATTAAAATACAGACAACCTTCCAATGCCTGTTAGTATAACCGTTTGGTTGTTCTATTCTCTTTCAAACACAGAATACTTAACTTTATTAAAACTTTTATTATGGAAAATTATGATACAGTAGTGGGTGCATTACAGGGATTAAAAGCTAAAGGTTATACCCTGGATTTCAATCTCGCATTCGATAATATTATATGCCGGGATAATGAAATTTGCCTTATCCCATCGCAATTTGAAATTACAGCAGTGTATCGTTTTGAAGGCGAAACCAATCCCGCCGATGAAGACATCGTTTATGCAATTGAATCAATCGACGGTAATCTGAAAGGCAGCATGACAAGCGCTTACGGAGCCTATGCCGACGGGCTTAGTTTTGAAATGATTCAAAAACTGGCCATGCATAAATAAATACTTGTATGTGAAACGTAGTTGAAAAAGCATCACTTTTTTTTAAGTATTTTAATACGTACAATTGCAATATCTAAAAAACTCATTCAATATGGACAGACGAAAATTTTTACATCTCTCTGCGTTATCTTCTCCTTTGCTGATATCAAAAAATAGTTTTGCCGGCATTTCAAATGAGCCACAAAAACCAATTGTAGTATCTACATGGGACAGTGGCATGGCAGTAAATGCAGCTGCATGGGAAATATTATCTGCCGGTGGCAAGTCGCTTGACGCCATTGAAACAGGCGCAAGATTTATGGAAGACACGATTGATTGCTGTGTAGGTTTAGGCGGCAACCCCGACCGTGATGGCATTGTTACCCTGGATGCCTGTATTATGGATGAGCAATCCAATTGCGGTGCGGTAGCAGGGATAGAACAAATTAAACACCCGATATCGGTAGCCAGAAAAGTAATGGAACTAACTCCGCATGTACTATTGGTTGGAGCCGGCGCCCAACAATTTGCTTTGGAAAATGGGTTCCCGAAAGAATCAGCGAAGCTATCACCATCGGCAGAAAAACAATATAAAGAATGGCTGATTAAGAGCGAATATAAACCCATCATCAACATAGAAAATAAAAAAGAACATGGCCCTTTTGCGCCTGCATTTTTCCCGGATGGCGCGCCCAATCATGACACAATGGGATTGGTAGCGATGGATGCAAAGGGAGATATTTCCGGTGGTGTAACTACCAGCGGTATGGCTTTTAAACTGCATGGCCGGGTTGGTGATTCCGCTATAATTGGAGCAGGACTATTTGTGGATAACGAAGTAGGTGCTGCAACCAGCAGCGGCGTTGGTGAAGAAGTAATACGCATTTGTGGAACACACCTGGTGGTTGAATTTATGCGGCAAGGTAACAGTCCGGAAATGGCCTGTAAAAAAGCAGTAGAACGCATCGTAAACAGAAATCCGGCAAAGGCAAAAACCTTACAGGTTGGATTTTTGGCCATCAATAAAAAAGGAGAACATGGAGCCTACGCCATACAAAAAGGATTTGTGTATTCGGTGAAGTCCAACATGGAAAATAAAATTTACGCTTCAAAATACCTGTTGTAATTCCTTGTAAATAAAGTCCCCTAAATCTTTAAAATAATTAACAGCACTAACTTTTGACTTTTGACTTTTGATTTTTGAATTTTGATTTTTGATTTTTGATTTTTGAATTTTGATTTTTGATTTTTGAATTATATGACATGCATTTTAAACTGGAAGTAATAGGATTTAACATTGAAAGCTGCCAACTTGCACAGGCAGCCGGGGCACTCAGGATTGAGCTGTGCGATAATCCTTTTGATGGAGGCACAACTGCTTCGTATGGATTTATTAAAAATGCCAGGAAAGTATTGAGCATTGATTTATTTCCCATCATCCGGCCAAGGGGCGGCGATTTTTTATATACCCACTACGAGTTTGAAATCATGAAAGCAGATGTGCAGATGTGCAAAGATCTGGGTTGCGATGGTGTAGTGCTCGGTATTCTTTTGAGCAATGGAAATATTGATAAAGGACGTTGCTGGCAATTGGTTCAACTGGCTTACCCCATGAGTGTAACTTTTCACAGGGCCTTTGACAGAACCAATGATGCGTTAAAAGCGTTGGAAGATGTGATTGAAATTGGCTGCGAACGAATACTAACCAGCGGACTAAAACCCACCGCACCGGACGGTCAGAAAATGCTTGCAAAACTGGTGGAAGCTGCAGACGATCGCATTATCATTATGCCCGGAAGTGGTGTAAGATCGGGCAATATAAAAGCGTTGGCAGAACAAACCGGCGCAACTGAATTTCACACTTCTGCCAGAACGCTAAAAAAATCTGCAATGAATTATCTCAACAAAGCCATGAAAGAAAAGCTGGAACTGGTTAGTATTGATGAAGCCGAGATAAAAAAGATTCACGACATCTTATCAAAAATATCATCGTAAAATATTTATAAACACTCCATTTACGATTACGCATGTCTATTGATTTTAATCTTCGTGAAGCAATATTAAAAGAACACTCAAAAGCCCAACGGGATATAATTGTGCAATGGATTGGCACCAATCAAAAACGTTTCAATCAACTACTCCAGCTTTTTTTGACAGATGAATACCGGGTAACACAGCGTGCGTCCTGGGCATTGAGTTATTGTATAGAATCACATCCAACATTCATTAAAAATAAACTGGGGCTGCTTATCAACAACCTGCAAAAGCCGGGTTTGCATGATGCCATCAAACGCAACACAGTCCGCATTTTACAACATCGTGATATACCAAAGAAATACCAGGGAAGAGTAATGGGCATCTGCTTTAACTATGTACAATCACCCACAGAAGCGGTAGCCATCAAAGCCTTTTCATTGACTGTTTTAGGCAATCTTGCAAAATTATATCCTGAAATTTTAGGGGAGATAAAACTGGTGATTGAAGAGCAGTTGCCGCACGAAACTGCCGCATTTAAAAGCCGGGCCAAACGATTGCTCAAAGAAGCGGGCATATCATAAATTCCTTTTGTGCATAATGCTAATGGGTGAACCGTCGGCAACCAATACTGAATTTGGTTGGGCAGTATTCAGGTTCAAAAAATCACTCCCATACAAAGCGCCAAAATCACAATCTACCAAATAATCCTTTACCGGAAATATATTCCATTGAGGATGTTTTACTTCATATTCAAAACTAACCTGTTCTTTATATTTTGAATAGCCCCAATAATGTTCTGCAATAAATATTTCTTCACTTCCACTTATCATTGGCATAGGCGTATAATCAATAGTTGCTTCAATTCTGTTCCACTTTTGTTTGTACTTCCAGGCATAACCGAGGTTTACTTCCCCGGCATTTTTGTTGAAGAAATGATTCATGGGCATGGTACTATATTTTTCATTGTACAGGTTGTTGGCTACAAAACTGATCGCAGGTTTCGGTACAATTTCTTTTATAAATACCGTGCCTCTTTTCCACACGCCTTCATCATTATAGCGAACATAAAAACGCAGGTTTACTTCTTCAAAATTTACATGAAAAGGAATTTTCATGCCGAGCATGCGGGTATTCATAAACATAAAACCAACCAGGCTAACTAATACTTTATCATCAAACACATCCAATTCAGTTTTGTAGGGAAGGTATGGTTGCAACAGTTTTGCGTCTACCACGTAGTTGGCCATTATCAGGTGTTTCCACTCAGCCGTTAAAAAAGGAGATTTCATAATTGATTAAACAAATAGGTAACCTATAAGTTCGAATTTCATCATCACATCTATCATATTCTCCAAAAAAAATGAGTGGACGCTATGCCACTCATTTTCTAAATTATAGATTTTAGCATTTACTTGAAAATGCATGCTGGCTTCGGCCTCGAATAAAAAGTGCTAGAAATTTTCAACGTAAGCCGTTAAGAAATCAAGGCTGTTTGAGCCAGCACAAATTATATAGTATTATACTCTGGCGGCGAGTTCCTTGATTTTAGGTTTATGTTGAAAATTTCAGCCTTTTTATTCGCAGCCTTGATTTTTTTTGTTTCTTTTTTTTATCAAGAAAAAAAAGAAAATAGAGTCTTAAACAATCGAGTAAATTCTTTTCCAAGCATGTGTCTAATCCAATAAAATCATCCTCAGTATTAATTAATAAAGCAATCTTACTTTAATAGTTTCCTTCACTTTCCTAAGTAATGCCAATGCATTTTTACTAAGTCCTTTATCTACATCCAATACCACATAACCAATGGCATCATTGGTTTTTAAGTATTGTCCTAAAATGTTGATTTTATTTTTAGATAAAGTGGTATTTATCTCACTCAGCACGCCCGGCACATTGTTATGTATGTGCAAAATGCGGTGAGTTCCCTCCTGCGGTGGCAGGCTCAAAGCAGGAATAGTGTGTGATCCAAAACTGATGCCTTTTTCCAGGTAATTAAATAATTTACCACTTACATCATCACCAATATTATGTTGAGCTTCCTGCGTACTTCCACCTATATGAGGTGTAAGCAATACATTACTCAAACCCTGCAATGGCGTAGTAAATTTATCCCCGTTTTTTTCTGGTTCCCATGGAAACACATCGATGGCTGCTCCGCCCAAATGCCCGTCCGACAAGGCTTTTGCCAATGCATCAATATCTACCACTTGTCCTCTTGCATAGTTAATTAATATACTGCCCTTTTTAAAACTTTTTAATAAAGTTTTATTAATCATGTTTTGCGTAGTAGGTATTTCCGGCACATGCAGCGATATAATATCGGCCTTTCCCACAAGATCTCTCAACGTTTTTGCATCCACCGCATTTCCTAGTGGAAGCTTTGTTTCCGCATCATAATAAATCACTTTCATCCCAAGTCCCTCAGCCAGTACACTTAGCTGACTGCCAATATTTCCATACCCAATAATGCCCAGCGTTTTTCCCCTTAATTCATAACTTCCGGCAGCATCTTTTAACCACACACCTTCATGCGCTGCCTTATTTTTATCAAGTATTTTTCTTATTAAAATGATAGATGCCCCAATCACCAGTTCGGCCACACTTCTTGTATTACTATAAGGTGCATTAAACACTGCAATGCCGTGATCCTTAGCCGCCTGCAGGTTCACCTGGTTGGTACCAATACAAAAACAGCCAATTGCCTGTAATTTTTCCGCAGCAGCAATTACTTTCGCAGTAAGTTGGGTCTTACTTCTAATCCCAACCATGTGTACATTTTTGATTTCTTTAATCAGTTGTTCCTCACTTAAAGCGCCATTCAATTTGCGCACATTTGAGTAACCTGCATTGTTAAAATATTTAACAGCTACATCACTTATATTCTCAAGAAAAAGAATATTGATTTTCTCTTTAGGATAACTTGTTATTTTTTTGTCTGCCATCATTTTTACGCCTTATTTTGCACAAATATATTCTATCTAAGTCTTAATATTTTTATGAACCAAACATTTTGTTCCGTGTTGAGCATCGTTGCGTCGCACTCTTGTACATTTTATCGCTATGCAGCGCTGTCTCTCATAATAGTTTTCACCTCCTGTAATTTTACTGCTAAGAGTAATAACGATACCGCTAAAACTGATACTACCAAAATGTTTTTGCCGGTACCGGGTGTGTTACCAAAGCAAACGTTTCAGCGCTTACATCACGCAGTGGAAGGCTGGTATGATTCTGCACTCCGCTCTAAATCCTTCAATGGCGGAATAGTTGTAGCAAAAAACGGTCAGATAGTTTTTGAAGATTATAATGGCAATGCGCATGTAGGTGGCACAGATGCAATTACAGACAGTACATCATTTCACATTGCATCTGTATCTAAAACATTTACAGCAATGGCTGTACTAAAACTTTGGCAGGAAGGTAAGTTTAGTATCGATGATGAATACAGCAAATTTTTTCCGCAGTTTAATTATCCCGGCCTTACCATACGCAATCTGTTAAGCCACAGAAGTGGTTTACCAAACTACCTGTATTTTATGGAAGACCTTGGTTGGGATAAAAAAACATTTATTACCAACCAGGATGTGCTTGACTATTTAATAAACCGCAAAAGCGAACTAACCAATATCAGTTCTCCCGGAACTCATTTTGCCTATTGCAATACCAATTACGCATTACTTGCATTACTCGTTGAAAAAATTAGCGGTAAAAAATTTGGAGATTACCTGCACGACAATTTTTTTGGTCCGCTTCAAATGAAACACACATTTGTTTACAGCAGCAAAGATTCCGCAACAGCCATTCCAAGTTATGATTACAGGGGCAGAATTATTCCAATGAATTTCCTGGATCATGTATACGGAGATAAAAATGTTTACAGCACACCAAGAGACTTGCTTGCATGGGACCAGGCGCTTACCCATGGTGTTTTATTTAATGAAAAAACGTTGGCCGAAGCATACGCTCCCTATAGTAATGAAAAGCCTGGAATCCGCAACTATGGCCTTGGCTGGCGCATGAACAACTACCCTACCGGCAAAAAAATGATCTACCACAATGGCTGGTGGCACGGTAACAATGCTTCCTTTATACGCCTTGTGCAGGATTCTGCAACCATTATAGTACTCGGTAACAAATACGATCGTGGTATTTATCATGCAAACCGGTTAGCAGATATTTTTGGTAATTATCTTGGTAGTAAAGAAGAAGATGAACCTGAAAATAATGAGAAACAAGAAGGAGAAACATCAACCGTAGCTCCCAAAAAGAAGACAGTGTTAAAACATGCCAAATAGCAGAAACTCCTGCTTATTTCCGCAAAACATACTATAAAAAAAGATAAAACCGGCATGAACCAGCTTCTGCCGGTTTTTCTATTTCCCATTTAACATCAGCTGCAGGTTTTACTACCAATCCGTTACGACCACTCAGATAAATCAATTAATACTACTAAGCAATAATACATTTTTGTTTGCGGCTTTAACTTTTAAATATTGCATTTGTTAATAACATCTTGCAATAAGCTGCAAATAATTTTGATAAATGTGCATTTTTATGCCATTTTTCATTATCTTGTTTTTTCAAAACCAAAATGAATGTTTAGAGAAGTACTAACCAGGCTACTTATGATTTTTATTAATAATAAAAACAGGTCTGCGGCAACTTCAATACACCATACTAAAATTTCACATCAACTTATTTATACAGGTAATTTTTCCCGGTGGCAAATAACCAATCGGAAAAATCAACTATATGAATGATATTATTTGAAGACGATTACAAAAAAGTATTGAGTATAATAAACGCGAAATTTTTTGAACAGACTGAATGTTACTATTAACAATTTAAATACTGATATCAACCAAACAGCAGCATCCGAATATTATAAAAAATAAGGACTGTACGGTTAAAAAATATTGAAAGAGGTTTTAATCATGCAAGTATTTCATTCAAAGAAAACAGTCAAATACTTCATCTCAATTTTATTGCTGCGCTATTTGAATCAGCTACTTCTACCCCTGGTGAGACAGGTACAAAATGAAAACAACATACTTAAAAACAACCTGATCATACAAAATTGACTCTTTAATAAAATAATTGATTTCATGAAAATTTTAAACAACCAAAAACAATTTACAATGAGAA
Source organism: Ferruginibacter sp. (assembly GCA_040002495.1). Taxonomy (GTDB): domain Bacteria; phylum Bacteroidota; class Bacteroidia; order Chitinophagales; family Chitinophagaceae; genus Ferruginibacter. The sequence goes on from JBDUEK010000017.1 coordinate 15,708, forward strand.
AAATTCTGCTATTAATGCTCTTTCTTGGAAGTTTGGTACTTTATACCAAACCACTAAAAGCCCAGGAAAAAACAATCAGGGGTACAGTGACGGGAGTTGACAATCTTCCGCTTGCAGATGTAACAGTTGTTGTTAAGGGCACAAGAAGGGCCACAGTTACTGATCAAAAAGGGGCGTTTGCTATAAATGCCGCACCTAACCAAACGCTGGTATTTTCATCTGTTGGTTTCGAATCAAGGGAAGTAGCTGTAGGATCCAACACTACATTAGTTGTAAAGTTGACGCAATTGGCAACGCAAATGGACGAAGTAGTGGTAACTGCGATGGATATAAAAAGAAACCCAAGGGAACTGGGTTATTCCGTTCAAACAGTTAAGGGTAGCGAAATTCAGGAAACACAAAGAGAAAATTTTGTAAATGGTTTACAAGGAAGAGTGGCCGGTCTTTCAGTAACGCCTACCTCCGGTGCTGCCGGTGCTTCCACCGGAATTGTACTTCGTGGATTTAATACGATATCAGGCACCAACCAACCGCTCTTTGTTGTTGATGGTATAATTATAGATAACCAAACGCTCAACTCAAACTCACAGAGTGGTAGTGGCATTGGTTTAGCTTCGGATGGTAACAACAGGAACAATGACAACACCAACCGTATTGCAGATCTTAATCCAAGCGATATTGAGTCGGTAACCGTATTAAAAGGACCGGAAGCAACAGCGTTGTATGGTAGCCAGGCTAGTTCCGGCGCTATCATCATTACAACAAAAAAAGCAAAAGCAACCAACGGTAAAGTACTGGTGAATTACGATAATAATTTCCGCTTTCAAAAAGTAACCCGTTTTGCGGCAATCAATAATGATTATGGTCCTGGTACCAGCAATAACACACCATCGGCCCCTCCTACATTAGGGTTTCAGTCGTTCGGTCCGGTATGGGCACCTGGCACTGTTTTTCATGATAACCTGCATAACTTTTTCCAAACAGGATTTTCCCAAACACATAATATAGGATTGGAATTTGGAACAAAGAATGTAGGCTTCAGAGTATCGGGTCAATACTTTGACAATGATGGTGTGGTTCCAAATAATACTTATACAAAATATAATTTCAAAATTTCCAATACCACCAAAATTGGTAAGTACATTTCAATTACACCATCTGTGGCATACATCAAAGCAGATAATTTAAGGCCACTTAAAAGTTCCGCCAGCACCGCAGGCACCGGAGGATACCTGGTTGAATTGTATGAATGGCCGGCTAACAATGATGTAAGAAATTTTGAAGATGCACAAAATCATAAAATACCATTGTTTAATCCAAATAAAAATTCTGATTTTGACAACCCATTCTGGAGTGCCAAGTATAACAGAAGTGGTGATAAACTGGAGAGATTAGTGTCTACACTTGGTATTGACATTAATCCTTTTCCATGGTTATCTGTTGCAGGCAGGTTTGGTTATGATACTTATAAAGATGATGGGTATGTATTTACTCATCCTGAATCGTACCAGCTGGCAACTGCTATTGGCGGGAGTCTTGATAACTATTACAGAAAATATACCGGATATAATCACACCATAACCGCAACTGCAAAGAAAAAAATTGGAGACTTTACCACAAGATTGCTGGTTGGTACCATGTGGCAGGATTTCCAGACAAAGCAATTTGCCATTTATGGAACTAACCTGATTGACTCATCCCGTACAGATAGTAGTAACACAACCTTAAATACAAGAAGGCGTTTACTTAGAAACAATAATGGCCAACCCAACGTAAATATTTTTCGTGAACTGGCGTATTTTGGTGAAGTATCCGTTGGATATAAAAATGTGGCCTTCCTTACCTACTCCCACCGTTTTGAATCTGCCTCACCAATACCTGCGGCAAACAGGAATTATAATTATCCGGGGGCAAGTTTAAGTGTGATTTTATCTGACATATTTCCTTCACTTAAAAAAGGAGATATACTAAGTTTTGCAAAACTAAGAGGTTCACTTGCGAGTACAGCCCGTTTGAATGATCCGTACTCAAACCAATCATTTTTTGTAAACAACTTCAGCAGCACCAACCTCCCGGCTACTTATACGTATGGATTTACAAATGCCAACCCTTATCTTAAACCGGAAAGGCAGAAGACCTATGAAATAGGTACCGAACTGAGATTCCTTAACAGTGCTATTAGCCTGGAAGCTGCTTACTACAACACACTTTGTACTGACCAGATAGCACAAGGTTACCGTGCAAGTTATGCTACCGGTGCTATTTTAAATACGCAGAATGCTGCTTCATTACGTAATCAGGGAATTGAATTAACATTGATTGTAAATCCAATTCACAAGACAGATTTTGACTGGACAATCAACCTCAACTTCAATCACATGTGGAGTAAAGTATTAACATTACCTGCTTCAATCGGAATATTGAATGATTATTATAACTCCGATACTTACATCTCCAATGTAAGAGGCGGTTTAATTCGTGGGTATTCAACAGGAACTATCACCGGTTCAACCTATTCAAGAAATGATGCAGGGCAAATACTGGTAGATCCAAGAACTGGTGTTCCGGTAGTACTTTCAGGAAACAGGTTAATAGCTGACAGAACACCAGATTTTACTTTAGGAACACTAAATTCATTCAGGTACAAAAACTGGAGCTTTAGCTTTCTTTGGGATCTGAGAGTTGGTGGAGATATCTATAACGGAACCGACCAGTTACTTACAGGTTTAGGAAAAAGTATAAGAACAGCAGATCGCAGCACACCGGTTTTAGTTGATGGTGTATTGAACGATGGCCTTCAGAACTCTGCCACTCCTACTAAAAATACACTGGTAATTGTTCCACAATACCTGAGCAGTTACTATACATCAATGCCAGATGAAGAATTTATACAGAAAGATGTTAACTGGCTTAGGCTAAGAGATGTTACTTTAAGTTACAGGCTGCCTGCAAAAACGATCAGTAAAATGAAAGCATTTAAAGCATTAAGTGTATTTGTTACAGGAAGCGACTTGTTGTTACTGACAAATTATTACGGAGCAGATCCTGCAGTAAATGCAAATAATCCCGGCACTGGTGGTGTCGGAGGTTATGGATTGGATCTTGGAAGTGCACCCACTCCTTTGGGCGTAAGCTTTGGAATAAGGGCTAATTTCTAATTTAAGTTTATAACCTATCAAATTAAAAATCTTTATATGCAAAACAAAATTTTAAAACCGCTACTTTTTCTTGGGGCCATTTGCCTGTTGGGCATGGTATCCTGCAAGAAAAAAATTGATGACGCATACCTGAATCCCAATGCACCGGTAGTAGTTCCGATAGAAACACTTTTGCCAGGTGTAATTGGCGGATTCACTGCCTTTAACTCTGCCGCCGGTACAAACTATGGTGTGCAGGCAGACGACATCTTGTTGGGCCGTTATATTCAATATTGGGGTTCTACTGCCAATGGAGAAAACTACGGCTCTATGGGTGGAACCATTAACAGTGATAATACAGGTGCCATCTGGGCAGCTGTATATTATGGGCATGGCCAAAACGTTAACCGTATCATAGAATGGGGAACTGAACAGGAAAAATGGGATTTTGTAGGTGTAGGGCAAGCGATAAGAGCATGGGATTGGCTGGAACTGACCAACCAATATGGAGATGCCATATTGAAACAGGCTTTCAACACCAGCCTTACTCAATTCCTTTACGATACCCAACCAGAGTTTTACGATAGCTGCCGGGCTTTATGTATGAGAGCCCTGGGCAATCTTAGCAGAACAGATGGTAATGTAAACCCCACCACACTTGCACAAAGCGATGAATTTTTTAACGGAGGTGATATTTCAAAATGGAAAAAGTTTGTTTATGGAATACTTGCCCGTTCCTACATAGACCTGAGTAGTAAAGCTATTTTTAAAAGCAGTGGCTACGCTGACTCTGCCATTAAGTATGCAAGCCTTTCCTGCACTGCCAATTCGGATAATATATTGGCTAAATTTTCTGGCATTAATTCAAGCAACGGATTTAATAGCTATTTCGGGCCTACCCGTTCCAACATCGGAACTATTCGCCAGGGAGGATATATTGCCAACCTGATGTCGGGTACAAATGATACTGCTTTCACCGGCGTACAGGATCCAAGAACATGGTATATGCTAAGTGAAAATAAAAACGGAACTTTTAAAGGTGTAATGCCCTGGTTAGGGGTAACTGAATACCTGAATGGTACTACTCCAACCAATGACTACCCCAAAAATTTCTGGAGAAATCCAGTAGTAAATGCAACCAATGGTACCCCTGACAGCACCCGGTATGTATACGGAAATACAGGCCCATGGCCAATGATGACAGCCTCGGAAATGCAGTTTATTATTGCAGAAGCTGCTTATCATAAAGGCGATAAAGCAACTGCACTTGCTGCTTATGCAAATGCAATCAGCCTCAATTTTGACATGTTGACCACCACGTTTTCATTTAATATTCCTGCGGGCCATGAAATCACACCGGCTACAAAGGCTGCATATCTTGCAGATCCGGCTGTGGTACCTGCTACTGCTGCGGGCCTTACAATTTCACAGATAATGCTGCAGAAATATATTGCGTTATATGGATGGGGTGTTCACCAAACCTGGGTTGATATGCGAAAATATCACTATGTGGATATTGATCCGATAACCAATCACCAGGTATATTCAAGTTTTATGCCTCCCCCTACTACGCCAATTAATTATTTAACAAGTACGAATAATGGTAAATATGTTTACAGGTCAAGGCCAAGATACAATTCAGAATATTTATACAATGTGCCTGAATTAACAAGGATTGGAGCTTATCAAAACCTGGATTATAATACTTATGAAATGTGGTTCTCAATGCCATAAATTATTAACACGAAAACAACTAATAATGAATCGTATAAAAATAATCACACTAAGCCTGGCAGTAGTTGCCCTATCGCCTGTATACATTTCGTGTACCAAAGATGTGCCGAATGTTGGTGTTGTTGATCCCGGACTAAGCAATGGCGCAACCGTGCAGGTTTTTAATGCAACTGTAAAATCGGCCAGTAATTATATTTATGTAGATGGCGTGCCTGTATCAGGGGCTGTATTAAATTATGGCGCCATCTTTCCGGCAACTGCTATTGCATTTAACGTGAGCCCAGGTTCCAGGTCTTTTTTAATAAAAGATACAACACCGACAACCAGCCAGGTGCCCCTCACTTTTACACAAGATGTGGCAGCCGGTAAAAGCTACTCTATTTTTACTTATGACACTATTACCAGTGTTAAGCAAGTGACGGTTACAAACGACATTGTAATTCCTTCGGATACTACCTGCAGGATACGATTTGCTAATTTCATTTACAATGCCACGGCAATACCCAATATTGATGTGTACTCAGCCAAAAGAGGTGGCACGCCGGTATTTGCGAATGTTGCATCAGCGGTAGTTACAGGCTTTATTCCCTTCGCAGCAGGAGTATCAGATACATTATTTGTGTATGCAACCGGAACAACTTCGCCACTTATAGTTAAAGTAACGGTGCCAAGCCTTATTCAAACAAGAAGTTACACTGCTGCCTGTAGTGGAAGTTATACAGGCACGAAGGCGATCGCAATTTTTGCCACTTATTGATCACATACAGCTATTCAATTAAAAATGCCGGCTCATCGTTTTGAGCCGGCGTTTTTATATAAACAAGAAAATATTTTACCTCACCCTCCTATCCAAAAAACATATAAGCCAAACCAATAGCTGTTAACACTCCTACCAGGTCGGCCATTAACATAGCCGCAATTGAATAGCGGGTGTCCTTGATATTTACAGAGCCAAAATAAACGGCTATTACATAAAAAGTAGTGTCTGACGCTCCCTGGAAAATTCCTGACAACCTGCTGGCAAACGAGTCGGGGCCAAAGGTTGCCATAGTACTCACCATCATGCCTCTTGCGGCACCGCCACTCAACGGCCTGATTAATGCGGTGGGCAGCCCATCTACAAAACGGGTGTCCGCTCCAAACCATGCAAAGAAATGTTTCATGCCATCAATGACCGCATCAAAGGTACCGCTGGTACGTAGCATACTCACGGCTACCAATATGCCCAAAATGTAAGGTATAATCCTGATGGCCGTATCAAAACCATTTTTAGCCCCCTCCACAAAAGTTGAAAACAAATCAATTTTTTTATAGAGGCCGCCAATTATAATCAACAGGAATACGAGTAAGATTAACCCGTTACTTAATATGCCGGAAAATGATTGCAGCCCGGCAGCATCCAACCTGGTGATATATAAAACCAGCAAACCAATAATAGCAGATATGCTAAATATCCACAACAATATCACCGGTTGAAATAGATTAATTTTTTGTTTGAATGAAACGATAATCATCGCAGCCATGGTACCTGCAAACGTTACAATCATACAGGGAATAAAAACGTCTGTAGGGTCAGATGCATTTTGTGCAGCCCTGACCGCAATTACACTAACCGGAATTAAATTTAAACCGGCAGCATGTAAACACAGAAACATGATCTGCGAATTGGAAGCCACGTCTTTATTAACATTTAGTTCCTGAAGGCTATCCATTGCTTTTAGTCCAAATGGTGTTGCAGCATTATCAAGCCCCAGCAGGTTGGCCGAAAAATTCATGATCATATGACCCATGGAAGGATGGCCTTTCGGTATTTCAGGAAAGAGTTTAGAAAAGAACGGCCCGACAATACGGGATAAAAGCCTGATACCACCAGCCTTTTCAGCGATGTTCATAAAACCTATGAAGAGAGCTAAAATGCCAATTAGCTTTAAACAGATTTCAACTGCTACCCAACATGTTTCTATGATGCCATCTAATTTAAGCGGGTTAGCCGGGTCAGATGCTTTGCCACTTACCATCCAGGTAAAGATTTGCGTTTCACCGAAAAAAAAACATTTGATGCCTGCAACCACAATTGCAATGATGATAAATGCCGACCAGATCCTGCTTAGTGCCATATATTATAGGTGTGTTATGTTTTACTTTTATACGAATTTATTGTAGTGCCAGGTATATTAACCCGGCATACTTAAACCGTGCTAAATAGTGCCCGTTTTTAAAGCTTTGAAATTACTGTTTTATACCGGAATATGATATTTGAATGCAAACCTTACCTTTGCAGCCCGGAAAGATTTTGAATTTTGATTTTTGAATTGTGATAATGAATTTTTCCTCTCAATTGAATTTTAAAAAATTAATAAATTATGGCTTTACAAGCAGGCATCGTGGGATTACCAAACGTAGGAAAATCAACCTTATTTAATGCAGTCAGCAGCAGTGCCAAAGCACAGGCCAGCAACTACCGTTTCTGTACCATTGAGCCTAATACGGGCCTGGTAAATGTACCGGATCCAAGGTTGGATAAATTAACTGAACTGGTGCAACCAAACCGCACGGTACCTACACAAATAGAAATTGTAGACATCGCCGGCCTTGTTCGTGGAGCCAGTAAGGGTGAAGGACTCGGCAATAAATTCCTGGCAAATATCCGTGAGGTTGATGCCATTATTCATGTGATCCGTTGCTTTGAAGATGAAAACATTTTGAGGGATGAAGGTCCAATTAACCCGGTAAGCGATAAAGAAATTATTGAAACCGAATTACAGTTAAAAGACCTCGACAGTGTAGAAAGAAAACTGGCCCGTACAGAAAAAATGCTTAAAACCGGTGATGCCAAATTAAAACTGGAACATGCTGTATTGCTTAAATGTAAGGAGCAACTTAACCAGGGCAAAGGCATTTTTGCATTGGGTTTATCTAAAGAAGAAAAAGTTGCCATTGAAGATAGTTTCCTGCTAAGTGATAAGCCGGTTTTGTATGTTGCCAATGTAGATGAAGCATCTATGCATACCGGCAATAAATATTCTGATGCATTAATTGAAGCAGTTAAAAATGAAGGTGCTGAAGTGATCATTATGACAAATGCCATTGAAGCCCAGATTGCTGAATTTGAAAACCCGGAAGACAAGGCAATGTTCATGGAAGAATATAAAATGACTGAACCCGCGTTGGATCGGTTAATTCACTCTGCTTACAAACTGTTGAATCTTTCAACCTATTTTACTGCAGGTGTACAGGAAGTAAGAGCATGGACCATTCACCATGGCTGGAAAGCGCCACAGGCCGCCAGTGTAATTCATACCGATTTTGAAAAAGGTTTCATCAAGGCAGAAGTAATTTCTTACCAGGATTTTATTACTTATAAATCTGAAGCAGCTTGTAGAGAAAACGGCCGCTTAAGAATTGAAGGAAAAGAATATGTGGTGAATGATGGCGATGTTATGCATTTTAGATTCAACGTGTAATGATTACTGATACTTAAAAATCCCTCCACATTATGGAGGGATTTTTCTATTTCAAAAAAAGTAAATTAAGTGGCTTTATTGCTACTTTATCTTGTTTGATCTATCTTGTTTTTTTGTTTACAAGCCAATGTATTTCATGGCGTCATCGTTGTGTCACTCACTTGTGCTTATGTATTTTCATGGCAGCTGATCCCATTACTTTGTCTACGAATTTGATAAGACAAACTATAGATAAAAGATTTGAAAGCCACGTTAGTTTGCCAAATAGAATTACCCAAAAGTACAAGTGTGCGACGCAACGATGCTATATAGTAGTACTACAGCCTGGCTAAAAAATCTTATTCATTTCTTTGCTGCTTGCGCAGCATTTTTAAGATTTCCACCTTATTTACTTTTACTGCACTACCAATTTATTTTTATAAACCATTTCATTCCGGCTATTCGTAACTGATACAAAATAAATTCCGGATGACCATTTACTAACCGGTAGGTTGATCGTACCTGTTGCCCTGTTTTGGTAAATAACTTGTCCGGCTCCATTTACAATGCGGACATGCATTAATTCTGCGGCGCTGTTGATAGTTAATACACATGTATTGCTTGCAGGATTTGGAAGCAAAGAAAATGCAGCTCCCATTGATCCACAAGGAGGAACCACAATACCCCAATCCTTTATTTTCCCATCTTTATTTTCACTCACCAGTTTATAAGAAACGGTATTGCCTAAAATTGGGTTATCGGAAAAAGTGTAAGACAAACCTGTACTTGAATTACCACCAACGGCCTTCGTTGGAATGGTTGCTATCAAATCAAAATTTACACCGTTTGTACTCCGGTACAACATAAACTGCCTGTTATTAATTTCTGCTTCGGTCTTCCAGTTGATGTTATATAATTGTTGGCTGCATGTAATGCCGTAGTTGGTTAGCAATACAGGTGTAGTATTAGTGGCCCTTATTTTAATAATGCGGTAAGGATTTACATTGGTAGCAAGATAAATGCTTCCGTCGGTCCCCGTAGTAATGTCTCTTAATCTTCCCCATTGATTTACAAAATAATCCATTTCAGACAATACCGCATCGCCGGATGCACTGATGCGGATACTGCGAACCTTTTCAGTTTTTAGAAATGCAACAAGGAACGAATTCAGAAATTCAGGAATGGAGGGATGTGAATACCAGACAAGATCGCTGGGAGCCCAGGTGATTCCTGGCACAGGGTTCCACGACGATAAAGGTTCCATCACATTATTAGCTGTGCAAAAAGCAGTTTCATTGGGTATATCATTGTCACAAAAACCATACACATTGGGCCATCCATAATTTCTACCTGCTTCTATTATCTGAAACTCATCATTACTGTTTGGGCCGTGCTCTGTTGAGTACACCCGCCCGTTAGGATGCAACATCAATCCTTGTGGATTTCTATGCCCAAATGTATAAACCGGGTTACCCGAAATGGGATTATCGGCAGGTATACTTCCATCTAAATTTAATCGTAAAATTTTTCCATTTACACTGGAAGTGTTTTGTGGATAGGCAGTATTCAATGCATCGCCTGTTGTCATTAGTATGGTGTTGTCTGGCAATATCAACAACCTGGATCCATCATGATTTGTATTGGCAACAATGTCATCAAATAATACCAATTCATTTGTTAAAGCAGTTCCTGTGTAGGTAAACCTGGAAAGCCTTTCCTTATTGGTTCCGTTGGTATAACAATAGGCAATGTACACATAGGGATTAGTGGCAAAATTTGGATGAAACGTCATGCCCAACATGCCTGCTTCACCAGACTGGTAAACGTTGGCGCTGTAATCCAACAGCAAAGTTGGTGATCCTGAATTTGGATCAATGCGATAAACTTTGCCATTTTTTGTAGTCATCCACAAAGAATCTCCCGGGCCATATTTAAGTTCCCAGGGGGCTTCGCTTGTTGTGTACAAGGTGGAAGTTTCAACAGTGGTTGTACCCAGGTTGATTAATACCGTTTGAGAAAAAACCGGTTGAAATAATGATGCGGTAATAAGTGAAAGGAGTAAAAGCTTTTTCATACAAAATAATTTTAATGAGTAAAAGCTGCCTAAGGGTTACTATAGTTGCGCAAAAATGATTCCAATTAAACAGAACGAAAAATGGGGAACGAATGCATCGTTCCCCATTTAAAATATATGTGCATCATCAAAATATAAATAACAACACACACCTTATTATTGCAATGTATTTACAGGTTTTCAATCACCATTGCAGATGCGCCACCACCACCATTGCAAATACCTGCAGCTCCATAGCGGCCATTATTTTGTTTCAATACATTGATCAGTGTTACAATAATTCTTGCACCGCTGCATCCCAAAGGATGACCGATTGAAACAGCTCCTCCATTTACATTTACTTTTGCAGGATCCAGTTGCATACGCCTGCTGTTTTCTATACCTACAACTGCAAACGCCTCATTTAACTCCCAGAAATCAATGTCTTCCATATTTAAACCTGCTTTAACAATTGCCTTTGGAACTGCCAGTGAGGGAGAAGTAGTAAACCATTCCGGTGCCTGCTCAGCATCAGCAAAACTAAGTATACGTGCAATAGGTGTTAACCCCAGTTGGTTTGCTTTTTCTTTACTCATTAACAACACTGCTGCGGCGCCATCATTCAATGTAGATGCGTTGGCAGCAGTAACCGTTCCTTCTTTTTTAAATGCTCCTTTTAAGGTGGATATCTTATCAAAATTTACATTAAATGGTTCTTCATCTTTTGAAAATAAAACCGGGTCGCCTTTGCGTTGAGGAATTTCTACTGGCACAATTTCGTTATCAAATTTACCTTCATTATTTGCTGCCTGCGAACGTTGGTAACTTTCAATAGCAAAAGCATCCTGCTCCTCACGACTTATGCCACAGCTGCTTGCACAAAACTCGGCTGCATTTCCCATCGCCATGCCATCGTACACATCTGTAAGGCCATCTTTTACAAGTCCGTCAATCAACTGGGTATTACCATATTTATTTCCCCAACGCATACTGTCAACATAAAAGGGAACATTACTCATACTTTCCATACCACCGGCAATTACAATATCAGCATCTCCAAGCATAATGCTTTGTGCAGCCAGGGAAATGGATTTCATGCCACTTGCACACACTTTATTTACTGTGGTGCAATTTACTTCGTTGGGCAAGCCGGCAAATTTTGCAGCCTGCCTTGCGGGTGCCTGCCCGAGGTTAGCCTGGATAACAGACCCCATTAAAACATCATTTACAAGTGATGAATCAATACCGGCTTTTGCTAACGCTCCTTTAATTGCAATGGCGCCCAATTGTGTGGCAGTAAACCCTTTTAGTGATCCGCCAAAACTTCCAATAGGAGTACGGACGGCACTTATGATATATACTTCTTTCATATTTCTAGATAATTTTTAATCAGGCCTGCGGATGCAGTAAATGAAAATATAGCATTCTTACGGCAAATCGTTATTAAGAGGCGTTTGTTGTAAGGAGCAAAGTTAGCGAATATGTGCTTAGTGTATATTCAGGTTAAAATGAGGGTGCATTCCAAACCGATCGTTATAGGATTTGGCAGCATGTAATTGATTATTGGATGAAAAGTGTGTAAGAAAAGCTGCTATGAAAACATACAGTACAAGTGAGTGACACAACGATGCAGCCATGAAAAACAATTGTTCGTCCAAAAAAAAAACGAAAATTTGAAATGCACCGTAAAAATAATTTGTGTACTATTTAAAATAAATTAAACCAAATATGCCGGAACCATGGCCCCGGCATATTATTTAAATGCATTATTTTTTACAGTTGCTTTTTGTCAACTTCTGATTTAACCTTCAGGTATTTATCGAGGAACTCCAGTGTTTTTTTAGCGGTTGTAACCTGGTTTTCCTTTTTTGCAAAACCATGTCCTTCGTTTGGATAAGTAATATATTCAACCGGTACATTGTTCTTTTTTACACCAGCTACAATTTCTTCGCTTTCGATGGGCAATACCCTTACATCATTCATACCCTGGAAAACGATCAATGGCTTATTTATTTTTTCATAATTAAATAAGGGAGAAATATTTTTCAGTCTTACCGAGTCGGCTGTATAAGGATCTCCTAATTCATCGTACAATGCTTTCTTAAACGATTCCCAATATGGAGGAATGCTACGCAACGTGCGTATCCAGTTGGCAACCCCATACAAATCAACTCCTGCTTTAAATTCGTTCGGATAAAATGCCAATGCACCCAACACCATACATCCTCCATAGCTACCCCCTTGTATGGCGATATTAGAAGTATCAATATAGTCCTGTTCTTGTAGCCATCTTTTTGCCCAAATGCAATCCTTCAAATCGCCGTTGCTGTGATCTTTGTTGTCGAGTTTATAAAATGTTTTACCATAACCACTACTACCACGATTGTTAACAGCAAGCACAGCGTAGCCATGATTTACATAATATTGAATATCGTTGGAAAAACCAATCCTTGACTGACCGCCGGGGCCACCATGAATACTTAGCATTGCCGGCACCTTATTATCTTTTGAAGCGGTGAGTGGTTTATAATAAATAGCCGGTATTTCTTTACCGTCAAAAGATTTGAAACGGATTACTTCTGCGCTTACCAGGTCGTTTACATTTATTTCGCTATTTAAAGTTTGGGTAAGTTGCTTTAAAGTTTTGCTTTCAAAATTATAGGTATATAAATTATTGGGACTGCGGCTACTGCCAACAGTTAGCATCATATTATTTTCTGTAGGTGAAATAACTACGCCTTTAATATCACCATCTTTTATCACCGGGAAATCCACTTCTTTACCAGTTGCATGATCAAATAACAATACTTTATTTTTTCCATCTTCATTGATAAAAATGGTATGGTATTTTTCATTTTCACTCAGGTTCATATTCACCACATCCCACTTGCTGCTGTAAACTTTGTCTGCTGCCCCACTATTGATATTGTATTTTACCAGGTACGAAAATTCATCACCATCGTTGGTAATATAATACATGATACTATCGTTTTTTTCAAAGGCCACCGCATTCCAGGTGGCTTCAGCATCATTGCTGATTTTTTTCATTGTTTTATTAGTACGATCGTAGAGATACAATTCATTCTTATCAGTGGTTATATCTTTGGTAAGTGTAATATACCTTTCTGAACTACTGATGGCCCCGGGATTATACGCTGAATCATTTTGATAAAACAATTCGAATTTCCAGGCAGTTGTATCTCCTTTCCAGATATCAAAATATTTAGATGTGCGCCTGTTACTTCCAACATACATTGATTTCTTATCATGGCTCCAGCCAACCATTGAATTGGTACTGCCTGGCCATGGTGTAATATCTTTTGCTGCTGTATCGCCAATAACCTGCAAATAAATATGGCCGTTTTCATCACCGCCACGATCTGCGCTATACAGAAAATTATTGGTGCCCGGCAAATAGTCAATTGCAAAAAATGATTCCTTAACTGAATGCGTAAGTGGATGCTGACTTGTATCAGCAATATTTAACTCAAATAAATTATAAATACCCGAAGCATTTGAATTGATCAGTATTCCAGATTCATCCTTATTATAACCGGCGCCTCCTATGGCCGTATTATCATAAAGTTGTTCTACTGTGTACTGCTTAATTTCTTTTGGAGCTTCCGTTTGGGTGCTGCAACCAACTACGAAAAATGCTAAGATCAAGATGGGAATGAAGGTTTTATGATGCATGGGTTAAATTTAGGTAGATCAAGTTAATACTTGTTTACCAGAATAATAAATACAATCAAGGAAATTATAGGAATGGTAAGTTTGATGGAGATCTCCATTCCTGACAAACGCATAGACCTTTTTAAACAGTCAGCGTTAGCAGGTCAATCTTCAACATGCCCGACTTATACAATGATGCGACCGATACCTGACGATTTTGCAAGCAAAAATCAAACACACCGGTTGTTGATTTCACTGCGTCTGCTTTTATTGTTCCTTTAGCAAAGCGCCTACAATCTTATCGAAATCATTTTTAAAATGCTCATAGTGGATGCCAGTTCCAGGCCCCGTAAAACCAGTGTGAATAGTGCGGATAGCTCCTTTTTTATCCAGAAAAATGAGGGTTGGAAATGCAATGATCTTTTCAAGCTGAGGTAATGTTTTTTCTGCCCTTAGTGTATCTGAAACCGTTACACCGGTAACCAGCATCGGGTATTGCACATCAAATCTTTTTTGAAATGTCCGGAGTGTTTTTTGTGATCGTTCAAAATTGGTAGATCGCTCGTATGCCAATCCAATTATTTCAATACCATCGCTATGATGCCGGTTATAGTAGTCGCTTAAAAAAGCAGTTTCATCCATACAATTGGGGCACCATGATCCCATTAATTGGAGCAACACTACTTTGTTCTTAAATCTTTCATCATGGATAGAAACAGAATCCCCATCAATACTTACGAACTTAAAATCAACTTTCCCGGCATTTTTGTTAAGCTTAGTTAATGCATATTCATCTCCCAGTTTTGCAGAATCATTTTTTTGAGCGGTCCATTTTTCAACATATTTTATACCCGAATAAAAATAACCGTCCGACAGGCTTTTATCATCGTTTATATGCGCCGTAAACAAATAAGCATGGCCGCCATCAAAGCAACTTAGCTTTACTGTATCACCATCTACAATACCAGCGAGGTAACGATAGTCACCCGTGGGAGTTAAAAATGTTCCGGTTACGATTTCACCATTTTGGCTAAACTCGCCTACCGATAAAGTGGTATCGCCAGAACTTACACTTACAAAATCAACCGCCCATCTGCCGGCAATTGAATGTTGGTTGTTTTTATTGTTACTGATAAACCTGGCTGAAGTATTGGATACCGCATTGAAAGGCATAGCCTGGGTGGTATCCTGCAATTGTTTTATCCAGCTCCCTTCCATTTTTCCATTAGATAATTTTGCAATTATTTTTGAATCAAAAAAAGGCAACTGAATCCAAACTGAATCATCTGCAACAACCACACTATCGGCCAGTATGCGTTCTGTGGCATTTTGAAAATAACATAAATACTTACCCGCACTATCTTTCAATTCAAAAGTAAAAGGTATTAGTTTTCCATCTTCCCTGGTTAGTGTTGCCCGCCAGGTACCGGGTTGAATTTTTAAAGAAGCGTTGGCACATCCGGCCAATAATAGTAATACTAAACAACGAACGTAATTTTTCATTTCCCGAAAATAAGTAAACATGTATAAATTATAACTTTAGGTGAAGAAGTACTTATTGATCTTTTGATTAATTAACCAGTGTTAAGTTAAGAGTGGTATGACACATTCAATTACACGAATTTTAAAATCCTATTACACGAATTACTAAAATTATATTGATGAATTAGTGTAATTCGTAATAATTCGTGTAATAAGCTTTACGCCAAAACATAGCTAACTTATCACTAGTATGCATATTTCTATTTCTTGTAAAGTGCAACCATATCTTTCAGGATGTTTGAAATTATTTTTATGGGCAGATCTTCATTGGCATCTATCAATAATATTTTCATCCTTGCTCTTTTTTCAGCGATCAATTGCGGATGATTTAACTGGCCGCCTTCCACAAATCCAATATATGGAATACCTGATTTTTTCTGCGTCCATAAATAACAACACATTTTTTTATGATAGCAATAAAAGGGCATCCCATACTTAAAGGCTTCGTTGATATTTTCATCGCATTGCAGGATGAACGCCCTTAGCGCAAGCAGGCAACTTTTCACCGGTTCTTCTTTTGTGGTAAAGTAATTATCAATTGGTTTAATCATCATTTTAAACAATTATTTGCCATTAAAAGTGAGCCTGTTTCCGGATGGATCAATTACTTCCATTGTATACACATCCTTGTCCCAAAAGGCTTTTGAAATACCGGGCTTATTATACTTGTAGTCTTTTTCTATTAACCGTTGATGAAAGGATTTTAGTTCCGGAAAATTTTCAATATGAATGCGGGCACCGGGCGTACAATCGCCATGATGCTCGGATAAATGCAGCACAATATCACCCAGTGACACCTGCATGTATATGGGAAAATTATCTCCAAAGCGATGTTCCCAATCCATCGTAAATCCCAACCAATCGATATAAAATTCAATGGCTTTCTGTTCATCAAAAATTCTGAAAATGGGTTTTACAATTGCCATGATTGCTACTTTTATAAATAAGAAGTTGTTTGAGACAGTTAGGAAAACATTTGTTATAACGCTGGTTGCTGCCATGAAAATATACAGATGAACGGATTGCGACGCAACAGTCGATGCTATGAAAAACTATCGCTGGTATTTTAAAATAAATAACTCAAAGTTGCTACGTTTTAACTGCTATCCAACATTTATACGAGCCCCATGAGAAGGTGGTTGCGATATCACCAGGAAATGCAACGCATCATTCGATTTATTCGCTATTTTATGAATGGTGCCTGCTGGTATATGAACCGACTCCCCTTCTTTTAGACCGAGTAGTTCGCCGGCAATTTCAAAACTGGCTTCGCCGGAAAGTATATAAAATAATTGTTGTGCCGATTGATGCAAATGCATTTGTTCGGCTGTACCCGGATTCATCTTTTCCCGGATCACACTCAACTCATCAGTTTTCAAAAAATGCCACCCATCACAGTTATCACCCCACTTATAATTTTCTACAGTGTCGATGGTTATTTTTTCGAACATTTTAATGATTGTTTAATTAAATATCACGCGTTTTAAATGCGGCAGATTTTGAAAGCTAAAAAACTATATTGTTGCGACAAAATTTATTTAACTTCCTGCATATTTTTCATCCAATTAATTTTTCATTATCATGGGAAAGTTTCAACCCGGCATATCACCAGCTCATCAAACTTTTATAGAAAAGCAACATATCTTTTTTGTAAGCACAGCACCATTATCGGCAGAAGGGCATATCAATCTTTCACCAAAGGGGCTTAATTGTTTCAAAGTTATTTCACCAACACGTGTAGCATACATGGACCTAATTAGTAGCGGTAACGAAACGTCGGCACATACGCTTGAGAATGGACGCATCACCATTATGTTTTGTTCGTTTGAAGATGCACCAAATATTTTACGATTGTATGGAAAAGGAACAACGATACTTCCCGGAAGTGCGGAGTGGGAAATACTTGCACCACAATTTGAAATTCATCCAAGTACGCGGCAATTGATAGCTGCGGATATTGACCTGGTGCAAACTTCCTGTGGTTTTGGCGTGCCGCTGTTTAGTTACGAAGGTGAGAGATCTATCCATTTTGAATGGGCTGAAAATAAAGGAGAAGCCGGCCTGCAGGCATACGTGCAGGAAAAAAACCTGGTGAGCCTGGATGGACTACCAACATCATTGGGACTGAAGTATGATTAATTTAAATTTAGAAAAATTACAAGTATAATAATTCTCCCGGTGAGTCACCCTTTGGGGGTGACTCACCGGGAGAATTTATCTTTGATAAATTAAAGGGGATACGACACTATATTTTACGGTAACAATCCGGCAAGTAAAATTATCAACGCATTGTACTATATTTAAATTCTTAATAACACTTTAAAATGCTTTCATGTTAAGTAACAATGATATTCTTAAAAAATTACGGGTGGCGCTTTCGTTGCGCAATGATGATATTTTAGAGATATTGGAATTAGTAGAATTTAAGATAACTAAAGGTGCGCTTGGAGATCTTTTCAGAAATGAAGACCACCCCGGATATGTGGAAGCAGGCGACCAGATTTTACGCAATTTTTTAAATGGCTTAATCATATATAAACGTGGAAAGTTGGTGGAACCAAAGGATGGTTTAAAAGATGCCGATAAAAATCCAAACGCTAAAGAAGATTGATACCATCATCACCATATAGCGTCGGCTGGTATCAATGGCTAAAGCAACATGCTGAGTTAATGATATGGTCAACCGCACTCACCTTGTTATTTTTAATTCATCCTGAAAGTAGCGGGACTTCTCTTTGCATATTTCGCTTTATTGGATTTACCAGTTGCCCCGGTTGTGGCCTTGGTCATTCGATTCATTATGCAATGCATTTTCAATTTTCACAATCCATCCATGCGCACCTGTTTGGAATACCGGCAGTGTTAATCATTTTACATAGAATTATACAATTATCCATCTCAAAAAAAATAGTTACCCATGAAGCCTGAATTAATGTTACTTATCCCGGCAGTTGAACCAGATGAATTAGCCTACCTGCAAGCATTTACCCAGGATTTGTCTGAGGACAAATTAAAAATGTTTGTTGCTGTATATAATGGCAAGCGTAGAAAAACAGAAACTATTTTAATTTGTTGCCTGCTTGGATTTGTGGCTGCTGCAGGAATACACCGCTTTGTGCTGGGGCATATAGGCATGGGCATTTTGTATTTGTTTACAGGCGGACTTTGCCTTATTGGTACTATCGTAGATATCGTCAACCACAAGCAACTGACTTTTGAATACAATCAAAAGATGGCGATAGAATCATTTGAAATGATTCGTTAGTTGATTGCAGGTTAGTTTTATAATTTTTCCAGTTTCATATACCCCAACTGTATGCTGTCGGCTTTTACAGTATTGGCAGGGGTGAGTAAAATGGTGTATTTATCTTTTACTTGTGGCGATAATATGTCTGTGATATCATACATATCATCTACGTCAATTCCGTACTTATCATCTACATGTGAGGACGCACCTGCATAACCCGTATGGCGATAAAATGCCGTGCGCTTTGCTTGCTGAATTGCTACGCCTTTGTCAATTGCTGCAACGATCATTTTGTAGTGAAACTCTTCAAACTCCCCTATCTTATATCCACCCAGGTTGATGAAAAAAAGTTTGGGCGCAAGTTGTGTTTCATTCATTGCGCTCTTGAGTATTATTGTAACATCGTATCCATCGCATTGCATAATTTGTCGCCATCCATCCAGGTGAATTTTACCGTCCGCTTCGGGCCAGCTTGCTATTATTTCGGGAACAAGATCTTGTATGTTTTCCCCAATACCAAAGAAAATATCATGTTGTTCAATATTGCGGCCAGCGGGTTTACAACCAAGTAATACCATAAAAAGTTTTAAAGAGCCAGTCATTAGTAGATTTTGAGAGAATGAATTGCTTTGAATGAATGCAAAATAAACGACTAGTTTTTAAAACAACATCTTTTGTTTATTAGGATGGAAGAAATATTTTGACGGCTATTATAAATTTGGTATCCACGTGTTAAATCTGTTTCAAAATATTTTTACATTTAATATTTAATGTATATTGTCAGATAGCCGTTTCTGTAGAAAATAATCCATTTACTTATACAATGAAATCAGCTTTAAAGCGAATCTTTTCTCTCCATTTATTTGAAGCAAGTATCGTAAAAAATGACTTGTTAACCCGCCAGCGTTTGCGTTTATTTAAGAGCGGCACATTAATATCACTTTTTGTTTACACAGCTTTGTTCATCCAGGTGTTGGTTGTATTGCCGGGAAATAGATTTTTACCCCTGGCGTCGCTGCTGCTTATTGCTGTAACTTTTTTAAATTATTTCCAGTTAAATTATCATAAAAAAACTTCCATTGCATTTCCCGTAATGCTTGGTATATGGTGTTTACTCATTCATATCGATACCTACTATTCCGGCGGCATACGGAATTCAGCAAATTTTTATTTCGCCGTAGTCATCTTAACAGGTTATATGCTACTTGGAAAAACTGCCGGTAAAGTTATTGCCATATTTGCTGTTGCACACCTGGTTTATTTCTATATAATTAGCACCAACACCAATTGGATAACCTATGATCTTGTAGGCAAAAGCCATGCATTGGTTGATCTTTATTTTTTTCTTTCAACTACCGTAAGCATCCTGGCACTAACATTCCAGGCAGGATATATTGAACGAAGTAAAAACGAAATCATTGCAGATATTAATGTGGGTAAAAATGAATTGAAAAAATCTGAGGAAATGCTGGAGAACAAAAACAACGCATTACAAAGGAAAAATGAGGAGCTGGAACAATTTGCACATATCGCATCGCACGACTTGCAGGAGCCATTAACTACACTTACAGGCATGGTTCAACTATTACAAAGAAAGTATGAAGGAAAGTTTGATAAGAATGCGGAAGATGCATTTGAATTTATGCTATCATCTACCGCTAGAATGAAAACACTCATAAAAGATTTACTTGATTATTCAAGATTGGGTTACCACGGGAAACTGGGGCATATTGATTGCAATATAATGATGAAAGAATTGCTTGCAGATTTAAGTAGTATAATAGCCGAAACCCACGCTATCATTGAATATGATGAACTGCCTGTTATAAATGGCTTTGCCACAGAAGTAAAGTTGCTTTTTCAAAACCTGCTGATTAATGCCATGAAATTTAGAAAAGAAAACATTGCTCCTGTTATAAAAATATCCTTCAAAAAACAAGAAAGTTTCTGGCATTTTGCAATAACGGATAATGGTATTGGCATTGAAGAAAATAACTTCGAAAAAATATTTATTATTTTTCAACGGCTTCATTCCCAATCAATCTATAAAGGTTCCGGCATAGGTCTTTCTCATTGTAAAAAAATTGTAACATTACACCAGGGTGATATTTTTGTTGAATCAGTTCCAATGCAGGGAAGCACTTTCCATTTTACCCTTAGCGATAATTTAACATCGCAAATTGATTAGGGCCTGTTGAAAATTTTAAGCCTGCTATCATTGGCCAGGTGACAGAACAATTGTTGGTAAGAAGATGTTGAGTGAAGCACAAAAAAAAGTGCATGGCAAATACCCTCAACTTGGAAAAAATTGCATCTCCTTGTAAAAAATTCTCAATTGAAAGCCATACCAGGCTGTGGACATATTGCTCATGTGCAGGTGGCCAATTTCTTTAATAAAATACTGACTGATTTTGGTTATGCAATGGCATCATTTTAGCAAGATTCCATAGTACAATAATTAACAGCAATGAAAAATATCAATGTGTTTGGTGGAATATTGTGTGTATGCATATTCTCCTTTTCTTCATTTGTAAATAAAGGTAAAAATGAAAAGTCTATAATTACTACACAGATCCATGACACCGTTCCGCAGCTACCAGCACCATTTGCAACAAAATCAACAAAAAATTTCAGCAAAATTATTGGCTGGAAAGATGGGCAACTTCCATTAGCTCCGCAAGGTTTTACAGTTACAAAATTTGCAGACGTAGAACAACCAAGATGGATATATGTAGCAAAAAACGGTGATATTTTTGTTGCTGAATCCAACACCATTTTAAAAGGAATTAAAAAAATTGGGGCAAAACTTTCCCGTAAAATCAAAACTCACCATTATGGCACAAGCATCAACCGCATCAGGTTATACAGGGACGCCAATAAAGATGGCATCGCAGAATGCTGTTATGTTTTTGCCGAAAACCTAAATCAACCTTTTGGAATGCTTATTCTGAATGATCATTTTTATATTGCCAATACAGACGGCCTTATGATGTTCGACTACCAGTTAGGCGATACAATATTGAGAGGTGCCGGTAAAAAGATTCTGTCATTACCCACAACAAAACCCAATCGTCATTGGACAAGAAATATCATAGCAAATAAAACAGGCGATAAAATTTATATAGCAGTTGGTTCCTCCTCAAACGTTGCAGAAAATGGAATTGAAAATGAAGTTCGAAGAGCTAATATACTTGAAATAAATCCCGATGGTAGTGGCGAAAGAATTTATGCAAGCGGTTTACGGAACCCCGTGGGAATGGACTGGGCACCTGGTAGTAATACATTGTGGACAGCAGTAAATGAAAGAGATGAACTGGGCGATGAACTCGTTCCTGATTACCTGACCCATGTTAAAGAAGGTGGATTTTATGGCTGGCCTTATGCATATTATGGTCCACACCCCGAGCCCAGGATGAAAGATAATCCACGGACCGACCTGGTTAGTAAAACCATTGTACCCGATTATCCATTGGGATCGCATACGGCTTCCCTCGGATTGGTTTTTTATGATAAAAAGGCTTTTCCATCCAAATACCACAAGGGTGCTTTTATAGCACAACATGGCTCCTGGAACAAGAAACAACTTGCCGGATATAAAGTAATATTTGTTCCATTTAAAAACGGCCAACCATCGGGAGCATCAGAAGACTTTCTAACTAATTTCCTGGTAACAGCATCAACAGATAGCGAAGTTAGAGGCAGGCCCGTTGGTATTACATTGTTAGATGATGGTTCGATGTTGGTGTCGGATGATGGCGCCAATGTAATATGGAGAGTAAGTGTTGATAAATAGCTATCATATTGGTGCTGCATTTCACATATAATATTAAACTCCAATGGTTTTTAATATTAATTTATTGGGGTCACCAACTTTAGTTTTTCATGGCAACTACATTGGCGTCGCTCCGTTCAAATTCAGTTTTTCATAGCATCACTGGCATTCAGATTCTATCTTCAAAATTAATTTTAGGCAGCTTGTTATACTGTGAAATATCAAGTAAAAATAATTAATAGCAGTTGTTTTATTTATCAGTAAATTTCAAGCATGTTTGTTTCAGCAATAGAAAAAATAGCCCAATTTACAAGGCCGCTCCACACAATTTCACGAACCTATGGCGGATTGGTAATTCCCGGAAGCGCAACCATCTTTTTTGTAAATAACAAAGGCGTTGCCATTACCTGTAAACATGTTGCCAACATGATACCGGCAGCGGAAAATATCAACCTAACTTATTTAAATTTTAAAGCAGAACGGGATAGGATTGTACGGGATGGAAAGTATCATAAAAATTTAAGCGGCCTCGAAATAAAATATAAATACAATAAGGAACTCACCGTTCAGTTAAAAAATAATTTCCTCAACTGCTTTGATAAAATTGATGAGATTACCACACATGTTCATCCCACACTCGACCTTGCTATTATTGAATTTAAGGGCTTTAATAAAATTCTGTATAATTCTCACGCAACCTTTGTGAAAGATAGCACCACCATTAAGCAAGGCCAGTATTTATGCAGGCTGGGCTTCCCTTTTCCAGAATTTAATAACTTCCGGCACAATGCAGCAATTGATGATATTGAATGGACCAATACGGGCAATCCAAATTCTCCCAGTTTTCCTATTGATGGAATTATCACCCGCTTTACAGGTGATACTGCACAGGAAATAACTGGTATTGAAATGAGCACACCCGGTTTAAAAGGCCAGAGTGGAGCACCGTTATTTGATGTAAACGGCAAAGTATATGGAATGCAGTTTGCAACCAATCATTTACATTTAGGTTTTGATTTGCAGAATAAAGAAATTATGAACGGAGGTAAAAAGTCAACTGTTTCAAATCATCCCTTTTTGCATGTGGGCCTTTGTATTCATGTTGAAAAAATAAAAGCTTTTCTCAGGGAACATCACGTTGAGTTTTCTGAATCTGATTAATCAGTAATTGTACAAATTTTACCCATAGCTATCATTGGAAGGTGCCTGGATTTTTTGTAACTTAAACTATAAATAATATAACCATGGATCATAAAATAAAACTGACCGAACTGAATAAAGAAGCATTGGAGAACCTGGAAAAATATATGCAGGAAAAGGGTAAACCAGGTGATGAACATCATGAAAAACTATCCAGCGCTAAAGATGAATGGCAGGTTGCCTGGAACAAATTAATGGAAACTTTATTGGTGTTGGAAAGGTTGGAGATTTAATATCGAACTAATATGTTATCATTCAAATTGTACTTTTGTGTTGAATGTTAATTTTTGTAAATCGCTCTTAAAATACAATGTTTTAAGACTGGAATTGTATGGTAAATTCCGTTAGCCCAACTTCAACAAAAATCTAAATTGAAAAGGAATCTATAGCCCTTATTGTGTCTACTATTATAGCGCCAATCCCTTGCTGGCAATTGTCAAAAAGATTGTGTCACTTTATTTCCAGGTAGTGATTTTGTTACACGCTTTTTTTTCAAAGCATGTTTAGCCTTATCCGCTTGAATAAATTGGCTAATAGCCTGTTTTTGTCTATCCGTTAATGGTTTGCCATTAATTACAAAATCTACTCCGTCTGGTTCTTTTATGTAGCCCATGATTTTATGCGGTTTTAAAGTATCGGTCAATAAGTCTGTTTGCTGCAAGCTTGTTAATTATCATTTTGCAACCGAAATAAATTTTCTTACAAAGGCTGACCTAAAACAGGTTTTCAAAATCAAGTTCTATTTTTTCGCCTTTTTTCACCAAATGAAATTACGGAAAATTGTGGCGCCTATCAATTGTTACTTCAAGTTCGTAGTTGTCCCATGGCATAACGCTAACACAAATTTATAAGCAACAACGCATCGTATTTGAGTATTGTTTAACTTTAGTATTCATCAAATAAAAAGGAGGTATTCATGCTATCTACAGATCAGTCATGGGCAGCTCCGGTAATTGCCGGATAACCACTTGTCCAAAAAATAATCTGCCGGCCTATGCAGCCGGGGGCCGCCGGTTTTCCGGCGGCTTTTTCATATAATTTTTTTATTGATTGTATTCCGTATAATCAAGCCGCTTTAAAAGAAAATATCTAAAAATTGGTAAAATCAGGGCACATTTATGCGGATTTGTTTAAATAATTTATATATTTCCGGTTATGAATAAAAAAGCTGATTTTGTTTTCTCGAATGCCTCAGAGCCGCATCGAATCAGGACCAAGGAAATACTGAAAAGTCATCCCCAGATCAGGAAATTAATTGGTAAAAACCCAATGACAATTTTTGCAATTATCGGACTTGTATCCTTGCAAATTGGTCTATCATTTCTATTGAAGGAGCAATCCTGGTGGATCGTATTTATTGCAGCATATGTTATAGGAGCTTTTGCAGATCATGCATTGTTTGTAATGATTCATGAGTGCGCTCACCGTTTACTATTTAAGAAACCGGAGGCCAACAGGCTGGCAGGTATTTTCGCAAATATTCCGCAACTATTTCCAAGTTCAGTTTCGTTTGAGCGCTATCATATCAAGCATCATTCTTTCCAGGGTGTTCATGAACTGGATGCAGATCTTCCCAATAAATGGGAAGCAAAACTGATCAATAATTATTTTATAGGTAAAGTATTCTGGTTATTGTTTTACCCGGTGTTCCAGGTGTTCCGCATCAGCAGGCTAAAAGAAATTAAACCTTTTGATAAATGGGTTGCTTTAAACTGGGGTGTACAAATTGCTTTTATCTTTTTAATTACCTTTTTCTGGGGACCAAAAGCCATCAGTTTTTTACTGTTAAGTTTTTTCTTTTCAGTTGGCCTGCATCCATTGGGAGCAAGATGGATACAGGAACATTATTTAACACATGGCGAACAGGAAACCTACAGCTACTATGGGCCATTAAATAATGTGGCATTCAATGTTGGATTTCATAATGAACACCATGACTTCCCCTCTGTTCCGTGGAACAGGTTGCCACAGATTAGGAGTGGTGCACCAACATTTTACAATTCCCTTTTCTTTCACAAATCCTGGACAAAATTATTTTTCCGGTTTTTATTCGATAAAGAGATTTCTCTCTTTTCAAGAGTAATCCGCAACGACCGGGGTAAAGTAAAACTTACAGACGAATCAAAACCAGATGTTGATCTTGTAAATGTAAATCAGGCTACACCTGTTGACGCTGTATAAGCACATTTATCTTTCCTGCAACTGATGAACAAATCGGCATTATTAGCAGAACTTTCCGGCAATACTTACGTGATGATAAAACGCTCACCTATTGAAGGTATCGGGGTTTTTGCCATCCGTGATATACCGATGGGATGCCGCTCAATGTTTACAATTTCTAACAACGGTGAAGACGAATATATTTCTCTTACTAAACAAGAAGTTAAAGCTTTACCTGCACATTCCCGCCATCTAATTGAAACTTATTGCCTGTATGATACAGATCAATATTTTGTTCCTGAAAATGGGTTTAAAATGATGGACCTGGTAAATTTTCTCAATCATTCGGATGATGCAAATATTATTTCTATAAATGATGGTGAATTTTTCGAAGCCACCAGGGATATAAAAACCGGGGAAGAATTATTGATTGATTATGGTGGTTTGGTAGCTGAATGATGTTTTGAATATGTGCTGGCGGTAAAGACTACTGAGGCTCCCAACATTATTTTGTCAGACCGCTTGTCAAAATATATTCAGGTATAGTGTTCCACGTGCTGTCAACATAATTTTGTTTAGTCGCAGCTAATTTATATTTATAGAACATCTCAGAATGTTCGGGGTTTTTAGTTGAAAAATTAACCAGAAAATAATCCCCTAAGTTTACGTCATAGTCAACATGAGTGGATTGAGAATTTTCAAAAATAATATTCTTGTATTTGAATTGATAATGCCAAAACTTCCCACTTTTTAAAGTTCTTGTTAGTCTAATTATTTTTCCCATTGCAAATTTAGAATTGGCAGCTATATCTGCCGTCTCAGCTTTTCTCAAAAAATATGGAATAATAAAAAACACAATAACGATTATGGATAGTAAAATAAAAAACTTTAATCGCTCTCTTCCCATAGGTCTTTTTAAATTCTTTTTTATCTATCAGTATAGTTAATTAGCCTCTGTAAATATTGGTCAAATATTGTTGCGATAAAAATAAGTAACATTGCACATAAAATATTCTATACTTGCATTTCTATTTCCATTACCTTTTTTCCGCATAACGTTCCTATGGAACGTAACCCCCATTTAACACTGGTGCTACCCACATTTGGTTCCTATGGAACCTGGAGCGTCTTTTTTCCCTTTCATTGAAATGCTATATGATTTGAACAAATATTCATTGCATTTTCCGTTCCATGGGAACGCAACGTGGGTAACAAGTAACAATAAAGACTGCATTTCCGTTCCGTAGGAACGGTAGTAATCAGCAAACTCCAAAACTATGATAGCTAACTGCCTGCAAAGGAGATATCATCAACATTAAAATTCAATTGAAGCGCTATCCTAACAAAAAATATCGAACCATACCAAAAATTTCCATTTTAAATAACCGGGAATTTTTGTACTATTACAAATGCCCAATACGTACTCCCAAATTCACATTCAGTTTGTGTTTGCTGTAAAATTCCGCAGAGCATTAATTGCAAAAGCCTGGAAGGAGGAGTTACACCAGTACATAACTGCAATCATTCAAAACAAATCGCATAAAATGTTGCAGATAAATACCATGCCCGATCACCTGCACATGCTGGTGGGTTTCAGGCCAGACGATAACATGTCTAAATTAATTCAGGTTGTAAAAGTAGAGAGTTCCAATTTTATCAATGAAAAAAAACTAACCTCCGAGCATTTTGCCTGGCAGAATGGCTTTGGTGCATTTTCTTATTCCAGGAGCCATGTAAAGAATGTGATTGCTTATATTCAAAACCAGGAACAACATCATTCTAAAAAAACATTCTTAAAGGAATACACCGATCTGCTGGAAGCTTTTGAAATAGACTACGATCCCCAGTATATTTTTAAAGAACCCATCGACTAATACACATTTTTCGATTTAACCACTTCAGTCAATGCTTCATTAAAATAAAATTCATCCTCCGTTTTTTTATCCACTCCCAATTTATCTTTCAGATTATAAGCATGTGACATTTTAAATAATTTTGTGGGTACATACGATTGCTTCGTCTCACTATTTCTTGATCCCACTGCGCTGATACTATCCTGCAAAACTGTTAGTTTTTCTTTTGATTCAGCCACCGCTTTATTTTCTGCTACCATTTGTTCCAGCATTGCTACAGAGTCTCTGTACTCCTTCAATTTTGCCGAATTTGTTTTGTATGTTTCCGTTTCTTCGTAGGGTAAAGATGCGGAACCAAGCTGCCCATAGTTAAGCGGTTCATAAGCGCTAAAATCTGCAAGGGTTGCCTTCATTTTTGCAGTGATTAAATCCCTGGCAATTTCTTCATTTGATTTGGGTCCGCATCCAACAAATACAACACACAACAGTAACAATATCGATACAACTTTCATAAAAAATAATTTTCACCTAAATTATAACAAGTAATTCAACCATCAAATTATATGACTTACTAATGTTCGCCGAAATGGTATAAATGCAAAAATCCCCTCCATAAATGAAGGGGACTTTTTAATATTAAAATGTGGTTGATATTAGTATCCACCCATTCCACCCATATCAGGAGAACCACCATGGTTATGGCCGGCATCTTCTTTAGGACGGTCTGCAATTACACATTCTGTAGTTAACAACATACCTGCAATAGATGCTGCATTTTCCAAAGCAATACGTGTTACTTTAGTTGGATCGATAACACCAGCTTTAAACATTTTTTCATACACTTCTGTACGGGCGTTAAAACCAAAATCTCCTTCTCCTTCTTTAATTTTCTGAACAACAATGCTGCCTTCAATACCACTGTTTACCACAATCTGGCGCAATGGCTCTTCAATAGCACGCTTAACAATCTGCATACCAGTTGTTTCATCTTCGTTCACACCTTTCAGCTTTTCCAAAGACTGGATAGCACGGATGTAGGCAACACCACCACCTGGTACAATACCTTCTTCAACTGCTGCTCTTGTAGCATGTAAAGCATCATCAACACGGTCTTTCTTCTCTTTCATTTCTACTTCTGTTGCGGCACCTACGTACAATACTGCAACACCACCGCTTAATTTAGCTAAACGCTCTTGTAATTTTTCTTTATCGTAGTCAGAAGTTGTTACTTCTACCTGCGCTTTAATTTGATTTACTCTTGATACGATATCGGATTTTTTACCTTTACCGCCAACAACTGTAGTGTTGTCTTTATCAATAGTAATGGAAGAAGCTTGTCCTAAGGAAGTAAGATCTGCACCTTCCAATTTGTGTCCCATTTCTTCGCTAATCACTGTACCTGCGGTAAGGATAGCGATATCCTGCAACATTTCTTTTCTTCTGTCACCAAATCCTGGTGCTTTTACTGCAGCAACTTTAATGGTACCACGTAATTTATTAACAACCAATGTTGCCAATGCTTCACCATCAAGGTCTTCAGCAATGATCACTAAAGGACGACCGCTTTGAGCAACTTTCTCCAAAATGTGAAGAATGTCTTTCATTGCAGAAATCTTTTTATCATAAATCAGGATGTATGGATTTTCCAATTCAACCTGCATTTTTTCGCTGTTTGTAACAAAGTATGGAGAGATATAACCTCTGTCGAACTGCATTCCTTCAACCACTTCAACAGTAGTATCAGTACCTTTTGCTTCTTCAACAGTAATAACACCTTCTTTACCAACTTTTGCCATTGCTTCAGCAATCAATTTTCCAATGGTAGGATCGTTGTTTGCAGAAATAGAAGCAACCTGCTCAATTTGCTTACCGCTATTACCTACAGACAAAGACTGACTTTGTAAATGCGCAACAACTGCAGAAACTGCTTTATCAATACCACGCTTCAAATCCATTGGATTTGCGCCGGCAGCAACATTCTTTAAACCTTCAGAAATAATAGCCTGTGCCAATACAGTTGCAGTAGTAGTACCGTCACCTGCAATATCTGCAGTTTTAGAAGCTACTTCTTTAACCATTTGAGCTCCCATATTTTCAATAGGATCTTCCAGTTCAATTTCTTTGGCTACAGTTACACCATCTTTAGTTACCTGTGGTGCACCAAATTTTTTCTCAATAACCACGTTGCGACCTTTTGGTCCAAGTGTTACTTTTACTGCGTTTGCTAACGTATCAACGCCCTTCTTCATTTTGTTGCGGGCTTCGATATCGAAATATATCATTTTTGCCATAGTACTTAGTTTGAAAATTTAAAAATTTGAAAATCTGAAAATATAAGCAATCCCGGAATAATCCGTTCAGCCATTTTCACATTAATTAAACGATTGCTAAAATATCACTCTCTCTCATTATCAAATATTCATGCCCTTCCACAGTAATTTCTGTGCCGGCATACTTGCCATATAAAACGGTATCACCCGCTTTTACGGTAACTGGTTCGTCTTTTTTACCAGGACCCGCTGCAAGTACAGTACCACGCTGTGGCTTTTCTTTTGCCGTATCCGGAATAATGATGCCCCCTGCAGTTTTTTCTTCTGCAGCCGCTGGTTGCACAATCACCCTATCGTGTAGAGGTGTAATGCTTAACTTCTTCGCCATAATTGTATTGATTTTGATTAAATGAATTGTAAACCCGCACTTTTGCCGGGCAAGCCATGTTATGCCAATTCTATACCAAAAATGCATAAAAGCATAGTTGTCATATTTTGGCGCAAAAAATTCAGGTAAACTGGGGTGATCGTGAAAATTAGTCAGATACCAAGGCTTCATTTGGCAGAAGATGCAGTTTCCGTATACGACCCTTTTATACCAATTTAGCGATGAACACTAATTGTAGTAATTCTTACAAATTATATTAAATGTTATTTGTCCGGGCATTTTATCACTATCAGCATTGTTGCATCGCCCTCTTGTACGGCATCAAGATAGCAGCAAATAAATAGTTGGCCTTAAAAATTTGAACCCAGTTTACAGCCAGTGATTTTAAAATACTATGCAAGGGATAAATCAGTGATCAGATAGTATTGAATTAGACCTTCTGCCAATGTTGAGACGAACCTTAGTAGCATCCTAATCACTTCAATGAATCAACCTTATTACCATATTCAGGTAAAGCGGAAGTAATAAAAGCAGTTAAAATAAGGTAATAAGGTTCCCTATATTTAATCAACGATTCTACTAAGGTTTAAATACAAAGCAACTTACTAATTCATCAACCTACCCCTTACGCAGTATTATAAAACAGGCTGGTTTCATTCGCCCCTACTGCCGTACCCATCTTTTTTTCTCAGCTTTTTAGGCTGGGGACATAAAATGTTTAACTTCGCCGTTCAAAAAGTTCTTTCCGAATGATCAGTAGAAGAAATATCCGGGTTAAAGTAATGCAAAGCCTGTACACATTAGATAGCATTAGTAATGAGGTAAAACCCGGTGAAGCAGTAAAATTATTAAGAAAACAAATCGACCAATCCCGACAGCTTTTTATATACCTCATTTACTTCATTAGTGAAGTTGCCAGGTATGCCGAAAAAGATGCTGTTAAAAAAGCTTCCAAGCATTTACCCTCCGCACTTGACTTAAATATCAATACAAAAATTGCAGGCAACGAACTGTTGTGGAAAATCCTGGAAGATTCTTCCTATAAAGCAGCATTGGCCGAAACAAACCCTGTTCATTTTGCAGATGAAGAATTACTAAAAAGAACTTACCAGGCGTTAGTTGCGTCCGAAGAATATAAAGACTATATCGAAATCCAGGGACGTGATAAAAAAGGCGAAAAGGATATGCTGGAATTTATTTTCACCAACCTGATGTTACCCAACGATAGTTTTATCAGTCATGTAGAAGAACATTTTATAAACTGGGATGATGATGCTGAAATGATGAACGTATTAATTCAGAATTATTTACAAAAACCCTCCGGTTTTAATCTGGACGAAATTGTAAGCAAGGAAAAATGGGATTTTGCAAAGTCATTATTGGAGACTACCATTGACAAGAAAGAAGTAAGTATGGAACTGCTGAAACCTAAATTAAAAAACTGGGATGCAGAACGTATAGCAGCATTGGATTTGATCATTATTCAAATGGGTATTTGCGAATTTTTGTTTTTTGAAACAATACCTACCAAGGTTACCATCAACGAATACATCGATCTTGCTAAAGACTACAGTACCCCGCAAAGTGGCCAGTTTATCAATGGCATTTTAGACAATATCCACAAAGAACTTACTGCTGAAGGCAAAATAAATAAAAAGAGTTTTAAGAATAGCACACTCTAAACGACCAGTTATTAGCTGATTGTCTTCAAGAGAAAAACGAGTTAAATAAATAATAAATGAAAAAAACAAGCCTGATATTATTACTTGGAGTTATCATCATTTCTTGCAATGTTCGAAGAAAAGATAAAGTGGTAGATGATGCAGTACAACAAATGGAGTCCGCAAAACTAGATACAACATCTGTGCAGTTAATTGACAGTGTATACGATTTTGGGTCTGTTGCTGAGGGAGAAAAAGTAACCTTCAATTTCCGTTTTAAAAATAATGGAAATAAGCCATTGGTAATTTCCAATACTTCCGCAAGCTGCGGTTGTACCGTTCCTGAAAAACCGGAAAAACCAATCTTACCCGGCGAAACAAGTTTTATTAAAGTAGTATTCAATAGCCAGGGAAAGGCAGGGCACAATGAAAAAAATATCATGGTTACTGCCAACACGAACCCTTCTTTTCCAAACCTGTTATTAAAGGGTGAAGTAACCCCGGTAAAATAAAAATCAATTTTTTAATTATAAAACACAACACATGCAATTATTAGGAATTTTTTTAACAATGGGGCAAGGAAATGCACAAGGTGGCAGTAGTTTTTCATTGATATTTATGGGAGCCATGATTTTGGTTTTCTGGTTATTTATGATCAGGCCTCAGGCAAAAAAAGCCAAGCAACAAAAAACTTTTATCACCGATCTTAAAAAGGGTGACAAAGTAGTAACCATTGCAGGAATTCATGGTTCAATTAATAAAATAAATGAAGATGGCACCTTAAGCCTTGAAGTGAGTCCGGGAAGCTATCTTAAAATTGAGAAAAGTACCATCAGCATGGAAATGTCGGCTGCTTTAAATAAAGGCGTTGCAGAAATAAAATAATAATTAATTCAATAAATAACAGTTGAATAAAGTCAATAATAATTGACGATTGAATTTACCTGTCATTCATCAATTATAATTTTTAATTGATAATTTTAACCGATCGTATACCTGCGATCGGTTTTTATTTACAATAAGTTTAAGCAAGAATCAATGACACTAAAAGTTGGATTAACAGGCGGCATTGGAAGTGGAAAAAGCACGGTTGCAAAAGTTTTTGAAGTGTTGGGCATTCCTGTGTATTATGCAGATGATGCAGCTAAACGATTGATGAATGAAGATGATTCAATAAAAGAGCAATTGATAGCAGCATTTGGCGCTTCGGCTTATATGGATGAAAAATTAAACAGGGAATATATTTCATCATTGGTTTTTAATGACCAGGAAAAATTGAACATATTAAATGGCATCGTACATCCGGCAACAATCAATGATGGCAAGGCATGGATGCAACGACAAACAACAGCTTACGCATTAAAAGAAGCCGCATTGATATTTGAAAGTGGCTCTAACAAAGGCCTCGATTTTGTTATCGGAGTTTTTGCACCAGTTGAACTTAGAATCAAACGAATCATATTTCGGGATGGCATCAGTGAAGCTGAAGTAAAAGCAAGAATGAATAAGCAGATGGATGAGACTGCAAAAATGCAGTTATGCGATTACATAATTACCAACGACGATACAAAGTTGATAATTCCACAGGTTTTACAAATACATGCAAGCCTGCTGGCGGTTGCTGTTAAGTAATTGTTTCTAGTGTTATGTTAAGAATAAAGAACGTATCGATTTGTGAATAGTAAACGGTGCTAATGGCCATTGACCATTCACTATTCATTCACCATTCACTACTTCCAATCATACACTTTTTCACCATTTACATAAGTCTGTAAAACTTTTGCCTGTAATAATTTTGCTGCCGGTGCATTTAAAATATCTGTATCCAAAATAACAAAGTCAGCAAACTTCCCAGGTTCCAGGCTTCCTTTTTCTTGCTCCTCAAAATTTGCTTTGGCTGCCCAAATAGTCATACCTCTTAATGCATCTTTTCTTGTCAACGAATTTATCATCTGAAAACCTCCGTTGGGCCAACCTTTGGCATCTTTACGAACAACCGCTGCATAAAATGTTTTTATTGGACTAATATCTTCCACGGGAAAATCTGTTCCCAAAGGAATCCAGTTATTCTGTTTTAATAACAGGTTATAGGCATAAGCTTCTTTCACTCTTTCTTTTCCAAGGCGGTCAGTGGCCCAGTACATATCCGAAGTAGCATGTGTAGGCTGCACCGAAGGAATGATATTGTATTTTCCAAATAAAGCAAGGTCATCCTTATTTACAACCTGTGCATGTTCTATACGCCAACGCTTATCATTTTTACCTTTTAAATATTTGGCATAAGTTTTCAAAATAACCCGGTTAGCCGAATCTCCAATGGCATGTGTACACATTTGAAATCCATGCTCAAATATTTTAGCGGCTACCTCATCGTAGTGTTCTTTTGTATTTAGCAGAAATCCGGTACTTGACGGCTTATCTGAATAGGGTGCTAACAGGCAGGCACCTCTTGAGCCAAGTGCACCATCTGCATATACTTTAAAGGACCTTACATTCAGCCGATCTGTTTTTATCTTCCCTCTTTTAAAAAGTTGTTCATAGTTATTTTCATTGTCACTCAACATTACGAACAAGCGCATTTTAAGCAAGGTACTTTTTTGCATCTCATCAATAATGTCAACCATTTCATATGGCAGTCCGCAATCATCTACGGTTGTTAATCCAACAGAAAAACAATTGGTTTGTGCATTCAATAAGGCTTCTTTTTTTTGCCTGGTATTTGGTGCAGGAATTTTATTAGCAACCAGGCTAACTGCATTATCAACCAACAGACCTGTAAGCCTGCCATCCTTTACACCCACCTCTCCCCCGCTTACCTTAACATCAGGTTGAATATTTTCTAACGCCTTTGAATTTGCAATGGCTGCATGCCCATCAACTCTTGTTAAAAAAACCGGGCGGCCGGGAAAGAGTTCATTTAATTTTTCATTGGTCGGAAAGTCTTTTACATTCCAGTCATTTTGATCCCAGCCCCTTCCAATAATCCAACCATAAGGATGAGCTATTCCATACGATTTAACTGAATCAACAATTTGTTCCCAACTGGTTGTACCGGTTAAGTCAATGGCCTGTAACCCGAGTCCATATCCCAAAAAATGAGCGTGTGCATCAATAAAACCTGGGTAAATAAAAAATCTACGGGCATCCATTTCTTCGGTTGCATTGTACTTCGTTTTTATTGCAGCGGTAGTTCCTGTTGCAACAATTTTTCCATCCTTTACCGCCAATGACTGTTTTACTGAAAACTTATCGTCAACCGTATAAACAGTGGCGTTATATACTAATAAATCAACTGAAATTTTTTGAGCACTACATAAAGAAGTCATGGCCATGAAGGCGAGTAACAGGAATTTATTCATGCGTGTGTTATTTATTATTAGCGTTAGCGGCTCTTTATGCAGGATAGTTGAATTTAAGAGCAATCAAGGGTGGGGAATCAAACCAGTTTAAACTACAGCAGCTTTACTGAATCCCGAATGTACAAAATAATATTTGGAGCTGCTAAGGCCGCCTAATAAAACGCAGCCCCTTTCTTTAATATATGTTTAAACTGTTTTACTGCTGAACCGGTAGTACTTTTTCGTTGCACAATAGGTACTGCATCATTCGAAGATATTTTTTTCCGATGCTTTTATATTGACAAATGCAACGTAGCCAAAGCTGGCAATAAGCATAGAATAGATGAGCGTGCGATTCATTTGGCGATATTTTAGAAGTTTAAATGCAACAGATCGTCGCAAATATAATTCTAAAATATTGCCGTAAGCTTTTGAGGAGGCTTACTTTACTTTATTAAAGGTGGTTCGCATTGCTTTCATCATACCGGGGGTAGACCAGGTACCGGGAACTATCATTCTACGAACAGTATATAATGGCTCAGTGGAATCTCTTTTGGTTGATAGTATAAATGCCAGTTTATATCCACGGCTCTTTAACTCGGGAATGGCAGCCTGGTTCCAAAGCCCGAAAGGATAGGCAAAATATTCTACAGTTTTTCCTGTTATCGTTTCCAATTGCTTTCTTGGTTTTACCATTTGTGTATCCCAGTCTGCACCGGTGTATTTGGTTACCATGTGATGATCCCAGGTATGGGCAGCAATCACATGCCCACTATCCGACAAAGTTTTCAATTGATCTTTGCTCATATACCTCGGACGATTCATTGCAATGGTCATAACAAAATAAACTCCTTTAAATCCATATTTATTCATTTCTGTAGCACCAATACTAAATTGCTCCTCATCTGTATCATCAAAAGTTAACATCACTGGCTTTGGAGGCAAACTACCATTGTGTACCAGGTACTCGTACAACTGATCGGGCAATACCGTTTGAAATCCGCTGTCATGCAACGCCTTCATCTGTTCAGCAAATGCTGCCGGTGTTACTGAGTAACTTTTCATGCTTTCGCTTTCATTACTTCTGATTCCACGTATGTGGTGATAGCAAAGTACGGGCACTTCTCTTTTGGCAAGAATGGACGCAAGATCCGCCTCCTGAGTTTTTTCAGTTTTAACAACAACGCTGCTATCGGCCGTTTGTACAGGCTCTTTTAATTTGCCGGGTTCGTTGGAGCAGGCCGTAAAAACTAACAGCAAAAGGCAGAGCGGTAAATAAGAATATTTCATGGTAATTAGTAACAGTGTTACTGGTATTGAATGTAAATGGGTTTAGGACTAAATTTCAACAATTCTTCAGGTGTGTACATGCCTGTTGGTGTTTTATTATCGTTTTTATAAAACAATTTAAACCCAGTAAACTGCACGGGTTCCTTATAAATATAACGGAGGTAGGTTGAGCGTTTTAATATTTTATCTCCAAAGCCATCCATATCCATCACCACCTGTACTTCGGGTACTTTCTTAATTTTTTCAAAGCCGGTAACCATACCTTGTGTAAACCGATGCACTATTAAAATTTTGGGAGGCAGGTTATTTTTCTGAACCAGTTTTGCTAAATAATCAACCGCAGCATTGATATCATCTGCATTAAAAGTGCCTATTTTTGATCCGGGTATTTCTCCGTTTTTCAATGAAAACTCCGGATCAATTCCTAAATGAACATCAGGCATCAGCAGGTATTTTTCCAGTGTTGGTACTTCGTCTGCCACTGAACTATGCCCCACCTGGATGTCTAAAAATACAAGCGCTTTAATTCCCCTTGCCCAGTTTACAATTGTATCTATCTGGTGAAAAGGCATACGCATTCTATGTTTCCCGTCTTTACCGGCACTACCTTGTGCGGTTGTTGCTACATAATGTAAAGCAGGCAGTGTAGGCATTGTTGAATCGGCAGCCTGCCATAACGCAACTTCCTGCTTTAGCTTTGTGAGCATTTCATCTTTTGGCAGTTCACCCAATATGCCCATCTTTTTTGAATAAAGATTGCCGTAAAAGGCTATAATACGATTGTAAGGTAATAATGCTCCCGGTAAAGGATAAGGTGCTTTTGCCGGCCATTTACCGGTAGTATCTCCGTTGCTTAATGCCAACATGCGTTGGTCATAATCAGCAGTATCTATACTATTTTTTTGAGGTTGGGCTGCATCTGTTTTAACAACTTCTTCAGTTTTATTTTGATTGGCTGCGTTTACCGTTCCTGGTTGATTGCAGGCAGCAAAAAAAGTTGCAAAAATAACAGTTGTCGCAAGGGCGACTGACATATTGAGATACTTATTCATAAAGTTGGATCATTGAATTTTCAAGCGCAAATGTAGATGAAAATATGAGCATGAAATTTTTAATAATTATTATTTATTCTCCCAACGTAAAGTTCAAGGATAATGTTATATACCAGTTACATAATTATGAGAAAATTTGCATAATTCTTTGAAAATGAAAAATTAAGGCAGCAAGTTATTCCTGGTGATATTGCTAAAAACTGTGCAATTATACTGCAAGGAATAAATTAGTGACTTTTATTGCTGCCTTACACTGTTCTGCTTATCTTGTTTTTCTTGTTGACCAGCCGATGTTTTTCATAGCAGCATCGTTGCGTCGCACACTTTTACTTTGTATTTTCATGGCATCTCTTTCCCCATTATCTATCCAACAAATTTAATTGGAAACCACCATGTACAAAAGATGATAACGCAGCATTAGTTTGTCGAATAGAATTACCCAAAAGTACAAGAGAGCGACCCCGAGTTCCACTACGTTCGTCGGGACGTTCGTCGGGACAGGCGCAACAATGCTATATAGTAGCACTACAGCCTGGCCCAAAAAGACCTACTCACTTTTTATCCCTTACGCATTATAATTATTGGATAAGTTTTGGCCCGGATGGTATGATTCGCATGCGGTAGGCATTCATGGCAGTTTTGCCCAGCTTTTTAATAAGCCTGTAATTTACAATTACGCCAACCGGGGCGCCAATTACAGGTATAAGCTGGGCCATTTTTGCAATATCAAGATAGTCCCTGTATTCCTGTTGAAAATTTCTCCAGTCAAATTGGTGAATATCA
Source organism: Ferruginibacter sp. (assembly GCA_040002495.1). GTDB lineage: Bacteria > Bacteroidota > Bacteroidia > Chitinophagales > Chitinophagaceae > Ferruginibacter. The sequence continues at coordinate 54,303 of JBDUEK010000017.1, forward strand.
TTTGGCAACTCCAGACTTCTTAAGCTCCATTCGGTCATTTTATTATAAATGTTTATGCGGTGAGCATCGCTTGAAAATGCGAGCTCAAATATATATAACATGTAAACTCTTTCTTTGTAATCATCTACATCAAAACCATAAAGGGCCGCAATATCAAATAGTAGTTTTAGTTTCAGCCCAATTAAAATAGGAAAATCGGCGAGCCCCAAAAGGATCCCACCGGCGCCCGTTATTCCTCCCTCAACAGCGGCTGTATTTCTGTAAAAGTCAATTTTCTTTTGAACCGCTTCTTCCCGTTGTTGTAGTGAACTATTTAATAAAGGGCCTGCGGTAGTATGGGTTGCACCAAATAATACACCTCTTATCATTTGTTTGATGGTAACTGTAATTGCTTTATGTACTTTTTCAGGAATCCAATTATTGATTTTCGTCTGCAACTTTTTTGAAAGATTGCTTATAAGAGATGGTCTTCGTTGCATTTTTTTTTGCCACAATTTCAAAGCGGTATAAACTTGTTCTTCATAATATCCCATCTGCTAATATTTATTTGCTGCCCTAAAATTCCACATTAAATTTCCGTTTATTTCCAAATTTAACCTAAAGAAATCCTTTTCAACTATTAAAGCAATTATCTGTTATTGAACATGCATATTGAAGAAAGACACAATTTGTTTTGCTAAATAAGAAATAGCGACCGATTTGAAAAAGATCATCAACACTCAAATAACAGGGTGATTGAAATTGATCTTTAGCAGCACTGGAACCCGATGGTTTTGTTTAGGAAATTGATGGAGAAAACAAATTGCCGATAAATGAAGCAGAAGAATGTTTTTTTTTGTTGAAATAAAATTACCGGGTTAAGCCTGGCTGGAGTTTAAAATTATGAGGAAAGATAACAAGCCTTATCTAATACAAACAGCCACCTTCAGACCCAAAAGCGTGTGGGGCGGTTATATTGCTACAGTGTACTACTCTTTATTATTTTATTTTCAATGGAATGATCGGCAATATTGTAAGGGAAAGAGGATACTTATTTATTGAATTTTAAAGAATCAACAATCACAGCTTTACTAGTAGATATCGACTATGTCTATGCTCGTTTTATTAAAAATTATTTGCTCGCCTGCCTTTTTATTAAGTAATATTTTTGCCAGTGGCGCAGCAGGAGAAATGATGTAAACTTCCTTTTCTTCAAATACAATTTTCCCAATTCCGGCAGCAATAAAAAATGCAGCCTTTTCGCATTGTACCAGGCTTCCTTTTGCACCAACATTGTATAAAACAGTACAATCTGTTTCCATTAAATGTTCCAGCTCCTGCCTGGTAGCAACCAGTTGTTTTGAATGCATATCTTTTTCAAGGTGACTCATGGCTCTTGAGGTTTCATATTTATCTCCGGCACTGCTTTTTTCTTCTGAATTGGCTGCTGACTGTGCATTTTGAATCGCTAGTTGGGTAACTTCAATTCGATTTTTTATGATATCAATACAGTTTTGCAACAACTTCCCTTTGTAGGCTATTTTATCTTTTAAAGTCATTTAGTTAAGATACACTTTCCGTAAAACATTTATCAAGTCAATATATAAATGATTGTAGGATGATTGTTTTACGCAGCTTTAATGATGGCCTGGCAAAGCGTAATTGTTTCTATCATATATTCGCTATTTATATGAAGCTCCCGCATATTTTTTTACTTATTTTATTATCGCTTTCGATTGGTAAAATTTCGTCGGCTCAAAAAAATTTAGGCAGCTGGAATACTGCAATAATAAAACTGGGTTTTGCCAAGAAATGGACGCTTGTAAGTGAATTACAGCTTCGTTCATTGCACACTTTCAATTATTACTATTATCAGGGTTACCAAACTGCCATTCAATTTAAGTTGAATAATTCAGTTTCATTTATGGCAGGCATTGGAAAATATGATACCTATAGCGATGGCGGCAATTTTAAAACTCCCATTGTAACGGATGAAAAAAGGATATGGGAGCAAATAACATTTTTGCAAATGATCAATCGAATTAAACTGGAACATCGATACAGGGTTGAACAGCGATTTGGAAGTTTTGGTTATCGCAACAGGTTTAAGTACCGTCTTAATTGTGTGATACCTGTTAATCATATAAGACTGGATGCACATACCTGGTATGCTTACGGCAATGAAGAACTTTTCTTTTTCGACAAAGCTCCCTATTTTGAAAGTAACCGTTTAGGCGCAGGAGTTGGCTACCAACTTAATAAAAACATTGCTTTACAAACCGGATTGTTTCATGTTTTTAACTATAAAATAAATAGTAAAACATCTAAGGACTTTCTGCAGTTAACATTGTTATACGAACAGGCCTGGCGTAAAAAAGCGCAAGTATTAAAGCCAGTAAGTTCTCCTTAGTGTGACAAACCAATTACAATAGTGCTTTAATAATTTTGCCGATTAATATACCATTACTATATAGTTGCATGGTATAATTTCCTTTTGGGAAAAAATCACCCAATATTGAGAATTGAACCTTTTTAGATTCATCTCTTTTGTAGTCGAAAGTTAGTTTCCTGGAGTATATTTTTTTACCGGACGGTGTTTGAAAAGTCCCCGCATCCCATGCGGAATTTTGCATTACTTTTCCATCGGGTTGAATGATTACAATCATCACTTCCGCATTGTTAATTGCGCTGCCATTTTTCACAATAAATGAACCAGCAAATTTTTCAGCATCTTTCGCATTGAACGTTTCAACATCTTTCTCATTTTCAGTTTTATAGGCTGATATATGTATTTCAATTACAGCAAATTTGAGTGGCTTAACGGTGGTTGTTTTAGGGCTCTCTGTAAAAATTGTGGTTGATGTTGCAGGCTGTTGCTCCCTCTCAGGCGTATTTGAAAGTCGTTCTATTATTTCATTTAACCGCTGGTTTTCTTTTTCTACATCCTTACTAACAAAACTTAGTTTAGATACTTTCCGTTGCAATTCGCTGATTTTTGAACTGGCACTTTCGAGGTCTTTATTTGAACTTTTATCTTTTAAAATAGAGGTGATTTCTTTTCTCAATTTATAAAACTCACTGATCTTAATATCAATATCAGTATTTAAAGAATCTGCATTGCCCCATGCAGCATCCATTCTATTGTCAAGCTTCTGTACAGTAGCATCATAAATTTGTTGCAACGAATCCCTGGTAAAAGAAGTAATTACAATTTTATCCTTACCGGATAATTCAACAATAGGTTTATAATCAGGAGTTCTATAAAAAAAGTGATAGCAAACAGTGATCAAAAGCGCCAGCGATATCACTAACAGAAGCGAAACCAGTACCAATAGGGACGATCGAAAATCTTTCATTAGCGATTAGTTGACATTGATGCACCTGTAAAACTTATGTGATAACATTTAGTGTTTAGCAACACTTTGATTTACATAAGCAGATATCCAACCTACCTGTCCATTTTTTACGAGGTAAAATTGCTTTTTCTCATACACCCCTGTAAACTGGCGCATAATTTTTAAGAGTAAACCGGTACCAGCCATCAAAGCACGCTGATCAAATACTTTGTGAACAGTTTGGATTTCTTTTGCTATTGCAGTTTTATCCAATGATTTATCGTGAATGCCTTTTACAATTGATTCAGACGATAATGAACTGTATTTATTTAACAGCAAAAAATAAAGGTTTTCTACCTCATTATAAGTAACGGGCACAACTGGATTGTCATTTAATTCAGGGTAAAGCAATGTGGCTACAGACCAGCTAATTCCGCCACTAAAAGCAATGTAATCGCTCATGGCATAAGCACCACTTTCATTAACTGCATATACCACTTCGGTATTTGCAGCACCTGCCAATACCCGGTATAGTTGTTTACTAAAGTTGTTAATGCTTTTATCTTCCTCACAGCGCTTTTCAGTGGCGTTAGTGGTGCTTTTTGTACCCCAATTCAACTGAAAAAGCTTCATCTCTTTTGTGTTTCCATTTGGAAAATAGCCACCCTTGGTATTGCCGCTACCAATATCTATCAGAAAAGTACTGTACCTGCGGGCATCCGGAACAATTCCCAAATGACTCAATCTTGCTTCTTCAGCAACATCAATTATTGATAAAAAACGGTTGGGCTCATGAACCCTGAGACTAAAAGAATCAGATAAACTTTTAACCCATTCCTTTTTGTCTTCTTTATCTGCCTGCATTTTTACTCCACTACTAACAACAGAAAAAATACGGCTCGATGGAATATTATATTCCTTTAACGCAGTACTATATAATTTTTGTAAAGCATCCAACGTAGCCGTAAATGTTGGTGCAGAAAATGAAATAAAATCGGTATTGATTGAAGTATCTTTTAGTGCATTAAATGCACCACTTTTTTGTGCATTTTTACCAATTTCCAATACACTCATTTTTACTCCCTTTGACCCCACTTCAATGCCTGCGTAAACAGTTGATTGCCGAAATTTTAAATTGAAATTACCCTGAGAAAACAGTTGGTTTGATCCAATCAACAAAACGCCAACCAAAAAAAGCAACTTCATTTTAGAAATTTTAAGCATCCCGGAATTTGTTTAAATAATTTCTAAAAATACTAAAAATCAGTTCGCACTTGCGGAAATTACTATGCATGTGTAAAAATTGTGATTAAAGAACGATTTCATTTCACCATAAAAATGAATTAACCTCTTTGGCTAATCCGAAAAGGAAATTGTATAATTATTAATCGATTGCAAAAGATGCGAAAAGAATTTTGTCTACATTTTAGAATAGTGTTCCATAAAGTGGAAATTTAAGCTCATTCCAAAATAGAAATCTATTATAAATCAATTGATTAGGGCATTGGCATCATTTAGGTTTATATAGAAACAGAACTATGAAAGGGAGGAAATGTGAAGAAGGATAAATTCAGTAGTTTTTCTTTAGTAAGATTTTTATTAAATAATTATAGGGTTTCAGTGTTAATTTAATTGGCCGTTAAAGTGGATTGGATCCCCACTTTAACGGCCTTTTTCTTTTGTGCAAGTTGATTATTTCCGGAGAAAAATTTCTACTGCCTTATATTATCACCTCCCGTATCCAATGGAGAAATTATTCCCTTTTAAAAATCAGTAAGCAGACTGCCTTTCAATACCTCCCAACCCAATAAGTATTTTCCACTTTTAAGAATTACAATCCATTATATGGAAATTGGCACCGTAATAAGTATGTCAATATGTTATGAATCAGCTCATTACGATTGTGGCATCATTTAGGTAAATATAGAAACAGAACAATGAAACGAAGGAAATGTGAAGAATTAAAAATTCAGTAGTTGTTCTTAATCAAGATTTTTATTAAATAATTATAGGGTTTCAGTGTTAAAATTAATTGGCCGTTAAAGTGGATTGGATCCCCACTTTAACGGCCTTTTTCTTTTGTGCCGGTAGATTGATTCCGGAGAAATATTCGCTGTGCGTTTATTATCACCTCTCCTATCCAAAACAGAAATTAGTCTCTTTTTAAAAATCAATTAACAAGCTGGTTTCAATACTCCTCAACCCCACAAGTATTTTCCATTTTTAAGAATTACAATCCCAGATATGGAAATTGGCACAGTAATAAATATGGCTATGTATTATAAATCAACCAGTTGCGATTATGGCACTATTTAGGTAAATATAGAAACAGAACAATGAAAGGGAGGAAAGTGAGCAAAGAAAATTGAGCAGTTGTTCTTAATTCAAGATTTTATTAAATAATTATAGGGGGTCTCAGTGTTAAATTTAAACGGCCGTTGAAGTGGATTGGATCCCCACTTTAACGGCTTTTTTCTTTTGATTAACTAGCCTGCCAAGAGAACTAAAATTCTCCGCTTGATCCTCCTCCTCCAAAACTTCCACCGCCAAATCTGGGTGCAGTATCAACCTTATCCCCGCTTAAAGTTTGCGCAAGTATCAAAGATTCTATTTGCAAATCACCCATTGTATTTGAAGTAATTTCAGCATCACTGGTAAAACCGTGTACTGGCTTTTTTAGTAACCTGTTTAATGAGTAAGAAATTAAAAGGAGTAAAATTCCGGCGATTAACATGGTCATTTCAATTGAGGCAAACTGATAATAATATTTAATGGTAAACACCATTGCTGCAATCAATATTAAACCTGATCTTATTAGTACAACATTTTTTTTACGAATACCGCTGATCAAATAAATGATGGGTATTATACTGGTAAAAAACCAAAAAAGCCACCCAAGTGCTATTGGCTTACTTTCATGAGAAATTACATTACTTAATTCACTTACTAAAAAATAATTACCTGCGCAATACAAACTTAAAAGCGACACAATTTCAACAACCTGGAGATTGTTTTTATACAGAAAAAGACCTTTCCTCTTTTTCAACCACGTAGATAAAAAATACATGACCAGCGACACAATCATTAATATAAATGGCAGTATCGCCTTCAATAATTCTCCGCTTTTCAAAAAAATAAAATAGAAAATACCTAATAGCGAAATGCACGCTACTGCCGTCGCCAGATTATCAATAAATCGCAGGGAAGCATATAAGGACAATAAAAAAATAAGTACACAATTGACAACATCACCAGCGTTAGATAAAAAACTTATCCCTCCAAATAGCAAGCCACTTGCGGTCCACAACAATGCATCGTCTACACCCGATCTAAAATGGTTTTTACCATGTACTGCAAACTCCAGACATCCAAATGTAATTAGTGAAAGAAATATAGCTATGCCTCCAATCATATCATCACTAAAACCAGATAATATCAAAATTAACAAACCAAAAATGCATAATAATATAATGAATGTGAGCAGGGCTAACCCAATTCTTATGAAAACATTGGGTGTATAAAACCCAACAGGATAAGCTGTTTTAATGACTTGCTTTTCATTTTCATTGAGGCAGTTTTTTAGGAACGCTTCATCCGCCTGTTCATGAATAAATATATTTCTCAGCCAGTTTTTATTGTATGCAATCATAAGAATTTCAATTTTTTATTCGCCTTTATTAATAGCAAAACCAATACAATTGATGAAGCAATGAAATATAACAGCCCCAGGTAAACCTGGCCCATTCCAACACCTCCCATTTTATCAAGCAGGTTCAACACAACATAGCTTAAACCGATATAGGTATACAAGCTGATGATTAGTATGTAGTAAAATGACTTCTCTTTTGTTGCTTTCCTGTAAAAAAAATAACCAATACCCAGTAACAACAAAAACCAAATCATATAAATTTTATCGAAATGAAATAAGGCGGAAAGGCAGGAAATAAACAATATATGAACTCCAAAATTGGTATAGGTAAACTCAAAATGCTTTTTAATATTTTTCTGATTGGTGGCCCATCCGGCAGCAATAAGCAACAGCCCTAAAAACAACCCGGTAAAAATGATTCGGTTGCTATTAAAATCGTTGGATTGTAACATATTCAAAGGCGTAATGGTAAGCCCTAACCAGGCTGCCAGGTTTACTATGGCCATACTTAATATGCCAATATGGTCAAAGTAGTAAGCGGCAAAAAATAATACAAGCATTGGAAAGAAAGTGGCCGCTCCATAGCGGTTGCCAAATAGTTGATATTGGAATTGGAGATAAGCTACGAAACTGATAAAGGTGCAACAGGCAAGCAGCAATACATAATCGAAGAACGCATTGGGTGCCTCAACTTTAGTTGTTGAAAATGGCTGCCTGTTTTTATAACAATAATAAAAACAACCAGCAGAAACCAGGGCAATAAATAACAAGATAGCCTGATGCCCAATGGTTTCGATATTTTTATAAACAAGGATACCCAATCCGCCACTTAACAATAAAACACCCAGGTAAAGCAAAGTTTTTAACTCCCGGTGTACAGAAAAAAGCTTGTGCTCCCCGGAGTACTTAACTTTGGCATTCACCTCTCCTGAAATAACGCCTTCTGTATATAATTGATTAAACAGGTTGATATTCATATTGATAAATTAAAAAGAAAATAAATGTAAATCAATATAGTGGTAAAATCCAATAGCTGTAGTTAGCGGCATAATCCTATAGAATTGATTGGTTGCTTATTTAAAAAAATGCTAAATTTCCTGACCGAAATATTTACCCGATGTTGACAACAAATTTTACTTTAATACAGGAACTTACTACGGATCGTTTGGTTTTGAGAAAGTTGGTATTAGCTGATGCACCACAAATTTTGAATATGCGAGGCGATGATGCTGTTATGCAATATATTGGTAAGGATAAAATACTTACCATAGCCGATGCAGAAACATTTATTAACTGGATCAATAAATCGCTGGATGAAAACGAAGGAATAACCTGGGCTATAACATTGAAAGAAACACCGCATATTTTAATTGGCACTGTAGGATTTTGGAGGCTTATTAAGCAACACTATCGGGCAGAACTGGGTTATATGCTAAGCCCGGATTATTGGAAAAAAGGAATTATGAAAGAAGCCATTCTCAAATTAATTGAAATTGGCTTTACAGATATTAAATTACATAGTATAGAAGCCCACATAAATCCCGACAATAAAGCTTCGGCATCCGTATTACTTTCCACCGGTTTTAAAAGAGAAGCTTGTTTAAAAGAGAATTTTTATTACAAGGGCCTTTTTAGGGATACTGAAATTTACTCACTTTTACAAAAACCAGTTTAAAAAACTGATTAATCTTACTAATTATTAATAACAATTACTCATTCGATGACAGATAAACTTACTATTTCAACTTTGCAATATGCAGAAGTTGATGCACTTGTTGTTTTAATAAACAGTGCATACCGCGGCGAATCTTCTAAACAAGGATGGACAACCGAGGCCGATTTGCTTGATGGAATAAGAACTGAATCTTCAGGCCTTAAAGCAATTATTGATACACCCGGTTCTGTGATTATGGTTTGTTACACAGAAACAAACAGAATGGCCGGATGTGTTTACCTACGGCTGGACGAAACTGAATTATACCTGGGCATGCTTACAGTTGCTCCAGACATACAGGCTAAAGGAATTGGTAAAACTTTATTAACATGGTCAGAAGATTATGCCAGGAAAAATGGCTGCACAAAGATCGTTATGACAGTTATTGAAAAAAGAACTGAATTAATAGCATGGTACCTAAGGCATGGCTATCAATCAACCGGAGAAACAAAACCGTTTCCAAATGACCCCGCATTTGGAATTTCCAAAGTGCCACTTCAATTTATAGTTTTGGAGAAAAACGTGTAAAAATCCAGCCTTAATTCTACTTTGACAAGTCAAACCTTTGTGTTTTTTTGTTGACAAGCAGATGTTTTTTATGGCGGCATCGTTGTGTCACTCACTTGTACTGTATTTTTTCATGGCATCTTTTTCGTTCCATAATTAAACTATCGTAACCGTGAGCTACATTTTTTTAAATATGTCAAAGTAGAATTAATTAAGACTGTTTATTTCCCTTTTCCCCAACCAAACCAATCGTTACCATTTGCATACAACATCAGGCCAAATAACAGCACCATTCCTACAATTTGTGCGTACTCCAAAAACTTGTCGCTTGGTTTGCGGCCGGTGATCATCTCAACCAGTGTAAACACTACATGGCCGCCATCAAGCGCCGGTATGGGCAGCAAATTCATAAATGCCAGGATGATGGATAAGAAACCGGTCAACCTCCAGAATGATTCCCATTGGCCCCACTGTGTTGGAAAAATTGAACCCATCGATTTAAAACCGCCGAGACCTTTATAGGCACCTGTATCCGGATTTAATATCAACTTAAACTGATCAATATAAAATTTTAATTTTTGCAAGGCCATTCCCACACCAGCCGGAATAGCTTCAAAAAAGCCATACCTTTTACTTTCTACTTTAAACACACCGAGGCTATCATATTGTTCAAAATCTAAAATTGGCAGGCCAATTTTTCCGTCAACATTTACCTGTGCATTAAATGATAAAGGCGTTCCGTTTCTATCTATCTGCAATGCTACCTGTTCGCCTTTTTTCTTTGAAATGATTGATGTAATGTCATCGTAATAATTAACAGGAATGGAATCGATCGATGTAATTCTATCCAACATTTTTAGCCCTGCCCTTTTACCATTGGAAGTATCTTTATCTGAATAGCCGCCAACATAGGCCGGCAACCGTTCCATTAAAAGCATACCTGTTCTGCGTTTACTTTCCACCAGTTTTTCGATAAAATTAATCGGCATATCAATGTTGCTGGTTTGCCCGTTTCTTTCAATTGTAATGCTTTTACCCAGTAATAATTTAGGCTGAATGTCTTCAAAATATTCGATGTTCTTTCCGTCAATGGCAACAATTTTATCGCCATTGCGTAAACTCAAATCGTTCAAAACACTGTCTTGTACCCAGATGCCATCTTTTACAGATGCATTCGGTACTTTTTCTTCGCCCCATATAAACAGTACCATTGCATAAATAAGGAAGGCCAGCAATACGTTTACGATAATTCCACCCAACATAATAATAAGGCGTTGCCAGGCTGGCTTGCTTCTGAATTCGTAGGGCTGTGGAGGTAATTTCATGGTTTCTTTGTCCATACTCTCGTCAATCATGCCGGATATTTTTACATAGCCGCCTAATGGCAACCATCCAATACCATATTCAGTTTCGCCTATCTTCTTTTTAAACAGGGAAAAATAGGGATTAAAAAAAAGGTAAAATTTTTCAACCCTGCATCCAAACCATTTGGCAGTAATGTAGTGGCCAAACTCGTGCAACACTACCAAAATTGATAAAGAAAGAACCAGGTAAAAAACCTGCATGCCCGCATTGGCCCAGTTAATTGCTAATAATGTCATATACCTCAGTCCCGTTACGGGAAATTATTTAAGTGTGTAATAAAATTTCAAGATAATAATTTGATGGTGCTTTTTGCCGTGTTGCAAGGCCTTTACATCTTTATTAACGAAGCCGCAAAATTACGGGCTTCACCATCGCTTTCAAAATATTGTTCAAGTGTTGGCTTTTCAATAAAATGGGTGTGTTGCATTGTTTTTTCCACCACTGCAGTCATGTCTAAAAAGCCAATACGGTTGTGCAGAAAGGCCCACACAGCAATTTCGTTGGCAGCATTGAGGATGCATGGCATGTTACCACCTTTGTTAAGTGCATTAATTGCCAAAGCCAGATTTCTGAAAGTTTTAACATCCGGTTCTTCAAAACTGAGGTTGGGATATTTTTTAAAATTAAGCCGTGGAAAATTATTTGCAATACGCTGCGGAAAAGCCATTGCATATTGAATGGGTAATTTCATATCGGGCAGTCCCATTTGCGCCTTCATACTCCCGTCTTCAAACTGTACCATACTGTGTATAATACTTTGCGGATGTATTACTACTTCTATTTGGCTGGGCTGCAGGTTAAAGAGCCATTTGGCCTCAATCATCTCCAACCCCTTATTCATCAGGGTTGCAGAATCGATCGAAATTTTTGCACCCATATGCCAGTTGGGATGTTTTAAAGCATGGTCACGTTTTACATTCACCAAAAAATTAGGCTTTTTTCCTATAAACGGACCACCGCTGGCGGTTAAAATTATCTTATCAATTTTATTCCTTGTTTCGCCCACAAGACATTGAAAAATTGCTGAATGTTCGCTATCTACCGGAATGATGGGTGCCCTGTGTTGAACTGCCAACTGCATCACAATGTCACCGGCAACAACCAAAGTTTCTTTATTGGCAAGTCCAACTGCCTTTCCTTTTACTACTGCTTTCAATGTTGGTTTTAACCCTGCGAAGCCAACTATCCCAGCCAGCATCATATCATAACTATCAAAATCGGCCACTTCTTCCAACGCCTGTTCACCGGCAAATACCTTTGTGTCTGTAGATGATAATGCTTCTTTAACGGCCGCATATTTTGTTTCGTCACCAATTACTACTGCATTGGGCCTGAATTCCATGGCTTGCTCAATCAGCAAATCAGCATTGGATTGAGCGGTTAATATCTCGGTCTCAAAAAATTGGGGATTGTTTCTTATTACTTCAAGCGCCTGGGTACCGATAGAACCGGTAGAACCAAAAAGGGCAATTCGTTTTTTCTGAATGGCATCTGACATAGGACTTATTTTTTATTGCAATTGCTACCTTTCAAATGCCTTGCCAAAACTTTCATATGGGCGTATTGAAGGCTTTAGTACATTAAACACAAAATACTCCACTTTATTGTCAACTGTTTTTATGATGTCATGAATGCTTAATTAATCAGTTGCTGAAATGCCACAGGCAAATTTTGACGATTAAATATTGCTGACACCTGGCAGTAGGAATTCTGTCGTTAAATAGAAATTCCTGATAAAAATTTTAGGCTTTAAAAAAGTGGATGCTACAGATTGGCAATTTAACGTAATAATTGTTCTAATGCACTATTCACCTTATCAAAATTAAAACGAGCTAATACCTTATCCATCATAGCTATTACGGCTTCTGTTTGCAAATTACCGATCGAGCCTTCATGGGTATGCGTTGGAGCCGGTGAATAAGTGAAAGTTCCTTTTTCAATATCGTTACCAATTTGCTTATAGGCATCGCGGAAAGGCACTCCCTGTAAAACCAGTTTATTAACCTCATCTACACTAAATAGGAATTTATATTTTGAGTCTTTCAGCAAGTCCTTTTCTACTTCGATATTATTCAACATTAACCCAGCCATCTGTAAACAGTTTTGCAGGTTTTCAAAAGCAGGAATAATATGCTCCTTTAATAATTGCAGATCGCGGTGATACCCTGAAGGCAAATTAGTTGTCATCAGCATTATTTCGTTGGGCAATGCCTGTATGCGGTTGCAATGAGAACGAATCAGTTCAAATACATCCGGATTTTTTTTGTGCGGCATGATGCTGCTGCCTGTAGTTAACTCATCCGGGAAACTGATAAAAGCAAAATTCTGGTTGAGATACAGGCAGGCATCCATACTCATTTTAGAAATGGTGGCTGCAATATTGGCGACGGCTGCTGCAACGATCCGTTCTGTTTTACCCCTACCCATCTGTGCATAAACAACATTATAATTTAAGTCTTCAAAGCCCAACAGTTGGGTGGTCATTGTTCTGTTAATAGGAAAAGAAGAACCATAACCGGCTGCTGAACCCAACGGGTTTTTATTAACCACTTCATAGGCTGCCTGCACGGTCAGTAAATCATCTACCAAACTTTCGGCGTAGGCACCAAACCATAAACCAAATGAGGAGGGCATAGCTAATTGCAAATGCGTGTAGCCCGGTAATAAATCGTTCTTAAACTTTTGACTTTGCTGCATCAGCAGATCAAAAAATTCTTTGGTGGTTGCAACCAGTTTTTCAATTTCACTTCTCAAAAATAATTTAAGATCAACCAGCACCTGGTCGTTCCTGCTGCGGGCACTATGAATTTTTTTTCCAACATCACCCAGCCGCTCTGTTAACATTAATTCAACCTGCGAGTGTACATCCTCCACTCCTTCTTCCAATTTAAAATCTCCTGCTACTACCTGGCTATAAATATTTTTTAATTCAGCCTCCAACACAGTCAGTTCATCCTTTGTTAGCAAGCCAATTGACTCTAGCATTTTTGTATGCGCCAATGAACCAAGCACATCAAATGGCGCAAGATAAATATCCAGCTCCCGGTCCTTACCAACTGTAAAATCAGCAACGCTGACAGCTTTTGAAGGATCGTTTTTTGAAAAGCCTGTTGTTAAACCTGCTTTTTTTGCATCTGCGTTCTTAATATCTTTTTGCCAAAGTTTCATGCTCAGTTTTATTTAATACCCGGGATGTTTATGATCCAGGTTGGTAGTTAATAGGAATGTTTTTCAATTCGACAGCTAACATTCGATTGCTATTGTGTCAACATTCAAATTATTAAAGAATTTGCTCCACCATTTTTATATAAGTAGCAATACCGTCTTCTATTTCTTTCAAATAAATGTATTCGTCGGCGGTATGGCTTCTTGCACTATCGCCCGGACCCATTTTTAAAGTTGGGAAAGGCATCAATGCTTTATCGGATGTGGTTGGTGAACCATAGTAGCCCTTGCCCAGGCTAATGCCCGCTTTTACCAACGGATGATCTAATGGAATTGATGTGGATTTCATACGGGTGGTACGAGGTTTAAACTGGCTTTGCAGATTTGCTTTTAAAGCATCCAGGATTTCATCGAAAGTATAGAGTTCATTCACCCTTACATCAATTACAAATTTGCACTGAGCCGGTACCACATTGTGTTGTTTGTTTTCGGTATCAATAACAGTAACGGTAAGCCGTGATTCACCGAGCAGGTCGCTTACTTTATCAAACTTATAATCACGAATCCAGTTGATATCATCCACTGCTTTGTACAAGGCATTTTCGCCTTCCTTTCTGGCGGCATGCCCGGCCCTGCCCTGGGCTATACAATCAATTACCATCAGGCCACGTTCTGCTACAGCCATTTCCAGTTTGGTAGGTTCGCCTACAATACCAAAATCAATATTACCTAAATAGGGCAGTACTAATTCAATGCCGTTTACTCCACTGATTTCTTCTTCGGCACTGGCAGCAAATACAACATTGTGCTTTGTATCCGCCATATCGTAGTAATGCAGAAAAGTGGCGATCAATGATACCAGGCAACCGCCGGCATCATTACTTCCCAGTCCAAATAATTTACCGTCTTTTTCAATGGGTGTAAATGGGTCCATGGTGTATCCCTTGTTGGGCAACACTGTATCGTGATGTGAGTTTAATAAAATGGAGGGCTTGGTTACATCGTAATATTTATTCTTTGCATAAATATTATTGCCAACCCTTGCATAAGGAACTTCATGCTTTTCAAAAAACGCAGTAATAATTTCGGCAGTATCATTTTCTTCTTTTGAAAACGAAGGAGTAGCAATTAATTGCTTTAGCAAACCAACTGCTTCCTGGTAAAGATTTTCTTTCATCTGTTTATTTTTATTTTTCCATTTTGGAAGATGGAATTTTTGCTATTTTATTAAAGTACCAATTGTGTTTTCGGTAGTATTTTGCAACAGGTCATTTGCATCACCTATCAGCACTTCTTTTACCCCGTTGTCAATTGCTGCAAATGCATTATCAATTTTAGGGAGTATCCCATCAAACAATTTATTTCCTTCTTTAAGAGCTTTGTATTTATCTTTTGTAATTAATTTTATCACAGAATTTTCATCTTCCACATCTTCAAGTACGCCTTTCTTTTCAAAACAATAGATCAGCCGTACATCGTAAATTTTTGAAAGACTTACTGCTAAAGTAGACGCAATGGTGTCTGCGTTTGTATTCAGCATTTGTCCTTGCCCATCATGTGTAAGTGGTGCCACCACCAGCGTTAGGCCGCTTAACAATAAATTTTCTAATTGACTAACTCCCACAGCTTCACTTTTTACATCTCCTACAAAACCGTAATCGATACCTGCTGTGCCTCCGCTCCCTAAAGTAGGTGTATTTAAAGCACTGGCATTTTCATCCGCATTTTTTACAGGCATTACTATTGGCCTTTTTATGGCTGGAATGATATTGGCATCTGCACCGGTTAAACCAATTGCATTACATTTGAAAGCCTGCAATTTTGCCACTATTTTTTTATTCACCAATCCTCCATACACCATCGTCACAAGGTCGATTGTTGCAGCATCTGTAATGCGCCTGCCATTGATATAATTTGGAGCAATTCCCAACTGCTCTCCAATTTTAGTGGCTATTTTTCCACCACCGTGTATCAATATTTTTGTAGCATCAATCCTTGCAAAGTTGCCCAGGAAAGCATCTAATGCTTCGGGGTTGTCAACTACATTACCTCCTATTTTTATGATAAAAAGTTGCTTCATTTGCGCTTCAATATTTCACTTAACACTGCCTGCGCTGCCCATACCCTGTTAGATGCCTGTAGCGTTACGATGCTGTTGGCACTATCCAATACTTCATCACTTAATTCTACGTTTCTGCGTGCGGGTAAACAATGCATTACTTTGGCATTGTTGGTTAATTTTAATTTATCTTCTGTCAACATCCACGCAGGATCGTTGCTATATATTTTTCCGTAATCCTGGTAAGTGCTCCAGTTTTTTACATAAATAAAATCAGCATCTTTTAGCGCTTCATCCTGGTTTTGAGTAATGGTTGCTTCCTTTGTATATGCTGTTGAAAGTTCATAATCTTCGGGATGTGTAATTACAAAATTGGCTTCGCCCCAGGCGTTGATCCATTGCGCAAAACTATTGGCCACACATTGTGGCAAAGGTTTTACGTGTGGTGCCCAGGTAAGTACAACTTTTGGTTTTCTTCCAGTTATGGGAGTATTATTTAAAGCCTCCTTAATGGTAATAATATCGGTTAAAGACTGTAGCGGATGAAGTGTTGCACTCTCCAGGCTTACAATGGGAACACCCGCAAACTGCATAAAGGAATTCATCACCAGCTCGCTATAATCATCCTCCCTGTTTTTTAACGAAGGAAACGTACGGATACACAAAATATCGAAGTAGTTGCCCAATATAGGTGCAGCATCTTTTACATGCTCCACTGTATTACCACTCATGATGGCACCATCTTCAAACTCAAGTGCCCAACCATCTTTATCTACGTTAAATACAATTGGTTCCATACCAAGATTACTGGCTGCAACCTGTGTACTTAACCTTGTTCGCAGGGATGGATTTAAAAATAGTAAGCCAATTCTTTTATCCTTTCCCAACTCACGTTGCGCAAAGGGTGCAGCTTTAAAAGCGAGTGCTTTTGTAACCAGGTCATTGATGTCGGTAACATCATTTACAGAAATAAAATTTTTCATTAGGCCAACTCTGTTTTAATGGCTTGTAAAAAAATATCAGCTTCGGTTTTGGTAATATTCAATGCCGGCAACAGCCTTATCACATTGGGTTTTGCTTCGCCGGTAAATATTTTATGCTTGAATAGTAAGTTCTTTTTTACTTCTTTCAATTCGTCCGGTAAAACAATACCGATCATTAAACCCTTACCTCTTACTTCTAATATTTTCGGTAATTTTTTCAACTCTTCAATCAGGTAGGCTCCTACTGATGCTGCGTTATTCATCAGATCATCCTGTTCCATTATTTCCAACACAGCCAATGCAGCGGCACATGCCAAATGGTTACCACCAAATGTTGTACCCAGCATAAAATGCTTCGGTTGAATTTTGGGTGAAATTGAAATGGCTCCTATTGGAAACCCATTTCCCATTCCTTTTGCCATGGTATAGATATCAGCATTTACACCACTAAAATCCTGCGAATAAAATTTGCCGCTTCTCCCATAACCACACTGCACCGAATCTGCAATAAACACTGAATTATATTCATCACAAAGTATCCTGATTTTTTGCAGAAATGAATCGCTGGCTACATTAATTCCACCAACGCCCTGTATCCCTTCTACAATTACGGAAGAAATTTCATTTTCTTTAAAAGCCTGCTCCAACGCAGTTTCATCATTGAACGGAAGAAAAATCACATTGTCTGTTTCGTTAACGGGTGCAACAATGTTCGGATTATCTGTAGCTGCAACGGCCAATGATGTTCTGCCATGAAACCCTTTTTTAAATGCAATTATTTTTTTTCTGCCATTATAAAAAGATGCCAGTTTTAATGCATTTTCATTTGCTTCTGCACCTGAGTTACACATAAACAACTGGTAATCTTCCTTGCCGGAAACCTTACCTAATTTCTCTGCAAGCTCTACCTGCAATGGTATCTTAATTGAGTTGGAATAAAACCCCACTTTGTGTAGCTGATCTTCCAATCGTTTTACATAATGCGGATTGGTATGACCTATAGAAATAACTGCGTGGCCGCCATACAAGTCTAAATATTTCTGGCCCTTATCGTCCCATACATAGGATCCTTCGCCTTTAACAATGGTAATGTCGTTAAGTGGATAAACGTCGAATAATTTCATGCCCTTGTCCCCTTAAGGAGAACTTAGTTTTATGGTTAATAATTATTTTTCGAGGGTAATTGATTTTAAAAAAGGACCATTCAATTTCCTTTTTAAGCCAGTTATAAATTCCGGAAGTATGTGTTATAAAAAACGAAGTTCCCAACAGGGAATTTATATGCTAAAAATAATTTGCTTTCAATTTCAACCCTGCTGTTTCTTCCAGGCCAAACATCAGGTTCATATTTTGAACTGCCTGGCCGCTTGCACCTTTCAGCAAATTATCTATTGCAGAATGTACAACCAACTTACTACCTGCTTTTTCCAGATAAACAACCGCTTTATTTGTATTAACAACCTGTTTTAAAAAGATAGCAGTTTTACTCACAGTCGTAAATGGCGCATCTTTATAAAAGTCGTCGAATAACACATTTAACTCGGGCAAACTCAAATCGCATTTTATCTGTGAGCTGATAAAAATACCTCTTGTAAAATCCCCTCTCCAGGGAATAAAACTAATGGCTCCATCTTCTGCAGGAACATTTGGGAAAGTAGTTTGTAAAATATTTAAGGACTGATGTATTTCATTCAGGTGTTGATGCTCCAGGGTTTTATAAGCCTGTATATTATTTGCTCTCCAGCTAAAATGAGATGTATTACTTAAACCCTGACCAGCACCTGTGCTACCTGTGATACCGGTAATGTAAATATCAGAAAGTAATCCTGCTTTTGCCAGTGGCAACAACCCAAGTTGTATGGCAGTTGCAAAACAACCGGGATTAGCAATATTACTTGCGGAACGAATCCTTTCTTTATTTAATTCAGGCAATCCATAAACGAATTCCCTGTTATTATTTGATGCAGAAATGGTAAGCCTGAAATCCTGTGACAGATCTATGATTTTTATTTTTTCATGTACTGTATTTTCGGCCATAAACTTTTTGGCATCTCCATGGCCAACACATAAAAAGAGCACATCCACCTCGCCTTCGCCACCTTTAAATACTGAAGTAAACTCAATAGTTGTTTCGCCGATCAAATCACTGTGTACTGCATATAAAGGTTTGCCTGCATTGCTTTTACTATGCACAAACTTTATTTCAACTCCGGGATGATTCAATAAAATTCTTACTAATTCACCGCCTGTATATCCAGCTCCGCCTACAATACCTATGTTAATTTTATTTGCCATCAGCGCTTTCTTTTACCTGGTGATAGATCATGGTTTGGTTGCCAAATATTTTTGTAAATCCACGCACATCTTCTCCCGTCCAACCATTATTCATTTCACCATATTTACCAAACTTGCTACTCATCAAATCAAATTCAGATTCAATACCCGTAACCTGGAAGCGATACGGCATCAATTCAATAAATACTTTACCGGTTACATTTTGTTGTGAGCTGATAAAGAATGCTTCTATATCTCTCATAACAGGATCTAAAATCTGCCCTTCGTGCAACCAGTTGCCATAAAATAAAGCAAGCTGATCTTTCCAGTTTAATTGCCATTTGGTTAGTACATGTTTTTCCAACGCATGATGCGCTTTTAAAATAACCATTGGTGCCGCAGCTTCAAACCCAACACGGCCCTTTATGCCAATGATTGTATCCCCAATATGAATATCTCTGCCGATACCAAATGCTCCCGCAATGCTTTGAATTTTTTTAATGGCATCTGAAGGATGAGCAAACCCTTCGCCGTTTACCGTTGTAAGTTCTCCTTTATCAAATGCAAGTTCCAGCGTTTTAATTTCAGTTTCAGTTACCTGTGTTGGCCAGGCCGATTCTGGCAACATTCCTTTGCTGTTCAGGGTTTCTTTTCCACCCACACTTGTGCCCCACAAACCTTTATTAATTGAATACACCGACTTTTCAAAATTCATTTCAACACCCTTACTTTTCAGGTAAGTTATTTCTTCTTCCCTGCTCAGTTTCATATCCCTGATAGGTGTAATAATTTCTACTCCGGGAATCATGATGTTGAATACCATGTCAAACCTCACCTGGTCGTTTCCTGCACCTGTACTTCCGTGAACCACCGCTGTTGCATTCAGGTTTTTTACATGCTCAGCAATAAAAATTGCCTGGCTCAATCTTTCTGCACTTACGCTTAAGGGATAGGTGTTATTTTTTAATACATTACCATAAATCAAAAAGCGAATAATCCGGTCATAATAACTTTTTACTGCATCAACAGTAGTATGTGATTTTACGCCTAATTTATACGCATGCGCTTCTATCTGCTTCAATTCTTCTTCATTAAATCCTCCGGTGTTTACCACTACTGAATGTACTTCGTATCCCTTCTCTGCTGTAAGATATTTTACACAAAATGAAGTGTCTAATCCTCCGCTAAATCCCAGTACTACTTTGGTGCCTGCAGGCAGGTCCTTTTGTTGATTATCTTTATCTGCTACTGTGTTTTGCTCCATGAACTCGAAATTATTACTACTATAAATTGAAAAAATATTTTAAAACTGATTTACTCACGCTTCCTCCTTTTAATTGCTTTTTCTTAAGAAATTTCAACAGTTTGCTTTGTTTAATTTTCATAAAACGCTCGTACAATTTGGAATGCTCCTTGAAATCTGCTGTAGTTTCTGCTGGTTCGTAATGATCGGCAGGGTCATACAACATGGCTGTACACATACAATTTTTTCGTTCCTTACTCATCAATATATCATAATTGACACAGCTTTTACAACCTGCCCAAAATGTTTCATCATCTGTTAACTCTGAGTAGGTAACTGGTTCGTAGCCCAGTTCAGAATTTATTTTCATTACAGCCAGGCCGGTTGTTAATCCAAATATTTTTGATGTTGGATACATTTTGCGGGACAGTTCAAAAATCCTTTTTTTGATGAGTTTGGCTACCCCGCTTTTTCTAAATGCAGGCGCCACTATTAAACCACTATTAGCAACAAACTGATCGTGGCCCCAGGCTTCAATGTAACAAAAGCCTACCCATTGCCCGTCTTTGGTAACTGCAATTACAGCTTTGCCTTCATTCATCTTTTTTTCAATGTATTCCGGCGAGCGTTTTGCAATACCCGTTCCCCTTGCCATTGCAGATGACTGCATTTCGTCGGTAATATCTGTTGCGTATGCTGAATCATTGGTTGATGCAACCCTGATTATAATGTTATTTGTTTCCAATTGTATAAAATTGAAATAATGTGTTAGAAAAATAAAAATTGTAAGAACCCGGTTTTGGAGATTTTTTCACTGACAGGGGCATTTTTTAAGTGCTCGTCCTATCAGCAACCAGGTCGGCGTCGGGGAGAAAAAATGGGAACAAAAATAGCAACAACTGCACCCACTGAATGGTGTAATAAATTTGCGAAATATTGATTGGTCCTTATCACTTTGAAATCGTTGTAAATAATTTCAGCAAAAGTAACTTAATTACTTATAAAATGTAGAAAAAAATCATAAAATTTCAACAGCAGGTAATTTTTATTCAATTTTTAAGAATCGGTCCATGCCTTCAATTCATCCGCAATCGTTCTGTCATTACTTAGCCTTGGGACTTTATTTTGTCCACCCAATTTGCCAATACTTTTCATGTAATCGATAAATCCATTCTTTTTTACCGGCGAAATATTTAATCGCTGTAAGATATTCCCCCCGATGAGATCATCATAATAAACATTTTTCATCCGCAAATTATCATCCACTTTATTAGCAAATGCCCGCATATTTTCGGGCTTGTTTTCAAATTCAATAAACCATTCATGGTAGCTTTTACCTCCATCATTGGCTATCATTGGTGCCACTGTAAATTCAGTTATTTGTACATTTTCTTCCCTGGCAGCCTGTAGCAATGCATTTTCTACTTCTTCTCCAATTACATGCTCACCAAAAGCAGAAATAAAATGCTTGGTTCTCCCCGTTACCACTATTCGATATGGGTTTAATGACACAAATTTCACAGTATCGCCAATATTATACCCAAACAATCCTGCATTGTTGTTTACAATGAGTACATAATTCTCACCGGCCTTCACGTCTTTCAAACTTAACCTGTCGGGGTTTGCTTTGCCGAAATCTGCAGCAGGAATAAACTCGAAAAATATTCCACTATTGGTGTTTAACAATAACCCTTCTTCTTTCTGAGAATCCTGGAATGCAAAAAAACCTTCGCTTGCCGGAAAAAGTTCTATACAATCAACATGGTGGCCAATACTTTCGTATAACCTCGATTTGTATGGTTCAAAATTTACGCCCCCCTGCACCATTACACTAAAATCAGGAAATAACTCCCCTACTTTTTTGCCGCTTTTTTCGGTAAGCCTGTCAAAATACATCTGCATCCACGGTGGTATTCCGCTGATAAGCGTCATATTTTCTTTAATCGTTTCCTCTACAATTTTATCCAGTTTTTCCTCCCATTCCTCAATACAATTTGTTTCGTAAGAAGGTAACTGGTTGGCACGCAGGTAACGCGGTACATGATGATTTACAATACCACTCAACCTTCCTGTTGGAATGCCGCCAATTCTTTCCAATTCCGGTGAGCCGCTTAAGAAAATAAGTTTTCCGTTGGCGAATTGAGTATTGCCGGTTTCAGCCATGTAGCAAAGCAGTGCGTTCCTGGCCGTGTTGATATGATTTGGGATTGAATCTTTTGTGATTGGAATGTATTTAACCCCACTGGTTGTACCACTGGTTTTAGCCAGGTATATTGGCTGTCCTTTCCACAAAACATTGTGCTTGCCTTGCTTTATTTTTTCGATGTAAGGTTTAAAATCTTCGTAGTCTCTAATGGGAACCCGCTTTACGAAATCATCATAGTTTTTAATTTGTTCAAGCCCATGATCTTTTCCAAATTCGGTCTTAAGGGCAGTTTTGATCAACAAATTTAAAATGGCTTCCTGGTCCTGCACCGCAGTTTCCATTCCTTTTTTAATTTGCTTGTATATATAGCCAGCAAAGGGCTTTGCCAATATGGATTTTATTTTCATACTACTTTTCCTAAAAGAAATTTACAAACGTGTAATACATTAAACAATAGATTTCCAATTGAAAGGATACTATTGTTGTAAAAATAAAGTAATTGTGTAAGAACACATTTCTTTTAAGCAGCAATTGGTATTTCTTCTCTAATATTTAGTTACAATCACATTTCCATTCTTTATCCAGGTCAATAACAGTAACAACTACAAGATCGTTATTTTTTGGTGCAAAAACAATCCTTACTTTTTGATGGTCATGTGTAATGCCCTCAATGGGGTAAGTTTTGCCTCTTGCATCTTCTTCTATTTTGCTAACATTTAAAGTTCCCTCCTGCAATATTTCTTTTACTTCACTTTCATCTATATGCCGGCAATCCATACGACAGCGGGCATGTTTGGAATAAATGAGCTTACTGACATTTCTGTTAAACCCGCCATCGCTGCTGACAGGTATGGTAATTTCTGCTGAGGTATTTTTTGGAAAACTTCCGCGTTGATTTTTCTTGACATAAAAAAGCAATAGTGCAGCGGCAATCAGTACTATATATGGAATGTATTTTTTATTCATGGCAAATTGAAATGCAAAAGTAATTTAAAACAGGGTATAACTGTAAACACTTATAACAAACTGTAAGGCGATAATAAATAATTCCGTGGAAATTACACTGCAAAACTGGTAATGAATTTTAATACCCCAACGCAGATAAGATTGTAATTAAAATATTAATACGGACTTGATAAACGGCCAATTGTTAAACATAAAAAATTTGGGTAGGTGTTACACACCCTATATAAATGATTCCGGGCAGGGTGCTTATCTTTGCACCATGAGCAAAACCGTTGCATTACATACCCTGGGTTGTAAACTTAACTTTTCTGAAACATCTACCATAGGCAGACTTTTAGAAAATGACGGCTTCGTGAAAAAAAGTTTTGATGAGGTGGCTGACGTGTATGTAATTAACACCTGTTCTGTTACCGATAATGCAGATAAGGAGTGTAGGCAACTTGTAAGGAAAATTCAGCGAAAAGCACCGGAAGCGATGGTTGTAATTACCGGGTGCTACGCACAATTAAAACCTGCTGAAATTGCAGCTATTCCAGGCGTGGATCTTGTATTAGGCGCTGCGGAAAAGTTCAACATCACCACTCATTTAAAAGAGATAACCAAGGGTGATAGTGCAAAAATTTGTAGTTGCGATATTGAGGATGTTAATGTTTTTACTGCCTCCCATTCAATTAATGATCGCACCAGGATTTTTTTAAAAGTACAAGATGGTTGTGACTACAACTGCTCCTTTTGCACTATACCAATGGCAAGGGGCAAAAGCCGGAGCGACAGTATCAATAATGTCATTGAAAATGCACGGGCAATAGCATTGCAGGGTGCTAAAGAAATAGTACTCACTGGTATAAACCTGGGTGATTTTGGCAGTAAAAAAACTGCTGCCTTACAAACAGAGCGGGAAGATTTTTTTAAATTAATCCAGGAACTGGATAAGGTAGCTGGTATCGAAAGATTTAGAATTTCATCTATTGAACCCAACCTGCTTTCAAATGAAATTATTGAGTTTGTAAGTAATAGCAAAAAGTTTATGCCTCACTTTCATATTCCGCTGCAAAGCGGTAGTAATAAGGTTTTAGGGCTGATGAGAAGACGTTATAAAAAAGAATTGTACGCTGAAAAAGTTGGACTCATAAAATTACTGATGCCGCATTGCTGCATTGGCGTGGATGTGATTGTTGGATTCCCGGGTGAAACTGACGAGGATTTTAAAGAGACTTTTGATTTTCTTCACCAACTGGATATTGCATACCTGCATGTATTCACTTATTCGGAAAGAACCAATACACTGGCAGCAGATATGAAACCGGTAGTACCTGTTGAAAAAAGAAACCAACGAAACAAGTTGTTACGTAATTTAAGTTATCAAAAAATGCAATATTTCACAAATCATCACGTTGGTGAAATAAGAAACACGTTGTTTGAGTCGAGAAATAAAAATGGCATGATAGAAGGTTACACTGATAATTATATTAAAATAACTGCTCCGTATAAAGCGGAGTGGGAAAATAATATCATACTATGGAAAATATAAACGAACAAAAGTATCTTAAGTACCAGGTTACCATTCACTTTGAAATGGATGATGAATTTATGAGCCTTGTTCCTAAGCACAGGGAGTATATCAATGAATTAATAGATGCCGGAACTGTAGACTATTATTCGGTAAGCATGGAAACACAACGGTGCTGGATGATTGTAAATGCCCACTCTAAAACTGAAGTAGAAAATTACCTGGAAAAAACCCCGCTTCACAAATACTGGACTATAGAAGTGGATGAACTTTTTGTCTATGATTCACAAACTTACCGGCTTCCTGCTCTTCAATTAAATTAAATTGATTTCAATTTTCCTTAAAAGCTGTCACTGCTCTCCTTTTCTCTAAGAGTTATCACCAGATTTATAATTGCCATTAAGCCGGGAATTAAAAAAAAATCCCGAAATAAACTATAAAAAATTTTGCAGAAATAATTTAGTACCTATCTTTGCCATCCCAATTAAAAAAGGGAGCATAGCTCAGTTGGTTTAGAGCATCTGCCTTACAAGCAGAGGGTCCGCGGTTCGAACCCGTGTGCTCCCACAAGGTCTCACAGAAATGTGGGACCTTTTTATTTATGCAATATCAAGTCTACATACTTTTTTCAAATAAACTGAACAAATATTATGTTGGGTTTACCTGCGACGAGTTGAATGAACGGATAAGAAAGCACAACAGCAATCACAAAGGATTTACTGGTGCATTTGGCGATTGGAGATTAGTGTTTGCCGAATCATTTAACCTTAAACAAGAGGCAATGAAAAGGGAAAAATAAATTAAAAGCTGGAAAAGCAAGAAAATGATCGAGCAGCTTATTGGAGCGTGACTCAGTCGGTTTAGAGCATCCCGATAACATCGGGAGGGTCCGCGGTTCGAACCCGTGTGCTCCCACAAGGTCTCACAGAAATGTGAGACTTTTTTATTTATGCAATATCAAGTCTATATACTTTTTTCAAGTAGCCTATACAAATGTCATGTTGGATTTACAAGCGATGTATTGAATGATTAAATAGTCGAAAAGTTTCTTTCTAAAAATATTGTTGCACAATCTGGATGTAAACAACTTTTGTTCATAGTTGACTCAAATACCAGGCTGGTTTGTAAATTTACTAATAAAGAAAAGCTGGTAAGCTATTTAAACAATTGTGGTGAATAGCCATGATCTTTAAAACTAAATTGCGCTTAAAGCTTACTGTATAATGTGCTCGTTTAAATCTTTTGAAAAAAATATTTTTAAAACTTTTTGTTAAAAATTATTTTATTTATTAAATTTTTAATATACATTCGTTTTGCGTTGTTTCTCATTTTAGATAAAAATGATAACAGGCATTAAAAGTACAAATCCAATATCACATAATTAGCTCCCTCCGTTTACACCGTTTAGTATCCTACAAAATACCTGATCGTTTTTGCGACAACTCCATTTAAATTTATTGATAACCCAATTTGGGTAAATGTCAATTCATTATTTTAATGAACTGTTAGTTCTGTCTGTATATGGATCAAAAGAACGATTGCCAATAGTTAACTCTGAATTTAATTATTTACTTCTTTACTAAAACCAGCTATATGAATAAGCTTTTTACTTCTGCACTTTCCCTTGTTCTTTTATTGTTGCTGTCCTTTTCTGTTGCTCCGGTATTGGGGCAGGCAACAGTCACCACCGATAAAGACGATTATGCTCCCGGTGAGTACGTAATCATCACCGGTACCGGCTGGCAGCCAGGAGAAACGGTAAGTTTTCATTTTGATGAAACGCCGAAACCGGCCGCTTGCTTGTTGCCGCATGATATGACGGTTACAGCAGATGCAGGTGGGAATATTTATAACAATCAGTTTTTAATTAACAATACGCACCTTGGGGTGGCTTTTGTGTTGACGGCTACCGGGCAGAGTTCTGGCTTGGTGGCAACACGGAATTTTACTGATGCCAATATAACGGTAAAAGCCACAGGACTTCCTTCTGGTACATCATTACAAGTTTCATACAGGTTAGGAAGTGGTAGCAATGTTCCAACTGGAACTTACACTAATACCGCTAGTTTTGTACCTCCAGCAAGCCCAACAACTTTCGTTGCAAATAATAATCAGTACATCGATTTCACTTTTCCTAATATTGTTATAAGTGGAGTGACATATGTTAGCACAACAATTGATGCTAATGGCAATACTGTATCTGGCCCCTCATTGCGATATCAAATGCCGAATGGTAATGCAAAAACATTTACAGGTATATATGTGGCAACCTGCACAGCCCCTTCAATAATGAGTTCGCCGTCCAATAGCGTTATTGCATATGGGGAGAACGCCGTGTTCTCTACTACCGCCACAGGTTCAGCAACCCTGAATTATCAATGGCAGGTAAATACAGGTAGTGGTTGGAATAATACTTCTGATGCAGATGGCGTCCCCACAACATTCACTGTTGTAACTCCTACGGTTAGTCAAACTGGAACACAGTATCGTGTGGTTGTATCAAATGGTTGTGCATCGGATGCTACCAGTAGTCCTGCTTCGCTGACTGTAAATGCAAAAGCCTTAACAGTAACAGCGAACAACAGAACAAAGACATATGGTACAGCAGTGACATTTGCTGGCACTGAGTTTACTACTTCAGGTCTTGTAAACAGTGATGCAGTTAGTAGTGTGACGATTACATCAACAGGCGCTGCTGCCACTGCAACAGTAGTTGGTTCAACCTATCCTATTGTAGCTTCTGCTGCAACGGGCGCAGGTCTGGCTAATTACAGCATCTCTTACGTTGATGGAGCGCTGACAGTAAATGCGAAAGCAGCTACGATAACAGCCAATGCGAAGAGTAAAATATATGGTGATGCAAATCCAGCTTTGGATGCAGCGGTAACAGGAACAGCAAATGGTGATGTGTTGAACTACAGCTTGGCCACAACTGCAACGGTAACATCAGGTGTTGGAACGTATCCGATTGCGGTAACACTTGGATCAAATCCAAACTACAGTGTAACACCAACAGATGCATTGTTAACGGTTACTCAGCGTACGATCACGATTGCTGCTGATGGAAAAACCAAAAACTACGGTGATGTAGACCCAGCATTAACTGCTCAGGCTACGAATGTTGCCAATGGAGATTTACCATCTGGTAATTTGCAAAGAGCAGTTGGAGAAAATGTTGGAAGCTACTTGATCAGCAAAAACACTTACACTTATGGTTCTAACTACAATGAAACATTTGTAGGTGCTAACCTTGTAATCGGCCAGCGCCCTGTGACCATTACTGCTGACCCAAAATCCAAATACTGTGGCCAAGCAGATCCTGCATTAACCTTTACATCTTCGCCAGCTGTAGGTACCATATTACCAAATGGCCAGGTAATTAGTTTCACTGGCGCACTCAGCAGAGTAGCAGGTGAAAATTCTCAGGCACCAGGAAATGTGTATCCAATTAATCAGGGATCTGTGGCCAATTCAAATTACCTCATAACCTATAATAGTGCGAATCTGACAATAAACGGTGTATCCGTTGATGCAAGTGCAACAGGCAATGCCATCCAACTGGGAACCGCTATTAAAACCTTAAGCGCTACTGTAACCAGCGGTACAACTTTAGTAAGTGGGGCAAGTGTCACCTTCAAAGTGACTAATAACATCAATAGTATTGTATCCATTATACCTGGCACACCAATAACCAAAACTACCGGAGCAAACGGTGTTGCGACTTATGACCTGTCAACCGGAACATTGCCAATTGGCTTATATGCTGTCACCGTAACTGTAGGTACAGGCTGTGCAGAAACAATCGCTTACTTCTCGATATACGATCCTAACGCAGGTTTCGTAACCGGCGGTGGATGGATCAACTCGCCGGCGGGGGCGTACAGTGCTAACCCTTCTCTGACTGGTAAAGCAAACTTTGGCTTCAATGCTCAATATAAGAAAGGCAACAACACGCCTGACGGGAATACTGAATTTCAGTTCCAGACAGGAGATCTGAAATTTAAGAGCTCAGTATATGATCTCGGATCTTTGGTAATAGCTGGTGCAAAAGCCACCTTCAAAGGAACTGGTACCATTAACGGTTCAGGCTCCTATAACTTCCTGGTGGCTGCCATTGATGGAAGTATAAATGGTGGTGGTGGAATTGACAAATTCCGTATTAAAATCTGGAACGGTAATACGGTTATCTATGATAATGACATGGGTAAATTAGATAACGGTGATCCTTCGACAGCACTTGGCGGCGGCTCTATCGTAATCCATGAGTCAAAATCAACCGCTAAAAGAACTGCGGATGTTATCGCATCAGCGCCTGTTGACAAACCACTTACGGTTAAAGCTTTCCCAAGTATTAGCAACAACTACTTTACGTTGCAGATTGAAAGTAGTAACAAAGCAAACATACAGTTGAAAGTTGTAGACCTTACAGGCAGACCGGTTGAATTAATGAAAGTGGTGAAAGATCAAACACTGCGCATTGGGCAAAACTACCGGCCAGGCATGTATCTTTTACAGGTTCAACAAGGAAATGAAATCAGGGTAATTAAACTGGTAAAAGAATAAAAAACCAATTGATTTTAATCGAGTAGGAAGGTAGCCATTATTTGGCTACCTGTCCTCTCACACCACCGT
>JBDUEK010000018.1:0-83197 GCA_040002495.1 Ferruginibacter sp.
AAAAAATGAAAGTAAAAGAATTGTACACTTTTGAAGCGCTTGGTAAAAAGAAAGCAACAGAAGTAAGTGCCGGAGATATTTGCGCAATAGTTGGTTTGGATGAATTTAATATTGGTGATACTATTTGTGATTCAGAATTTCCTGAAGCATTGCCGGTAATAAGTGTAGATGAGCCAACAATGAGCATGATGTTTAGCATCAATAACTCGCCATTCTTTGGCCGTGAAGGTAAATTTGTAACCTCCCGTCATTTAAGAGATCGTTTAATAAAAGAGACAGAGAAAAACCTGGCGCTTCGTGTTGAAGATTCAGGAAGTGCAGATAGTTTTTTGGTTTATGGTCGTGGTATTTTGCACCTTGGTATCTTAATTGAAACCATGAGAAGAGAAGGTTTTGAATTAACCATTGGTAATCCACAGGTATTGGTTAAAGAAATCGATGGTAAAAAATGTGAACCCTACGAGAACCTGGTAGTTGATGTTCCTGCTGAGTTTAGTGGTAAAGTAATTGACCTTGTTACTCAACGTAAAGGCGAAATGCTGATCATGGAAAGCAAAGGCGATATGCAGCATTTGGAGTTTGATATTCCTTCAAGAGGGTTAATCGGTTTGCGTAGCAACATGCTTACCAATACGGCAGGTGAAGCTGTAATGGCCCACAGATTTACAGATTATCGTCCTTGGAAAGGCCCGATTCCGGGAAGAAGCAATGGAGTATTATTATCTAAAAACCAGGAAAAAACAACTGGTTATTCAATTGATAAATTACAGGATAGAGGACGGTTTTTTGTTGATCCAGGTGATGAAGTTTACACAGGACAGATTATTGCTGAGCACATTAAGCCAGGCGATTTAAATGTAAATGCTACTGAACCTAAAAAATTAACCAATCACCGTGCAAGTGGTAGTGATGATGCCAGCCGTGCAGCTCCTAAAATCTTAATGACTTTGGAAGAGTGTATGGAATATATTCAGCAAGATGAGTGTATTGAAGTAACGCCCAAATCTATCCGTATGCGCAAGGTTATTTTAAATGAAGATGAGCGTAAGAGAGTTTCCAAGTCTATGGGACAGGAAGCCTAACATTATAAATTATTTAATTAAATCCTCCGTAAAAATCGGGGGATTTTTTTTGCCTGTTTATTGCCTGCTTCACCACTTTTCAATCTGAAATAAATAGTTGATATTCGTAGTATATGGAACACCTCATACATCTTGGAAAAGATAAAAAACTAAAAAAGGTTATTGAACTTCAACAACCATACCTGCTTGAAAAAAGGAATGATGTTTACCTGCATTTATGTGGTTCTATCATGAGCCAGCAATTAAGTACTAAAGTTGCTGCTGTAATTTTTGCCAGGTTTATAAATCTTTACAAACAAAAACCTACACCCAAGAAAATTATCAATACCCCCGTTGAAACCTTGCGTAGCCTTGGCCTTAGCTATGCAAAGGCTGGTTATGTGCAAAATGTTTGTCGCTTTTTTATTGAAGAAAAACTCACTGACGAAAAGCTTCACCAAATGGAAAATGATGAGCTGATAAAATATTTATCGCAGATAAAAGGAGTTGGCCAATGGACCGTAGAAATGATATTGATGTTTACACTGGGCAGAGAAGATGTAATTGCACTGGACGATCTTGGCATTCAACAAGGCATTATCAAATTATACAAACTGGATGGACTTAATAAAAAAGAATTGAAGGCAAAGATGATCGCTGTTTCAACAAAATGGAGCCCTTATCGTACTTACGCCTGTAAATATATCTGGGGTTGGAAAGACAATATGCCGACCTTAAAAACTTCGGAAAAATAATGATTGTTTAAGCAATCAATTTTACAATCTGTTCAAGGTATAATTGATCGGTTTCATCAAAATGATCGTACAATTCGCTGTCAACATCTAGTACACCAATTACTTCATTGTCCCTGGTGATAGGAACTACAATTTCTGATTTAGATAAACTGCTACAGGCAATGTGACCGGGAAATTTTTCAACGTCTGGCACAATTAAAGTTATCGCTTTATCCCAGGCAGTTCCGCATACGCCTCTTCCTTTACGAATACGGGTACACGCAACAGGGCCCTGAAACGGCCCTAAAACAAGCTCATCATTTTTAACAAGATAAAACCCCACCCAAAACCAGCCAAACTGTTCTTTTAAAGCAGCGGCGATATTTGCCAGGTTTGCTACCAGGTCTGGCTCTCCAGTAACCAGCCCGGTTATTTGTGGCAACAATGCCTGATAAATTTCTTCTTTTGTTCCCTGTACAATTGTTAGGTCTTCGGCCATAATATTTTTGAGTGAATCACCCACAATGGATGACTCACCTTATCAATAAATTAAAAAATAGTTTTAAAGAAATCTTTCATATCCTGCCATGATTGTTTATCAGCAGCCTCATTGTACTCAATGGGCATATTGAATTTTTTGCCTGTTGCTGTTGAGTTTACATTTGTAAAGGCATGCGTTGCTCCGGCATACGATTTAAATGTATAATCGGCATGTACTTCATCCAGGTTATCCCTGAATTTTTTTATGTCTTCAGCGCTAACAAATTGATCGGCCTCACCATGGCAGACTAAAATTTTTGCAGTGGTACTTCCAGGTGTAGCCGGCACTGTTGCAAGGCCCCCGTGAAAACTTACTACTCCTTTAAAGGGCATACCCATTTTAGCAGCATTTAGTACCATCGATCCGCCAAAACAATAACCAATTGCTGCCAGTTTATTGGCATCTGTTTGTGGATATTCTTTTAACTTTTTTACTGCTGCTTCAATCCTGCTTTTACCCAACTCAGGGTTTTGATAGAAGGGAGTTGCAAGCTCCTGTGCCGCTTTGGGATCTGCACCTTGCTTGCCTTCACCGTACATATCAACTGCTATTGCTATATAGCCCAACTCTGCCAACTTGTTAGCACGCATTCTTGAATATTCATTGTTCCCCCACCACTCCGGTACAACTACAATTGCAGGCCTTTTACCTTTTTGCTGTTGATCGTACGCTACATAGCTTTTCATGTTAACGCCATCAGCTATATAACTTACTTCTTCTCCCTTTATAGTGCTGTTTTGTGCATATAAGGATGAAACCATCATTACCATCAGCACCGATAAAATTGTTTGAAAATACTTTTTCATTATGGAAATTTTTTAGTTGAAGCTTAAACAGTAAACAACCTGATTTGTTTTTAATTATAAGGAAAATTTTATGCCACAGTCCCTGATTTTTGTAGCAATAAGTCGCTATAGGAAACGGCTATATAATCACTTTCCTCTAAATTGAATAAACTACTGTAGTGATTGCACTGTTCCTGTAATTTTTCCTTACCAATACTACCATCTGCATCAATGGCTTCTACTTCTACAAAAGTGCCTAAATCCTGTACTTTGTCAAAGTGAAATTTTACGTTTCCTATAAAATAGATTTTTCGCTTTTTACTTACCACCACTTTTATTCTCAACGATTCGGTTAAGATATCTTTCAATATTTTATCAGGTGAATGTTTGTAAAGTAATATGCGGGATGATTTACTTCCGGCGATATTTTCACGATGATAATGAATCAGTGCATTTTCAATGTTGCCTTCTCTCAACTTTAATCTGCCTGCGGCTACATTAAAATAAGTATCAACCTGTAAGTCTTCACCTATAAATACTGGATTTTCTTGTTTTAACATTGCTTCCAGTTCATCCAGGTTGCCGGCAGACGCTTTAAATTCTATATTTAATATTGACATCCTGCAAAATTAATGGGTTTGCTTTGTTGTAGCCTATTAGTAAAATTGTGAAGTTGTTTTCATTGAGCTGGTATGCCATTTTGTTATTTAAATAATTCAAAGACTTGTTCATTAAACGTATAAATAATCTGACCAAATGCAGAAACTTACTATATAAATGCCAATCGTTCAGTTTTAATAAAGGCATTAGTATTAAGTCGTTCATTAAATATGAATGAACCGTTTATAAATTATTACTTAAAAAACAGTAGTAAACAGTAAATTTGTCAATAACCTTAATACTTGCATGCCGATTTTCGAATTGAAACTTCCCAAGACTATCGCAAGGGCGCTCAAAATACAACCCCGCGATCCCAGGCTTCAACAAATTAAAGTGCTGAAAAAATTGTTACGTACTGCAAGGTTTACCCAATTTGGCCAGTTATATAAATTTGATGAAATCCTGATGAGTCGTCATCCGGGAAAGAAATTTCAGCAAACGCTACCCACTTATGATTATACCAAAATTTATCAACAGTGGTGGCATAAGGCAAAGGATGGCATTCCGGATGTGTGTTGGCCAGGCAAAGTGCAATATTTTGCCCTGAGCAGCGGTACAAGCGATGCATCCAGCAAGTTTATTCCCATTACAAAAGGGCTTATCCGCAGCAATACCATAACCAGTTTCAAACAATTACTGAGCCTTGCCAAATACGATGATGTGCCTAAAAGGGCCATTGGTAAAGGGTGGATGATTTTGGGTGGAAGTACAGAACTTCAAAAGGGCCCAACTTATTTTGCCGGCGATCTTAGTGGCATTCAACAAAAGAATATTCCGTTCTGGTTTTTGGGACTTGGCCTTTATAAGCCAGGAAAAAAAATAGCAAAAGAAAAAGATTGGGCAAAGAAACTGGATGAAATTGTGGAAAACGCCCCCAATTGGGATATTGGATTTATAGTAGGTGTACCTGCATGGCTACAAATTTGCATGGAGAAAATAATAGAACGGTATAAAGTAAAAAATATTCACGAGATATGGCCCAACCTGGCATTTTATGTTCATGGGGGTGTATCAATGGAACCTTATAAAAATGGATTTGAAAAACTATTGGGAAAACCTATCACCTATATCGAAACTTACCTGGCAAGTGAAGGGTTTTTAGCCTATCAAAACAGGCAGGAAGCTAAAGGAATGCACCTTGCACTTAATAATAATATCTTCTTTGAATTTGTTCCATTTGATAATAACAACTTTGACATTGAGGGCAATATGGTAAGCAATCCTGCAGCTTACATGATTCACGAAATAGAGTTGAATAAAGATTACGCCATATTAATTAGTACCAATGCCGGCGCATGGCGATATGCAATTGGCGATACGGTAAGACTTGTAGACAAAGAAAGAAGTGAAATTATTATTACAGGCCGTACCAAGCATTTTTTAAGTCTTGTTGGTGAACATTTAAGTGTTGATAATATGAATAAGGCGATTGAAATGGTGAGTAAGGAGCTTAATATTTCAATTCCGGAATTTACTGTTGCCGGGCAACCTCATGGTTTATTTTTTGCACACCACTGGTATGTTGCTACAGACGATGTTGTTAATAGCGAAGTGCTCCGCTTGCGAATTGATGAAAAAATTAAAGAGCTAAATGATGACTACGAAGTAGAAAGAAAACATGCATTGAAAGATGTATTTGTTACTGTACTTTCAGAAGACACCTTTATGGAATTCATGAAATCAAAGGGGAAAATCGGGGGACAACATAAATTTCCAAGAGTACTAAAAGGAGCAATGCTTGAAGATTGGCAAAAGTTTCTAAACGTGCCGTCTTACTCTTAATGTTGTCTTGTCAACCCTGTTATTATCAAAAAAAATTTAACCTGATTGGTAGTTAAATACAAATTTTCTGCAGCTTAACTTTTTTATTTTTCCCTGCTTAATAATACTGTAGCTTTTTCCAAATCAGCAGGCGTATCTATTTCTATTCCCATATATTCAGTCAGTATCATTCTGATATTTACGCCATTTTCAAGATAACGAAGACATTCAATTTTTTCGGCAACTTCCAGCGGTGTCATTTCCCAGCTGGTAAAATTTATTAAAGCTTTTTTTCGAAATGCATACACACCAATATGTTCATAATAAATTATATTGGCTGATGTATCCCTTGGGTATGGAATTACACTGCGACTGAAAAACAGGGCATCCATATTTTTATTCACCGCCACTTTTACATAATTCGGATCATCAATCAATTGCTGGTCTTTTAATACCTGCATCAATGAAGCTACCTGTACCCTTTTTACATCTTCCGTATCAAAAGCTGCCAGCAATTTTTGTAGTGGTTCTTTTTGAACAAAGGGTTCATCTCCCTGCACATTTACTACAATATCCACATCTAATCCGGCCACTGCTTCCGCAATCCGGTCGCTGCCACTTTCATGCGATTTTTGACTCATGATAGCTTTTCCATTGTGCCCTACTATTTCATTATATATTATTTCGCTGTCGGTAACTACAAAAACTTCATCAAATAAACCCGTAGCAAGTGTATTATCATAAGTATGACGAATGACCGTTTTTTCTCCGAGTTGTTGCATTAGTTTAGCAGGGAACCGGGTGGCCGCATATCGGGCAGGAATCATAGCTATTTTATTCATTATATATTAATTATGTAAATAAAGTTATCATTTATCAAGATGGCGATGTTCAAAAACAAACTTGATTTGTTATATTTGAAATGATAAGTAATCGACGACTGCCTGTTATATAATATTCCAAAACTTACAATATGCAATCAAACGAATTAATGCAGTCTTACTTGGTTGATTCCAATACCTGGGATGAAATGTACAACAATTCTGTGGTAAGGGAGCACTACAAAAATGCAGTCGAATTTTTTGAACAACTTTCAATAGACGATCTAAATAAGCGGGAAGAATTTGCCAAGCGGCTTTTCATGAGCCAGGGTGTTACATTTACAGTTTACAGTAGTGGAGAAGGAATAGAAAAAATATTTCCATTCGATATTATTCCACGTATTATTACGGCAAGCGAATGGGAATTTATTGAAAAAGGTATCAAACAACGTCTTAAGGCTCTTAACCTTTTTTTGAAAGACATTTACAGTTCACAGTTTATTATTAAAGATGGCGTAGTACCGGCCGAAATGATTTATAGCTGTCCGCATTACCTGCGTGAGATGCATAATTTTCCGGTTCCGTATGATATCTATGTGCATATTTCTGGTATTGATCTTATACGTAACAATGATGGTTCGTTTTACATTCTAGAAGATAATTTGCGTACACCCAGTGGCGTAAGTTATATGCTGGAAAACAGGGAAATTACCAAACGGATTTTCCCGTTGCTGTTACCACAAAGTAATGTGCGCAGTGTGAGCGAATACCCATCAATACTTCACAGAAATCTTGTTTCCTTATCACCCAGGCAAATATCAAATCCTACCATTGTGTTACTTACACCTGGTATTTATAATTCTGCCTATTTTGAGCACACCACGCTTGCAAGATTAATGGGAGTAGAGTTGGTAGAAGGAAGTGACCTTGTTGTTGACAACCACAAAGTGTATATGAAAACTACCAGTGGTTTACAACAGGTAGATGTAATTTATAGAAGGGTTGATGATGAATATATTGATCCACTTGTGTTTGATCCGGGCAGTTTGTTAGGTGTTGCCGGACTTATGAGTGCATACCGCAAAGGAAATGTGGCCATAGTAAATGCCGTTGGTAATGGAGTTGCAGATGACAAAGCCATTTATACTTTTGTTCCCGCTATGATTCGTTATTACCTAAACGAGGAGCCTTTGCTAAAAAATGTGCCCACTTATCATTTAGAAAGGGTTGATGAAAGGGAACACGTTTTTAAGAACATTGAAAAAATGGTAATTAAGAAAACAAACGCAAGCGGTGGATATGGGATGTTAATGGGCTGTGCGGCCAGTGAGCAGGAGATAATAGAATATAAAAGAGAAGTATTACTTGATCCTCGTCAGTTTATTGCACAACCAATCATTAGTTTATCCTCCTCTCCGTGTTATATGGATGGTAAATTAACGCCACGCAGGGTAGATCTGCGTCCATATGCTTTGTGCGGACCAGATGGTATAGAAATAGTACCTGGTGGTTTAACAAGAGTAGCGCTTAGAGAAGGATCTATGGTTGTAAATTCATCTCAAGGTGGAGGAAGTAAAGACACCTGGGTTTTAGCAAAATAACATTTTGTTTAATTATCCAAATTGTAAAATTGGCCTGATTTAATTGCAGCGCCTTTTTCTTGAAAAAATATAATTATTAACCTCAATAAAAAAGACCTTGCCTTTATCTTATTTAAGATTTAGCAGGCGGTAATTATACATGTTAAGTAGAGTTGCAGAAAGTTTATATTGGATGAGTCGTTACATGGAACGCACCGACGGTATTTTAAGAATGCTAAAAATAAATTATGCCTCCTCACTAGATGATAGCCAGGAATTTTCATGGAAGCCGGTGTTGAAAGTTTTTACATTTTTAGATGACAAAGAAGCCCTTGCCCTTGGCCAGGATACAAAGGCAGTATTAAAATATATGCTTATTGGAAAAGATAATCCAAGTTCGGTATTAAATGTTGTTACCCGTGCCCGTGAAAACGGACGCAGTGTGCAAGATCATATTACCAAAGAAATGTGGCAATGCCTCAATGATTTTTATCATATCATGCGGCAGGATAAATTATCAGATTTACTACAATATGAGGATCCTATCACTACGTTGGATAATTTGATAAAACAGGATCTTTTGTATTTTGGTACTACGGATGTTACTATGTCACGGGGAGAAGGGTATGCGTTTATTAATATTGGTAAGTTTTTAGAGAGAGCCATTCAATCTACAGACATTCTTGATGTAAAATTCAACGATATCAATTATGAATTGGATACCATTACTGATAAGACGGATTGGAGATATTTGCTAATGTCTATCTCCGGTTATGAATTGTATTTAAAAACTTACCGGAGTGGTTTTGAAGCCAAAAAAGTATTAGAGCAGGTTGTGTTCAACGAACAGTTTCCCCGTTCAGTAATTTATTCAATTAACCAGTTGAACCGATATTTTGAAAGAATAAAAAGTGAACGAAATGTGGCTGACTTTAACAAGATTAATTTTATGATTGGTAAATTAAAAAGTAAAGTGAAATTCTCAACAACAGATTCAATTATTGAAGAAGGCTTACACAAATTTCTAAACGACACTAAGCAAAGTGTTTTTGAAATTGGAAATGCAATGAGTTTAAGTTACTTCAACCATTCGTAATGATCTTGTTGGTACAAGTCAACCAACTTCATTTTGTCATTAACAAAAATTATAAAATCAACAAAAGAATTTTAGAAGATGCCCAAATTTATCATTCAACATACAACGAAGTATACTTACCCGGAATTTGTAAGAGATAGTGCAAACCAAATAATGCTTTATCCTATTAAAGACGAAAATCAGGAAGTACAGAGTCAGCAGTTGCACATAACCAACGAACCTTTTGTAGAAACGTTCAGAGATTATTATGGCAATGAGGCAGGATCTTTTATGAATATTGCTCCGCATAAGGAATTGGTTATTCAATCAACCATTGCAGTTGTAACAAAGTCGAAACAATTTCCAAATGATAGCATTGCAATTGAAGAACAGTGGAATCATTTGTTGCAAATTAAAAACATTGTTCCCTTTATAGATTTTTTAAGACAAGAAAATTTTGAAGCTTTACCTGAAGTAAAAAAAATTGCTGACGCAGGCTTTTATAAATCGGTTTCTGTTTATGTAGCTGCAATGCAATTGGTTCAATATGTTTACGATAATTATAATTATATACAAGGAGTTACCACAGTAGAAACTACGTTGGACGAAATATGGAATTTAAAAGCTGGTGTATGCCAGGATTTTGCCCACATGCTGTTGGTATTGCTACGGTTGCTGAATATACCAGCCCGCTATGTGAGTGGTTATGTTTGTCCAAGAGACAGTAGTCTTCGGGGAGAAGGTGCCACACATGCATGGGTAGAAGCATACATTCCATTTTATGGCTGGTTAGGACTTGACCCTACTAATAACTGCATTGCAGATGACCAACATGTAAGACTCGCTATCGGGCGTAGTTTCAGCGACTGTTCGCCAGTTAAGGGCACTTACAAAGGCACTGCCAAGCAAACACTTGAGGTAAGCGTTTCGGTATCGCATGAAGATGGGGTTGTGTCAAATGTAGGTGCCGTTCTCGTTCCCTTGAATGTAAAATCAACCTTAACGGATGGGGCAGGAGAGAATAACTCCTACCGTAAGTTTATGCAACAACAACAGCAGCAGCAGCAGTAAAGTAAAATTTATAGTTCTGCCATTTTTTTTAAGAACTCTTCTTTGCGCCGGGTGGAAACTTCCAGTTGCGTACCATCATTTAATACAACTGAACCGCCTTTACCCTTGTTGTAACTTTTTATATAGGCAAGGTTAATGAGATCTGAATTGTGTATACGAAAGAAGTCCTGATCGGCCAATAATTCTTCAAATTCCTTAAGCGTTTTTGCAACCACTATTTTTTGATTATCTTTTTTATAGATGGTGGTATAATTTACATCGCTATGGCAACGAATGATTGAGTCAATATTTATAAATAGTAATTCGTTGCCTGTTGGTATTGTTAGCTTCTTCTTTTTTACTGGCTGGCTCAGATTATTTTCAATCACCGCTGCCATTTTGCTTGTATTTTCAACTGATATTTCTTTTATCCTATTTAGCGCATCAACAAGATCATCTTCTTCAATTGGTTTTAACAGGTATCCGATGGCGCTAAACTTAATTGCCTGGATGGCAAATCTGTCGTATGCAGTGGTAAAAATGATCCTAAATTTTATTTCACCACATTCCCGTAATAAATCAAATCCGGATCTGTCCAGTATTTGTATATCCAAAAAAATCAGGTCGGGATTGTATTCTTTAATTGCAAGAATACCAGCTTCAACTGAACCTGCAGTTGATAATAATTGCACCGTTTCTGCATGATGCCTTGCCAACATTTTGGTTAACCTATCTATGCAATGTTGTTCATCATCAATAATAATGGCAGTTATCATACATCAAAAATTAAGCGCCAGCGGCAATTTTACTTCAACCCTGAGGCCCTGTGAAAGATCAAAAAATTCTACGGCTGCTTTTGAGTTTTTTATTTTGTTTAAAATATCAATTCGTGATTGAGTAATTTTTACACCCAACGATTTTTCACCCTTTATCTTTGAAACGTCTTTTGCAAATGCGGATGATTTTCTTCCAACGCCATTGTCTTCAACGGTGCAACTAATCATATCTGTTCCATCCCTTTTTACGTTAATAATAATTTTTCCATCTTCCTTTTTATTTGCAAACCCGTGCCAGATACTGTTTTCAACAAAGGGTTGCAAAATCAGTG
Source organism: Ferruginibacter sp. (assembly GCA_040002495.1). GTDB lineage: Bacteria > Bacteroidota > Bacteroidia > Chitinophagales > Chitinophagaceae > Ferruginibacter. Next base: position 11,177 of record JBDUEK010000018.1, read on the forward strand.
GAGGCACCATCGTAGATTCCAGGTCTATTGATTCATCGGTATTAATTTCATAAGTGAATGTATGATTCATTCGCAAAGCTTCCAATTGCATATATAATTCAAGCGCCTTCAGGTCATCGGCAAGCGGTACTTCTTTTTGCTCAGCGTTTTCAAGTATTAACCGCATCAGTTTTGCAAATTTTGTGAGGTATCGATCGGCAGACAGTGGATCATTTTTACCAATATAATCACCGATAGAGTTGAGCGAATTAAAAATAAAATGCGGGTTCATCTGTGAACGCAACGCCTTCATTTCCGTATCAGACACTTTTGATTTGAATTCTGCTTCTTGCTGTTTTTGTTTTGAATCTCTTCTTTTTTTATAAAAAATAAAACTCATCAATGCGGCTACAAATACAATAGCACTACCCCATACGATTGACTTTTTAATAGTTGTTTCACGTTTTATTTCCGAGGCCGCCATCATTGATTTTTTATCATTTTCAGCTAAAATGGAATCCTCCTTTATCTTAAAAGAATAATTCATTTCAAGTTGGGTTACTCTCTTTTTTCCTTCATCATTTAAAAGGCTTTCTTTGAGTGTGGCAAAATTTTTATAGGCTGACAGCGCTTTCGAAAAATTTCCTTTCGTTTCGTACAACCCTGAAAATTGCTTCCACAATTCTGCCTGGCCTGCGATATCATTTAATTGTTTATACAAATAAAGGCTGCTGTCAAAATATTCGTTCGCTAACGCATACCGCTTTGAAATGGGTTTGTTAAGTTCAGTAAAAAACAAGGGCTCTGCAGATAAATATATTTCTCCCAATATTTTTTGAATTTCTGCTCTTGCCAGCATATTTCCGTTTTGCAAATACAAGGGCAATGCTTTTTGTAAATATTGATAAGCTAACACATGATTGCCAAGCAGGCTGTTTGCTATGCCGATATTTGTGATACTGCTAGCTATGCACCGGCTATAATTAATGGGTTCGCTTATGCTAAGTGCCTGCTTATAATAGTCCAACGACTTTTCTATATTTCCGGCTTCCTGGTAAGTGGTTCCCATATTATTATATGCGTCCGAAAGCTCTTTTAAATTACCCAGCTTTTGCTGTATGTCTATAGACCTTTGGTGATACCTGGTTGACTGGGGATATTGACCAAGGTACTTATATACAAGCCCGATATTACTACAGGTGAGTGCCACCATAAAACTGTCTTTCAATCTTTCAAAAAATTTGAGATTGTTGTAATAAATCTCCAATGCACGGGGATAATCCGACAGGCTTTGATAAACTACCGCCATGCTGTTGTTTACATTGGCTGTATACTTTTCAACGTTGGCTTTTTCAAAAAAAAGCTTTGCATTTTTATACGCTGCAAGTGCATCCGTATAATTGCCGGCAGAACCATAGTTTATTCCCTTACAAAAAAATCCTTTTCCCAGGTAAAATACATCATCCTTTTTTTTTGCCAGGGCAATCAGTTCATCTGCATATTTTAAACCTGTCTCGGGATTTTCAGAATAGTAATAAAAAGAACAGTAGTACAATATTTTCATGCGGACAGAATCTTCAGCGGGATGCAGCAGGAGTTCATTCTTTAAAGAATCAAGTTCACTTTTTTGTGCCCTGGTTGTACACGTGAAAACCAACAAAAAGAGTAATATAAAAAAGCTGCGCATTCAACAGTTTTAAACAATGATAAAATGACTCCCTGGTCTGTATTGAAGTTAACGATCTCCAACAAATTTTTAAGTATACATAGCAAAAAATAAACAGTCCGTATCAAAAAATAAATACCGGTTGATTTTAGATATCCTGTTGAGTAAGTTTACTAGATCATTTTTATTTAAGTCAAAAACCTGCAATCGTGAAAAGTAACTTTCAGATTAGCATTACTGCATTTTTATTAACTGCCATTCTAATATCCTGCAAAAGCACCATTGAATATGATGCAAAAAAAGCTGCGGAGCTTACTTGTAAAAGCCAGCAGGCAGCAATCAACGTAGTGTCAGGTGATGTGGCAACAGTAATGGCTCAAAATGAAGTGCTAATTAAAGAGGCCACAAAAATGAAAAATGACATGGAAAAAAAATATACAACTAAAACCGAAAGACAAAAATTCCTGGTTGCTTTTTTAAAGGAAATGGAAAACTGCAAATAATAAATAAGCCCTGCCTGTAAATCTAAAAATTAATTATTAATTAGTAAAACATATATAATGAAACGGTTAAACTTTCCTTTTATATTCATGCTGGTTATTTGCCTGCTGGTTACAACATTTGCAAGCGCAAAAGTTTGGAGGGTAAACAATAAATCCAACTACAATGGCAGTTCATTGTGGGGCGATAATTTCGGAGGTACGGCTGCCTATCCTGTTTTTGCTCAAATAAGCCAGGCCGTAAGTTTTGGCATAGTAAACAATGGGGACACTCTGCATATAGAAGGGTCCACTGTTATCTATACTTTTGGTACCATTACAAAAAAACTCGTAATTATTGGTACCGGCTATTATCTAACAAATAACCCCTCCACCTCCAATTCAACACTGTCATCAAAAATTGAGTACATCTTATTTAACAATGGTTCTCAAGGATCGCAGCTAATAGGGCTTGATGTGGTGAATAATGGAAATACGGCTGATGGCTATGTTTATGTGAGTGTAAATGACATAACTGTAAAGCGCTGCAGAATTGAAAGGGCCGTTCGGTTTGAAACGCTATTGACGGATGTTTTTATTCTACAAAATTTTTTTCCTAACAGCATCGTTTCCAACAGTCTTGCCACCAACGGAAACTCATTTTTTATTCCGCCCACTGGTATTATTTTCAATAATAATATTTGCCAAAAAACATTAACCTGGGGCACACCGCTTGCAAACCCTACAACATTTTGGCCAATATCCGAATGCCACAATAATGTATTTGATGGCCCGGACAACCTGGCAACTCCCAACCTGGCTTTTACCACCAGTGAATTTAAAAATAACATCCTGATGCCTACCAATGCAGTTGTAAACATACCCGCTTCCGCAGGGGTAATTGCCTATAATATCGGAACATTATCTACCCAGTTTGGTACTACAGATAATAACCTGGTTGTACCAGCTATTACTACGCTGTTTACAAGCTCTTCTTCAACCGATGCCAGCTACCAGGTTGCACCTGCATCTGTTGCAGCAAACAGCGGGTCGGATGCTACGGACCGGGGTGCTTTTGGTGGCGCTGCTGTTACAAACAGGTACACACTTTCGGGCCTGGCACCAATTCCGGTTATTTACAAAATCACTACTTCTGGAGTAGCTAATGCAAGTGGATTATCTGTAACAATCAGTGCAAGAACCATTAAATAATTGTATTATGAAAGTGGGTACAATCATATTGATGTTAATCATTTTTTCGTTGCAACTTTTTTCTCAAAATGTGGTAACTGCTGAATATTTCCTTGATGCTGATGCCGGCGTTGGCAACAATAATTTGATTACGCTTAATAATCCGCAGTCCAATGGTAACTATAGCTTTACTATAAATCTTACCAGTGTACCTATTGGCTATCACAAATTATATATCCGCACAAAAGATAGTGATGGCAATTGGTCTTTGTCATCCAGGAAAAACATAGAAGTAATTTCATCCAATTCAGTAAAGCAGGTTATTGCTGCCGAATACTTTTTTGATGATGATCCCGAGTTTGGCAAAGCAACGCCGTTTACCATAAGTTCGCCAGCCACCGACTTACAACAAAATTTCACAGCCGATGCTTCATCGCTTTCTGTTGGCTATCATAAATTATACATTCGCACAAAAGATATTGACGGTAACTGGTCATTAACTTCCCGGCGAATTATTGAAAAACTAAATCCATTAATAACGCTAATATCCGGTGTTGAATTTTTCTTTGATGCAGACCCTGGCGTTGGAAATGCTATTCAAAAAACATTCACGAATCCTGCAGCAGATAGTTCCTTTAATTTTAAAATTCCTATTACTCAACTTCCGGAAGGTTTACAAACTTTATACATCAGGGCAAAGGATAGCGTGAATGGGAACTGGAGTTTAACCACCTGGCTGAAAGATTCAGTAGTTACATCTGTTCAATCGGGTAAGTGGAGCCAAACATCCACGTGGAGTAATAATAAAATCCCGGATGCCAATACCGCTGTACTCATTTATCATAACGTTGACGTTGATATAAATGCAACTTGTAAGTCACTTACACCTTACGGAATTAACGGTAAGTGTAATGTAGAAGCAGGAAAGTCTTTAAAAATAACAGGAGATCAATAACTGACTAAATGGAAAATGTTATGGAAACCATTAATCAACAAATAAATCATAAGGGCCAGCTAACCCTTCAGACAAGTGACGGCAAATTATTTTTTTTGCCTGAACAAATTGTAAGGCTGGAAGCCAGGAGTAATTACACTAAAATATTTTTTGTAAATCGACCTTCCATGCTATTGGCTAAAGTATTGAAAGATTTTGAACTGCCGCTAATACCATTTGGATTTTTAAGAACACATCGCTCTCATCTCATCAACAAAAAGTTTATTCACACCATTAATAATATGGGCGAAATAATTATGGAGGATGCATCTGTTGCAATTATTTCAAGAAGAAAAAAAAATAGTGTGGTGAAATCTTTCCTGAACCAGGACTCGTGACCTGTGAATGGAAGTGACGTTAATTTATTGCTCAATTAAAGTTTGAGCTTTTTACAATTTTTAATTAATTGGGATTATAACCTTGCTCACTAAAAGTTTCGGGCAATCGTTCGCTTTCGAATCCGCAATTGCCACATTGGTACACATAATCCGGCGCCACCGCATAGCTTGAAAATAACCAGGTAAAGATGGCCGTAAGGTAATTGGCAACACCTGGTTTTGACATATAAGAAAAGCTGTTACTGCCGCAACGTGGACAAGTTGCAGACTTTAAATAGGCCGCATCATACTGAGCAAGTTTCTCTTTTACTTCTGTAGCATCTTCCTTTTTAACAATCAGTTTTATACCACCAATGGCATTGGAAAGTATTGGATCAATCGTTACAGTATATTCATCTTTCAGGTAACATTCAATTCCTTCAGCATGCAATTTTGTTAAGGTGATATTGGCAGTAAAATAATTGTCAAATGATCTTACAACTTCCATTTCCATGCGGTAAATATTTTTGTTGTTACGTTGGTTAATTGTTGCAAATAATCGATTGTTATTAATTTATTTAAACGAACAACCTAAATATACAATTTGATAATTAAAACGTTGTTTTATCCAACATTGTAATAAATAAAAACAGGATCCTTGAATCCTGTTTTAAGCATTGTAAAATTGATAACCTATTGTTTACTGTCAAGAATGATCGGTGTATTTCCCTTGCCCAGCACAATCACTTTTGCATTGGCACTCAATGCCAGTTCCTTCATAGCGTTTATTTGCTCGTATTGCAATTGCTGACTGGTAAGGCCGGTATTAATTATTTTTTGATAATCCGCAATACCTTGTGCTTCCACTCTTTTTCTTTCAGCTTCCTGTTGTTCTTTCTGCAAAACAAACTCCATTTTTTTTGCATCTTGTTCTGCATTTATTTTAGACTCAATAGATGCTTTAACTGAATTGGGCAAGGTAATATTTCGCACCAATAATTGCTCAAGCATAAGGCCACGTGTTTTAAAATCTGCTTCAATGGTTTTGTAAATGCGTTGTTGAAATTCATCTCTTTTTGTACTAAATAATTCGATGGCCTGGTAATAAACTGCATTGTCCCGAATTTTTGTACGTGTAAGCGGACGAACAATTTTATCCCTGTAATCTTCCCCGGTTTCTCTTAACAATTTAGGCGCATCTGATGCAACAACTCTAAATAAAACAGTCAGGTCAATCGTAACTTCCAACCCATCACTTGTTAATACTTTAATAGCATCGTCGCCAGCTTTTTGGCCTTCATCATTTACACCGCTCATTGTATAATTCTGCGTTTTTACATCCAGCTTTTTAATATCCAACAGCGGATTTACAAAATGCAATCCGCTACCCAATACATCCGTTTGAATACTCCCGAATAAAATTTTAATGCCAATTTCACCAGGGTCAACTTGCTTTACGCAGGATATTATTATACCCAACGTAATAAATAGCAGCCCTACCAGGCGGCCTGCACCTGAAAATTTTGCAACGGCTGGATTGCTCTTTGCTATCACCGTTATTGCAATGAGAATGATAACGCCAAGAATAATAAAAGACATAGTATAGAATTTTTTAGATAAAAAAATGTTGTGATAAAACTGTATCAGGCTGCAAAGGTAACTCCCTTAAAACTGGAGGGAGATAAAAAAAGCAGGAAATACTTGAAGTAAATCCTGCTTTCAATAATATTTTTATAATCCGAGCTTAAGGAAGCAATGCTTAATAAACAGTTTAAACTGTTTAATTGTTCAACATCAATGGCATTACCAGCATCAGTAATTCTTCGTTTTCATCTGACTCCGTTGGCTTAATAATACCTGCCTTTGTTGATGTGCTCAATTCAATATTAATTTCGGGAGTTTCTGCAGCATTCAACATTTCAATCAGGAATTTTGCATTAAATGCAATCTGAAGATCTTCACCATCATACTGGCAACTCATCCTTTCATTTCCTTCAAAGCTAAAGTCAACGTCCTGGGCTGCTAATTGTAATTCGCTTCCACTTATACTTAAAGCTACCTGGTTGGTGCTTTTATTACTAAATACACTTACCCGGCGTAATGCACTTTGAAAATCGTTTTTATTAACTGTTAGTTTGTAAGGATTGTCAACAGGTATTACCACCTTATAATCCGGGAAACGGGCATCAATAAGGCGACAAACCAATTCAGTACCGCCATGCTTTACAAACAGGTGATTGCTATTGTAAGAAACAGATAATTCATCATCATTATCAGGCAAAGCTGTTTTTAATAAGTTCAACGGTTTTTTAGGAACAATAAACGTATCTGTTTTAGGGCAACTTACATCTGTTCTCTTATATTTTACAAGGCGGTGTGCATCTGTAGCCACACATGTAATTCCTTTTTTATCCAGTTCAAAGAAAACCCCTGTCATTGCCGGACGTAAATCATCGTTACTTACAGCAAACAGGCTTTTATTGATAGCTGTTACCAGTGCGGTAGAACTCATTGTAAAAGCATTTGCATCATCTGCAACTGGTTCTTTTGGAAAATTATCCGGATTCTCACCCATTACTTTGTACTTACCATTATCACTGGTTATTTCAATACCAAAGTTTTTATCAATATTAAAAGTTAGCGGTTGCTCTGCAATATTCTTTAATGAATCCATCAAAATTTTTGCTGGAATACAAACTTTTCCACTGTCTTTTGCCTCTACATCCAAATGCACTTTCATCACCGTTTCAAGATCGGTTGCTACTACGGTCAACTTATTTTTCTCAATTTCGAACAAAAAATCCTCCAGGATAGGTAATACGGTATTGGCATTGATAACGCCATTGATCTGTTGCAGTTGTTTCAGCAAGGCCGAGGAAGAAACTATAAACTTCATAAATTTTGATTATTGATTTCCAAAGATAAAATCTTTCAAAGGAAACAAGATAATAAAAATAAAAGGATTGGGCTCAACTATAACGATGCCTTGATTAAAGCGGCTTATTTTAGAAAATACAAATAAAGGGCCTGTAAGATGCGCTAAACTTTTCCACTTAATATTCCTGTTGTTATTTTTGCAGGTATGCTACAGCAAAAATTTACACCTCAACAGGCAGTTCCTAAAATAAAACTGTTTTGTGCCTACCAGGAGCGCTGCCATAGCGAAGTAAAAGATAAACTGTACGGATATGGTTTATATAAAGATGAGGCAGACGAAATAATCAGCAAACTAATTGAAGACAATTACCTGAACGAAGAAAGGTTTGCCATACATTTTGCCGGAGGCAAATTCAGAATTAAACAATGGGGGAGGGTAAAAATTAAATATGAGTTGAAACAAAAGCAGGTGAGCGATTACTGTATAAAAAAGGCTTTGGAGAATATTAATGATAAGGATTATATAAAAACGTTGGAGAAACTGGCTGAATTAAAATTAAAAACACTCAAAGGTGAAAAGAATAGTTTTATCAAAAAGAGGAAATTACAGGACCATTTACGAATGAAGGGTTTTGAAACCGACCTTATAAGAGATATAATAGATGACAAATTATAAAAAGAAGCGTGATGATGTTCAATAATTTTTATAAATTCAATATGTATTAATTAGATACGCCCCATAAGATGTCCACACTAACGGTTACAACCATACAAACAGCTCTTTATTGGGAAGATAAGGCAGCCAATCTTCAACAACTTGAAGAAAAAATAAATGCAATCGGGGACAAATCAGAAGTAGTGATTTTGCCGGAAATGTTTAGCACTGGATTTAGTATGCGAACAAAAGAACTGGCAGAAACAATGGAGGGAAAAACTGTAGCCTGGATGAAAGACCTGGCTGCAAAAAATAAAATTATACTTACTGGTTCTGTAATTATCGAAGAAAACGGAGATTATTTTAACAGGTTGATCTGGATGTTGCCCAATGGCCAGTTTGGATATTATGATAAACGTCATTTGTTTTGCCTGGCAAAAGAAGACAACTACTATAGTCCCGGACAAAAAAGGCTTATTGCTTCGATAAAGGGTTGGAAGATAAACCTACAGATTTGTTATGACCTGCGTTTTCCCGTTTGGTCAAGAAACAGGATAATTGAAGAAGATGCAATTGCGGTAGAGACCACGGAAAATGTAGATAACGATACTATGGTGAGGCCGGAATATGACTTGTTAATTTATGTAGCTAACTGGCCCGAAAAACGAAGTCATGCATGGAAAACATTATTGTGTGCAAGGGCCATCGAAAATCAATGTTATGTAGTGGGTGTTAACCGGGTTGGGGTAGATGGCAATAACCTTAATTACAGTGGTAACAGCCTTATAATAGATCCATTGGGAGAAGTGCTTTATCACCTTGCAGATGAAGAAGGTTCCGGTACTATTACACTGGAAAAAAGTAAACTGGATGAAGTGCGCTCAAAGCTACCTTTCTGGATGGATGGTGACGATTTTAATCTGCTATAATTGATCTGTTTATCCCGGTAACCTTCGGTGATAATTTATTTGCCCAAGATGATAAGACAGGTGCATTGCTAAATGAATCAAAAAATATCCGGTTGTCATTTCCTTAGCAAAAACTTCTGTAGGATAAATCTCATCAAGTTGCTTTTCGGATAGTTTAGTCAAAGTTGTTTCTACCATCAATGCTGTGTCTTCAATCATTTTTACTAATTCAATTCGGGGAACATCTTTAAGCGAAAACTCAAGTGGCCTGTTTCTTTCATAACCTGTACCACCTAATTCTTTACCGATAAAGGTATTCAGGTTGCCAACCAAATGAAGACAAAGGTTACCCGCCGAATTTGTTATTTCCTTATCAACCTTCCACAACAACTTTTCATCACTATAACTTTCAATTTCAACTTTTAATTTGTTAAGATCGCGGTTAAATAGTTGCTGCAAATGTGCTATCATCTTTGTTTATTTTAATTATTTGCCTGTTTACTACTGATCATTTCTTTCACAATTTCCATCTTTCTGTCAATACGATTTCTTACTCCTTCAACCGTTGGTGGAATGTAAATATCCGGTGCAACGCCACGACCTTTTTCAGCTATGTGATTATATTGAACAATCTTAAACAACGGAAGCCTGACTCTTAATTTTGTAACAGGCAACGTTATATCCGGAATAAGCAAGCCATTATTTCCGTACCAGCCACCACCGGTTTCTTCGCCAACCAGTTTTACATTTTCCTGACCTTTTACAGCATTGCAAAATAAGGTAGATGCCGAAAAAGTTGGCCCATTAATTAATACATAAACACTTCCATCAAAATGATTTCGCTTTTTTGGTTTAAAAAAATGACGTTCGTAATAACCAAAATGATATAAACCATCATTTCGTTTTTTAGTCATAAATACCATTCCGATATTGTCGAAAAAACTGCCCTTTATGTATCTTGAATATGGCTTCAAGGATTTTGTAATAGCATAACAGGTATCCGCTAATTTGAATTGTTGGTTCCGGATTAATTTGGTTAACAGTACATACATACCAACATCACCTCCACCATTGCTTCGCAGATCCAACACCAGGTTTTGAACTTTTTGTTTCCTCAATTTCCTGAAAGATCTTTTAATAAAATATCCAAGTTGCCTGCCATCACCCTTACTAAATGTATTAAGCGAAATGGTGGCGGTTTGCCTGGTGCTATCAATTTCTAAGGAACGTGCATTTTGTCTTTTTACTTTTTTTACAGTTCTCCTTGGAACCTTTTCTGATTTCGTTTGCTTGTCTTTTTTAGTGGAATCCGGAGGAGGGGGCACAAACATTGGGAGATGGGTGGTTTTTTCATTACCAGTACTATCTATATATCCTACCCGATAGTTTTTATAAGTTCCAAAAATGTTTCTATGGTAATAAGGAAAATTGCCACTGAGGCGAATATAGTTTACGTTATCTGCATAGCCGTCCGCAGGCAGGTATTGAAACATTTTTTTTAAAAGGTCTATATTACGATTACCATTTATTGAAGTAATCAACATGCCAGGTTTTATGATTGAGTCTTTTTGGTTTAAATCATACGTTACAACCATGGTATCGCCCCAAATTTTCATGTAAAGCGGAAAGGAGGGCGAGCGCTTGTCCCTGATAAATTTACCCCATTGTTTACTCATACCAAAGCTGGTATGTCCGCAATGAATTTTTTGTGTAAGTGGCGCCAATACCTGCCAGCCGAATTGTAGTTCGGTCATTGAATCGCCAATATTTTGATACAGGCTATCAAAATAATAATTCATACTATCCTTTGGTGTGTACCAATATAATGCGGGATGTTTGGTTTCAAGAATATTCCGTAACAAGGTAAAATCTTCCTGCAATTCTGGTTTGGAAAACTTCCTGTTTGGATCATAGTTTTTGAGACTGGTTGCGCAGCCGGAAAAAAGGAGGAAGCAAATAAAAAGTAGTAATAATGAGCTTTTATTCATGAACTATTGCCTCATGTTGTTCCGGTTATGAATTTATTTATATGATGGCTCATGATAATTTTAATTATTTCATATGGTTCCATCCCTGTGCTACCAACTTGTGCTTATTTCCACCCCTGGTTAAAATATGCGTTCCTTCTTCGGGATCTGTCATGTAACCAATTACACTGATTTGTTCATTCAAAGTAATTTTATCATAATCGGCCTGGGCAAGTGTAAACAATAATTCATAATCTTCACCACCACTCAATGCACATGCAGTAGGATCTAATTCCAGTTTATAGGCAAATTGACGGGCATCTTCATGAATCGGTATTTTTTCTTCATAAATAATACAACCAAGATTGCTTTGTTTGCAAATATGTAATGTTTCGCTGCTTAAGCCATCACTCACATCAATCATGGATGTTGGCATAATTTCGCTTTCTGCAAAAAAATCAATGATGTCTTTCCTGGCTTCAGGCTTAAGCAATCTGCCAACTATATATGCCTGGTCTTCCAGGTCAGGCTGGGAGCCGGTTTCAGCAAAAATCCGCTTTTCTCTTTCCAATATTGTTAAGCCAAGAAATGCTCCTCCGAGAAATCCTGAAACGCACAACAAATCGCCTTTTTTAGCGGTACTTCTTTTCACATATTTATCGGGCGAAACTTCACCAATTGCTGTGATGGAAATTACAAATCCTTTTTGAGAAGAAGTTGTATCGCCACCTACAAGATCTACCCCATATCTTTCGCAGGCTGCATACACTCCCTCATAAAATTCATCCATAGCTTCCAGGCTAAACCGGTTGCTGAATGCTACATTCAAAGTTATTTGTGTTGGTGTTGCGTTCATCGCATATATATCGCTGATGTTAACCATCACACTCTTGTATCCAAGGTGTTTCATAGGTGTGTACATCAGGTCAAAATGAATGCCTTCAATTAACATATCCGACGAAATAACTGTTTGCTTTCCAAAATGATCAATTACTGCCCCATCATCTCCCACACTCAAAATAGTGGATGCATTTCTTGTTTCGTTGTTTTGAGTAAGGTGATCAATTAAACCAAATTCACCCAGTGCTGATATCTCTGTACGCTCGTTCTCCATTGTTGTTTTGTTATGCTATTACTAAAAAGTGATGCTGATTTTTTTACTGAATTTTCTTTTGATGTTATACTTCACCTCCATTAACAACCCGCAGTATATCATCATGAATTTTACCATTGCTGGCTATAATCTGCGGCTGATAAACGGAATATGGTTTTCCGGTATAATCTGTAACCATGCCGCCTGCTTCCCTTACAATTACACAACCAGCGGCACTATCCCAGGCTTCCAGTTTATGTTCAAAATAGGCATCAAATCGGCCCATTGCTACCCAGCATAAATCAATTGCCGCACTACCCAATCTTCTAACTGCTATACCTTTCCTTATAAATTTCTCAAATACTTCCAAAGGGCCATTTGCATTGTCGAGGTACGTATATGGAAAACCGGTTGCGAGGCAGGATTTACCAATAGCTGCTTTATCGCTAACACTTATTTTTTTATCATTTAAGGTAGCGCCTTTTCCTTTTTCACCAATAAATAACTCATTCATAAAGGGGCTATAAACGGCTCCTAAAACCAATTCACCATTGTATTCCAGTCCTATACTTACACAACAAATGGGTATTCCATTGGCAAAATTAACGGTACCATCAATGGGGTCAATAATCCATTTATAATTACTGTCCATCACTATCGCACCGGATTCTTCGCTTAGTATAAAATGATCGGGATAGGCTTCCTTAATTACACTGAATATTGCTTTTTCAGATGCATGATCGGCTTCTGTAACCAGGTTATTAATTCCTTCTTTATTGGATACCAGGAAACTTCCGTTAAAAAATCTGCTCATCTCAGCAGCACCAGCATCAATCGCTTTTAATAATGTATTTTTCATCTTGTTACAAAGATAAGTAAATCAGTTCCGCAGTGCCGGACCTGTCGTGGGTTTCAACTATCCTTAACAGTAAACTACTGTTAAGGATAGTGTGAATTAGCAATAGTGAAGGTCATTGGCACCGTTCACAATTCACAAATCGATACGGTGTTTTATTCCTAACATCACACTAGTTAACCTAAATATGAGCACGGAGTTCATACATAGGTTAACTTTTTATTTATCTATACTTGCCATCATTTGCTCGGGATATCTTAAGCCTGCAGCGGCGTCTTTTGGAAAAATTGAATCGATTGTTTCCAATTCTTCTTTGGCAAAACTTATATCAACTGCACCTGCATTTTCTTCCAGGTATTTAATTCTTTTAGTTCCCGGAATCGGAAAAATATAATCTCCTTTTTGCATTACCCAGGCCAATGCCAGTTGGGATGGAGTGCATCCTTTCTGCTTTGATAATTCATTAATCTGTTGAACAAGGTCAAGGTTTTTTGAAAAATTTTCGCCTTGAAACCTCGGTGAAAATCTGCGATAATCATCTGGTTCCAGATCTTCAAATTTCTTTATTTGCCCTGTTAAAAATCCTCTGCCCAACGGACTGTAAGGAACAAAAGCAATACCGAGTTCTTTACAAACGCCTAATATTTCGTCTTCCGGATCACGTGTCCATAAAGAATATTCGCTTTGAATTGCAGAAATGGGGTGTACTTTATGTGCCCGGCGAATGGTTGCTGGTGATACTTCTGAAAGGCCAATTCCCCTCACTTTTCCTTGTTTAACCAACAAACTTATAGCGCCTACCGTTTCTTCAATGGGAGTTGCCGGATCCACCCTATGTAAATAATACAGATCAATTCTATCCGTTTGTAATCTTTTTAGACTGGCTTCACATGTAGATTGTACATATTCGGGTTTGCCATTGAGCCCACGCAATGCAGGATTTGCAGGATCACGAAGAATTCCAAATTTTGTGGCCAATGTAATTTCCTGCCGTATTCCTTTCATTGTTTTGCCTATCAGTTCTTCATTGAGATGTGGGCCATAAGCATCTGCCGTGTCCCAAAAGGTAATCCCAAGCTCCAATGCCCTGTGCAAGGTTTTTACCGAAGTTTCATCGTCTTTTGTACCGTAAAATTCACTCATGCCCATACAGCCCAAACCGAGTTGTGAAGCGGTTAAACCCTGACTTCCTAATTTATTTATTTGCATAGCATTTGTTTTTGTAAAGTTACCAAGCTGTGCCAACAGGCAACAGACAATTTTGAATAGTGAGATAAAAATTCGTATTTCGTAAACAAATCATCTTTATTGCAACTATCCATTATTATAGTTAATTACAATGTAAAATATTTCCTGGAGCAATGTCTTCGTGCAGTTGTAAATGCCTGTGAAAATATAATGGCAGAAATTATTGTTGTTGATAATAATTCTTCAGATGGAAGTCAGCAGTATTTTACTGGAAAGTTTGATAAAGTAAAATTTATCTGGAACAGGGAGAATATTGGGTTTGGCCGGGCAAACAATCTAGCCTTACAATTGGCTATTGGAGATTATATATTGTTTTTAAATCCTGATACAATAATTGCTGAAGACTGCCTGGAAAAGTGTCTGGCTATTTTTAAAAACAAACCATCAATTGGGGCATTGGGTGTTAAAATGATTGATGGCAGTGGCAACTATTTAAAGGAAAGCAAACGGGCCTTTCCATCTCCACTTACTTCACTTTTTAAATTGTCTGGTTTGTGTGCGCTGTTTCCTCATTCTGGCATATTTGCCAGGTACTACCTGGGTAATCTTGATGAAAAATCAGATCATGAAATTGATGTAGTTGCAGGTGCATTTATGATGATTCCTAAAGCTGTCTTGAATAAAGTTGGCGGGTTTGATGAAATATTTTTTATGTATGGCGAAGACGTTGATCTCAGTTTTCGCATTCAAAAGGCAGGTTTAAAAAACTATTATTTTTCAGGCACAAGCATCATACATTTTAAAGGAGAAAGTACTAAAAAAGGAAGCCTCAATTATATCAGGCTATTTTATGGAGCAATGAGTCTGTTTGTTAAAAAGCATTACAATGGGGGCTTTTCAGGTTTCTACTCATTATTGATGCGATTTGCAATTTGGATAAAAGCACTATTGTCAGGAGCAGGGCAGTTATTAAATGTTTTTCGAATTCAAAAGAAAAAAGAAATTGATAATAAGCCTTGCCTGGTAGTTGCAGATAAAGCTGATTGTGATCTAATAACAAAAGCGCTTTTAAAAGAAAATCTTCAAAGAATTATTATTGAACAAAGTGAAGTAGCTCCTGAAGAACAATTTTCAATTATCCTACTGCAAGTTCAAAGCCTGGTAAAGATGCACAATGTAAAAGAGATCATCTTTGGTTCCAATGGGCTGTCAATTAAAAATATGATCACCCTGGTTGAGAAACTTAGCCTTGATATTATTTATAAGTTTCACCTTGCACAAACAGGAAGCATAGTTGGAAGTGAAAATAAAGATGACTCTGGTACTTACGTCGTTATGGACTAGCTGTAATGAAACTAAAAAAGTAGACATAATGGGTGAGATCATAAAAAAAGCCATTCCTAATGGAATGGCCGATATTTACTAACCCCTAAAAACCAAAAACATTTTAACCCGCCTGCATTTCAGCAATTTTTGCCCTGATCTTTACCTCTATTTCTTTCGCCATTTCCGGGTTGTCCAGTAACAATTGTTTTACTGAATCTCTTCCCTGGCCAAGTTTATTTGTATCATAGCTAAACCAGCTTCCACTTTTTTGAACGATACCCATTTCTACACCCATATCAATGATCTCACCGGTTTTTGAAATACCTTCTCCAAAAACGATATCAAATTCTGCAGTACGAAATGGTGGCGCCACTTTATTTTTTACAACCTTTACCTTTACCCTGTTACCAATGGCAGTATCTCCGTCTTTTATTTGAGCCATACGGCGAATATCCAATCTTACTGAAGCATAAAATTTTAAGGCATTACCACCAGTGGTTGTTTCAGGATTTCCAAACATAACACCTATTTTCTCCCTTAACTGGTTAATGAATATGCAGCAACAGTTAGTTTTTGAAATTGTAGCAGTTAGCTTCCTGAGTGCCTGGCTCATTAACCTGGCATGTAACCCCATTTTGCTATCTCCCATTTCTCCTTCCAGTTCGCTTTTAGGTACAAGCGCTGCGACTGAATCTATTACTACTACATCTACCGCACCAGATAAAATTAACCTATCTGCAATTTCAAGTGCTTGTTCCCCATAGTCCGGTTGAGATATTAGTAGATTGTCAATATCTACACCCAGCTTTTTTGCATATGAGCTATCAAAAGCATGCTCAGCATCAATAAAAGCACACATACCACCCTTTTTTTGTGACTCTGCAATTACATGCGTTGCAATCGTTGTTTTACCACTACTTTCAGGACCGTAAATTTCAATTACCCTTCCTTTTGGTAATCCCCCGATTCCTAATGCTACATCCAACCCAAGCGACCCTGTTGATATTACTTCCTGTTCTACATGGGGTTTATCTCCCATTATCATTACTGAACCCTTGCCAAAATCTTTATCGATTTTGTCCATCGTTAGTTTTAGGGCTTTTAGCTTTTCTGCGTTACTCATTGTTAGTGATTTTTTTAGTTGATGTATCTGGTTGTGCGCTGTAAAAATAAATTTCAAATCAAAGATAATAGCTTTCTTTTATTAACACTAATATTTTTAGTATTTTTTTAGTAAAAAATTTAGTTAGCATTACCTTTAAAAAACCCCATCCCTACAAGTGCAGGATGGGGTTAATTTAAACTCGAGAAAAATTGCTTTGCTCTTTGTTATTTCCTGATGGGTAGTATCGGATGAAAACGGGCAATATTTCTTTTGATAATCTATAATAAATACGAAAGCGCAGTCAATTGCAAATAGACAACACTTTGTTGACCTGAACAATACCTCAAAGTGTTAGTTTTTTATAAACATCATAATAATTATTAATGTTAGATATGCACATTAATAAGTGGTAAATGTTGCGGTAGCATTGCGTTCAGGAAGATTGAAATTGTATTTGTGGAAAATTCCAATATTAATTAATTGTTAACGACCCTGCAGGTTGTTGTTTATTTTTTCATTTAAGGGTAATTTTTCACTCTCAATGTGTTCATATGATCTGGGAAAAAATAAATAACGACCGTTCCACTTTACAGGAATATCGTCTTACTGATAACACTGATAATCAGTTGGTTCTTAAATACAATCCGCTCCACCACTCAGTAAGGGTTACTTTTGGAAATATTCATCGGTTGTTCTTTTTAGAAAGTGCCGGATCCATAAGTGGCAAAACGATATTTAGGAATGAATATGGTTTGGAAACCGGTTCGATGAGCTATCAAAACTCTTTCAATAATAAGGGTGTTCTTACAATAGATACAAAGCAATATCATTTTCAGCTTAAAAACGATCAATTAGTTATTTACAGCGATCGGCAACAACAACCACTGGCAAATTGCGAATTCAAAACCCATACTTTATCATCTAAATCAATTAACAACATAGATATGAGTTGTTACCTGCTTGGTGTATGCTGGTATTTATTTTTACCATTTACGCAGCGGGTTTTTCGATACGCAGAAGCTTCTTAATAAAAATATTGTTCCGCTTTCGCCAATATCAAAAATTGCTTACTTTTTTTATCTTCAAACCAGGGGAATTTCTGTTTTTTTGAACTCCGAAATCCCTAATTAGTCTATCTCCTCAGCGTATACAGCTACAGGTTCATGAGGGTACGCTTCATTATTTATAATACTGTATTTTTTATTGTTACTCATGTAAAAATCGGACAGCGGTTCTTTTTTAACAGGCCGCTCATAGCTGGTAACCTACTACTGATGTATTACTTATACGAAACCATTCGCTTTTCATGGATTTTTGTTTCAAAGAAAAACACATGAAATCATTTTGTATAACGGTATTACTTGCTATTCTTTGCTTATCCATGGTTGGCCAGCAAATTAAGAAAGGAAAAATTTCAGTATCCATATATTCTAATAATAAGGAACCTCTACAAGATGTAACTGTGGAGTTACTAAAAGCAATAGATTCATCATTGGTAAAAGCAGCGATTACCGATATTGATGGTAATGCAGATTTAGAAAATATTTTAACAGGATCCTACATTGTTAAAATATCAGGACTCAACTTCACTACCGACTATATCAACAACGTTAACGTTTCAGAAGATAAACTGGTATTAAACCTCCCTGTTATTGTACTCTCGCCATCGGCTAAAAAACTGGACGACGTTACCATCACTGCCCGAAAGCCTTTTATTCAAAAATTAACGGACAGGATTGTTGTAAATGTTGATAACAGCATCATTAGCGCCGGGAGTTCCGCCATGGATGTATTGGAACGTTCGCCAGGCGTAAATGTAGATCAGAATGATATCATTAGTCTCCGTGGCAAACAAGGTGTAATAATTATGATTGATGGCAAACCCACACCTATGACTGGTGCTGACCTTGCCAATTACCTGAAAGGGCTCCCTTCTGCTGTCATAGACCGTATAGACATTATCACAAATCCTTCTGCAAAATATGATGCAGCAGGCAATTCAGGAATTATTGATATCCATATGAAAAAAGATCAGCGTATGGGAACAAACGGAACCTTAACTACCGGTTACGGACAAGGTATATATCCTAAAGCAAACGCTGGTGCTACATTTAATTATCGCAATAAAAAAATCAACGTTTTTGGTAATTATAACTATGGTTATCGGGTGGGATTGAATCACCTGATTCTTGATCGAAATTTCTACAACAACGGTATTTATAACGGTGGCGATCTAAAAGACAATTATTCAAAATCTCCTTTTTATTCAAACAGCCCGAGATTGGGAATGGATTTTTCCCCTTCAAAGAAAACAATCATAGGCTTTGTTGTAAGCGGAAATTTTAATCATTACACACGTGACAATAATAACAATTCAATTGTGATTGATCCGCAAAAACAGGCTACCAGTACCTTTCTTTCGCATGCCACCAATAACGACCATGCAAATAATGTGTTGGCAAATATTAATTTCAAACATACTTTCGACAGCACTGGCAGGGAAATAACCGCTGATGCAGATTACGGTGTATACAAGTCTACTTCGCTTACGGTAAATGATACCAGGTATTATCGCCTTGATGGCACAGAACTACAACCCGGTTATATATTGGATGGTGACCAATTGGGAAAATTAAATTTTAAAACTGCTAAAGTTGACTATGTAAATCCGTTGAAAAAAGGATCTAAATGGGAAGCGGGTTTTAAAACCAGTTTTGTATCATCCGACAATGATGCTAAATTTTTTGATGTAAGCATTGGCACCCCACAAAATGATGTAAATAAAACCAATCATTTTTTATACAAAGAAAACAACAATGCTGCTTACCTGAATACAAGCATGGAATTTAAAAAAATAAGTTTGCAATTAGGCATTCGTGCAGAGCAAACAAATATTAAAACTGAACAACAGATTGGTAACATTCAATTTGATTCCAGTTATCTCCAGTTATTTCCAAGTGCTTTTTTTAATTATAAAATTTCAGATGAACAAGCCGTTGGTATATCCGTTAGCCGCAGGATAGAAAGGCCCGGTTACTCACAACTAAACCCTTTTTTATTTTTAATAGACGTTACTACTTATGCTACGGGAAGACCGGGGCTCCTGCCGGAATTTACCTGGTTGTATGAGATGAATTATACGCTGAAAAGTTTCAATTTTTCTACCAGCTACAGGCACACGGTACACAATCAAAATATAGCCATTGCAAAATTCAGGGATGTATTTCCCGGCGTTCCATCCGATCAAAATGTTACTGTACAAATTCCCATCAACCTTGCTTCATCAGACTATGTGGGATTGAGTATTTCTGCCCCGGTTACGATTAATAAATGGTGGAGCATGATTAATAATGCGGATCTATACTACGAAAAATTTAATGGCAGCCTCGGCGGTACCAGTTTAAATAAAGGAAAGCCTGCTGCAGACATTCGCATGAATAACAGTTTTACATTTTCAAAGGGATGGGTTGCTGAACTAAATGCAAATTTTAATTCCGGTGGACAATACGGTTTTATGGTGCTTGATCCTCGTTGGGGAATAGCGGCGGGTGTTCAAAAATCGATCTTAAAAAAGAAAGGAACACTGCGCTTAAACATTACCGATATTTTCTGGACAAATTTACCCAAGGCAGTTATCACTTATAACAACTACATCGAGAAATGGCATGCATATCGTGAAACAAGAGTAGCCAATCTTAATTTTACGTATCGATTCGGAAATAATAAAGTGCAGGCAGCAAGGCGAAGAACAACAGCATCGGAAGAAGAAAGACAAAGGGCTCAATAACTTCTTTCTATTGATTCATCAACAAAATGTTTCAATCATAAATTGTGGGTTATTTATGTAACGATGCCAATAGGCTTAAATATGGCTGCACATTGGCCAGTGTGTCTTTATGTAAAAATTGTTTCAGGTGTTTATAAAAATGGCTATGGTCATAATATCCATATTGAGAATAATGAAATGATTGTGGATCTACAGAAAGATGATGCGTTGCTTTTCTTATACGCATGATCTGTAAAACCTGTTTACAGCTTAAGCTGGTAAAGGTTTCAAAATAGCGGTGAAGTGTTCGTGTTGAAATACTATACCGGAACGCAAGCTCCTCAAGAGAAACTGCAAATTCATTTTTTTGAAAACATTCATCCAGTATAGCTGTTACAATTTTTACAGGCTTTAGCGATGCTGAATTTTTAAACAGAAGACTTTCAAAATAGGTTGATAAAATTTTTATTCTTTCATCGAAATCTGCCGCATTTTTAACCTGTTGAATAATGCCTGGTTCCATCAGGTAACTAAGCGGATATATATACCCTTTATATTCAGCAAAATTTATCTTCTTCTCAAAAAGTATGGGTGCTATTTTAAATTTAATACCAAACAAACAATTGCCTTGTTGATGATAACACTCTATGGCATTGTTCCTGGGTAAAAAACCATCGGACTTCATTTCAAAGTATTTATCTGCTACCTGCATGGTAAAAGGTGTACCCAGGTTTATCAAATAGGTGTAACCAATATTGGGAAATAGTGCATCTGAAAACCCTTCAGGATATTCCTTTAACAAAACATCAAATTTCGTTTGCCAAAAAAAATCAATGAACCCTGACAGTGCAGCTTTTGGCTTTACCCGATGGTAATTATTTTCAAAATGATCAATATGAAAAAATTCTACATTTTGCATTTGTAATTGGTTCTTTTAAAGAACGGGTAAGGCAATTTACAGTTTATCGTTATGGGCAGCCATTTAAAAAAGCTAATTTTTATTTGGTCTCAGAATTGTTTTACTAAGTTATAATCATTAGTTAACCGTTTAAAACAGCAGATCATGAAAGTAATAGGAATTATTTTAATAGTAGCGGGCATATTAATGTTGATTTTTAGGGGAATTAATTTTACACAAGAAAAAAAAATTGTGGATATCGGACCCCTTGAAATTAATAAACAAGAAAAGAAATCTGTTGGATGGCCAATGTATGCAGGCGGCATTGCAGTGGTAGCTGGAATTATTGTATTAGTGGCTGATAAAAAGAAAGCTTAATAAAAAATCTATTTTTATATATTTTAGCAGAATAGCATCTGTTGTCGATGCTATTTTTTTAGCGTCTTATTACACAATTATTACACTATAAAACCATCTTACTTTAAGGCTGGTAAAGGATTGAAAGAGCTGGCCTTCTGTAAAAGAAACTATCATAAATTTCACCCAAACGGAATCCGGTCCAATTCGTTAACAATTATTAATTATTAGTGATAGACAGTTCTTCTATTGTAACTTTTTTAACTTCGTATTATTGATTTATTTTACCTCATTTACTTCCAGCAACACACTTGTTCTTCTTGCGTTCACATCAGGGTTAATACCGATGGCCATTAAAAATTCGCCTGTATAAACTTTATCAGATTGAATGGTTGAACTTACTCCAGGGTATACATTGATTTCTTTAACACTGTAATTTTTCATAGCGTCCAATCCTTTTAATTGAATTGGTTTTGGCGAAGCAGAGGGCATAAATCTTGTGTTGGTTAGATAATTGAAAATGACTGCCTTGGTTTTTGCCGAATTTGAAAACATTAAGGACGCCATTGGATTTTGATTGGGATTTACCAGGCGAAACAAATCACCATGCCAAACCAGGTCACTGATGGATTGGTAAGTTAAAACTGCCTGCTGACTAAACTGTAAATCCTTCTCACTCAGTTTATCTACCACAATATCGTACCCAAGTTTGCCCATCATGGCTACATCGGTTCTAAACTTAATAGGTAGGTTGCTCCAGTCGGTAACGTGGTTGCAACTTGCAATGGCCGGGTAAAAATAGCTGTACTCCCATTGAATAAAAATACGTTCTACCGGATCGGTATTATCACTTGGCCAATACTCTGTAAAATATTGTAAGGCACCATAATCAACACGGCCACCACCACCACTGCACAACATCATTGGAACTGTAGGATATTTGGCACGCAACCTATCCAAAACTTTATACAAGCCTTTTACATAATCAACATACAATTGTGATTGTGGCAACCCCACCTTTTGCAGGTAAGCAGAATAGGCATTAAATATTACAGCATTGCAATCCCATTTAATAAAAGCAAGGCTTGGGTTTTTATTAAACAGGGTGTCCAATACACCAAATACAAAATTCTGTACTGCAGGATTTGATAAGTCCAATACCAACTGATTGCGGTAATATTTTTCCGGACGATCCGGTTGCCTGATCACCCAATCTTTATGCTTTTCATACAATTCACTTTTAGGATTTACCATTTCAGGTTCCACCCAAATACCAAATTTAATACCGGCAGCATTCGCTTCTTTTACAAGATAGCCGATACCGTGAGGAAGCTTTTTTACGTTTTCCTGCCAATCACCCAGGCCGGAGTGATCGCCATTTCTTGGGTACTTGTTTCCAAACCATCCATCATCCAGCAGAAACATATCCACGCCGATTTTTTTGGCGCCTTTGAAAAGTCCAACCAATTTATTTTCATCAAAATCAAAGTAGGTCGATTCCCAGTTATTCAGCAGTGTCAGCCTTTGCCCTTCGCCATCAGCCAGCCTGTATTTGGTAGCCCAGTGATGCAGGTTTCGGCTGGCTTCGCCTTTGCCATTGGTTGAAAAAGTATAAATAAGGGCAGGCGTTGTAAACTCCTGCTCCGCCGCCAATGTATATTCAGAAGCATAAGGATTGATACCTGCAATCAGCCGCAAATTGTTGAACATGTCAACTTCAAAATCAATTTTAAAATTACCCGACCAGGCCAGTTGTCCCAATAAAACCTTGCCTTCATCTTCCGTAGCAGGTTTGTCAAACGAAACCATAAATGCAGCAGGTTCCATCAGGTTGGCCCTGGTTCCCAATTTTGTATCAATCGATTTTATGCCATGCGACAAATGATCTTCCTCTGGTTTCATCTCATTGCCCCATGTACCGTTATAATGCGTCAGGTAATAATCATTTGCCAAAAAATACAAATTTGCCGAAGCGTATTTTTGCATGCGGATCGGTTTCTTTTCCGTGTTTTTTATTACACTCCATTGTTCTACCACATTCTCTTTAAAATAGGTTTTATAATAAAGCGTAATAGCATCTCCATATAAAGGATCCTTTAGTAAAATGCTGGTGATACTTACATTGTCGTCAATCTTACGAAGGTCACTACTTACATATTTTAAGTCGAGCGACATATTTCCATCGGCGTGTGAAATCTGCACTGCTGGTTCCAACAGGTTCCAGGTGCCGGCAGGAGTGTAGGCCGAATTATAGGAAGGTGAGTTGTCGCCAATCAAATGATATTGCTTTGAAATAGCAGCATACTCATCACTATTTTTTATGCGGTTACCAAAATAAATAATGCCTAATCTGCCTTCTTTATCGGTTTGTAGTACGAGGGCATTTTTTTCAGTTTCAACTGGTATAGTAATTATGTTTTGGGCAAAAGATTTACCGGTTACAACTATCAATAAAAAAAATATTGCTCCGGCAATTGCACTAAGCTTATGGCCTGGTTGCCTATCTAAATCAGTAATAATGTACTTCTCATTCTTGTTTAACAAAAATATTAGTGAGTCGCTTTTTTTACTTACTGATAAACATCGCTTGTCTGTCGTTTTATATTGCATAATTTTTTCTTTCATCTTAAAGAAGCCGATTGAGTTAACTATTTTTTGATACTGGCAGTTGTCTTTGTGGCATCACCGTTATGTTATCATAATTCCTATTCATCGGGACTCACTTGTACTGCATACTTTCTTTGAATCTTAATTGTGCAATAAGGGAAACATTTTATTTAACTTAAACAGCTTCTAAATTTGTTATAGCGAAAGTTCAATTATCCCTTAAGCTTTTTCACCACATTTTCTCCCACTTTTGTCCCTTGTTCCAAGCCATTTATATTTGCGTCCATAAAATGAATACCGCCATAAAACCTGGAAATAGCAGCTTGGTCAGAAGCTTCTTTAAAGGAGTTAAAACTTCTTGCAGGTATGCCATAAGATACTTCTACGCTGTCTCTGTAAGAAAAATGATCACCAAAATAATGAGTTAGAATAACAGATGATGCGGCAGAGGCAACAGAATGACCACTAAGATATTCAGGAAACGGCGGCGTTTGTAATAGCGGTTGCCATGTTGGATCAATTAGCTTTCTAATGGCAGTTTCAGGTCGTATTCTGTTGCTACGGTATTTTTCATCCCAACAACAAATAAAAGCATCCATTAATCCAACTGATACGGCGGTATGTATCAGTAATGTTTCATCAAAACTTTTGTTAGCCTTTAAACAAGCTATACCTGTTATGCCCAACCAGTGTGCTCCCGGCGAAATTTTTTTAAAAGCGTACATAAGATGCCCTTCGTCCTGAATGGCAAACGGGTTACAGTCCCAAAATGATGCAATTGCAATATGCTCAGGTGTATGATTTTTTCGTTCTTTGTAAACCGCATCCAGTAATTTATAAAAAGGTGAATTTTTTTCAGTGCTAAAAACTACAGGTGGCGAAGGTTTAAAACAAGCTGAGCTATCTAACGTAAAAGAGCGCACCGTACCAAAATTGGGTTCTACCGCAGCCATAAAACCAGGAGGTGTAGGATACCAATACCCTTCACCTTTTACCGGCGTGTATCTGGTAAGGTTACTTATCTGGTTGTAATGATCTTTTTTTGCGTAAGCCAATATTTGCTTGCTGATGGCCTGCCCATAATTTCTGGAACGTTCAATGATGCCTTCATCAAAGCCAAGGGTACGGCAGGAATCTAAAAAATTTGCTTCATACTTATCCATCAATGGACCTGATGGCTGCATTTTTTTGGCCGTTTCCATCATCGCCAGCAAAGCTGCCAGTTGGTACGAAATACTACCGGTTACTACTGGCTTTTCTATTTCGGGATATTCATTTAAAACACCTTTCATGGACTTGATATCCTTATTATTTTCAACGATTACTTCATAACCCGCCAAACAAGTATAGGCAAAAAAACGAGCAGCCAGTGGCGGGTTGGTAATATCATGTACCATAATGCCAGTCATGGTAGCTAGTACATTACTGATTTCTTCGGCATTTAATGAAGGGGTTTTACTGTTTTGTTTACATGAGGAAATAAATAACACAACAATTAACGCAAAGCAACTGATTGGTTGAAATAAAATACATTGACTAATTTTTCTTTTCATTACTCTAAATATTTTTAATAGTGATCTGGTCTTTAAAATACCTAATGCTTTTGCTGATAAGCTTTTACCGCACCCTGGTTAATGCCAAATAATAATTTGTTGTCGACTTCAATAACTGACCTTACATCACCCTTTAAATGAAATCCGGATTGGGCCTGGCTTATATACGAAAAATTTCCTTTGCCATCTCCCTTTAGCAAAACACCATAGTTAGCGTCATATTTGCCAAAACGCAAACGGGCCTGGACAATGTTGCCGCATAACAATAAATCTGTTTTGCCATCTTTATCATAGTCAAGCGCATTAATTGTAAAAACAGGAGAAAACTGAACTTGCAACGGCAGCGGTTTTTCATGAAATTTTCCATCTGCACCATTTTCAAAATAAGTAGTCGTAAGATGATTTGCCTGCAGGTGCTGAACAGCTTTCATTTCTTCCCCGGTAAATATTTCTTTCAGCCCAAGATCTGCGTAACTTTTATAATCTGTAAACCTGGTACGCATAGTACTGATCTGTTCAAGCAACTCATCTCTTGTTACGTAAGGAAACGTTTTATGCTGGATGTAAAAACAAAGAATCGGGTCAACTGAACCATTGTCATCGAAGTCTTTATAGTACATTTCGGCGGGCTCCTTATCTGTTGCCTTGCATTGGGTATTCAACCCCATGTTACCTATCACCAGGTCAGGTTTATCATCGCCATTCAAATCGGTCAACAATATTTTATTCCACCATCCACTGTAAGATGTAGCAAAATAATTGCTGGTTTTATCCTCGTATTTTCCATTCGAGTTGATAAAAACTGTAACCGGCATCCATTCTCCTACCAAAATTAAATCTGGCTTTTTGTCATTGTTCAAATCAGTCCATACGGCATCAGTAACCATTCCAATTTTTTGGAGTGACGGCGCAAGGGTTGCTATTTGATCTGTAAAATTTCCTTTGCCGTCATTTACCAGTAAAAAGCTTTGTGGGGTTTCCGGATAACGACCAGGAATAACTCTGCCTCCAACAAAAAAATCTGCAAATCCATCGCCATTTATGTCCGTTGTGCGAACACAGCTTTTACTTACCAGCATTACAGGCAATGACTTATTAGCTTTTGTAAAATTTCCTTTGCCGTCATTAAGGTAAATCCTGTCTTGCAACAAAGGGTCGGTTGCTGTATAATTGTGATACCCTCCGCTTGCAACATATAAGTCTTTAAAGCCATCATTATTCACATCCACAAAAACCGCATCGGCGTCCTCACACAATTTGTCTTCAGCAAATGCGGGTTCGGGCTGCTGAACGAACTGACCGCTTTTTTGCTGCAGGTACAATGCACCGGCCTGGCCACTTCCGCCACCTGCGTAAATATCATCCAGGCCATCGCCATTTACATCACCTTTTACAAGACATGGGCCGCTAAATGAAAGAGGATTTACCATCAACGGTTGCCTTTTAAAATCATTAATACCAGTCACCGGATTTTGATATTTTAAAGGACTTGTGATTTCCCCGAACATCCCTTTTTTGCCCGCAGGTATGGTGTATTTTGTTTTAGCATCATTTTCGTTAAGGGTAATTTGCTGGTTTGTTTTTACATCTTTCAACCATTGAGTTTTCCCGGATTGCCAAATTATGCGCAACGAGTCCACTACATCCAATTTTCCCAAACCAAAATGCAGAATTGGTGATACGGTTGATTGAAATCCACGGGCGGGCATTTGTTCCAAATACTGCTGTTTGCCATTGGTGTACAAATCAATTTTGGCCCCAATACCATCGGTATTTTTTTGCGCCCCTGCCAGTTTCACTTTCAGGTAATTATTTTGTTTCTGAGTATTTTCCTCATTACGATAAATAAATGCCGGCTGGTTAATATTATTCACAATCAAATCAAGATCCCCGTCATTATCCAGATCTGCATAAGCGGCACCATTACTGCTTGAAGATACTGTTAATCCCCACTGTGCACCAACATCACTAAACGTTAGATCGCCCTTATTTTGGTACGTATAATTCACCACATTTGAAGACGACATTTGCTTAATAATATCGAGTACATCTTCTTTTTGCAACCGTCCTTTTTTTTGAATGAAGTCATTCATATATTTCATGAAATCCATATTGGTGAAATCCCGCAGGTAGCCATTGGTAATATACAGATCTTTCCAGCCATCATTATCAAGATCTGCAAACAAAGGAGCCCAGCTCCAGTCGGTGTTAGAAATACCCGAAAGCTGCCCTATCTCACTAAAAGTGCCATCGCCGTTATTCAATTGCAACATATTGCGCATGTACTGGTAGTAAAAACCGCTCCGCAGACTTAAATCGAATTTTTCATAATTATCGGGTGCAAATAATAATTTTTGGCGACGGTTATCTTCCGGCAACATATCCAATGTAAAAATATCGGGAAGGCCATCATTGTTGATATCAGACACATTATTGCCCATTGAGAAATGGCTGATATGTCCCATACTGGATTGTAGTTGGTCGGTAAATGTTCCATTCTTATTATTGATGTATAAATAATCAGGCACGCCATAGTCATTGGAAATATAAATATCCTGCCAACCATCACCATTGATATCAGCAATACCTGCACCCAATCCATAAGTCAGCGTTGAATTGTTGATACCTGCTTTTTGCGTAATATCAGAGAAATGACCATCATCGTTTTTAAACAACTTAACGCCAATATTAGGATCTTTCTTTTTAAGGAGGTCAGTAGTGCTTGCTTCATCTAAAACCGGTAGGTTATCCGGGTTGTGGTTAAGCAGAACCATATCCAGATCGCCATCGCGGTCATAATCAAAAAAATAGGCCTGCGTACTATAGGAGGAATCTGCCAAACCATATTCTGCGGCCTGTTCTTTAAATTTTGGTATGCCGTCGACATCATTGCCGTTATTGATAAATAATTGATTGACTCGTTTAGCCGCCGGCATTTTACCTGAATAACAAACATAGATATCCAGTTTGCCATCTCCATTTACATCTGCCATGGTAATACCGGTTTTCCAGGGACCAGGCCTCACTGGTACATTTGCATCAATTGTAATATCCTGGAATTGCATGCCGCCCTTATTAAGGTATAATTTATTATTGCCCAGATTACTTGAAAAATAAATATCCTGCAACCCATCATTGTTTATGTCTCCAACGGCAACACCACCTCCATTGTAAAAGTATTCATACAATAAAACGTTTGTGTTTAAGCCTTCAGTAATCGCATTGTTAAAATCGATATGCGTGCTGTCGGGCGATAATAAAGTGAATAGATGATGTACACTACCTGTAGTAGTATCGGCAGTATTTGCACCAGCTTCCTGGTTTTCATTTTCATTGTTGTTGCAAGCGCTTATCATGAATACACATGATACGATAACGCAACTCCATATAGTATTTGCACTCAATTGAAGGGATATTTAAATTTTAAAAAATACAGGATGGTGTGTCCAAAAATAGTTTTCACTTTGAGTTGGTGAATGATCAACAGGCTAAAATTAAAACAATATCGTGTAAAACCCCGTATTGGGTTTAGTTCTTTGAGCATCATTAAAATAAGGTTCTTTACAGGTTGTCATGCTTTCATTTACGGCAATGACGGAATTTTAAAACGGGTAATGGCAACAGGTGATGCCATAAAAAAACGGTCAGGTTTATAAATGTTTCCGTATCGGTTAAGGTAAACCTATTATTTTATCCTAAGAAATTCAGTAAAAACTGCGCCGGCACATAGCCGGCGCAGTAAATTTAAGTGCTCAATTTTTATTAATATCCTGGGTTCTGAACAAGCTTGTTATTCCTATTGAGTTCATCCAGCTTGATGGGTGGGAAATATAATTTATCAACCCATGCCCGGTTTTCAACTCCGGATTCTATGTCCTGAACCCGATAGGTATAATCGTAGTTCGTTTTATCATACCGGTAGATGTTAACCGTTTTTCCTGCTTTTAATTTACCGGTGATCACCATGATTCTAACTTTTTGTCCAAGCACCTGTGGAGCGATCATCCATCGGCGGGCATCATAAAAACGCTGTTCTTCTGCTACCATTTCTATATTGCGTTCATTCTGATACCGGGCCATCAGGGCGGCGCCGCTTTCGGTAATGGCTGGCATACCTGCGCGGAAACGGATTCTGTTGAGCCAGGTTTTTGCGGTGGTCTCATCGCCTAGCTGTATTAAAGCTTCAATGTAGTTAAATACAACTTCAGTATATCTTATTTGCATTGAAGGTATCTCTTGTTTGGTGTTC
This sequence comes from Ferruginibacter sp., assembly GCA_040002495.1. Lineage (GTDB taxonomy): Bacteria > Bacteroidota > Bacteroidia > Chitinophagales > Chitinophagaceae > Ferruginibacter. Next base: position 41,208 of record JBDUEK010000018.1, read on the forward strand.
ATGTCTACAATCGACAAGTTGTCGTTGGCAAACTTTCTTATAGAATAGCCTGTACGTGTACCATTCCAGTTTTCGATGGAACTGTTTCTAGTATCCAAGCCAAAATAGCTTTTTGCGGCACCTGCAGTACCTACTTCGTAAGTGCCAAACTGGACTTCACCGTAAGGATCTGTACCGGCTCCATCTGTGGTACGGGGCTTCCATTTAGTACCATCGTAAAAAATGGATGCATAAAATCTTGGATCCCTGTTTTCATAAGGCGCAGCCGCCTGCGTAGTGTTGGTCCAGTCGAATTTTGTGCCATCCATCATTTCATAATTATCTACCAGGTTTTGAGTAGGTTCAGTAGATGTCCATCCATGATAGCCGTTCATACCATTATTTCTTACATACCAGGCACCCCAGTCATCTGTAGAGGCATTTACATAATATTTGGAAAGGACGGATTCTTTTTCTCCCCCTCCTCTCGATAGGTAAACATTGGTGTAATTGGCGATAGCCTCATCTTTTGTAGCTGGTGCGGTCAGATCGAGCTTATAGCCATAGGTACCCAGATCTATTACCGCTTTGGCGGCATCCCTTGCTTTTGTCCAACGTGCGGTACGATCACCACTCACATAGCCGAGCAACTCGGGTTTGGCGAAACCATTAATCACAGTTGATTTTGCTTTTGCGGTAGGCATATCGTGCAGATCGCTTGCCGCATATACCAACACACGTGCCTTAAGCGCCATGGCAGCCCCACTGGTAGCACGGCCCAAGCCAAGCGATTTTCCTTTTAGCAACAAAGATGCAGAATCCAGGTCGCTAACAATTGCATCCACACATTCAGCATAAGTATTCCTTGCTATCGTAAAATCGGGTGCTTTTAATACATAAGATGCTTTAATGATCGGGATACCGCCGTAATAACGCAATAATTGATTATGGCAATGCGCACGCAGGAAATAAACTTCTCCTTTTAACCTGTTTACCAGAGTAGCATCAAATGATGCGGTGGCAAGGTTTTCCAATGCAACATTCGCTGCCCTTATTCGTTGATACATTTCGCCCCATTCGTAGGTATTATTCACCCATCCAAGATTGGACGAGCTTATATTACCTTCCATTATATCCATCCTGCCAAAGTTGTACAAGGCATTGTCAGTGATACAATCCATGCTTTCCTGGTTTAACAGTCCATCATGATACACATTGTAAATATCAGTTACAAACGCTTCGGATAAGGAAGGATCGGCCCAAACCGTAGATCCTGGTGGCTTATCCAATGGTGCTGTACTTAAAAAGTCCTTTTTGCACGCGGCAAACACGGCGCTTAATGCCAGGACTGGCACTAAAATTTTTATTAGTTTTTTCATTTTTATCAATTTAGAAAGTTAGCGTAACACCGGTGTTAATAATTCTGGACTGGGGATAGTACTGGAGATTAGAGCTGGTAGACTCAGGATCAAAAAAGTCATATTTCGACCAGGTTTTAAGGTTTAGGCCATTAGCATAAATCCTTAAATTACTGATACCTAATTTTTTACCAATGCCAGCGGGAAGTGAATATCCAACCTCAAAATTCTTAAGACGAACATAATTCGTATTCATCATATAATAAGTGTTTCTATTAGAAAAGTATTGGTTGTTTCTGTCAACCGTACGGGGATCTACAGAACTTGGATTGTCCAGCGTCCAGCGGTGATCGTAGAAGTGTTGCAGGAAGTTACCAATGGTGCCCGATTCATTCGGTTGGATAAACTGTTGCGCACCTGTAGAAGCCTGGAAGAGGATAGATAAATCAAAACTCTTGTATTGAACACCAATGATTAAACCTCCCTGGAAGGTAGGCAGATTGGTTTTATCGGCTCTTACCCTGTCATTTGCGTCAATTTTTTTATCTCCGTTTACATCTTTAAATTTCATGCTGCCCGGAAAAAGTTTACCTGCACCGCCCACACCGGTATAATCCAATGTATTGGCATCAACATCTTTTTGATCTCTAAATACACCGTCATACTGGTATAAGAGCATTTCGTCAGGACCATTTAGGTTATTTAGATTACCTGCTGAAGGATGGCCCGTTGACAATTGGTAAACCGGCCTGCCAGGTACTTCATCCCAAAAAAGAACTTTGTTTTTGGCATAACCACCATTCACACCTATATTAAACCGCACATCGCCGGCATTGCCATTGTATCCCACTTTAAATTCCCAGCCTTTGTTAACAATCTTACCAATATTTTCCGGAGGCAGGGGAATTGCGACTGTTTGTGGTACAGAAGCATTTCTAAGCCAAAGGATATTTGAACGCTTATTTTGGAAATAATCAAACTCGAAATTTATTTTATTGTTTAACAGGGCACCTTCTATCCCAAGATCGTAGTTAGAGGTTACCTCCCATGTAATAGTCGGATTTGGTACTACCTCTTCACGATAGGTGGTGGCAACCTGGTTGTTGATTACATATCCGTTTGTTGTACCATACAAAGGAAGGTATTGATACTCTTTATAAGTACCCAAATAATATATATTGTCATTGCCTAATTTACCCCATGAGCCTCGAAGTTTTAAGGAATTTACAATGTGTATATTATCCTTGAAAAAGTTTTCCTCTGAAATTCTCCATCCGGCAGATACACCAGGGAAAAATCCAAAACGGGTTGCCGCAGGAAAATTATAAGAACCATCATAGCGCCATAAAAGTTCAGCCATATATTTCTCCTTATAATTATAACCCACCCGGCCAAAATAATTTAAACGGGCTTTTTGCCAGCCACTGCCGCCAGATTTTTGATCCACCGAACCACCCGCATTCAATTGATCAATCGATGTAGAGGGAAAGTACTGACGAAACGCGTTAAAAAAGTCATTATTGGAAGTTTCCTTAGTTACGCCCGCAAGAAATATTGCCTGGTGATTCCCAAATTTATGGTCGTAAGACAATATCCCTTCTAACAAAGTACTTGTCTGGTCCTGCGTATACCGATTCAGTGTAGGCTGTGTAGTAGGCCCCTTTTGTACTTTGGTTAAAACTGGTTCGCCGGCAGCATCACGGGTGGTGTAATCCCAGCTATAAATAAACCATGGCTTAACCCACCTTTTGCCCTGCTGTATATATTTGTCTATTGCAACATTACCGGTTAATTTTAATCCCTTCACCCATGGAATAACTACATCGATTTTACCATTGCTCTGGTAATAATAACGTGTATCCTTGTCATATCCTGTTTGATTAGTAGTGATCACTACGGGTTGCTCGCCATTTTCAATATCCGGGCCTGGTAAACCATTTGGCCAATAAGCAGGTTTAGTAGGGTAACCACGCTCTAACATTCTGAAAATAGTTCCGGCGCTTTTGGTAGGAAAGAATCGATTTTCCTGGCGGGCGGTCAATCCAAGCGTTGTAGTAATATATTTATTCACTTTGGCATCAAGATTAACACGGAAGTCGTATTGCTTGTAACCGGTTGCGGAATTTTTATAAAATGCATCCTGGTTCTTGTAGCCCATGGAAGCAAGGTATTTTACATTATCTGAGCCTCCGGATAATTGAAGGTTATGGTTTGTTTGGGGAGACCAGGTTTTTAAAACAGCGTCATACCAGTTCGTATTGGGGTGTCCCCAGGGATCAGAACCATCCGCATATTTTTTTACATCATCTGGCAAAAAAGGCGCTGTTTTTACATTGCCTGACGGATCAGTATATGTTCCTGTTGACTTGAATCCGGTGGCAGCAGCAGCCCATTGAGCTGCAGGTAATTTATATACTTCTATTTCATTCGCCATTGTAGTATAATCGAAGGCGCTTAGTACCTTAGGAATAACAGTAGCTTGTGCCCATCCTTTGTTAAAACTGTAAGACAGTTCAGGCTTTCCTGTTTTACCATGTTTAGTAGTAATCAATATTACCCCGTTTGCAGCACGAGCGCCATAAATCGCGGCTGACGCATCTTTTAGAACAGACATACTTTCTACGTCCATAGGATTCAAACGTTCTAAACCGCCCGCTCTTGCAGGCACCCCGTCAATAACAACCAGGGGATCGTTATTACCCAAAGAATTAACGCCGCGGATCCGGATAGATGATCCATCATAACCAGGTTCACTGCTGTTGTTTGTAGCAACAACGCCTGGCAACCGCCCTGCTAATGAATTGGATAGGTTAACAGCAGGAGATTTTTGTAATTCGCTGCCTTTTACAGTTGCAACAGCGCCTGTAACTGTCACCTTTTTTTGGGAGCCATATCCCACTACAATGACTTCGCTCAAATTCCCTGCAGACATAGCAAGATTAATCGTAAAATTTGTCTGGCTACCAACGGGTATCTCCTGGGTCTGAAATCCTGTGTTGGAAATCACCAACGTCGATTTTTGATTAGGCACATCAATGGAAAACGCTCCATTGGCATCTGTGGCTGTTCCGGTAGGAGTACCTTTTACCAAAACACTTGTATTTACTGCTGGGTTTCCTTTATCATCCTTCACTAAACCGGTGACATGAATTTTCCCTTGTGCATTTACCGTAATACTTACTACCTGTATTAACAGAAAAAAAAGAATTGTTTTGATAAGATCACCCGGAAGCCACCTCCAGGGACGTGCATTACCGTGGTAAATTAATTTTGGTTGCTTTTGTTTTTTCATTATAGCAGTTTGTGTTAGTGAATGTTTTGTTTCCAATCTCCCTGATTAGTTGTGTCAGTGACTTTTATTTAACCAGGCAAAAAATTATAATATTAATCGGTTGCTTTTTCAGAATGGCCTGAAATATGCTTTTACCAGAAGTCTAAGTTTGAAAATAAGCTAAGAGTTTTAGTTTGTTTAAAAGCTGTGTTTTGCCAGTAAACTAAAATTTTAAACCGTTCTGATGCAATCGATTGTACATAATAATTGTTAGCTGTCGTTCCACATGATAATATGCTTCATATAAATGTTTAGTTGGTTATTAAATAAGTTTGGTTATTATTTTTTGTACGAACAATATTTTGCTTTCCTTCTGAAGATTCCCGAAAATGCATAATTGGCTCCAAAATAATTCTATGTTTCACTTCATTATCAGTTTTAATCTCTTTTAGTGCAATTATATCTATTAAGAGTGCCAGCGCTTCTTTACCCATTTGCACAGTCTGCTGATCCACACTTGACAAGGAAGGGGTAATATGCTCACCAAATGTTTCATTGGCAAATCCTATCAGGCCAAATTCTCCTGGTATTTTTATTCTTCTTTCTTTCAGTCCCTTAATTATCCCAAGTGCCGTAAAATCTTCAACGACAAAAACCGCATCAGGCATTTGATTTAAACTACAGAAATAATCCACTGCAGCTTTGCCTGACTCAATTGAGAGATTACCGGGATAAATAAGCTTTTTATCGACTTTTATTTTGTGTTTTTTTAATGCATCCGAATAACCTCGCAAACGATCCTGGAAACCACCTATATTTTGAGGGCCAGAGACATGAGCTATCATTTTATACCCATTGTTAATGAGATGTTCGGTGGCCTGAAAAGCGCCTTTGTAGTCGTTTACAACCACAGCGGGTACTTTCATCTGGTCATTGGTTCTGTCAAAAAAAACCAGGGGAATATGCCGTTTTTGCAATTCCTGGTAATGACTAAAATCCACTGTTTCCTTAGCCACGGATGCCAATATACCATCCACCCGGGCACTCAAAAAAGTTTCAATCGCTTTCTTCTCCAAAATAGTGGTTTCCTCTGTTTGGAAAAGTAGTATACCGTATCCTTTAAGACTAGCCATAAGTTCAATTCCATGTACAACTGATCCAAAAAAGTTCATTTGGGCACTGGGTATAATAACACCAATGGTGTGGGATTTACCGGATCGAAGGGATGAGGCAATTTTATTTCGCTGGTAATTTAATTCTTTAGCTTTTGCATTTACCAGTTGCCTGGTTTTGATACTTATACGTGGATTGTCATTTAAGGCTCTTGAAACTGTCCCGGACGTGAAATTTAACTCTCGTGCAATATCGTGTATGGTTGTTTTTTTTGACAAGCTGTGCAATCGTTTGCACAATATATAAACATTTTGATTATTTCACAAAATTTATTTTTACTTTTTTAACAAAAGTTTATTTTTTATTTGAACAAACTATAAAAAATCTGTTCGGTTTCCCGTTTTCTATTAAATTTTAATTTTTCCGTTATTGAATAACAGATCACCCACAATCCGAAATTTTTAATCGGCTGAACTGTTAGATTGGCTGCTGCTAAAATTGTTTGAGCATATTTAAAACACAATCCCCTTTTATAATGGGTCGATGATTATTTCTACTGGTGCCGGTAAATTGGCGAGTGGTATGGTATTATTATTTCAGTTGGCAGCGTCACTTCAGTTCCCATTTCCAGTAAAAGTAAACTTCCGGGGTCAGGAAGATATAATCCAGTATACGGTATTTGCAGTGAAAAATACTGCATACAGCTACCCTTTTTCCGTTTCGCCAAAATCACTGATGCCCGCAGGCTTAAATGTTTTTCATTGTATATCATTTTTTTAAATCACTAAACAATGGTGCATATTAACAATCGAAGCAGCTTTAAAAAATTTTTGCTTTTTAAATTACATCTGATTGATAAAAAACGCAATGTTTGGAAGGAGTTAAATGGTCTCTTTACAGATAGATTTTCAAAGCTTAAAAAGCTGACAGTTTTATTATTTTTAGAACCTGGTTTGTTTATGAGTTTAGGCTTATGATAAAATATAGATTCAAACTTTGCTAAGGGCAGGTTGAAGGAGGAAAATAACTGAGTAAACCCGTTAATTCCATAAATATTTTCCCACAACCTTTACCTCAATTCATGTATTCGTAACTTTGCGACATGCGTAATTACCTGGATGAATTAAATGAACCGCAGCGGGAAGCTGTTTTACATAAAGACGGACCATTGATGATTATTGCCGGTGCTGGTAGTGGAAAAACAAAAGTGCTTACCACCAGGATTGCTCACCTGATGGGCTTTCATCACATTGATGCTTTCAATATACTGGCGCTCACCTTTACAAATAAGGCAGCCAAAGAAATGAAAGAGAGGATTGAAAGAACTCTTGGCAACACAGAGGCAAGAAATCTTTACATAGGTACCTTTCACAGTGTTTTTGCCAGGATACTAAGAACAGAAGCCAATAAAATCGGTTATCCCAACAACTTTACTATTTACGATACGGATGATGCTAAAAGTGTGCTTAAAACAGTAATTAAAGAAATGGAGCTGGATGATAAGCTATACAAACCCAACATTGTTTACAACCGCATTTCCTCTGCTAAAAACAGCCTGATTAATTCAGTAGAATATATTAATGACTGGGCGCTTCAACAAGAAGATGCACGGGCAAACAGGCCGCTTATCGGCCAGATATATAAGGCTTACGACAACCGTTGTTTTAAAAACGGAGCCATGGATTTTGATGATCTTTTATTTAAAATGTACCTGCTATTAAAAAATCATCCGGATGCGTTAAGCAAGTACCAGCGTAAGTTTAAATACATCATGATTGATGAGTACCAGGATACCAATACTTCCCAATATGAAATCATTAAACTGTTAGGTGCCATGCATGAAAATATTTGCGTGGTGGGTGATGATGCTCAAAGTATTTATAGTTTCAGGGGCGCCACCATTGAAAATATCCTGCAGTTTGAAAAAGATTATGATGACGTAAAAGTGGTTAAGCTGGAACAAAATTATCGCAGCACCAAAAGCATTTTGAACGTAGCCAATGAAGTAATTGGCAACAATAAAAATCAGTTACCAAAAACGTTGTGGACTGATAAAGGAGATGGAGATAAATTAAAATTGGTTAGAACCGCTACAGATAACGAAGAAGGAAAATTTGTTGCAGATGTAATACAGGAAGAGAAATTGCGCAATCATTTTTTTAATAATGACTTTGCTATTTTATACCGTACCAATGCACAGAGCCGTAGTTATGAGGAAAGCCTGCGGAGAATGAATATAGCGTATCGTATTTATGGTGGATTGTCTTTCTATCAACGTAAGGAGATAAAAGATTTTGTTGCGTACTTGCGGGTAGTGGTAAATCCAAATGATGAAGAAGCATTAAAGCGTATCATTAATTACCCGGTTAGAGGAATTGGAAAAACTTCTATGGATCGTGCTGTACTTGCAGCCAACGATCATAACATCACGCTTTGGCAGGTATTACAATCTGCATCGGGGCATGGGTTTAAATCCGGTACGCTGGAAGCCATCAATAATTTTGTGATGATGATACGTATGTTTCAAAGCGAATTAGAAAAGAAAAATGCATACGACCTGGCAATCATTGTTGGTAAGAGTACGCTGATAGTAAAAGAATTATTCAACGATAAAACAACAGAAGGGCTTGCCCGGTACGAAAACGTGCAGGAGTTATTAAACTCAATTAAAGAGTACACCGAAACACCGATGAATGAAGAAGACGGTGAAGTAGGGGATAAGGGGCTTGGTAGTTACCTGCAACAAATTACTTTATTAACAGATGCAGATAATAACAAAGATGAAGCAGATAGCGTAAAACTAATGACAATACACGCTGCCAAAGGATTAGAGTTTGACTGTGTATTTGTAGGTGGACTAGAAGAAACACTTTTTCCAAGTGGAATGAGCATTAATACCAGGGAAGAATTGGAAGAAGAAAGACGGTTGTTTTATGTTGCCATTACAAGGGCCCGAAAAAAACTCTGGCTCACTTACGCTAATGCACGCTATCGTTTTGGGCAATTACAACAAAATGAACCAAGCCGTTTTATTGAAGAAATGCCCGAAGATTATATTGATAGAAGTTTTGCCGGAGGCGGAATGCGCAATCAAAGCAATGGCCATACCAATAACTGGGGCGGAAGTTCATTTGACAGAAATGGTGCCGGTGGAAATAGCTACAAGTCATCTTCGCCACCACCTGCAAAAAAACAGGCAACTGAACGTCCGGCTTACCTGGTGCCAACAAGGCCTCAAACAAAAGAACATACACCTTCCGCTGATTTCACCGCAAGTGATACCAGCAACTTGCAGGCAGGACAAAAAGTGGAACATCAAAAGTTTGGCTTTGGTGAAGTAACAAAAATGGAAGGGGCGGCTCATAATCCAATAGCAACCGTGCAATTTGAAATAAACGGCGAAAAGAAAATAATGCTGAATTATGCCAAGCTTCGTATTATAGAATAAATCAATCACTTTCATAAAAGCTTGCCGGTGCCTTAATATTTCACCGGCATTTTTGCACCTATAAATCTTTCATCCTAATTTACAGACTATTTTTAACATCTTAAAATAGGTCATTAAAACAGCCCATTTCATTACAGTCACAGGTGTACTGCTAATCTAAATGGGTTAGTAGCGAAATTGATAATGAATTTAAAACCAGGAGTTTATTTTAAAAATAAGTTCATTTGCTGATATAAATATTGTTTATAAGATAGATAAATAAGGTTTCGAGATAGGAAATTATTTACCTCCAAGAGCTTACAGTAAAGCACAGTTATTATATTCTTGTTGCTTACTTAGTACCTTTGCATTGAAAATATTAAATACAATATTATGATCAAGACAGGAAATCCGGTAATCAGCATTTATACAGAAATGACGCCCAACCCGGAAACGATGAAGTTTGTTGCTAACAAATTATTGTATCCAGGTAAAAGCATTGATTTTCCGGACGAAATTAGTGCTGCCCCCTCTCCGCTGGCCCAGGAACTATTTACGTTTCCATTTATCAGGTCTGTTTTTATAGCAAGTAATTTTATCACACTTACAAAAACAACCGGTACCGATGACTGGCAGGATGTAATACCAACCATAAAACAATTTTTAAAAGAATATCTTGAAGAAGGAAAAGCAGTTGTAAATGAAGAAGCAGTGGCTTCGATGAAACAGGAAAGCAGCAATGAAGTAAGTGCGGATGATGACGATGTGGTAAAGCGCATTAAAGAACTACTGGAAAATTATGTGAAGCCTGCAGTTGAAATGGATGGTGGTGCCATTCAGTTTAAAAGCTACGAAGATGGCCGGGTAAATTTAATGTTGCAAGGAAGTTGTAGTGGCTGCCCAAGTAGTATGATTACTTTAAAGGCGGGTATAGAAGGAATGATGAAAAGAATGATTCCGGAGGTAAAAGAAGTAGTTGCTGAAGCAGAATAAATTTTAAGAAATATGTTATAAAAAAGCATCCAAACAGGATGCTTTTTTTGTGCTCTTTATTTTCTATTAATCCAGGCCCACCAGATTAATAGAAATTGAAATGGTATCAACCTTATCCAGGCTATTAATAATGGCCAACATATTTTACCAGTGTTACAGCCACTTTTTTGTATCATACAAATATGCGCAGGAATAAATGCCACCAACATCAGTATAATGCCAAAAGCTGCAAACTTCCTGGTGTATTTAAATATTAGAAGGCTTCCAAGTATTAGCTCAGCAATACCGGCTGCAATGTTGATTAATACTGGTTCCGGAAGATATCCTGGAATAATTTTAATATAGAAATCAGGATGAACAAAATGATTAACGCCAGCTGCTAAGTACAAAATAATCATCCCGTAAAGACTGGCTTTTTTTATCATCGTTTGTTTTTGAATACGCTCTTTTAAAACTGCGGTTCGGCCGGGGGTATTTAAAATTGTCGCTGCCTAAAAATAGAGGTGTCATCTTTTTTAATTCACTTCAAACTTTAAAGTTTTGGCTAAAAGATGACACCTCTTGGGACATTGTAAATGCATCCGTTCGGATTCGTATTAATTGTTTAATTTAATCGATAATAATTTTGACCGTTAACCCCTTTAAGCATTTCAATACATTTTTAAGGGTTGATTATATAAATTCAAAAAACGAATTAAATTCATCAACAACTTTTAAAAGTACCTTATAAAATACAATGATAAGCCGACCTACTTTTTTACCGATTTTTTTATCTGCTATACTGTTAGTGAGTTGCAGGGTAAGTAAGGATCCGATGCGCCCACAACTAAGGGCTTTACAAAAAGGATCGGTTACTGAAGATACAAGTTATGTCTACAGTTTGCCCTACGATATTAATACCAAACACTTAATAGTTCAGGGATATTTCAGCAGGCTTTCTCATAAGAGCAAAGCAGCTATTGATATCAAAATGAAAAAAGGCACCCCAATACTTTCCGCAAGAAATGGGGTTGTAATACGAACTAAAGGTAATGGCACAAAAGGTGGTATTAACAAAAAATACAGGCTCGATGGTAATTATATTGTTATCAGGCACGCTGATAAAACACAGGCGGGTTACTGGCATTTAAAAAAGGATGGCGTTTTGGTAAATGTTGGTGATACGGTAAACCAGGGACAGTTGATTGGGCTAAGTGGCAGAACTGGTTATGCTGCGTTTCCACACTTACATTTTATCGTATGGAAGATAATAAATGGTAACCAACTTCAGTCCATCGGTACTCGTTTTAAAACTTCAAAAGGAATCGTTTATCTTCGGCCTTTAAGAAGATACCAAAATAGTAATTAATTTTTTTAGTTTGACTGCAGGGGAAATATATCAGGAGTTTATTACGGGTATAAGGGCTACCGGTTGGTTGGAGTTTATTGCTGTTTTTGCTGGTATCGCCAGTGTTTGGTTTTCAAGAAAGGAAAATATTTGGGTTTATCCAACTGGCCTTGTAAATACTATTTTCTATATCTACCTAAGTTTTAAAGGCGGACTTCTAGGAGAAGCCAGTGTAAATTTTTACTACACCGTAATGAGCATTTATGGTTGGGTATTGTGGTCAAAGAAAGATCAGGATCATCGTCCTGCCATTCACATCACGTCTTCTTCCAAAAAAGAATGGTTACAGCATCTTGGTTTTTTTGCAGTTTTTTATGTTGTCATTTATTATTCACTCACTTACTTAAAAAAAGATTTTGCTCCAGAAGCTATTCCATGGGCAGATGCGTTTGCAAGTGCTTCGGCATATACAGGTATGTGGCTGATGACCAGGAAAAAAGTAGAAAGCTGGATTTGGTGGATTGCCACCAATATTGCATCCATACCATTGTATTTTGTGAAACATTATGTATTTACAAGCGTGTATTATGTTGTATTGCTTATTATGGCCGTGTTTGGATTAATTGAATGGATACGTAGAAAAAAAAATTTACAAAAAGCATAAAAAATTAACTCATGTCATATTGCAAGGCAATCAATGGAATGAAACCTGGCGACCAGGAAGTGCATAAGACGTATCATGATTTACATTATGGATTTCCCATTGATGATGACAATGAATTATTTTGTCGCCTTATACTTGAAATAAACCAGGCCGGACTTAGTTGGACAACTATCTTAAAAAAACAGGATAATTTTAGAAAAGCTTATAGTGGTTTTAATATAAAAAAAGTGGCTGCTTATAAAGAGAAAGATATTGAGCGGTTATTAAATGATGCAGGTATCATCCGAAATAAATTAAAGGTGAACGCCGCTATTGAAAATGCAAAATCGATTACTGCTTTACAAAAAGAGTTTGGCTCATTTAAAAACTGGCTCGACCATCATCATCCCAAAACCAACACAGAATGGATGTTGCTCTTTAAGAAAACCTTTAAGTTTACCGGGGGCGAAATTGTAAATGAATTTTTATTAAGTACAGGTTATCTGCCTGGCGCACACGAAGAACATTGTACGATTTATAAAAATATAATAAAAGCAAAACCAGCCTGGATATCAAACAAATAATTCCCATAAAAAAAATTGTGGTTATTGGTCCCGAAAGCACCGGTAAAAGCACGCTTTGTGTTAACCTTGCAGCGCATTATAAAACTGCATGGGTGAAAGAATATGCCAGGGAATATTTACTTACCAACGGCACAGATTACACGTTTGAAAATTTACTGGATGTTGCAAAAGGACAGATAGCGCTGGAAGAAAAAGCAACAGAAGATCTAACAAAAAAAATGAGTGATCCGGCGCACCGACTTCCCACAACTCAACTTATGTTTATTGACACAGACATGCATGTGCTGCAGGTTTGGTGCGAATTTGTTTTTAACAAATGTCATAACTGGATACTTAACCGGGTAGTGGAAAGAAAGTATGATCTGTACTTACTTTGTAACATTGATCAACTTTGGGTAAAGGATGAACTCCGTGAATACCCCGATCTTGAAACAAGGGAAAAGCTATACAAACATTATAAGGAAATTATGACCAACCAACAAGTGCCATGGGTTGACATAACGGGAAATTATGATGAACGTTTATTGAAAGCGATACAAGCAATTGATCAACTTGCCTACACTTAAAACCAGCCCCTTCTTTTAAATATCCAAATCATCATTACCGGTATTAACAGCATCAATGCTGCTGCAATAAAAAACCCATTCTGGTGATGTATATAAGGAAGCTTGTCGAAATTCATACCAAAAATTCCTCCTATTACTGTGGCTGGTGCAAGCAAGCAGGTTACCACTGCCATCACTTTCATCACCTCGTTGGTTTTTAAATTTACATTACTCATGTAAAGATCCTGTAAGTTCATAATCATATCGCGATAGTTATCTGCAAGTTCATTTGCCTGGATAATATGGTCGTACACATCCTTAAAGTATTTCTCCGTCCTTTCGTCGATCAATAAACTTTCACTGCGTAATATTCCATTCACCAATTCCCTAACCGGTGACACACTTCGCTTTAGTACAATCATTTCTTTACGAAGCATATTAATTTTAGCCAGGCTTCGGGTATTTGCATTTCTAATAATATCTTCTTCAAGCCCTTCTATTCTTTCACCTAATTTTTCCATCACCAGGTAAAAATTATCCACAATCATATCTATCAAAGAATAGAATAAAAAGTCCGGCCCATTTTGCCGGATCTTACTACCACTTAATTTTAATTTTTCACGGAGTGGATTAAAAACATCTCTCGAAGCGTCTTCCTGAAAACTGATAACATAGTTAGTTCCCAATACAATACTTATCTGTTCTGTTTCAACAGAAGAATGCTTTTCATTAAAATAAAGCATACTCATAGAACAAAAAAGTATACCATTAATTTCGTCCATTTTAGGACGCTGGCCAATACTTAAAATATCTTCGATAATCAGCACATGAATACCAAAATGATTACAGATATGTTCCACATCGGTTTTCTTTAAACCGTCCATGTTAATCCAGGTTGCCTTTGGTGATTCTGCGTAGTGAAAGCATTTTTCAACGGCTGTCAACTCTACCGATTCCATACTTTTTGCATCGTAATCAAACACAGACAGTTTGATAGAAGTTGGTTCTTCCCGGGTTGCTACAGCAGTTGGATTTACATGTAGAATTCGCTTGGTTCTTAATAAATCCAGGGGATTAAGCAGGTAGGTTAAATAGTCTCGTGTGCGCATATAATTATTGAGAGAAAATAATTAAACAATATTAATGACAAGTTAAAAGTAACCTGATTATAAGAAACAAAAAAACCGGCTGTTGCCGGTTTAATTTTATTATTTTTTTTAAATACTGAACAGTACTTAATGACTGGTTTCGATTCTATTAAACAAATGAAAATGTGCTTGCTACTTATTGCCGGTTCTTTGTGTGCCATATCCTCTTCTGCCACCTTTATCTGTAGAATGAAAGCGATTGTTATTTCCCGAATTTTTAAAACCGGGGCGCCTGGGTGCCGCTACATGTGGTACGAATGCGGCTGCACTTAACGGGTATGGGTGACTATCCGTTACTGGTATATTTTTTCCAATGAGCTTCTGAATATCTTTTAGCTCCGTTCTTTCTTCATGATCACAAAATGAAAGTGCAATACCTGTGTTTCCTGCACGGCCAGTCCTTCCTATGCGATGTACATAAGTTTCCGGTACATTGGGAAGCTCAAAGTTTATTACATGAGTCAACTCATCAATATCAATACCACGAGCAGCAATATCTGTTGCTACCAATACATTTAAGTTACCATTTTTAAAATTTGTCAAAGCATTCTGCCTGGCATTTTGCGATTTATTACCGTGTATTGCTGCTGCTGTAATATTTTCCCGTTGCAACATTTTAACTACTTTATCCGCACCGTGTTTGGTCCTGGTAAATACAAGCGCTGTTTGAATCTTGTGAGTTTTTAAAAGGTATAATAACAAGGAAGGCTTATTGCCTTTATCAACAAAAAACAAACTTTGGTCAATTGCATCAACAGTAGATGAAACGGGTGTCACTTCAACTTTTGATGGATTCGTTAATAATACATTTGCCAGCGATTGAATTTCTGCCGGCATGGTTGCTGAAAAAAACAGTGTTTGTCTTTTTGCTGGTAATTTGATTATCACCCTTTTTACATCATGTATAAAACCCATATCCAACATACGGTCTGCTTCATCCAACACGAATATTTTTAAATGCTGCAGTCCAATAAATCCCTGGCTCATCAGATCAAGCAAACGTCCGGGTGTTGCCACCAAAATATCTACCCCGCTTTTTAATTGATTGGTTTGATGTAGCTGTGAAACTCCTCCAAAAATAACAGCATGTGTAAGGCCTGTATACTTACCATATGCTGCAAAACTCTCATCTATTTGAATGGCTAGCTCTCTTGTTGGAGTAAGTATGAGTGCTTTAATTTGTTTGCGTCCTTTTTCCTGGTCTTTTTCTTTATAGAGTATTTGTAAAATAGGAATAGCAAAGGCTGCTGTTTTTCCGGTTCCGGTTTGTGCACAACCTAACAGATCTTTTCTTTCCAGTACCAGTGGAATTGCCTGTGCTTGTATAGGTGTGGGTGTGGTGTATCCTTCATTAGCCAATGCTTTCAGGATAGGTTCAATTAATTCTAAATTTTTAAATGCCATTGAATGGTTTAATTTTTATAAGGCTGGAAAGACGTTGCATTTTCTGAATCAGCGGAGATATTATTTACCACTTCGGCTTACAACTTGCCATATTTATTGAGTGGTGTAGGGTGCAAATGTAAGGTATTGTCAGCTGATATTGGTTTGATAGGTAGTTAATGGGTGCACTTAAAATTGTCGCTGCCTAAAAATAGAGGTGTCATCTTTTTTAATTCACTTCAAACTTTAAAAGTTTTGGCTAAAAGATGACACCTCTTGCGACAATTCTAAATGCACCCTAGTTAATAGGGTGTTATTCAATTAATTTAATATTATAGTAATTATTTGTTGTCCTGGCATTATTCGACAACAGGTTAAATGAAAAACTCATTAAAATAAAAAACCGGTTAAAAGATATGTTGAAATTAATTGAAGTTACAAGCGCTCATAGAGTTTTCGGAGTTTTTGCCGGGTCATAATCTTTTCCCAGTCTTTACCAAGGGCATTTTCCCAAAGTGGCTTCATAACCATGGATACGTCTATCATTTTATCAAATTGTTCGTCAGATAAATTGGCGCAAATATTTTTAGGTATTTCTATGTTGTTTTTTTCAACCATGTATTTAAATTCTATAACACCTTCAGGATAATATTCTTCCAGGTGATTAAAAACAATACAATTTCCAATACCATGTTTGGTGCCTAACAGGTAACTTAAGCCATAACTAACAGCATGGGCTACCCCAACCTGGGAGTAAGCTATACTCATTCCACCTGCATAACTCGCCATCATCAACTTATCATCACTTTCGTCATCCCAGTTGTCTTTCGTTACATACACTTCTCTACAAAGTTGCAATGCTTTTTCGCCATAGCTTTTACTAAACTCATTCAGGTAAGTACCCGTAAGACTTTCGATACAATGTATGTAACAATCCATACCCGTATAAAAGCGTTGATTCACCGGTGCATTTTGTGTTAGCTCCGGATCCAATACTATCTGATCAAAAGGAGTAAAATCTGAATTCATCCCAAGCTTTTTTGTTGGTCCGGTTAATACGGTAGTACGACTTACTTCTGCGCCTGTACCACTTAGTGTAGGAATACCAACTTTATAAACACCGGCATTTTTTACAAGGTCCCATCCCTGGTAATCTGCACTGCTGCCTACATTGTTCATCATTAGGGAAACACCTTTAGCAAGGTCCATTGCAGAGCCGCCGCCAATTCCAATAACGCCACTTATTGTTCCAAACTCTTCTTTTAATTGATTTGCTAAACTATCAACATAAGTTGTTTTTGGTTCGTAGGTTACATCTACAAAAATGATTTTATCATTCTCCCTTAATGGTACTCTGTCTGCTAATTGTTTACCTTCAAAATAATGGTCAACCAAAAATATCATTGGAGCGTTCTGCTTGCGATTGGGTTGCAATATTTCATCTAACTGGTTAAAAGAACCGCGTCCGTAAACTACGTATCCAACCATTTTAAAATTTCTAAAACTCATATAGTATTATTAAAACATGAAGTTACAGTAATAAAGAATAAACGGTAAAGAGCCAGTGTTTTTAAAACTGTCTTTTACTATTTATGTTCATTTTTGAAGCATCTACACATTACAACGTAGCATTTATTTTATCAGTTGTTGTATATCCGCATCGCCCTGCAGGTTATTCATTTGTCGCATTATATCGTCATACCGTTCAGCAACTTTTTTATGTAACGGCTTAATGGTATACACTTTGGGATTAGGTAAACATGCAGCAATTTTTGCTGCTTCACTTCTGGTTAAATTTTTGGCATCTTTATTAAAATATGCTTTTGATGCAGCCTGTACTCCAAATATACCTTTACCCATTTCAGCCACATTTAAATAGGTTTCAAGGATCCGCTTTTTGCTCCAGATTTTTTCAATCATAAAAGTAAAATATACCTCAAGGCCTTTCCTTATAAATCCACCGCCTTGCCATAGAAAAACATTTTTGGCAACCTGTTGGCTGATAGTGCTGGCACCTCTTCTCCTGTTAGGATGTTTTTCATTAAACTTTATTGCTTTTTCAATTGCCTTCATATCAAAACCACTGTGTTCCGGAAATAGCTGGTCCTCGCTTGCCATTACTGCCAGTTTTATATTCGGACTCATTTCATCATATGAAACATAATCTCTTCTTACTCCATACCCTTGTACGGCACTGCCAAGTTGAGTGAGTGTGATTGGTGGATTTATCCATTTACAAAAAAGAATATAAACCAATTGAAGTATAAAAAGAATGAGGAGGGTTCGTTTTAAAATGCGCCAGAATTTCTGCATGCTACAATCACTTTTTTATTACAATGATTATTTACTTTTTTCATTATCTGACAATCCAAGATATACGAGTTGATATTTTTTTCCGATAACCATGCCCTTGCCACCGGTTTTAGCCATAATGTAACCCACTGTCGCCAGGGAGGCTGACGCAATTAGTAAGCCCGGGCTAAATTTTTCACGATCGGCTAAATAAACAATTCCACTTGCCAGCGTTAATAAAACACCGCCGCCCATAAGGCTTGCGGCACTGGCAGACAAATTAAATCCGCTATGTGATTTGCCGATTGATTGTATTTGGTTATAGTGGTACTTATAATAGTAGGTTGTAACCGTATCCAATACATACACACCCAGCTGTGTTGGGACAGTTTTTACAACATATTGTTTCAAAAATAACGTGTCATTTTTTATTCCCTGAATTTGTGCATTGATGTAAGCACCCGTAGTGGTAGTAAACTCAATCTCTGTTCCGGCATAATACCGTTTGATGGTTTTATTATTTTTTTTCAACATTATAAAATCCGCATGTTGTGCAAATGTTTGATTTGAGAAAAATATAAATATTATGAGTAGTAATCGATGCATATTGTAAAATATCAATAAACTATAAAAATAAATATCTTATTGCTTTCTTATTGTGTTTTGGTAGTATATAATATTCCAATTAACAGTAGTATACCAAATCCTACTAATAAGGATCCTGAAATTCTATTGATAAGTGTGAGGTTTTTATGAGTGAGTTTTTTACTAAGCTTACCTGCCAATACTACTTTTAAAACATCGGCACCAAGGTTGATTAAAATACAGGTTGTAAATATAACTATTCGCTCTTTTACTGTATGTGTAATTGCAATAGTAGTTGTAGTAGTAAGCCAAAATGCAAATACTGCAGGATTTAAGGTGTTAATTAAAAAACCGGAGGCAGCTAAACGTGCATGCGTACCTACAGAAACTTTAATGGCTTCTGTTTCCTGGCTGCGCATTTTAATTTTTTTAAAGAATAAATAGAACACACCTATACTAATTAAAAATACACTTCCTGTAAAACCGATGGCTTTTTTAAAATCCAATAAATGTGTTACCAGTTCCGAAAATGCGTTACTCAATATTACAATCAACAAATCGCTCAACCATACACCCGCAACAAAACTATAACCACCACTTCGTCCATTAATGATGCTTAGTTTTATAATTGTAAACACGATTGGACCTACTGAAAATATCAGCAACAAACTTAACGCAAGTCCTTTTAAAAAAGCATCAACCATTCGAAATGAAAAAATTTTGAAGATGAGTGCCGTGAAGGTAGAAAAATATAAAGAAGTAAAAAGTCTTATTTCTTTTTAAAAATTGGTACAGTACTGCAAGGTTCGCCATACATAATACTTTTGGCAACTGGTCTTAACAATTTTGTTGCTTCAAGATAGGCCGCTTCACCAACCGGTAACTCACCACATCCTTTTATAACAATTCTTTTGTCGGCAAAATCATTGATGTTTATGCGGCCGATATTTTTTAACAACAATCGTTGTTTTAAATCTTCCACGGTTGCAAACGCAACTTCTTTTGCAACAGGCTGAAGGTAACTTGCCGCCAACATATACGCCCAAACCGGTATTACAGCATCTGCACTACAGGTAACGGCAACAAATTTATCGGCATAAGCTTGAAGGTCTAATGTTTTTAAGGCTTCTCTAAAATCTTTCTCTTTTAAAATAAGTCCCATAAAAAGATGATCCTTCATATCAAACAATGCAATTTCTTCTGTCGGAAAGTATTCTTCAAGGTTCAATGTTACCAATGCACTCTCGCTTACTTTGTTAACTATTACTTCGCTCATAATCACAAATTTACAATTAATAAGCAAGGGTAAGACCAACCGCTATTTTCGAAAATCGGAATTTGTATTTCGTTCCTATCCTTTGTTCTTATACCTCTTTTTATTAACAAGCCTTTATGAGCTCATTGTTGCAAAGTTTTGATAAACGAAACAGCCGGTCTAAATGGACCGGCTGTTAAAAATTATTTTCAATATAAATCAGAACATTTTGCTACGCTCGTCTTTGATAGTTGCAGTATTTTTTAACGATTCGAACCAACCTGACAATTGCTGTACTAATCCCTTAGCACGTTGATCAGCCTGTTGAGCCATCATTTCCGGAGTTTCAGCAGGTTTTGTAAAAATGTTATTTATTTTAATAACGTAAACGCCGTTGTTACCAGCAATTGGTTCAGATATTTTTGACTGGTAGGCTTTGTTAAATGAAGCACCGATAACTTTTGGTTCATTACCTACACCATTAATTATTTGAGAACTTAGTGATAATGTGGAATCAGCTCCAGCAGTTCCAACCTGAACACCGTATGCAGTTGCAGCAGCTTCCAATGTTTGGGAAACTTTCAACTTTTGTGCAATTTGTTCGGCTTTCTTTAAGTTCTTTACTTTAAGTTCTACCATTGTACGACCGGTTCTTGCATCGGGTAATCCATCGGGTTGAATTTTATTTACAATAGCAACAACAAAATGATCTTCAATACTAAATGGTTCACTAACCTGTCCTTCTTTTGCATCATAGGCCCATTTAATCAATTGTCTTGCATCTTGTAATCCACCAAGCCGGTAATCATTTGGTTTAATCAATTCCGGCACATCTACTTTTTGCAAGCCATTTTTTGCAACATATTCTTCTAAAGATTTTGCACCACTTGCTTCGCTGGATAATTTAGTAGCCTGTGCACTTGCATTGTTAACAGTTTCGTCTGTTGGCAAAATTGATTTGGCTACATATGCCACTTTATATGCCGGTTCAAAATTCTTTTGGTTCAACACTTCAATGTAGTGCCATCCAAAATCTGTATGCACTACTTTCTTATCGCCTGTGTTACCATAAAAAGCTGTTTCAGCAAATTCTTTTGCAAGATTGGCAAATTGCGTAGACGAAAAATCATATTCGCCTTTTGTTCCTTTACTACCCTGGTCATCACTATATAATAATACCATAGAATTAAAGTCTGCTCCTCCTTTGATGGCACCAGCAATACTATCAATGCGCATTTTAGCAACGCTGTCTTCAAGTTTAACAGCACCAGTTTGAGGGTCTTTAGTCCCAATTAATATGTGTCTTACTTTAACACTGTCTGGTAACTGGCGAACACTTATCATTTTTGCAAGTACAAAATTTCCACCATCAAGATAAGGGCCAAAAACACCTCCAATTGGTAAGGATGCAATTGAATCTTTTTGCGACATTGCTAATTTTGACTTTGCTGTATATCCGTCATAATAATTAATAGTACTACCATTTCTTGCAACAAATGCTTTTGCACTTGTATCAGCAACAAAATCAGATTTTAATTTATTAACAGCTTCTAAAGATTTAAGTGTATCCGCAGGCGTTGGATTTGCAGAGAAAGCTACATACGAGATAGATCTGCCACCATCTGTTTTATAAAGCGCTTTATGCTTGCTCATATAATCCGTGATCTCTTCGTCAGAAACTTTTACGGTGCTATCACTTATAGCATTATATGGAACTGATACAAAAGAAATATTCGAAAAAGTATTTGCCTCAGCATTTTCTTTTTGTTGCATCCAGGTAGGGTAGTATGCACTCGACGCAATCAGGCTATTGTATTTATTATACAAGGATTGCAATTTCATAGGTTCAACAATTTGTGCTTCAATTGCATCACGTTGTTCTCCCTTTGATTTTCTGGCTTGCTGCCACCACTCCTGAACTTTGGCTACATCATACTGGCCCGTATTTTTATCCGAAAATGCCTGTTTTAACGCATAAGGAGCGTCGTTACTGAACATTATGCTACTCATTTCTTTGGGTGTAAAACTTAAGCCAAGTTTTTCAAATTCTTTTACCAGCAATTTTTCTGCTACTAATTGATCCCAAACTGATTGCCTTATTTCATAAACCTGGGTACCGCTAACACGGCCACCATACTGATCTTCTGCTTGTTTTACCTTTGCATTAAATTCGGCAGATTCAATGGTTTCCCCATTGATCTTACCGAGACCGGTTCCCCTGTTGCCGCTAAAAATACCACCATTACTTCCTGGCTTAGCATCCATCAGTATAAAACCAATTAAACTCAGGGCAATTACCGCAATTACTATGGCTGCACCTTTTTCACGAATGTTTTGTATTATTTGCATCTTTTCTTTGATTAAAATGGACGGCAAAAATAGGGGAAAAATGTATATAAATGTGGAAAAATAAGGCGGCTAAAATTGCGCAAATTGAGTTACGACAGGCATTGTAAAAGAAAGTATCAGAAACGTAAGCGTTACAGCAAAATACGTATTATCTCTTTTTGATAATTATTAAAAATTTTAAAGAATGGTCAATTATAAATTGAATCACTAATTCGTATGCCTTGTTAAAGCTCTTATATTATATATGTACAGGTAGGTTTGGTTGGTGTAATCATACAGTAACTTTGTAACAGAAGGCGGATGTAGGTTTCAAACGCTGTTAACATATTATTGTTAATAACACCACTTTACTGTTAATAAGCACGATAAGTATCTTTGATAAAGGGGGAAATTTAGAGTAAAACTTAGACTCATTTTATAAACGGAGGTGCACTTTGTTAATTCAATGAAAGTTATCAGGTAGTTCATTAACAGCATCAATTTAAAATTGCAATATATTATTATTAACCTGGCTTTTTATTAACCGAAGTGCAAAACAATATGGGTGATTTTTAAAAACCAATTACAGTAAAGCAATTAGGCTAAATATATATATTTAGTGTATGTTAATTACATGTGAATGGAGGTGGATAAATTCTTTATTTGTATTTTACAATAATTTTAAAATTATTATTTCCACATATCCACAGCCCTAGTAATAATAAGTTTACTTAAAATAAAAAACTACTAAAGATTATTATGATAGATATTAACAACGCAAAATTGAATCTTGAATCGAAAGGATTTTTAGATGTTGATATAGATGTGAGTATTGATTTGTTTGCTGAAATAGAGCGGCTAAAAAAAGAAAAGAATGCCATAATACTTGCACATTATTACCAGGAGCCGGATATACAGGATGTTGCCGATTTTATTGGGGATAGTCTTGGTTTAGCCCAGGCAGCAGAAAAAACGGAAGCAGATATTATTGTTTTTGCAGGAGTTCACTTTATGGCAGAAACCGCAAAAATTTTAAATCCTAATAAAAAGGTTTTGTTACCAGATTTGAAAGCTGGTTGTTCTTTAAGTGATAGCGCTCCACCTGCATTGTTTAAGATGTTTAAAGATAAACACCCGGATCATTTGGTTATTACATATATAAATTGTTCTGCGGGAATGAAAGCTCTGAGTGATATAATATGTACAAGCAGTAATGCAGAAAAAATTATTGAAAGCTTACCGAATGATCAAAAGATAATATTTGCACCAGATAAAAATTTGGGTGCATATTTAAATAAGAAAACGGGCAGAAGCATGGTTTTGTGGAACGGTGCATGTATGGTGCATGAAATTTTTAGTTTGGAGAAAATAACAAAGTTGAAAATTCGGCATCCTTTAGCTAAAGTAATAGCTCACCCTGAGTGTGAAGATGCAGTTTTGGCTGTAGCGGACTACATAGGTAGCACTACGGGTTTATTACAATATTCACAACAAAGTACTAGCAAAGAATTTATTGTTGTGACAGAGACCGGGATTTTACACCAAATGCAAAAGTTAAGTCCAGATAAAACATTTATTCCAGCTCCTCCCACTAACAGTTGTGCATGCAATGATTGTCCTCACATGAAATTGAATACACTGGAGAAACTTTATTTATGTATGGAATATGAACAGCCTGAAATAACAATGGATGAAGAATTACGTTTGGCGGCGAAAAAGCCCATCGAACGTATGCTTCAAATAAGTAAACTATACGGGTTGTAGTTCAGTTGTGGTTAAATTATATTATTGGATATTTTAACATCCTTTTCTACAGGATATAATTCAGTAATACCTGGTATTTAGTGTTTTGTAAATGAAAATCAATTTTATATTTGTATATTATCGTTAAGTAAATTTTTAATTCAAGTAAATAATTTTGTTATGGCAATTCCTTCAGTAGATCTGGCTGACTTTTTAAATGGTGATGAAAAAACCAAAGCAGCTTTTGTTCAGCAATTGGGCAAAGCTTACGAAGATGTTGGTTTTGTCGCAGTAAAAAATCATGGTGTGCCTGATGAGTTGATAGCAAATCTTTATCAGTATGTACAGGAATTTTTTTCACTGCCGCTTGAGCAAAAGCGTACGTATGAAATTCCTGAGTTGGCAGGTCAACGTGGGTATACAAGTTTTGGAAAGGAACATGCAAAAGGAAGTGATGCGCCAGATTTAAAGGAGTTTTTTCAATATGGTCAAACGCCAAGGGATAATTACAAGGAAGAAGAATATCCACCGAATGTTTTAGTAAAAGAAGTTGCAGGTTTTGATAAAACATTTGCGGATGCTTACAGAGCTTTCGAAAAATCAGGAACTGCCTTGCTGCAGGCGATCGCGTTATATTTAAATCTTGACGAGCATTATTTTGATGAATATGTTTTTAACGGCAATTCTATTTTAAGATCAATTCATTATCCGCCAATTACTAATGAGCCAAAAAGTGCAATAAGAGCTGAGCAACATGAAGACATAAATTTAATTACATTATTAGTTGGTGCATCTGCCGATGGTTTGCAGATTTTAACAAAAAAGCAGGAATGGGTAGGTGTAACATCATTGCCCGACCAGATTGTTGTAAATGTGGGAGATATGTTGCAACGTTTTACAAATAATAAATTAAAAAGTACTACACATAGGGTTGTTAATCCAGCCCGGGAGTTATGGCACACTTCACGTTTTTCTATACCTTTCTTTTTACATCCAAAATCAAGCATGAGTCTACGTTGTTTGGATACTTGTGTTAATAACGAGCATCCAAAATTATATGAGGATGCTACTGCCGGCGAATATCTTGATGAAAGACTTAGAGAAATTGGTCTTAAAAAATAGAATAATTATTAGAAAAAACTTTATATTATTTAATATAGTAATATTTAATTACTTCTAAATCATTCTATTGTTTAGTAATCACCTTACTTTCAACTATTGATTTTTATTCGTCATATACCATTTTTAAAGGCTGTTTTATTACATAGTGTTACTGCTTTTGGTGGACCCCAAGGTCATTTAGGAATGATGATGCGAACTTTTGTTGAAGGTAGAAAGGATATTACGAAAGAGGAGTTAATGGATTATGTTTCTTTCTGTCAGATGTTACCTGGTGCTTCTTCTACCCAAACCCTAACTCTAATTGGATATAAACGTGGCGGAATTCCATTGGCCGTTTTAACCTTGCTTATTTGGATTTTGCCAGCTTGTACATTGATGGGGGCATTATCTTTTTTGATTGGTAGAATTGGTGTATCAAATTTACAGTCCAGTACATTTCGTTTTATTCAACCGATGGCTATTGGTTTTTTGGCTTATGCAGGAATAAAGGCTTTTCGAATTTCTGTAAAAAATACAATCACTCAAATCATAATGCTGGTAACAATGGCAGTTACCTATCTATTGTTCAAGACACCGTGGGTGTTTCCGTTATTAATAATTTTTGGTGGGATAACAACAAATTTTAGCAGTAAAAGAATTCCCGGACAAAGTAATGTTGACGACAAAAAAATCCGTTGGACCAATATTTGGCTCTTTGTTTTGGTTTTCGTAGTTGCTGGATTTCTAAGTGAAACTGCCCGTAAACAGGAATGGAGGGACAGAAAGGCCTATAATTTATTTGAGAATTTTTATAGGTTTGGTAGTTTTGTTTTTGGCGGTGGAGATGTATTAATTCCTATGTTACTTGATCAATATGTTGCTCGTCCCAGTTCTCCCAAGTTTGTTGATTCAAAAAGCAATATTATAAGAATAGATAGAAGTGAAATTCTTACAGGAGCCGGAATTGTTAGGGCAATTCCTGGTCCTGTTTTTTCGATTGCTTCATTTACAGGAGGAATTGCTTTAAAAGGAGAAGGCCGTTTGATACAGGTGTTAGGGTGTGTTATTGGAACTGTTGCAATTTTTTTACCAAGTGCTTTACTGGTTTTATTCTTTTTTCCACTGTGGCAGTATTTAAAAAAGTTCGTTGTGGTGTTTCGAGCCCTTGAGGGAATTAATGCGGTAGTTGTTGGTTTTATGTGGGCCGCTACTTTATACTTATTGAAGGATGTATCAATTGCTCATTTTAGCTTGATTAGCTTTATTAATATTATTGTGATAGTCGGAACAGTATTAATGCTAAGGTTTACTACTATTCCTCCACCATATATTGTAATAGTATGTTTGGTGTTGGGAGCTATTTTTTAATGCCTGTAATAGTTATTTCCTTCGATTTCTTCTTTTACAATATCGGTTACGAGATATCTGATCGATTTTCCTCCTTTTATCATCTCTCTTATTTTTGTTGAGGATATTTGCAGTAAGGGTGCTTTTAATATTGTAATGTCGGCTTCAATCAAATTAGTGATTGGGAAACCTTCTCTTTCGTAAATATAAACCGGATGGTGTTTAATGATGTTCTCATAATTTTTCCATCTCGATAAATTACAAAAGCTATCACTTCCCATTATTACCGAAAATTGATGTTGAGGATACTTTTCTTTCATATATACTAGTGTATCGACGGTATAAGATGGCTTTGGTAAGTTGAATTCGATGCTGGATGCTTTTAATTTATTTTCCCCATCTATGGCTGACTGTACAAGGTGTAACCTGTGATATTCATTTAATAGGGTAGAGGAAGGTTTGAAAGGGTTCTGTGGCGACACTACAAACCAGAGTTGATCGATAGTTGTATTATTTACAACGTGGTTTGCTATTATAAGATGTCCAACATGTATTGGGTTGAAGGAACCAAAGTAGAGTCCAATTTTCATTAATGGGATATTGTGTGTTTAATTGTTAGAGTAGTTCCTCTTCAACCCAAATGTTTTGAGCTTCGTTTAGGCGTAAGCTTAAATAGTAACCTGCGACTAATATCGAAATTGGATCGCCAAGTGGGGCTATTTTGTCTACAAATATGGTTTCACCCGGTACACAACCCATTTCCATCAATTTTAGAAAGATATCATCTTTTTCAAATGATTTAATAAGTACGGTTTTTCCTACAGCAATTTCAGAGAGTCTTCTATCCATTCTATGCTTATAATTTGTGCAAAGGTATCATTCAGGATTGTTCTATAATTTCGATATAAGAAAAATACCATGGCAATAAATTTTTACAATACTGATATAAACTTGAAGCTCTCAGAACGAAAGCGTTTAAAATTGTTTTTAACTAACCTGGCATTAAGGGAAGCTTGTGTCTTAAAAGGTTTAACCTACGTGTTTTGTAGTGATAGCTATTTATTGGCAATCAACAAGAAGTTTCTAAATCATGATACTTTAACGGATATTATTACTTTTCCTTTAACTGAAGATGAAAAGTATATAGAAGGTGAAATTTATATTAGTATCGAGCGGATCAAAGAGAACGCGTCAAAGTTTAGATGTTCTGAAAATGATGAATTACTCCGTGTTATTTTTCATGGTTTGCTTCATTTATGTGGTTATGGTGATAAAAGTAAAGCAGAAAAGTTTGTAATGAGAGAGAAGGAAGATTTTTATTTAGCCCGATATCATAATAATGTAGTTTAATTTGTTCCACGTGAAACATAAATAAATCGTGTTCCACGTGGAACATCGTCTTGTTATATGGAATAGTTAAGCTTTGTTTCATAATTTGCTAAAGAAGTATCTTTGCAACCATGTTTAAAGATTATGATGTTATCGTTGTAGGAGCGGGTCACGCCGGTTGCGAAGCTGCCGCTTCAGCTGCTAATTTGGGTAGCAAGGTGCTATTAATTACTATGAATATGCAAACAATCGCCCAAATGAGCTGTAATCCGGCAATGGGTGGTATTGCAAAAGGACAAATAATAAGAGAAATAGATGCAATGGGAGGGTATAGTGGTATTGTAACAGATCAAAGTATGATTCAATTCCGCATGCTTAACCGTTCAAAAGGACCAGCAATGTGGAGTCCCCGTGCCCAAAGTGACCGTATGTTATTTGCAGGTAAGTGGCGTGAAATGCTGGAAAATACGCCAAACGTTGATTTTTACCAGGATATGGTAGGAGGCTTGCTTGTTAAAAACGGAATAATTTATGGAGTATCAACAGGTTTGGGTCATGAAATAAAAGCAAAATCAGTTGTTTTAACGAATGGAACTTTCTTAAACGGCATTATCCATATAGGTGAAAAGCAATTGGGAGGAGGAAGAATGGCTGAAAGGGCTGCGACAGGAATTACTGAACAGTTAGTTTCTCTTGGTTTTGAAAGCGATCGGCTTAAAACCGGAACACCTCCAAGGATAGATGGAAGAAGTCTTGATTATAGCAAGATGGAAGAACAAAAAGGAGATAATGAAATAATAGGTTTCAGTTACCTCAATGTTCCCAAAATTAAATCAAATCAACAAAAAAGCTGCTGGATTACCTACACAAGTAAAGAAGTACATGAAATTTTAAAGACCGGTTTTGAAAAAAGTCCGATGTTCCAAGGTCGAATACAGGGGACTGGTCCGAGGTATTGCCCAAGTATAGAAGATAAGATCAACCGTTTTGCTGAAAGAGATCGTCATCAGTTATTTGTTGAGCCTGAAGGTTTTAATACTGTTGAAATTTATGTGAATGGGTTTTCTTCATCACTGCCAGAAGAAGTTCAATTGAAGGCACTGCGAATGGTTCCCGGATTTGAGCAATGTAAAATGTTCCGCCCCGGCTATGCAATTGAGTATGATTTCTTTCCACCAACGCAATTAAAGTTTAGTTTAGAAACCAGGTTAATTGAAAACCTGTTTTTTGCCGGGCAGATCAATGGCACAACAGGTTATGAAGAGGCCGCCTGTCAGGGTTTAATGGCAGGAATTAATGCTCATCAAAAAGCAAGAGAACTTGATCCCGTTATATTAAAGAGGAGTGAAGCTTATATTGGCGTATTAATAGATGACCTGATTAACAAAGGAACTGAAGAACCTTATCGAATGTTTACCAGCAGGGCAGAGTTTAGAACATTACTTCGCCAGGATAATGCAGATGTCAGGCTCACAGAGTTGAGTTATAGAATTGGATTGGCATCTCAGGAAAGAATGGAAAAAGTGTTGGTTAAAAATGAGGCTGTAGCTAAAGTGAAGTCTTTATTAAATGCTATTACACTTGAACCGGAAGAAATAAACCCCTTATTGGAAAAATCACAATCATCTGTTATTCAAACCAAACAAAAGGCATTGCAGATATTGTTGAGGCCAAATATTGGTTTGAAGGATATGATATCATCGATTCCAAAACTGGAGAATATTCTTCTGGAATTTGACAATGAAACGATTGAGCAAGTAGAAATTCTGACTAAATACGAAACATACATAGAAAAGGAAAAAGAATTGGTCGCAAAAATGAGTCAACTGGAAGATCTGATAATTCCTGATAATTTCAGCTATGATAAACTTGTATCACTTAGTAACGAAGCCAGACAAAAGTTTACAAAATTACGTCCTCGAACCTTAGGACAAGCGTCACGTATTTCCGGAGTTAACCCTAGTGATGTTCAGATACTTATGGTGTTTATGGGTAGATAAAAATTGTTCACATAAATAATATAGTTAAGCTATTTCCAACTGCGTAATTATGGCTTTTTTAAAAAGAAAATCTTTTTATCTTTCCACTTTATTAATAAAATAATTAAAATATGCCCCTAAAGTTTTCGATCGACACCCCTAAAGAGCTCGTTTTTGAAAGTGTTGCAGAATATCTGCACAAAGAAGAACTTAAAATTGATAAACAAGATAGTACCCGCCCATGGGGGGGATTCTTTGTTTTAGATGAGGCAGAAGCGGAGAAATTTATTGCTAAATACTTTTCTCATTTAACAAAGGAAGAATTAACTATTTCCGGGAAACTCAGCCCCAAAATATTAATAGTAGCACCAAACCAGCGTTTAAGCTGGCAATATCATCATCGTCGTGCTGAAATATGGAAGCTAATTGGTGGGATAGCAGGAGTAGTAACAAGCGATACCGACGATGAGAAAGAAGAAACTACACTTAACATCGGTGATATCATTCAATTGAAACAAGGAGAGCGGCACAGATTAATTGGACTGAATGGTTGGGGAATTGTTGCCGAGATCTGGCGCCATACTGATAACGCAAATCCAAGTGATGAAGAGGATATTGTAAGGGTACAAGATGATTTTGGCAGATAAGCCAAAGCAATTTTACGATACCATAATTATTCAGTAAAATTAAAAACCCTCCAATCGGAGGGTTTACTGTTAGGTACAAATGCAATCAATCAAAGTTTAAACAACAAATTATTTGCTCAATGAGTATTCATCTTTTAATACTGCCGTTAGTCCCTGTTTAAGAAAAAGTGATGAACCATTTTTAGTAACTTGTTTACTCAAAAAAAATTTTATGAAATCAATATTTTCCTTCGTTGCAATAGCAACATTTGTTTTATCTGCATTAAATGTAAATGCACAGGATAAAAGTAGTAGGCCAAGCCCTCCGGATAAAGTAACTGTTACTACATCAAAAGGTGTAACCATTAGTGTCGATTATAGTCAACCATCTGTAAAAGGTAGAACTATAGGAAAGGAGATAGCTCCATACGGAAAAATTTGGCGTACCGGTGCAAACGAAGCCACTGTTTTTGAAATAAATAAAGACGTAGAAATTGATGGTAAAACTTTAAAAGCAGGCAAATATGGATTATACACAATACCAGGTGAAAAAGACTGGACCGTTATTTTCAATAATAAATCAACTTTATGGGGCGATGACGGATACAGCGAATCTGAAGATGCATTACGACTGGTTACACCTGCCGGAAAGCCTGCAACTTTTACGGAAAAAATGACTTTTGCAATTGACAAATCGGGTAAGGTATCTTTAATGTGGGGCGACACCATGGTAAGTTTTATGGTAAATTAGTTAAGTTATTTTAATAAAAAAAAGCACCACATCATAATTGCGGTGCTTTTTTGCTTTAAAAATTTATGTTTAATAATGAATCTTGTACCGATAAAATTTTACATCTAAAAAGTACTTTCCAAAATAACTGTGAAAAATAAACAACCTAAAATTCAAATAGAGAATTTATAATCTTAGTCTACTTCATAGGATGATAAATTTTTTCTGCCTTACTAAGCACTTCAGCTTTATCCAGCGTCATTGGCTTTAATTTTTTATTTTGAAACATCTCCATCTGGTCCCTAAAATGGGGAGAACCGGGGTGACTTGATGCACCAAAAGTATTTATTGACTCTATTACTGGTAACCCAGATTTAGGGTATCTCACCAAACAAATATATGCGTCACCGGTAGTAACTCTTCGCATGCCATTTTTGTAAGGTACAGTGTAAGCTGCAGCTAACATATCCGGTAACCCTGATGCAGGCTTTGCATCATTTCCCCTAATAAGTTTCTGAATGTCGCCCAATGTAATATCCAGGCTTCCAAAATTTTTCAACAAATAGTCTTTGATATATTTAAAAGTTTCTACTGACTCTTCAACAGTTACTTGTCTTGGTGGAACACCTTTTAGTTTTGTTCCAAGGTAATCATACAACAGTAAAAAAATACCAGCGCCTTTACTGGAAACCGTTGCCTTTTTATCCCATTGTTGTAAAGTAGTAATCACTTCTTTTAAATTAGGATATTCGGTTGCATTTAAACTGAGCATATTATTAATACCATATGCAAATTGTAGCTCTTCCGGGTATTGTTGATCAAACTTAATTTGTTTAAATTTTTCGTAATCAATCTTATCTATATGTTTCATTAGTTCTGTAACGCGTTCACTTCGATTATTTTCAAATAATTCGAAACCATCATTTGGGTCAAAATTTTTGGCGCTAAGATCATATACTTTTTCGGTGGCAAGAAAAGGAGAGTTGTTGGTATTGTATAAATATCCGGAACCAGGATTTATATATTGTGGTAAAGCTGTTACCGGTTTAAAACTTGTCCATAAAGTTGCAGATGTATCACCAGGCAATGTACTTCTCCATTTATATTGTGGTGCAGGATTTCGTACCGGCAGTTTTGCATTACTAATGTAAAAAATAGTGTCATACCTATCCGCATACATAATATTAAACATAGGGAGACTGGTCTTTTTTAAGGCGCTGTAAAACTCCGTAAAATTTTTGGCTTTATTCATTCTGTACCATTCTTCCAAAGCTTTACAATCCATATTGGCAGGGAGTCTCATGGAAAAAACACCCTTCTTTGTTTTAACTGTTGCCCCATATTTACTCCAATAAACTTTCTTACTAACGGTAATGGGTATTCCTTTTATTTTTAACTTTGCCTTCTGTACTTCCAGGTTCACCCATACTCCATCAAATTTGTATTGGTTTGAATTTTCAGGATTCATCTTTAGCTGGTATACATCAATTTTGTCGGGACTGTTTACAGTATGCGCCCAGCCGATATTTTCATTGGTACCATGAAAAATAAGACAACCACCAGGAAATAATCCACCTAATATATTCCAACCTTCCTCGCTTTGTAAGTGTGCCTCATAAAATGCTGTAATTCCTTCAACAGGCTGGTGAGCATTGATGGCAAGAAAAGCTTCACCAGTTGTAGTTTTAGATGGATGAAATGCAAATGCGTTGGAACCCTCTGAAGAAAATCCTGGAAGCGTGGCAATTGATCCGCCTAAAATTTTTGGCAAAGCATTATCAACACCACAAAAAATACTTAATGAAAAAACTGTTGCGGTCAGGTATTCTTTTTCATTAAATGGAAAAGCTTTTTTATATTTTATTTCACTTTTATGAGATTGTGCATAAGCATTTAATCCCTGTACATACCCTTTAATAAGTGCAACAAAATCGGGGCTCAAATCAGTCCATTGGTCGTCTACTAATTTTCTGCAACGTAATAAATTAACTACATAATCAGCTTCTGCTCCTTTTCTGCCAAGGGCTGTTCCAAGTTTAGCCTTTCCTGATAAGACAACCAGTTGCAAACTTTCAAAATCATCTTCTGCATGTGCCCATGCTAAACCATAAGCTACGGCTGCATCAGTAGGTGCAAATATATGCGGCACACCAAAACTATCTCGGGCAATAGTAATTTGTGAAGGATCAATCTGGGCATACGCACAGCTTGATAAAAATAATAATAAAGACACCAAAATTCTCATAGAAAAAAATAAACAGTGATAAGATTCTAATAAAAATGTATCCGGTAATCCAGCTTGAAAATAATAATTTAAAGTACTAAAAAAGAACAACTTTATGTATTAAAACAGACACTTCAATTTATTAACAAACCAATAATGTTATCGTTTAATTGTTAGAAGATAAAAACAACTTTATCTTTATCCTACATTGAAAAAATATGAAAGATTTCAAAAAATATTTTATTATTCCTGCTCCTCCCGAAGATGTCTACCTGGCGTTAACCTTACCTGCTACATTGCAACTATGGACTGGTGAGGAAGCTGAAATGAGTACTGAACCTGGTAGTGAATTTTCTTTGTTTGAAGGAAGTATTGCAGGTAAAAATATTTCCTTTGAAGCAGGTAAAAAAATTGTGCAGGAATGGTATTTCGGTGATCAGGAAGAATCTTCAATTGTAACCATAAAATTACATCTGCATAAACAAGGAACATCAGCAGAATTACTTCATACAAATATTCCTGATGAAGCATTTGAAGAAATTACTGAAGGTTGGAACGAAAACTATTTTGGTCAATTAATCTCATTTTATCTCTAATAATAAAGGCGGCAAACTAGTGTTAAGTTAAGTGTGAACTGACAATAGTGAATGGTTGATGGTTCATTAGCACCATTCAGAATTCACAAATCGATGCGTCTTTTTATTCTTAACTTAACACTAGCTAGTTTTTGTGGAATCTGTTTTAAAAGCAGCAACAACCATTTTTATTTCGCCATAAGAGACTGTTGGAAGTAAATCTTTTATATCCTTTATAGTTTGTTGATTATCTTTTTCCAGAACATTTAACACCAGTTGCTGTTTTTCTTTAGGCAACAGGTTATTAATGTCAACCTCACCCGTTTCAATAAAATAAGATAAATGCCCTTCTACTGTAACACGTGCAAGATTTCTTTCAATAACAATTTCATCAATTGTTTTTCCGGCTTTGTATAAGTCAAAACTTGCTTTTTTAGTATCCGTTTTTTGTTCTCTTGTACTTTCCTTTTTAACTTTTGTTATTTTCCTGGAACTAATATTTGTTTGAAGATTATGTGCTTCGCAATAGGAACGAATGATTGATAAAAAATCAGCGCCGTACTGTTTTGTTCTAGTCGGGCCAAAGCCAGATACCTGGTTAAGCTCGGCTAAATTTTGAGGAAGGTATAATGCCATCTCCTTTAGCGTATTGCTATTTGCAACCAGGTAAAGCGGAATATTTTTTTCATTACAAATTTCGTCTCTTTTATCTCTTAATAAATGATATAATTCAGGATTGGGACCTTCATAATTTACAAAAGAAGATTTTCCTGCGTATGCATTTACTTTTAAGACTGGCGCATGATAGGATCTTTTATGTTGGATGTATTTGTCTATAATAAACCCGGTTATACAGCCATTTAGTAAATGTAAATGAAAACACAGGTCATTATAAAATGCAATCTGTAATTTATTATAGTCGGTAGCGGTCGTTTTCTTTTCAGTTACAACGATCGATTGTTCCATCGCTATTTTTACTTTATCAAGTTTGTCTGAAAAATAAGCAGAAGCTTTTTGTAATCGTAACTGTAAGTCCTGGTTATTTTCAGTTAAAGCATGCTGGTCTATCAAATCAATTAATTGTGGTAAAAATTTTGTACCCATCAAATCAACTGAAGTGAGCGTTTCTAGCATTTGACTAATATGGAAAGTCGCTTCTTTATTAAATGCGTCCTGATGTTCTGTTATAAATAAAGACATTGATTCAATCATCTTCCTTTCATCGGTGAATGTAAACAGGCTTACAAGAATATCTTTTTGAAACTGGCGCTTTGCTTCAATTAATAAATCTACCTGGGCAGTGCTGGTGGCTTGTTGTTTTGCAAAAGAAATGATGCGGCTGTCGCTGTGTAACGATTGTTGATTGATACGGCTGTGTAAAATAATTCCCTCCAAAGTGGTGCATCGGCTAAGTGCTACATACACCTGGCCGGGTGCAAATGCGCTACCAGCGTCAATTACGGCTTTTTCAAAAGTAAGTCCCTGGCTTTTATGGATGGTAATTGCCCATGCAAGACGAATCGGAAACTGGGTGAAAGAACCTATTTCTTCTTCATCAACCTGGTTCGTTATTTTGTCTGTTACGTAGCGAATATTTCGCCACTTTTCTTTTCTAACTTCAATCGTGTTGGTATCACCTTTACACAATATGATTATTTTATCATCATCAATTTTTTCTACGATCCCAATTTTTCCATTAAAATATCGTCTTGGTTTTTCGAGATCATTTTTAATAAACATTACCTGTGCACCAACCTTTAATTTCAACTGTTCATCTGCAGGAAAGGATCGTTCGGAAAATTCCCCTTCAATCAACGCCTTAAAATTAATTTCTTTAGTTTTTAAATCTGTTAAAGCAGCAGCGTTGATTGTATCCGCTTTATTATTATGTGTAGTGAGTGTTATGTAATTGTCTTCCCTCAAAGGATTATAATCCGGTTTATAACGACTATGCAACAAATTGTACCCGGTTTCATCTACTTCATTATTTCTAACCTGGTTTAAAACATTTACAAATTCAGGATCGTTTTGACGATAAATCTTATCAAGTTCTATATAAACCGGTGACTGACTTTCAATAACATGACTGTTGAAAAAATAAGGGCTTTTGTACCATGCAGAAAGCATACCCCACTCTTCATCTTTGGTAACAGGCGAAAGTTGATACATATCTCCAATCAGCAATAATTGTACTCCACCAAAAGGACGGCTGTATTGATTTCTGACTGACCTAAGTATTGTATCAATTGCATCGAGTATATCGCAGCGGACCATACTTATTTCATCAATAATAAGTAACTCAAGATTTTTTAAAACATCTCTTCGTTCATTATTTAAACGTACCCTTCCCACTAAACTTTGTTTGTCATTAATATGCTCATAATTGCCTCGTGTATTATGAACAGGACAAAAAGGTGTAAACGGCAGTTGAAAGAAAGAATGAATAGTGGTACCTCCGGCATTCATTGCAGCAACACCAGTAGGCGCAACTACTGCAGTATTTTTAGACGTGTTTTCCTTACAGTGTTTTAAAAAAGTAGTCTTACCTGTACCAGCTTTGCCAGTTAAAAAAACCGACGTGTTGGTGTAGTTAATAAAATCTGATGCAAGTTGAAAAGATTGATTGATTGATTTTTCCATAATGCTGTCTGAATAAGTAACACCTGGCTACGAATATATTTTTTCGATGCCAGGTGTATTTTACATTTTTTCTTTGTTACCCAGCATCAACAATTCATTTACAAGTATTTCGGTAATGTACTTTTTATTTCCATCTTTATCATTGTAAGTTCGGTTAATAAGCTTTCCTTCTATAATTACTTCCGTTCCTTTAACAAGATATTTTTCAGCAATATCGGCCATTTTCCCCCAAGCCACAAGGTTGTGCCAGGTAGTTTCTGTAATTTTTTCACCTTTGCTATTCAGGAACTTTTCATTTGTAGCAATACTAAACCTGGCAAGTTTTTTTCCGCTTTCAGTATTTTTAATTTCAGGTACGTTGCCGAGGTTACCAATTAATTGAACCTTGTTTTTGAGTGCATTCATGATGTTATGATTTAATAGTTGAAATCGGGCAGGTTTCATTACTTGCCCGAATAAGGAAAAAAGTTTGTGGAAGGATGTTTTTAAAACGTTGGGTTTTACGCGGATTGTTGTTTTCAATTCCAAAGTATAAATATTTTGTGTTGAACGCAAGGGAAAAACCTCCAATTTATAGCAGAAAATAACGCAACGAAAATTGCCAGCGATATTATTCAAAAAAGATCCTGATCAACTTTTTACAATCGTAAATTGTATTTTTGCCACCACTCAATAATCGGTAATAAGTAAATGAGTTCAATAATTACACGGAAAGCCTGCCCATCTTGCAACGGAGAAAATATAAGCAAGGTTCTTACCTGCCGGGATCATACTGTTTCAAAAGAAAGTTTTGAAATCTGGGAATGCGAAAAATGCAGTCTTAGGTTTACCCAACACGTTCCCAATCAGGATTCTATCGGTCCTTTTTACCAGTCCGATACTTATATTTCTCATACCGACACAGAAAAAGGTATCATTAACAAGCTTTATAAAATAGCCCGCAATTATACACTTAAGTGGAAAATGCAACTAGTGAAAACTGTTACCGGAAAAGTAAAAACGCCAGGATCCTTGCTTGACATTGGCGCAGGTACAGGAGCTTTTTTACAAAGCGTGAATGAAGCTGGCTGGACTGCCCGTGGATTAGAGCCCGATGAAGGGGCGAGGAAAATATGCCTTGATAATTACAAGTTACAATTGGATAGCCCGGAAAAGCTCTTTGAACTCGCCAACGAAACTTTTGATGCAGTTACTATGTGGCATGTGTTAGAACATGTACACCAGTTACATGGATATTTCCAACAAATTAAACGTGTGCTGAAACAAGGGGGAGTAGCACTTATAGCATTACCAAATTACACATCACTGGATGCCACTTATTACGGAGCCAATTGGGCAGCTTATGATGTACCCAGGCATTTATACCATTTTTCTCCAGCATCTATGGAAACTTTGGTGGCTTTGCATGATATGAAACTGGAAGCTGAAAAGCCCATGTGGCTGGATGCTTTTTATATTGCTATGCTGAGTGAACAATACAAATCTGGTAAAACCAATTTATTACCGGCCATTTGGAATGGATTTAAATCTAATCTGAAAGCCTTGCAAACCAGGGAAAAATGCAGTTCCCTGGTGTATATCATTCGAAAAGATTAAAAACCTTTTTTTGCCGGAACATACTGATACCCTTAGCTAATCCACTATTAAATGAAATTTCTTCTACCTGAAGTGATTCTTTTGCGGCTTTGTATCTGCCATAGTTCTGCAGGTGTAAAAGATCTCCTTACTTTAATGGCATCAATTGTCAACGTTTCGTTTACTATGGTTGTTAATGAGTAAAGAGTTTCTCTGTTGATGTTTACAAACAAATTATTGATTTGCTTTTTCATGACTTTGTTTTTTTGAGTTGAAGTTTTTTATTAAAAGGAATGTCTCCTTGGTTGTAAGCTTTTTTTATTACGTTGAATATTCCAAAGATCAATTGAGCTGAAAATTCTTTTTTGGCTGGAATGATCAAAATTTGTTGCCAGGGTTTCGTCTACTACAGTTGTAAGTATTTTAACTGCTGCTGAACCAAGTTGGCTATACAGAATGCTTGTTGTCTTTTTCATGATTTTTAGTTTAGTTGTTGAAGTGATGATTTTTATAATGCGTACCGTCTTTGTACCAAGGCTCTTTTTTGACGTTGTATATTCCATAAATCGGCAGCGCTGAAAACTTTGGAATGTTTAGTTGAATAATTTTTTACCAGTGATTCACTTACGATAGTTGTTAGGTTGTTTACGATTTCTTTACTGATTTGAGTAAATAATGTAGTTGATTGCTTTTTCATGACTTTTTTTTAAGAATTGATTAAAATTTGTTTTTGATTACTTTGATAACACAAAGATATACATTATTCAATACTATGCAACACATAGTACCTGTTTTTTGGAAGTAGTTTGTAAGGTTAAATAGCTTAGTTAACTTAAAAGCCTTGTCTGTATTGGTTTTTAGAGTAAATTAATGAATTCAACTTTTATCAAATATTGTATAAGTGGTTTTAAATTATGATGAATGGCGGTAATTTGGGTCTGAATTGGCAGATTTGGCAATAGAGATAAATATGTTTAAAAAATGATTGCTGAATTATTAACAAAGCGGCCTGGAGACGGGTAAGTGAACCTTTCTAACATCAATACTTATAAAATCAGGTCGATATATAGTGTTTATGACCCTTGAGAATATTTAGATAAAACTAATTTAGAAAGCAGCGAAGAGCCTTGTAATATTGTAATACATGAGTATAGTTTTGGTAAAGAAAAATTATCTGATATATACCCGATCAAGTTAAATAGCAATTAGCCTTTAACAAACTGAAGTCCACAAAAATTCGCATAATTTCATCTGCTCATCAATTCGCATAAATGTCCACACGGAAGCCACTTAGGAATATACTTTTATCCATTGCCTGCCTGGCGATTAGTTTTTCCATAAAATCACAATGCATTGTTCCATCCGGCTCACTGGTTTATCACGAAGATTTTGAAACAAACAACGGCGCCTGGTTTTCTGGAGGGAATGCTAATGACTGGGCCTGGGGTACTCCGGTAAAATCTGTAATAACCGGGGCATCGATTGGAAAAAAATGCTGGATAGTAGGGGGCCTTACCGGAAACAGTTACGGTAATGGAGAAGCGTCCTGGATACAAAGTCCGTGTTTTGATTTTTCAGCTTTACAATATCCGCATATTCAGTTTGATATTTTTTGGGAAATGGAAAGAAGGTTTGATGGTGCTAATCTTCAATATTCAACTAACAATGGGTCAAGTTGGATAAATGTTGGCTCCAGTGCAGATGTTGGAAATTGTCTGAATACCAACTGGTTTAATTATGCCAACATCACTTACCTGGCAGCGGTATCACAAGTTAAAGAAGGTTGGTCTGGAAATATTCAAACTACATCCGGGAGTTGCCAGGGTGGCTTTGGAAGCGGCGGTTGGGTGACTGCTCAAAAATCAATGCCTTACCTGGCAGGAAAAACCAATGTTATATTTCGATTTACATTCGGCGCCGGAACCGTGTGTAATAATTTCAATGGATTTGCGGTCGATAATATTACCGTTGGCGAAACGCCTCCAAACAACGCAGCATTTTCCTTTACCTGTTTACCCAATAATACCGTCAATTTTTCAAATACTTCGGCTTATTGCCCGCAAGTATTTGATTGGAATTTTGGCGATGCAAATTCCGGCATCAATAACATTTCCAATGTACAAAATCCAACACATCGTTTTTCTGCCCCGGGAACTTATGATGTAGTTTTTAAAGTTAGCGGGCCTTTTAATGCTCCATCTACAATAACAAGAAAAGTAACCATCTTAGATGCGAATGCCACAATAGTTACACCGCTCAATTGTTTTGGAAATAATAATGGCGCTGTAACGGTTGCTGTAACCGGCACAACTGCACCGCTAACTTATACATGGAACACCAACCCGGTACAAACAACCCAAACAGCTACGAATTTAGTTGCAGGTGCTTATAATGTAGACGTAACTGCTCCAGGCGCTTGTGCCGCCAGCTCATTGGTTCAGCTAACACAGCCGGTTGTGCTTTCACATGTTACAAGTGTAATTCAGCCTGGTTGTAAGGCCACTACAGGTTCCATTTCAATAGTGGAATCAGGTGGTACAGTTCCTTATACATATACCTGGACTCCAATGGTAAGTACAAGTGCTACGGCAAGTGGTTTAGCTCATGGAGATTATAAAATTGAAATTACCGACAAGAATCTTTGCACCGATAATATTTCGATCAATATTGCTGCACCTGTTATACCGATTGTAAAAATTACCAGTCATAAAGATGTATCGTGTAAAGGAGGAAATAATGGTACGGCAACAGCAACCATTGTTGCAGCTCTACCTGGTGCCGTTAGTTATAGTTGGAATACAAATCCAATTCAGCAAACTGCCACTGCAACAGGTTTATCAGCTGGTTCTTATACTGTAATAATGATGGATATAAATGGATGCACATCTACAGATATAGTTATCATTAAAGAACCTGTTTTACAATTTTCTGTTACCACAAAAATTACAGGAACTACTTGCGGGAAAGCAAACGGAAATATACTTTTGACAACATCCGGAGGAATAGCTCCATTTACGTATCTATGGGCGCCTGCTGTAAGTAATAATAATAATTCAGGAAATATTAATGCGGGTAATTACAGGGTAACGGTTACTGATAATGGGGGATGTGCAGTTACAATTGTGGATATGAATGTTATAAATACAAGCACTCCTGCAATACCTTTTTTAGGAAATGACACAGTCATTTGCGCTAATCAACCCGTTATAGTAAAGCCGGGAAACTTTGCCACTTATTTATGGCAGGATAATAGTTCTTTACCCCATTTTAATGTCACACAAACCGGTACATATACAGTATCTGTGTCAAACACGAATGGATGTACCGGAAAAGATACAATAAATGTAGAAGTACGGCAGGACTGTGGAGACGTCTTTTTTCCGACCTCATTTTCACCCAATGGCGATTCAAAAAATGATTTGTTTGGCCCGCTCGGTAACGTCGACTTAATTAGCAATTATAAATTATCAATTTATAACCGCTATGGCGAATTAGTTTTTACAACCAACAACCCTGCTACAAAGTGGGATGGCAGTTTTAAAGGATCAAAAATTGCAGTTGCAAGTTATGTTTGGTATGCCAATTATACTTTTAAAGGCGTAGTAAAACGTTCACAATATGGAACAGTTACGGTGATAAAATAAGCCACAATTTCCTTAATAAAATGGCCACTATCATTTGGTATTTCTATTTAGGGCCTGCTCAAAAACTCAGTCGCCATTTTTTTCTGCCAAAAATTCCTGTGTAAAATAGTATAATAATAAAGTTGAGACAAAAGGTTATTAGCCTCGTTAAATTAACGAGGTTAACCACCAAAATAATTGAAGCTATCCAGGATTCACTTGTAGTTTGTAGTTTAGCTTTGATGTTGTCTAAACCATATCCCACTT